>CAZGFY010000001.1:0-107807 GCA_964525015.1 uncultured Oscillospiraceae bacterium
ATAACAAAATATACAATCTTATAAGCATTTATAAAAGATATTGAGTGATTGTATAAAAATACAACTCATAAAAACAAAAATATTCGTTTGTCATTTTCACGGTATTTACAAGTTATAATCAGCAAATTATAACAACTTATAACACAATATTCACATTATATTTTACTTAATATAATCAATTTTTACAGACTTCTTATTCTTTAAAATCTTAGCTTATTGAAATTTTTTTTTAGCGAAATAAAATGTAATTCAAAATATGTTTGTGTCTTACTATATTCAATTCAAATAAATTTCCACACAGATTTGCAAAGTGACTTTACTTTACGTAGTTAATTCTATATACCAGAACACATTAAAACATTTGATTATACCTAGAAATATTCAAGATACGAAAATTTAAATAAAATTAAATTTGTTAATTTTATTTTAAATACCTCCCTGTGACACTATTGTCATTCATCGTAATTTCAAACGGTGTACCTTTAGCTATTACCTTTCCACCTTTATCACCACCAAATGGTCCGAGCTCAACAATATAGTCGCTTTTTGCTAAAATATCTGTATTATGCTCAATCACGTAAACTGAGTTATTCTGTTTTACTAATTTTTTCAGTAGTATTAAAAGTTTTTCGCTATCCATTGGATGAAGTCCTGTTGTTGGTTCATCTAAAAGATACAATGTATGACCATTGCCAGTTCTTGCAAGCTCTTTTGATAGTTTCAACCTTTGGCATTCACCACCTGAAAGTGTAGTTGTGGATTGTCCTAGCTTTAGATATGCTAGACCAACTTCATTTATAACACTAAGTTTTTTATGAATTTCTCTATTGTCTTTAAAAAATTCTAAATTTTCAAGTATAGTCATATTTAAAACATCAGAAACACTCTGCCCTTTATATTTTACTGAAAGAACTTTCTTTTTAAATCTATGACCTTTGCAAACAGGGCAGATAACTTCAACATCATCTAAAAACTGCATATCTAATGCAATTACACCTAGCCCCTCGCATTTTTCACAGCGACCACCTTTAACATTGAAGGAAAAATCAGCAGGTTTTAGCTTTAGCTGTTTTGCCTGACTTTGTGAAGAAAATAATTCTCTTATCAAAGTAAAAACTTCTGTATACGTTGCTATATTACTTCGGCTCTGTCTACCGATAGGGCTTTGGTCTATTTTTATTACCTGTGAAATATGTTCGAACCCACGAATATTTTCAGCATTGTTTCTTTGTTCAATAACATCAAAAACCAAACTACTTTTACCACTACCAGACACTCCAGCAAAAGAAACTAGCTGATTTAATGGAATATTTATTGAAATATTTTTAAGGTTATGCACAGTAGCATTTTTAACTTCTATAAATGCGCTTGCATTTATTTTTTCATTGTTTGGTTTTGATTTTTTTTCACGCAGATATTTTGCTGTTTTTGATATTTCATTCTGCGAAACTTCTAAAACTGTACCATTTACAACAATTTCACCACCAAGAGAGCCCGCACCTATACCAAAGTCAATAACATAATCACACTGTTTCACAAAGTCCATATCATGCTCAATTACTATTACTGTATTGCCTAAATCACGCAGTTTTTTTATTGCTTTTAGTAATAATACACTGTCTTTTGCGTGAAGTCCTGTTGTTGGCTCATCTAAGATGTAAAGCACTCCTGTAAGTCCGCTTTCTAAGATACTTGCAAGACGAATTCGCTGACTTTCTCCACCTGAAAGAGTGCTAACAGGTCGATCTATTGATAGATACTCAAGCCCAATCTTCACAATCCCTTTAACACGTTTTAAGATATCGCCTATAACTATTGTAGCGATTTCTTTACCTGCTGGAGATAATCTCTTCTGTGTATCTTCTAAAAATTCTATAAGCGCTGACATTGTAAACCCGCTTACTTCTATTATAGTTTTGCCATTAAGTTTTGCAGTTCTACCCTCAAATCCAAGCCTTGTACCATTACACTCATCACAAGGTATGCTTGTAATAGCGTTAGCAATTGCTAAATTAGCAACTTTTTTTGTAGCAGATTCCATCACTTTTTTATTTACAAAGGTGCGAAGCCCCTCGACATAACCATCCATAACTCTTTTTGGCCTTTTAATATTTGGAAAACGCTTTTTAAATTCTTCACAATCAACCCCATCAAGAAGCACTAACATTTCAAGTTCGTCATAGTCTTTAACTGGTTTTGAAACATCAAATGTAAATCCGTAATGATTTCCACAAGCCTTAAATGTATTTGAATAATGCTCCCAGAAAATTTCATTTCCCCAAATCTTTATAGCCCCCTCTTTTATAGTTAGGTTTAGATCAATGAGCTTGGATAAATCCACATCTTTAACAACACCTATACCGTTGCATTTTGTGCAAGCTCCCTCTGATTTATTAAAAGAAAAGCTCGCCATATTAAGATGTGAAAGTTTTGTTTTACAATGTGGGCAAGAAATATCAGTAAAATCAATTTCTTCATCTTCTTCAAAATTTGGAGGAATTTCGCCTTTACAAGTAGGACATATTCGTATTGCAAGTTTTGCATATAAAATACGAAGATACGTCAGTATTTCAGTATATGTGCCAACAGTTGAGCGTGGATTTTTAGAAAGCACTCTTTGTCCCACAGAAATAGATGGCGAAAGTCCAACAATGCTGTCTACCGAAGGTTTATTAAGTCCATCTGTAACCATTCCCATCGACTCTAAATACTGCCTTTGACATTCTTTTTGAAGTATATTAATAGCAAAACTACTCTTTCCACTTCCAGATACTCCAGTTAATGCTACAAGCTTGTATTTGGGTATTTCAAGCGAGATGATTTTAAGGTTGTTTTCCCTTGCACCTGTAATTTTAATACATTCGTTTTTCATTAGTCCTCCAGTAAGTAATCTGCCATAAAGTTTAGGATTTTTGCAAATACTATTTTTTCATCCTCTGAAAATTTTTTATCTACTGCATCTATAAGAGTGGATGATTTTGTATCATTGCTACTCTCAATTAAACTTTCAGCAAGAGAAAGATAAGTAACTCTCTTATCTTTAGCTGACCCTGTTTTTATAACTAACCCTTTTTTTTCAAGTTCATTTACCTTTTGGGTTGTTGCAGGACGGGAAAGATTTAACTTATTAGCAAGTTCACTAACTGTCATATTTTGCTTGTGGTTTATAATAAATAGTTGCAAAACATCCGAATATGGCAGATTACTCCCTATTTCACTTTCACGAATACTTTTGTAGCAGTCAATGTCAACTGCACTCATAAATCTAAAATATGCTTCTCTCATATAATACCTTTCTTTAAATAGTTTCAATATTGAAATTATATCACAGTTTGAATTAAAAATCAATATAGTTTCAAATTTGAAATTATATTTGATATGTTAGATTTATCAGTCGCTATCTTACTATACTATTGTAGCTCTTTCTAAAAATATAAAACATCGGAGCAAATATATTTACTCCGATGTTTTACTTAAATGGTAATCTTTATATTAATTTATATTTTCGAAACACAAATTATACTGCTATAATTTTGATTATCAACTTTGCTATTTATAATTTTAGGATTAACTCTAAAAACTTTTGCCATATTTTCTTCATTGATAACCTTATCATTGACTCCAGATAAAATCATACCTAAATTTGTTAAATGTTTATAGCCTCCTGCAAAAGCGTATAGCTTTTTTAATATTGGTGCTTCTTTTTTCTTTTCCATAGTTTCACTATTCCTTTCTTTCATCGAGTTAGCTTCATCTAACCTATTACTTAAAAAATATTATGGCTTTCCCCTAATATTAAAAATTTAATTTTTATGTAGGATTTCTTCGCATTCTTTTGTTGGTGCTATGCTTCCACATTCAATTTCAGCTATATCTCCTAAAAAGTCAGTGTTCTCCTTAGCTTCTTTTACTGTTTGTTTAAAATAACTATAAATATCAGAAGTATAATACTCATTATACGGATAACCTTTTAGTGGTATATCGTAATCTATGCTTATTAATCCTAAATCTTCTAAATTTTTAAGTCTTACTCCAAAACTTTTAACTAGCTCTAAACTATCTTTTGATTGATTTATAAAAACTGGAGAAAGTGCAATATTTAAAAAATCCTCTGATTTACTGCTTTTGGTAATAAACCTTGCCACCGGCAGATATTTATGATCTAAAATATGCTTTAATAAATGAATATCCATCTGGCTTAAATTTTTAATTTCAACCTTTTTGTGAGTTTTACCGCAAGTATGATTATCGCTATGTGAATGACAACCACAACTATGGTGATTTTCATTAGTGTGTATGTGTGAATTACATCCACAACTGTGTGAGTGACTATGTTCTAACATAAAATTTCCTTTCTTTTTTAAACTTTAATTGTTTTTACTATAAATAAAAAATATACTATATGAAATATCCATACAAAGAACAAAACTGTTTGCCCTATTGGAACGGACTTCATCACAATAAAGCCTATAGACATTAAAATTGTAAACGTGATTACAATTTTAATTTTCGTTTTATTAGTCATCCCCTGACCTTTAGCATAACTTTCTAAATTATCCCTGTAAAGCTTTGTAGCTTTAAACCATTTATCTAGTTTTTCACTGCTTTTACCAAACCCAAAGGCTGCCAAAAGCAAAAACGGAAAAGATGGTAAAAGTGGAACCACTGCTCCAATAGCTCCGATGCCAAGACCTATAAATCCTATACAAAGATATATTATTTTTTTTATATTCAATTTTTATTTTACCTTTCTTATTTTACTGCAAACAATATGTTTTATTGCGAATTTTATATCTCATTTCTTCTTTATAGCAATGAACACTGCAATTAGAGCAAAACGTTTTGCTTTCTTTAAATGGACACTTCTCAGTTTTTTCATTTGCATATTCAAGCATTTCTATACATTCTTTGCAAAGCTTTTTTTCTTAATGATGGTTTTTGCAATAAACTTCTATCATCAGTTTAACAATTCATTTTTCATTTTGCACTTTATTCATTAGCTTTTCCTTATCGTTTCCATATTTAAAATATTATCTGCAATTTTAAGCGTTGATTTTCTATGAGAAACTAAAACAATAGTTTTATCTTTAATATCTTTTAAAGCTTTTAAAATAACTGCCTCATTTAAGCTATCTATATTACTAGTTGGCTCATCTAATAAAATTAAACTTGCGTTATGTAAAAATGCCCTTGCAACTCCTATTCTTTGCTTTTCACCTCCTGATATAGTATCACCTAATTCGCCAATAGGTGTATCATAACCATCTTTTAAATTTTTTATAAATTCATGCAATGATGCATTTTTTGCAGCATTTATAACATCCTGTCTAGTTGCATTAATATTGGCGATTTTAATATTGTTTTCTATGGTGTCACAGAAAATATGCGTTTCTTGTGTTACAAAGCTTTGATTATCTCTAAGACTTTTAGTGTTGATATTTTTAATATTTTCATTTGATATTAAAACTTCACCACTATTTACATCATAAAATCTCATTAACAGCTTTAGAATTGTAGATTTACCACAACCACTTTTGCCACTAATAGCTAAAATTTTACCCTTTTCTATATTCATAGAAAAATTTTCTAGTATATTTTCTTGACTGTATGAAAAATCAATATTTTTAAAATTTGCAGTTTCAAAAGTAACATCTATTCCATCGATTACTTCTTTAACAATAGGCGCATCATCTAAAATATCAAGCACTCTATTACCACATGCAATAGTTTGCGATAATCCTGCACCTAAATTTGCAACAGATGTAACAGCACCAAAAGAAGATAAAAGCAGTATCGTAGAAATTAAAACTGCTGTTAAGTCTATATAATTTTCTAAATATAAAATTCCTGCTGTAAATAATGTTATAGTAGAAAATATTAAAATAACAAAATTAGTTGTGGCAAATGTTTTTCCAGTATATTTTTTTATCTCTTTATTAGAGTTTTCAATTTCTTTTGATAAGTTTTCTATTTCTAGTTTTCTTATATCTTTATATCCAAACTGTAAAATTTCCTTTAAGCCACGCAAGCTATCAAGAAAATAGGTATTTAATTCTCCAACTTTATTTCTATGACTTTCACCATTTTGTTTGCTTTTTTTAGACATTATAATCGGTATTACTATCCCAACAGTTATGTGTGCTAATAACACTATCACTCCAAGTATGATATTAAAACTACCAATAAAACAAATAACTCCAAACGATGTTATAAAAGCTATACATATCGGAGAAACTGTGTGAGCATAAAAAACTTCTAAAAGTTCAATATCCGATGTTATTATTGAAACTAGATTTCCTTTATCTCTCCCATCAAGTTTTGCAGGTGCAAGTTTTCTAAGTGCAGTAAATACTTTATCACGGATAAGTGCAAGCAGTTTAAAAGCTATAAAATGATTGCAATACTGCTCAATATAATGTAAAATCCCTCGTAACACTGCTATTGTTAAAATAACAGTAATAAATAAATTTAAATTAACACTATTATTTTTAAGAATATCAATTATAGCATAAGAAGCAAAAACTGTTATAAAACTAGCACAAAAGTATCCCAAACACCCCATAATAATAGCAATTATCATAATAGGTGCAAGCGGTCTGACAAGACCGATTAACCTTATCATAACATTAAATGTTGAGCGTTTACCCATTAGTTATACCCTCCATTTTTTCAAGATTTTGTTGTGTGTGCCATAAATCACTATAATGCTTTTTATTTATTAGTAACTCATTATGTGTTCCACTTTCGGTAATCTTTCCATCTTTTATTAAATAAATTCTATTTGAATCCACAACATTTAATAGCCTGTGAGATATTAAAATAATAGTTTTTGTTTTTGCTAATTCTTGTATAACATTCATAATTTCATTTTCGCTATCAGCATCAATATTACTTGTTGCCTCATCAAAAATATAGATTTTACTATCATGTAAAAGAGCCCTTGCAAGAGCAAGCCTTTGGCATTGTCCACCAGAAAAATTACTCCCTTTTTCGAGCAGATATGTATCTAATCCATTTTCATTTTTTAGAAAATCAGATAGATTAACCTTATCTAATGCTTGCCACATCTCGATTTCTGTTGCATTATTTTTTGACATATATAAATTTTCACGAACTGTACCTTTAAAAATGTATGAATTTGCCGATACTAAGGTTATGTTTTTAGCCAAACTTTCTTTTGATATTTCTGAAATTTCTACGCCACCAATAGTTGCTTCTCCTGTATAATTTTCATTAATTCCGGTTAATAACCCAGCAATAGTGGATTTTCCAGAACCACTTTTGCCAACTATTGAAACGAATTCATTTTTCAAAATATTAATCGACACATTATCTAAAATTTGATTTTCATCATAAGAAAAACTAAGATTACTTACTTTTATATCAAAATCATTTATTTCTTTAGTTTTCAAAAATAATTCTTCTATATCAAGTAAAGTGAATATTTTTTTACTCGCAGCTATGCCATTCATTGCAATATGAAAAAAACTTCCTAAAATCCTAAGTGGCAAGAAAAAATCAGCACTTAATAGCATAATCAATAGCATACCAAAAATAGTTATATTTCCTAAATTAAATTCATTTAAGGCGAAAATTATCCCAAGTGCAGCACCACCATACGCAACAATATCCATTATTATTATAGAATTTAATTGCATAGAAAGAACTTTCATTGTAACCACTCTAAATCGCTCTGCTTTTTTATTCATTTCATTATGTTTAAATTCATCTGAATTATAAATTTTAAGAGTGTTCAGCCCTTGTAAATTTTCTAAAAAACTATCCCCAAGACCTAAGTATTCCCCCCAATATTTCGAAAGTAGTTTTTTAGCAAATTTTTGCACAAGCACAATAGAAATAGGAATTAATGGAACACAAATAAAAAGTATCACAGCAACTTTTAAACTGATAAAAGAAATCACTACAAATAATATCAGTGGTGAAATCATTGAATAAAAAAATTGCGGCAAGAAATTAGCAAAGTATGTTTCGAGTTGTTCTACACCTTCAACTGACATTTGCAAAAGTTCTGCTGAAGAAAGCTTTTTTGTGTATCTACTTCCTAAATTTATTACTTTATCATAAATTTTACCTCTTAAAATATTCTTTACTGACTTCGAAGCAAGGTAACTCTCTAAATTCGCAAAATACACCATACTCACTTTTATAGTAATACAAATAATTGCCATCAATATATGCAACATAATATCATTTTTATATAATGTTTTATTAATTACACCACTTATAAAAAAACTAATATTCATCATAAAGCATATATTGAAAAACAGCCCTATTAATTGAAATATTACATTTTTTCTAATATGACATATTGCATCTGGAACAAAATTTATTAATCTCTTATTTATCATTAACATATTTTCCTTACAAAATTAAATATTTAACAAAAGTTAGATTTCGCTAACTTTTAGTTTAATCTATAAGTTTTAAAATGTCAAGACTTATACTAAGTTTTTTAATTCTAACTGTTTATTTTTTATAAAATGATAGATATTTTAAAAATATACTGACCAAAAAAGTTAGACACGATATTTTGTTTAAAATGTACAAATTTAATAATTAAGACGCTATAAGGGCTTGATATCTGTGTTTGGCAGATATCAAACCTTTAAGTTTTGCCTTAATTCTGTGCTTGTTGTAATAATCAATGTAATCAATTAATTCTAACTTAAAATGTTCTAAGCTATCAAACTTTTACAAATACAAGAGTTCACTTTTTAAATGACCAAAGAAGTTTTCTATAAAGGGATTTATGCGCATAGTACATTAGAAGTTTCTGGTAAAGCAACTATAATAACAAACGGAGGAAATAGTGTACTCAATCGTGGTGGATTTGGTATATTCTCTGCTTCTGATGGTTTAAATACAGGCACTTCTGATTCTGATTTTAGTGGGACTTTAACAGTCATAGCCGGAACAAGTGGAAGTGGCACTGTTTATGCATTTAATTATAATACAACTACAAATTTTGAAGCTGAAATTAATTATTATACATCTCCAGATGGAACTTCTTGGGCGTTTGAAAATGTAGCAACTAACTTTCCTGAACCTCACAATAATATTTTCGGTCTACATTTTGGAATATTAGCACCAACAATAACTCCGTAATATATATCTATAAAAAAAGCCACTAACTCAGTCTAGTGGCTTTTATACTTGATTGTTTTAGTTATCCGATATCTAAATTACTATAAAAATTTGTTGTATTAAATTAAATGTAATGTTATAGTAACTTTTACTCCCTTGATTTTACTTAATTAATAGTGTATAATGCACCTATAAAAATAATTATACAAAATAGAAATTTGAGGAAATGGGTTAAAATCCCTACGGTCCCGCCACTGTGAAGTAATTTTTAAATTATATAGTCAGGTCGTCAATTCTATTTATAATACAACTTTACGATGAATGAAGGAGTATAAAGCTCTGTTTGCTTTGCACCCTTATTTATTATAAGGGTGCTTATTTTTATATCTGAACAACTACTAAGCTTTAAACAGTAAAGCTTAAAACGAAAGGAATCATTTTAAATGAAAAAACTCTTAAGTCTTATTTTAGCAGCTACATTAGCACTTTCACTTGTTAGTTGCTCAAGCAACGAAACAACAACCAGCCAAACAACCTCAAATGAAGAAATCAACACTTCTGAAATGAAAATAATAAGCTTTTCTCCATCTGTAACAGAAGTTTTATCGGATTTAGGAATAGAAGAAGAATTAGTTGCAGTTGATTTATATGTCGGAGAAGGATATGAAAATCTTCCAGCATTTGATGCTTTCACTCCTGATATAGAAGCAATCCTAGAACTTGAACCTAATTTAATATTTGTTTCTAGTATGACAGACTTTACTGGAAAAGATTTGTATTCTCCTTTAATAGACGCTGGTATTGAGGTGATTAGTATTCCTATTTCTTCTTCGATTGAAGCTATTTACACAGATATTCAAACAATTGCTAATACTGTTAATAAATCTAGCGAAGGCGAAACTTTAATAGCAGAAATGAAAGCAACAATTGAAGAAATTTCAGCTATTGGACAAACTATAACAGATAAAAAAACTGTTTATTTTGAAACATCCTCTTTATACCCTGCTACATCAGGCACTTATCTTCATGAAATGATTGAAATTATAGGAGCAGAAAACGTATTTGCAGATCAAGAGGGCTGGATAGCAACCACTCAAGAAGAAGTTATAGCTAGAAATCCAGATGTGTTTTTAACTAGTGATGGATACACACCTGATGTTGTAAACAGTATACTAAATACAGAAGTTTACTCAGAAATTACTGCAATTATGAATAATGATGTTTATTTTATAAATGCAAATGCAGCAGCAAGACCAAACCACAATATAGTTATCGCTTTAGAAGAAATGGCAGTGGCAGTTTATGGAGAAATATACCAATAATTATAAGTTTATATTTAGTTTAAGTTTAATAATTAGTATTTTAATAATTCTATTTGGAATTTCATTAGGTAGCGTATCAGTTAATTTTTCTGATACGCTTTCTGTGATATCCGATGCCTTTTTTAAAACTAATTTTAGTGAAAATGTTTCTTCATTAAATAAAACTATTATAATTGGGGTTCGCCTTCCAAGAACTTTACTTGCATTTTTAATTGGTGCTGCAATTTCTATTTGTGGATGTGTATTGCAATCAGTTTTAAAAAATTCGCTTGCCTCTGCATATAGTCTTGGTGTATCCTCTGCTTCTGGGCTTTTCATAACCTTAGTTATGATTTTTTACACTGGTATTCATACTTATGAATTAATGATAAGTTCTGGAATACTTGGAGGATTTTTATGTGTATTTTTTGTTTTACTTTTTGCTCAAATAAGCGATAAAAGTCTTTCAACTAATACGGTTGTGTTAGCTGGTATGGTGTTTTCCTTATTTTTAAATGCAATTATGACAACTATCGCTAGCCAAAGCCCTGAATTTACAAACAGAATATTTCTTTTTCAATTAGGAAGTTTTGCATCAAAAGGATATGATGGAGTTATAATTATGTCGATTATACTTCCTATAATATTCCTTATTTTAATGGCTTTTTCAAATATTTTGGATATATTAAGTTTTGGTGATAGCGTTGCAAATTCTGTCGGAGTGAATAGCAAAATTTCAAGATGGACTTTGATTTTATTGGTTTCAGCTTTAACAAGCTTTAGCGTTGCCTTTGCTGGTATTATTGGATTTGTTGATTTAATTGTGCCACACATTGTTAGAAGAATTACCACTGCCAATCACAAAAAAGCTCTGCCACTTAATATTTTAATCGGTGGTAGTTTTATGGTTTTTTGTGATATAATTGCCCGAACTATCCTATCCCCTAGCGAAATTCCAGTTGGCTCTATTACAGCACTAATTGGAGCACCTTTCTTTATATTTGTCTACCTTTCAAAGAAAAAGGAGGCATATAATGATTAAAGCTCGAAATATAGTTTGTGGATATGATAATTCCGTTGTTCTTAATAATGTATCTTTTGATATTAAAAAAAATAAAATTATTAGTATTTTAGGTCAAAATGGATGTGGAAAAAGCACTTTATTAAAAGTGTTATCGAATCAAATAAAATACACTGGTACTGTTTTTATACATGATATAAACCTTAAAAATATTTCGCATAAAAAACGTGGCCAAACTGTTGGTCTAGTTGTGCAAAATTCAGTAAGTGAATTCCCATACACTGTTTTTGAAACTGTTTTAATGGGAAGATTTTCATATAAAGAGAATAGCATTTTATCTCAATACAAAAAAACTGACTATAATAAAGTAGATGAGGTTTTGCATATGCTTGATTTATATCATTTAAAAAATCGTTTAATTAACTCTTTATCTCAAGGACAACTCCAAAGGGTATTTTTAGCTAGAGTTTTTGCTCAAGATCCAAAGATTATTTTATTAGATGAGGCTGTAAATCATCTTGATTTAAAATATCAAATCGAAACAATGCAGTTTATTAAAAAATGGGTAGAAAATGGCGATAGATATGTTATATCTGTTTTACACGATGTTAATTTAGCATTTAATTATAGCGATGAAATCATATTAATGAAAGATAAAAATATACTTTTACATAAAGATATTATAAATTTTCCAAAAGAAACTTTAAACGAAGTATATAATACAGATATTCTCCCCTACCTTAAAAAAAGTGCAAAAATATGGCTAAATAATTAAAAGTCTATAAATAAAGTCAATATTAAATCAAGAATTTTTGATTTGGTATTGACTTTTTAATTTTAATATACTATAATCAAATCAAATCAAATATTTTTGATTTAAAGCTGTTTAATAACAGCTTCTATTTCAAACCTATATATCAAAAAAAGTTGGTTTGAAAATTTCATTACAACACATAATATGAATATAAGGAGAATTTATTATGAAAAAAAGCAAAAATCAAGGAATAGGTTTCTTTGAAAAATATTTAACAGTTTGGGTGGCGCTTTGTATGGTTATCGGTGTTTTAATTGGAAAGTTCATCCCTGCTATACCAGATTTTTTAAATAAATTTGAATACGCCAATGTGTCTATCCCTATTGCAATTTTAATTTGGCTTATGATATATCCAATGATGCTTAAAGTCGATTTTCAAAGCATTAAAAATGTTGGTAAAAATCCAAAGGGATTATTTGTTACTTGGGTTACAAACTGGCTAATAAAACCTTTTACTATGTTCGCTATTGCTTGGGTGTTTTTCTTTGTTGTTTTTAAAAACTTTATAACACCAGAGCTTGCAACAGACTATCTTGCTGGTGCTGTTTTACTAGGAGCTGCACCTTGTACTGCAATGGTTTTTGTTTGGAGTCATTTAACTAAAGGAAATGCGGCATATACAGTTGTTCAAGTTGCAACAAATGATTTAATAATTTTAATTGCATTCACTCCGATTGTTGCATTTTTACTTGGAGTTTCTGGAGTTAGTGTTCCTTGGGACACATTAATTCTATCCGTTGTTTTATTTGTTGTTATCCCATTATTCGGTGGTATTCTAACAAGAAATCATATAACAAAAACAAAGGGATTAGATTATTTTGAAAATAAGTTTATTCCTAAATTCTCAAATGTTACAATTATAGGATTATTACTAACGCTAACTTTAATCTTCTCTTTCCAAGGTGACGTTATTTTAGAAAATCCAACTCATATTCTTATGATTGCAATACCTTTAATTGTCCAAACTTTTCTAATCTTTTTTATTGCATATCTTGCTTCAAAAGCTTTAAAACTTCCACATGATGTTGCAGCACCAGCTGGAATGATAGGTGCCTCAAATTTCTTTGAACTTGCAGTTGCAGTTGCTATTGCCTTATTTGGAACAGATAGCCCTGTTGCACTAGCTACCATAGTTGGCGTATTAGTTGAAGTTCCAGTTATGCTAATTCTAGTGAAAATCGCAAACAGCACAAAACATTGGTTTAAAAAATCAGCTTAAGTAATAATCTGTTAAGCTAAAATACTTTACAACAAAAAAAACAGCAGACATTTATATATTGTCTGCTATTTTTATAGTTAGTCATTTTTCATATTTAAAAGAGTTTTTTAATCTCTAAAATCCAAACAAGAACAGTGAATATATTTACAATAGCTATTAGACACATAGGCACTATTTTATAAAAGCTCTTTTTTGCTTTATCCTCTCCAGTACGCTCTATAACATCTGCTGGGATTTCTCCTGATATACCTAATACAAAGCAAATTTTTCTAAATAATAAGAAAAATTTAAAAAAAGATAAATCATTTGTATCTGAAAACATAGTTTTATAACCTATATACGCCCTAATATAAACAAAAATAGCATATGCTAAAAATATAAATGATATAGTAATATTACTTATCTCTACCTTACTTTCAAAAAAGAATAACATCACACCCAGAAATATTATTGGCTCAAAAAAAGCAAAAAAATAAGGTAATGTGAAATATCGCTTTATATATTTTATATCAGCATTTTCATTTTTCATACTAACAGGAGAATTATCAATACTTGTTAATTTAATAATCTGCCTAGTTTTTCTAAGTCCATAATATGATATATTTACAGCCTTCTTTTTTAATAATAGATTAGTATCCTTAGCCGAAAAGCACACACCTTTTTTCTTTTTAATATCTTTAAAAAAACAAGGAAATGAATTACCGTGTTTTTCTATATTAAAAATTGGGGGAAACTCAATTTTACAGCTATATTTTTCTATATCATTGATAAATACATCAAGAAATATGGTGATAATATTCTTTAAAAAAATAATTGAAATTAGCACTGGTATAATACTAGAAATATAAATGAACACACTCGGAGTATCGGATATGTAATTTGTAAAAATAGTTGTAACTGCAACGAAAATAAAGAATATTGAGCTGATTAATGATGCTATAATATTTCCAAATATAAAATTAAAGGGCAAGCTTTTAATTATTTCTATTTTTTTAAATTTCATATCCATAATTCCTTTTTTCTTATATTTCTGCTCAAACTATCATTTTCTTCTCTCTAAAATCATATACCCTTCATATTTCATAGCCTCTTTTGAGAAAAGTACAAGCTTTTTAATTATATGAGAATGCATTAATCCTTCTTGCACTAAAATTTGTTTGCAGTAATTATAATCTATCTCTAAATTTTTTATAGTATTTAAATGATATATATCAACATTTCTATAATCTTCTCTATAATTTTTAAAAGCTCTATAATTCCAATTTTCTCTATTTATTAGATTTCTTGGCGAAGCTATAAAATTTGTGTTTCGATTAAAATCTTTAATTAAATAAACTGGCAATGGAACAAAAACAGATACTGCTTTTGCTAGAAAGTTTTTCTTTTGATGCTCTTCATCATTGCTAACTACTTCTTTATAAAATCTACTTAATAATTTACTTGTATTTTTAGTATCTATATTTAATTCTTCTAAGCCATATAAATCATAGTGGATATTTTCATAGGTTTGTAAATATCCAAAGTTTGAGCTTTTATTATTATTTCGATTATTAGATGTGCTTTGTTTACTATTATTTACTATTTTGCCAGCCGTGAATGGGACTATTGCGATTGTTAAGAAAAGTGGAGCAAAATATAAATACATACTATCTGAAGCAAAAGCTGAAATTGGCAGTATAGATATAGCTGAAACCATCAAAAGTTTCACTTCTGTGGGGCTTAAATATTCTTTCATCTCTTTATAAAGCATAGCCATATAAAAAATTAATCCTAAAGAAAACATAATTGGAAAATAAATCATTGGGTTCCCATATGCATTAAATGCTATAAGTGTGAAGATAGATAATGGAGCAGTTAGCGTTATAAGGACAACTATTGAAACTTTTCGCTTAACTTCATTTGAGCTTTTTGATACTACTTCCCTTTTTATTGTAGACTCTTCTTTATTTCCTATAAATTTATATGATAACGCCCCAACTGTAAAAAAGTAGATAAAAAGCATAGCTCCTAATACTATTATAAAATTTAAAGCATCAGTATCAAATAGTGTACTAACAAACGTATATATAATCCCTGAAAAAATAAGCCATATAATAAGTGGAACTATTGGCCAAAGCTTTAAATTTTTGCCACAAACCAAAATCTGAATAAAGGTGCCTATTACCATTGTCCCTAATAATATATATCCACCAATTAAAAGTAAAACTCCCATACATACTCCTTTATTAAAAAACTTTTATTATTATATCAAAATTAAATTTTAAAATCAACTCACCATAAAATTCTTTTGGTTATTTCACCTAAAATAAGCGTTATATTTCTATGTTTCAATGATTGAATTTTAATTAATAAAGTATTACAATTATATTAACGTATATATAAGTTGCATAAAATATGTGCTTATATATTTAATTTTGTTAATTATATTTAACATAAGCCGTAAGTGTTTTTATAATTAACGCTATTAAAATTTAATATTATTTTACGGCAGAAATCGGAGAATTAAGTTAATGAAAAAGACTGCAAAATTTTGGCTAGCTATATCCTTAATCCTTTGCCTTATTAGTTCTTTAGGCTCCTCAATAATCCAAACAGACTATGGCAATGTAACAATTAAGGAAATAAGCGTTGAAACTGAATCTGGGCATTTACTCACTGGGCTTTTATTTGTTCCAGATACTGCAACTAGCGAAACCCCTGCCCCTGCTATTGCAACAAGCCACGGCTGGTATAACAATCGTGAAATGCAAGATTTAAACTATATAGAATACGCTCGTCGTGGATATGTAGTTTTTGCTATTGATATGTATGGTCACGGTCATTCAGAAATTATAGACACAGGCGCTTGGTGGAATCCTGAAAATGGTGCTAATGGTATGTATGATGCTGTTAAAATGCTTGTTGATTTACCTTATGTAGATTCAGAAAAAGTTGGCGTAACTGGTCACTCGAATGGTGCACTCGCATCAAGAGTTGCTGTTTTATTTGATAATGAAGCTGAAAATCCATTAATAAGTGCAGCTTTCTTAGTTTCAAATGATGCTGTTTACACAGATGCAGATGGAAATTTTGTAGATGTTTATGGCTCAAGAGATGTTGGTATAGTTGCTTGTCAATATGATGAATTCTTCCATAGAGTTCCAGATGGCAATGGATTTTATAGCCCTCCAAAAGATTATATAAATCAAGCAACTGCTCAATCCTTCTTAAATTTTGGGCAAGACCCCGCTGGACTAGAAGTAAGAGAAGCTTATACAATGTATAAAGAAGATATCGATGGACAAGAGGCAACTCGTGTTATCTACAACCCTGAAATACTTCACGCTTGGGCACACTTCTCACAAGACGTTGTAACAATGGGAATTGATTTCTTTGAAGATAGCTTTGGCGCTCCAAATCCAATTGATAGTAATAGTCAGGTTTGGCCAATAAAAACATTCTTTAATGCAATTGGTTTAGTTGGACTTGTTATATTTATGGTTAGTATAACTAAAGTTTTACTTTCTACACAGACATTTGCTAGCTTAAAATCTTCAAAAGAAGTTATGCCAGCTAAAGCTTTAACTGGAAAAAGTAAAACTTGGTTTATTATAAGTAGTGTTTTAGCATTTGCATTTAGCTTTACTGTTTATATGTATGGTGCGCCTTTTATAAATTCACTTCGACCTAGCTTTATGCCACAACAACCGCCTTTCTTTATAGGAGTTTGGGCTGCGTTATGTGGACTATTTGGATTATTACTAGTGTTTATTGGAAGTAAATTTACTGGAGTAAAGGTTGATACTGCTTTAAATGGAGTTAAAATCAGTCTTTCCAATCTTCTAAAAACTATTATTTTATCAGTAGTGGTTGTATTTTTAACATTTGGAATTGTGTTCTTAGCTGATTATTTCTTTAAATCAGACTTTAGACTATGGGTACTAGCTGTTAGAACATTTACACCTGATAAAATATTAATTGCTCTTTCATATCTTCCTTTATACTTAATTTACTATGTTGCAAATTCAGTAATAGTTAATAGCTACAACTATTTTGAAGTTGGCAAAAAACCTTGGATAAACACTGCCCTTAATGCTCTTTTAACTGCTCTTCCAAGTGCTGTTATGATATTAATTATGTACACTCACTTCTTCTCAACTGGATATATGATTAATGAGTTAAACCCTGGTTTTGGTGGAAGTATAATTGGAATTTGGCTATTCCCTATCGTTGTTATTCTTCCTGTTGCAGTTGTTGTATCAAGAAAAATATTCAAAGAGTGTAATAATCCATATCTTCCTGGATTAATCTTAGGTTTATTTATAACATTAATGACTTGTTCAAACACTTTAACATCTTGGATAGTATAATTCCACATAATAAAATGGAGAATAGAATTTCTATTCTCCATTTTTAATTATGCCTTATAATATTGTGTTTGCTTATCTTCTTTTTCTGATTTTTTATACATCAAAACTATGCATAACTGAATTATAGAAATAATTGCAAACGCTATACTATATTTGTCAAAAATCGTCATCGGAAGTGTGAAATCTTGGGTGATTAATAGGAATAATAAGCTAATAAATGAGATAATCAGTGTCATTAACTGAGCAAATTTACGTTTTTTTATTTTCTCTTCTTCATCTTCGTCTTGATATTGCTCTTCATCATCCTCTTTTTCTTTTTTAGGTTTTGAAAGAATATATAAAATCATTAAAACAAACGCTGTTATCGTCATTATTAAATCAAATAAGCTCCAAGATGGATTAACTACGCCAGCACTTAAAGGAACTCCTTGATCAGTGATAACATTTGTTATAATACTTTCACCATTTTCATAAACAATTTCAACTTCATGTTCGCCATCTCCCAGTTCTTCAAATGCTTCTGGAAGAATTGTAAGAACACCCTCTTCAAATTCATATAAGTTTTCATCAAGTGGTTCTTCATCAATTAAAACATCTTCTGGCTCTTCGTCTGGTAGTTGTGTATCAACATCAATTCCGCCTTCAGGGTTTACTTCTGCTGTAGGTGGTGTTGGGGTTGGATTTGTGTTTTCTGGCTGATTAGTTTGGTTTGGCTGAACTGTTTGTGTTGCTTCTGGTGTTGGTGTTGGTGCTGGAGTTTCAGTTTCCTCTGGCTCTTCTACATCTGGGATTACCGGTAGCACAACTGGTGTTGGAGTTGGTGTTGCAGGTGCTGGTTCTTGTGGTGCTGGTGTTGGCGTTGGTAAACTTGTGACAACGTTAACTGTTATATCATCTTTATCTGTAAGTTTTTCACTTGTAAGTGGGTTATCCACTTCAACATTTGCTATATTAGTAAATCTTTCAGCTGTATTATGGCTGTACGAATAAGTAATCACAACTGTTTCATTAGCTTTTAATAAATTGATATTAAGTGAATTTTCATTCCAGCTATAATCTTCATTTATATCCAAAGTAGTAATTCCATTTTTAAGAGAAACATCATCTTTATTAATAAAATTAAACACTGTATCACTAACTTTAACATTTAACAAACTATATCCACCAGTGTTTTTAACTGTTATCGTGTATCTAATTGGCGAATTAACCACTGCTGTTGCAAGATTTGAAGTTTTTACAATGGATATGCTAGGTGATTTTAAAACTTCGGTTATTACTTCTTTTTCATCAGTCAAATCCTTTGATGGGTCTGATGGATCCTGAACTGTAATAGTTGCAACATTTTTATAATCGCCTATAGTAGTTGGCGTTATACTATAATTAATAGTATATATTTCACTTTTATTAATTGCAAACAACACTAATGTATCATTTTCCCACTTGTAATCACTACCCGCAGTTAACATAATGTCACCTTTTTTCACTATAACACTTGCTTTATGAGTTATAGCTTTAAATGAGGAATCATTAACAATTATATTTGTAAGATTAACTTCGCCATTATTATTAACTTCTAAAATATAATTAATTGGTATATTTTCTAAAACGTTTGTTATACCACCATCTGTTTTCTTAGTTAGTTCAATACTTGGTTTGCCATATATATTTGTTTCAACAATCACTTCTTCTGGTGTAAGTGGTGTATCTGGGTCTGATGGATTATCAGCTGTAACATTTACTTTGTTTTCATATACTCCAGCAGTACTTGCTTTTACAGAATATGTTATTATAATTTCTTGTTTTGCTGGAATTGTATTTATAGTCACTGTGTCACCTAACTCATTCCAAACGTAATCAGTGTTATTATCTAAAATATCTTTTTCTAATTTTAGAACTATATTATCTTTTTCTGTTATTGAAATGAAAGCAGAGTCTTTAATTTGAACATTATCTATATCAACAACGCCTGTGTTTTGAACTTTTACAGTGTAATTAATAGTTTGTCCGATATACGCAACATCTTTATCTGCAATCTTGCTTACATACAGCTGTGGTTTTTCAAGAACATCTTTTGATGTTTCAGATTCTTTTTCTTCTAAAGGATTACTAGGATCTGCTGGGTTTTGTATAGTTACTGTTACTTTATTTTTAATATCTGTTCCTGATACTGTGTGTGTATAATCATATTGCACTCTTATTATTTGGTTTGGCTGGATTGATTTAATAATTAAAACATTATTATCCCAATAATAATCAGATGGCGATGCCAATTGAGTTTCGCCAAGTTTTACAATAAGATTTGTTACATCTGGGAAAACTGTATCTGCAATTCTAATATTATCTGCTTGAACATTACCTATATTTTCAATCGTAACAAAATATCTAATCGGCTCACCTACAAATGCAGTTTCGTTTGATACTGATTTTAAAACACTTAATTCGTAGTTTTTCTCTGTAACTGGTTTAGTAACAGAGTCGGTATCTTCTGCTAAAGGTGTGTCTGGCTTAGCTGGATTTGGAATGGTTGCCGTTACAGTATTTTTTTTATCACCACCATCTTGATAAGTAAAATCATATTCGATAGTTATAATTTCACCCACGGCTAGTGATTTTATAATAAGTGTATCATTATTTTCCTTACCCCAAGTAAAATGAGTTGGGTTATTTAAAGAAATATTTTCATATTTAACATTGATAGTTGATTTATCTATTATACTTGGAAAAACTATATCATTTATTTCAATATTCTGAGCGTTAACATTCCCTTTGTTTTCTACCGTCACTGTATATGTTATAGAATTGCCAGCAATAACTGGAGCGCTTGATACTGATTTTTGCACTTCTAATTCATAATTTTTTGGCGTAACCGTTGTAGTTACTGAATCATCTCCTTCTCCAAGTGGTGTGTTTGGGTCTGCTGGATTTGGAATTGTTGCCACCACAGTGTTTAGTGGGCTTTCTCCAGTAGTATATATATGATCATACACAACTGTTACAACATCATCTACTTTCATGGATTTTATAATTAGTTTATTGCCATCCCAAGTGTAATTTGCTGGATTGGTAAGCGTTTTATCACCAAGTTTTACCTCAACACTTGATTTGTCTATTATCTTATTAAAGACTGTGTCAGTTACTTCAGCATTGCTAACTTCAACACTACTTTTATTTGTAATACTCACTGTAAATGTTACTGGGTTACCTTCAATAACATTACTTGGTGATACCGATTTATTCACTAAAAGTGAGTATGTTGGAGTTTCTGGACTACCTTGTGAACAATAAATTTTAACATATTTACTTTGTTGCATTTGCGCATTACCAGTATGCACCTGTTCTAAGGTTGCAGTTTCAACGTTATCGCCATAATCCATCTTAGCATTATCACAAGCAGTATGGGTTGAAGCTAAGGCATATGGGCCATTTGATGTAAGTGCTGAAATAAATCCACCAGAAACAGTTACTGCTCCTTTAACGGCAATATTATGTACACTTCTTGCTGTTATCTGAGCATTTCCATTAGTTGTAGCACTTGTAGTGCACGCAACACCATAAGTGCTTGATGCTAAAACTTTTGCTTGATTATTAGCAATTAGGGCTCCATTAACAGCATCACCATAGGTACTTATTGCATTTAAGGTTCCGCTATTTATAATTATGGAGCCTGATATTCCGTGTCCATGATTTCCCGATGCATAGAATAATATTGATAATTCTGGGTTATATATATGTGCAGGATTTTGATAAGTTCCCTCAGTGTTTATAGTTCCAGTTCCATTTAATGTAATATTAAATCCAACTGCATCAATTCCGTGCGTGCCCCTAACATTTAAATTACCATCGCCGGATATGTTAAGTGCTCCATCAACTTTAATTCCTGCAATATCAGTGCCAACTATTGTGTTATTTCCCACAAGAGATAAATTTAAATTACCTGTAAAATGTAGGCCACCTGTTAAAGTTGCACTATTTAATAATATAGTATCATTTGAATAGGATATGCTTCCTTCGGTAGTAAAACTATCTATATTATTAGAATTCACCTGTATTCCACCAATTGTAAATGGATAAATAATTTCTTGTGCCTTAGTAAAACTTCTAGATTTAATTAACTCTTCATCTTGAGATTGACTATCAGCTGTATTTGAATTGATATCAATTAATTGAGAAGAAGTTTCTTCTATTTGCGATATACTTTCTTCTAATTGTGAGCTAGTGTTAGCATCTATTGCATCACTCTGTGTTTCCTCTTGCTGACTGCTAGAATTCAAAGAACTACTTTGCTGCAATTGACTTGAAGTATCAAGAGTTTGAGAGTTGCTTTTTATATCTTTAGATTCGCTTTCTTGTTTAGGTATATTAGAAATAATAGAAGATGAATCTAAACTTTCTTGTGTTAAATTTGTTTCTTTTGAAGAAATTACATCCCCTTTTTCATTATCTTGATAAACTATCTCTGGAGTTTTTAAAGGTAGTTCTTCAAGACTATTTATAGCTATACTTGAATTACTATCATTAATGTCATTTATATCATTTGCTGAGGTATTCAGTATTGTGATATTTAATATTAATGTAAAACTAATAACAATCGAAACTATATTATATACATATCTTTTAAACATTGTTAAACTCTCCTTTTTATTATGTATTAATAAAAAAATTATATTTTCGCTTTAATTGATTGTAGCATATATTTATTGATATTTAAATACGAACTATTATAGAATATGTTAACTTTTTTAAAACTTCGACATTGTTTCATCACTTTTTATCTATATACTGTAAATAATCTGTATTATCGTAGTTTTCAATGTTTTATTTACAGAAAGCTGTGTTAAACACATCATCCATATAATGCAAATTAGAAGGGAGGGGTTTTATGGCAAATAATCATTCTACAAACAACGATTTAGAGGCAAGAAAGAAAAGAGTATATAAAAAAAGAAGAAAAAAATACAGAATTTTCTTAAAAAGAGTTTCTTTAATATCGATTTTCTTTTTATCTATAACTTTACTTATTTTAAGTTATGATTCACTATCTAATGTAGTTAGTGCTGTTTCCAATGAAATAACTGAAAACTTAAATACAACCTCTATTCCTAGCGAACAAAAAGAAGATGATTCCCTTCCTTTATCAAACAAGGTTATCGTTTTAGACGCAGGACATGACCAATATACTAATGAATATGAAGGATATATAGAAGGCATTGCGATGTTTTCACTAGCAGAGCAAATAAAACCACTTCTTGAAAATCAAGGAGCCACTGTTTATTTAACAAGAGAAGACGGAAACTATGTGGAGCTTTGGGAAAGAGTGGCTATAACTAATATTCTATCGCTTGAAAAATTAAGAGAAATAAAGATTAATGAAGGATATTCTGAAAATGATGAAATTTTTACCGAAATTGAATACTTAATTTCTATTCTACAAACTTTTGATGGCGCAAATCAAGACTATGTTTCCCAGTATTTAAACACACCTTTTGATGAAGAAAACACTATTTCGAGCATTATGCAAAGGGTTTTCACGCTGCAAAGTGATAAAGCTTTACAGGATAGCTTCTTATTTATCTCTCTACACTCTGATGGCTTAGAACAAAGCTATTATGATTATGTTGCAGGTGCTGATGTTTACTACATATCTAATGGTATGCCCGATGATTTTGGCGATTATTACACTCAATATTCTAGTATAGATAACAATATAAAATTTGCGGATATTCTGCTTGATGATATAAATGCTATTGGTATGCCAAGGAGTGATATTTTAGAAGGAAATTTCCATGTTTTACGAGAAGTGAATATCCCAGCTGTCTTAGTTGAAAATGGATATCACACAAATGATGAAGATAGAGCAATGCTCGAAGACCCAGCTTTTATAACAAATCTTGCAAACGCATATTCTCTTGCAATCTCTGAATACTTTAATTCTTTATAAATTAAAAATATCCGATACTTTTGTGTATCGGATATTTTTTATATTTCGTTATCAAATAATAACGATTCTTCTTCTAATTTAATCTTTTTCTCATTTATTTTTTTACAGCCTAAAATCCCAGACAATCCTATTAAAATATTAGATACACCCATTAAAAAATTAGACATATTATCATCGGATAATATAAAAGGTATAACCATATTTATAAATCCAGCAATTAAATTTAGAACAACTACTATCCAAAGTGGCTTTAAAATTCTATTATAAAGCTTTATTTTAGATGTGTTGTCAGAATAAATTTCAAAGTTTTCATTGTTAAAGCTTTTAAAATAATGCCAGCCTTTATTCCCTTTGATGTGTTCTATTCCAGTGCTTTTTAAAAAATCAATATATTTTTCTTTTTCTAGCTTGTCTTTGCCAAATAGATATTCTATTTTAATATTTTTCATATCGTTTGATTTTTTAAAATAATATAAAAATGGATTTGGTATATCTATAAGCTCTAATCCATTTTTTGCTAAATCATTAAGCCATTTCTCTTCTTTTTCAAATTCCCACATCCAAAATATTTTATACTGTTTTATTATTTCACTCATAATTAAAGCCCTTTCTTTCTAGCCTTACTTAAGATAAATATTAATCACTAATTTTATCTAAATCATTTAAAACTATTTGAGCACTTTCAACTAATTCTTTAAGCCTATTTATTTCTATTTGTAATACTTCTTTTCCCTTTTGAGTTATTATATATTCTTTTTTTCTAGTATCCGAATTTTCTAAAAAGTCTTCTATCCATTCTTTTTCAAGAAGTTTATTAATTGCACCATATAAAGTGCCAGCTGCAAGCTTTAATCTTCGATTAGATAAACTCTCAACCTTTTGCATTATTCCATATCCGTGAAGTGCCTCATTTAATGAAAGCAGTATATAAAACACGCCTTCTGTTAATGGTTGGTGGTTCATATCTTTCTCCCTTTCTATCGTTATTCGTTATATCGTCTTTCGATATATTTATTATATCGTACTACGATATAGTTGTCAAGATTAATTTTATTTTTAAAAAAAATCAAGAAGTTTAGTGAACTCCTTGATTTTTATAATTATACTTGATTTTCATATATGTAGTTGTTTTCTTTTAGTTTCTTTATTTTTTTCTTGCTTTTTACACAGCCATAAACAGCTAATAATGTTATTAAAAGCCCGAGTATCACAACTGATACACCTATAAAAAATAATATTGGAAATACCGACATTATTTCTTTAAAAGATATTAATGTATATATTAATAGCCCTGTTAGAAATCCCATAGAAAGAGCACGAGTGAACATAATAGCAAATTTTCTTGCAATTCGATTAATATAAGATAGATTATCCGAAAAAATATCAAAATCTTCAATTGTAGTTTTTTTAAAATAATACATACCCGCTTTTGAAGTTACAATATCTATGCCTGTACTTTGTAAAAAATCAATATATTCGCCCTTTTCTTTTTTGCTCATTCGGATTAGAAAATCTAATTTATATTTAATAAGCTTATCAGATTTTTTAAAAAAATATCTTTGTGGCTTTACTGCTATTAATTCAAGCCCTTTTTCTGACATATCATTAAGCCACTTTTCAATTTTCTCAAAATCTCCAGCGTAAAATATTTCCGTATAATTAACTACTTTTTTCATCTCTTATCACCTAAAGCTATATATCTCAAATTATTTTCCATATAATAATGCCGATGCAAATGGATTTAATTCTGGGATATCTTTAATTTCTAAAGCCATTTTTTCAAAATCATATTCTAACTTAATAAATTCAACATCAATCTCTTTATCAATAGTTAAGATAGCATATCCTGCCCTATTATTTCCATCTTTTTGCCTTCCAACACTTCCTGCGTTTAAAAATAGTTTCCCATTAACATACTTTGAATAGGCTAAGTGAGTATGCCCAAAAATAATGATATCTTCTTTTAAATTATTTGCAATTTCTGCTTGAAGTTTTTCATCTTCTTTGTAAATATATTCAGAAATTGAATTAGGGCTTGCGTGAATTAATAAAATATTCATTCCATTTAAATTTATAGATAGTTTTTCAGGCAGAGTTTTTAAATAAGCTTTATTCTCAGCTGTTACTTCTTTTTTTGTCCATAGAAAATTATCATTTATTTTAACATCTTTATTTTCATCATAAAAAGCTGTTTTTTTATCGTGATTGCCTAAAATAAGCGTTATATTATTTTCTTTTAATAATTTAATAACTTCGTTTGGCTTATTCCCATATCCGATAACATCGCCTGTACAGTAAACATTGCTAAATGCTATTCCCCTATTTTTTATATCTTCTAAAACCTTTTCTAGTGCATTGATATTTCCGTGAATATCTGATAAAAATGCAAATTTATTATTCATTTTAATTTTCCTTTTCAATTATTATCCCAGAGCCTAAATCAATTAGCTCTTTATCTTTTATAAAATATGGATTTATTCCATACTTATCTAAAAATTTTATAATATTCTCTTTATCAACACTATCTTTTATATCACCAAAAAATAAAAGTGTTTTCTCTTTTTCTAAATATAAACTCGCCCCACCAATAAAGCCGTAATCGTAGCCATCTAGCTTAATTGAGCCTTTTTTAATTAATAAGCAATCAAGATTATTTTGAATTAATTTTTTATGTATGCTTAAATCTTCGGTTATATATGCATTTGGATTTAAGCTAATTAAAGAGCATCTTGTATACCCTTGGTTTACGAATATTTCTTTTTTATTTAAAAAATTAATATTTAAAGCTGTTTTATTATTTTTAATTACATATTCATCATTAACTATGAAATTTAGATAACTTTCCGTTTGATATCCCTTTTTTAAAAAATCAATTTCTTCAATTTCAAATCCTAAATTTAAAATGCATTCAAAATTTTCTTTTTGGCAGCTAGAAATATAAAATTTATTATCAATTTTTAGATATAAAACATCTGCGTGATAATTTATCTCTTCGCTAACAAAGGGAGAATTAATAACATCTATGCATTCATATCCAAATGCTTTTAAAACATTTATAACATCTATATCTTTATGAGAAATAATGAATATTTTATCTTTCATTTGTTAGATTTCCTATTCTCTATTTAAAGCTTCAATCGGAGTTAGCATTGCTGCTTTATAGCTTGGGTATAGGCTAAATATTCCTGTAAAAAATATTGTAACAAAAATACCTGAAATAAGCAAGGAGTAATCAAAAATATAATTATTTTCTAAGAATATATTAACTAATCCCAAACAAATTCCACCTAATATAACGCTTAAATATATCCCAATCAT
This sequence comes from uncultured Oscillospiraceae bacterium, assembly GCA_964525015.1. Classification (GTDB taxonomy): domain Bacteria; phylum Bacillota; class Clostridia; order Oscillospirales; family Ruminococcaceae; genus RGIG3102. The sequence goes on from CAZGFY010000001.1 coordinate 27,066, forward strand.
ACAAGATAAAATCGCAGAAAACAGAAATTCTAACATTATATTTATTCTGCTTGCACCAAGACTTATTTTAATTCCGATATCTCTTTTTTGAATATTCACAGCTGTCGTAACACTTGTAGCAACTGATATACTACATACAATTACAGCAACACAGGAAACTAAAAATAATGCTAGAAATGCAATATCAACTATATTATTTATGGTATCTCTTTGTTTTGATAGATTGCTAACACTAATTGTTAATTCTTCTGTATGATTTGTGTTAGCAAAAAGATAGCTTGTAATTTCTTTATCTATATTTTCATTATAAGAAGCGTTGATAATTATCTGATCATAATTTTCTTTATTACCGTAATTTTGCATAACAGAATATGGAATATAAATAAAGTTCGGAATAACTTCTCCAACTGATAAACTATTTAATAAATTACTTGTTTTTTTGCAAATTCCGATAATTTCAAATTCATATATCCCCTTACCTATATTTACTAGTATTTCTTTACCAACTATATTTCCTCGTCCATACGCTGTAATTGCAAGTTCTTCATCTATTACGCAAACTAAATTATTTGTATTAGTTTGATAATCAGTAAAGAATTCACCGTAAACCATTTCTAAATTAACTATATCTCTGCCCTGTGAAGAAATTCCCCAAGTCATTGCTTCAAAGGTTTTTGAGTTTGAAAATTCTATATTTACATAATCAACGATAATTGGAGAAAGTTTATCAACATCAGGATATTCTGATAATAAATTATAAATTTTTTCATTTGTTATATTTATATTTTCACTATCAGTTGCATTTACTAAAAGCCCATTTAACCCAAGTCCGTTTAATTCATTGTTAATTTCAGTTTCGCCAATCATAGAAACAATGCTGACAAGTGTTATAGACAGCATCGCAATAAAAACTGAGATAATAGCCATTTTATATGGCTTTATAGTTCGTTTAATCTTTTGTAGCATTAGAAAGTACCACCTTATCAAACTCTTTTATATCACCTTTAATAAAAATTGTATCTTTTGGAAAATCATTTAAAATCTCTTGCCCAATTTCAGTTTCAACTCCTGAAATTATATACGCTTTTTTAGCATTTCCATTATCTATAATATAAACAAATTCACCATTTTCATCTTGATTTATATACTCATATTCTAATATATTTATATTTTCAATGTTTTCACTTTCTATTCTAGCTGTAATTTGTAATCCGTCAGCTGATTTATTATCTAAATTATAAACATCAGCAAATATATCAATCATAACCTTGCTTCCAAGAGCATTTACTTCTTCATAGATTACTGCTGTTTCATCACTAATTTCACCCTCATATTTAATATCACTAAATGCAATTGATGTTATATAAACTTTATCTCCAATAGATATTTTGCCAAAATCAGATTGGTTAACTGTGAATTTCGCCATTATATCACTATGCTTAGAAATAGTTAAAATTGTGCTATTTGGCATAACTAAATCATCTTCTTCATAAAAAAGTGAACCTACTATTCCATCTTTAGAGGCATAAACTATTTCTTGTAGCAAGTTTATTTCTTGAATACTATATTCACTCTCACCTGTTGTATCATACATTTCTAGCATATTAATCATTTTTTCTTTATCAATTGAAAACAATGCTTGATTTTTTGTAACGTTGCTATTTGCTGTAACAAAAACTTCTTTTATATAAATAGGATATGAAAACATTATATTCTCACTATCTGTACTTATAAATTCGCCCGAAACAGTTATATGGTTTGTATAACTAGTATTTTTAATAGTTGTCCCAGTTACACTTTTAATTGAATTAATCATAAAATAATTTAATATTAATATAAAACTCAAAGATAGAAAACTCAAATATATAATAAATTTCTTCATATAAAAACTCTCCTTAACACAAATTATTATTGTATAAAGAAGAGTTTTTTAAACATTAAATATATTTTATTGCCTGCCTTACATCACCTGCAAAGCAAATTTCTAAATCATAATCTTTTATATTAATTTGATTTTTTGCATGAAGTGGAAGTATCACCTTATTAAAGCCTAGTCTTTGAGCTTCGCGCAATCTTAAATCAACATTTAAAACACTGCGAATTTCCCCTCCAAGCCCAACTTCACCAAATGCCACTACTGATTTATCAATAGCTTTATCTGTTAAAGCAGAAACAACACTTAGAATTATAGATAAATCTATCGCTGTTTCTTCAAGTTCTAGTCCGCCTACAACATTTAAATAAATATCTATGTTTTGCATAAAATACCCAGCTCTTTTTTCTAAAACAGCAAGTATTAAATTCATTCTATTATAATCAAGTCCATTAGCTACCCTTCTTGGCGTTCCAAAACCTGTTTTAGTAGCAAGGGCTTGAATTTCAGTTAAAATAGGTCGTGTACCTTCCATAACACAGGTTACACAGCTACCACTGACAGATGCATTTCTTCCTTCTAATAGCATTTTAGATGGATTTTGAATTTCCACTATCCCTTTGCTAGACATATCAAACATTCCTATTTCATTTGTTGAGCCATAACGATTTTTGCTAGAACGAAGAATTCGATAAGGAAGTGTTTTATCTCCTTCAAAATATAAAACAGTGTCAACAATATGTTCCATAACTTTCGGCCCTGCAATAGCACCGTCTTTATTAACGTGTCCTACTATAAATAAAGCAGTTTCAACCTTTTTAGCTGATGTTATTAAAAGTGAAGTTGCCTCTCTTACTTGTGAAACACTCCCAGGGCTTGAAGAGATAGAAGAACAATTCATTGTTTGTATAGAGTCTATAACAACTATATCGGGCTTTAATTCTTCAATGCTATTACATATAGAAAACACATCAGTTTCGGTTGCAATACTAATGCCCTCGCCATCTATATCAAGGCGATTTGCTCGAAGTTTAATTTGAGTTAAGGATTCTTCTCCACTAATATAAACAATATTATACTCTTTTGATAAATTAGCACATATTTGTAAAAGTAATGTTGATTTACCAGCCCCTGGCTCACCCCCAATGAGCATTCCTGCACCTCTAACTATTCCTCCACCTAGAACTCTATCTAATTCTTCAATTTTAGTTTTTATACGGCTTTTAGTTTCATTCGCATCTACTTTAGATAATGGCTGAAATGCTAAATTAGATATAACTATATCTTTACCTTTCGCAGATTTAGCTGGCTTTTTTACAATATCTTCTTCTATTGTATTCCATTCTTTACAAGATGTACACTGACCTTGCCATCTATGAAATATTTCTCCACAACTAGTGCATACATAAATCGTTTTTTCTTTCATATTTTTAGGCATTCCTTTCTTGAAGTTTTGTATTTTCAACTAGCATAGTTTCACTAATTTTATATAATAAACCCACAAAACTTATATTTATTCTTAAATTTGAATTTATATATAATTTTATCATAAAATATCTCTTTAAGCAATTGCTCTAAATAAAAAAGCTTTAAAAAGTGTATAACACCTTTTAAAGCTTTTTAAGCTAACTTTATATATTGTTAAGTTTATCTATTAGCTTGCTTTTTTTGTAGCTTTCTTTTTATCCATAGTGCTTTTAATTAATGGATACGCGAATGCTAAAGCTGAAATTATAATGATTGAAAGTGCAAGCGGTCTTTCAAAGAAACCTGAAATGCTACCACCTGAAAGGATAAGTTGTTTTCTAAAGTTTGTTTCAATAATTCCACCTAGGATTAATCCTAGTATCATAGCTGGGTTTGAGTAATTGAATTTTTTAATTATAATACCAACAAAGCTAAAGAAGAACATTATTAAAACATCATAGTAGCTATTATTTAGTGAGTAAGCACCAACTGTTCCTAAAGTAACAATAACTGTTCCAAGTAGTGGGTATGGTAGCCTTAGAATTCTTGCAAATTCTTTAGTGATAAATCTACCAACAATAAATAGTAGTAGTGAAGCTAAAACTATACCTAGGAAGATAGCATTTAATAATACTGGCTGTTGTGAAATTAGAAGTGGTCCTGGTGTTAGATTATGTATCATAAATGCAGCCATAATAATAGCGGCAGTAGGACTTCCTGGGATACCTAAAACCATTGTTGGCACTAAGCTACCACCGATAGCTGCATTATTTGCAGTTTCAGGAGCTGCGATACCTTCGTCACAACCTGTACCGAATAGTTCAGGAGTTTTACTAGCTTTTGAAGCAACACCGTAGCTAACTAGTGATGCGATTGAAGCACCAGCAGCTGGGATAATACCGATAATAGTACCGATTGAAGCAGAGCGTAGTAACAGACCCCACATTTTTCCGAATTCTTTTAGTTTTAAAGTTTCAAGAGAAATTTTCTTTGCATCAGCAACTGTTTCTGTTGAACGACTTTTGTATTCTGAAGCATTTTTATAAACTTCAACAAGTGCGAATGAGCCTATCATAACTGGAATATAGTCGATACCATTCATTAAGTATGGTTGATCAAATGTAAATCTATAAGCACCGTTTATAGCATCAATACCGATTGTTGTTAAAAGTAAGCCTATACAAGCTGAGAATAAAGCTTTTGCTTGATCAGCAGAGCCGATACTTGAAATACAGCTTAGTCCTAAAAGTCCTAGCGCGAAGTATTCAGCACTTTGGAATTCTAAAGCAACTACTGCAAGTAAGGGAGCAGCAATAAGCATAATTATAGCTGAGAAGATACCGCCAAACGCAGATGATGATACCGAAATACCAAGTGCTCTACCAGCCTTACCCTTTTGAGCCATTGGATAGCCATCAAAAGTTGTTGCAACTGATTCAGGCGTACCTGGAGTTTTTAATAAAATTGCACTGATACTACCACCAGAAGCACCACCACAGTAAACTGCAACTAGCATAACTATAGCATTAATTGGCTCCATTGTGTAAGTAAATGGTAGCATAAGAATGATAGACATTGAAGAGCTAAGACCTGGAAGTGCTCCACAAACCATACCAAATGAAACGCCGATTGCCACAAGTAGAAAACTATAAGGAGTAAACACCTGAACAAAGGCCTCTAAAAAAGCAGATATATCCATAAATTTGACCTCCTATTAATAGATTAAGAAGCTTAATTCTCTAAATATGCCAATACCTCTTGGAAGAGGAACTAGGAATAATTTACCAAAGGCAAGTAGAATTAGCGTTGTGAATACTAATGAGAAAATAATTAAAACTTTATTGTTTTTGTATCCCATTAATCTTGCGTTAAAGAATGTGAATAATAGTGTTGAAATAGCAAACCCAATTATATTCATACTTCCAATATAAAAAGCAAGACAGATAATCGTTGTCATCATACCAGCTTCTGGCTTATTAAATGTAAACATTGCGCCAACACTTCCAGCTTTTTTATATCCCTTTATAAAGATAATTACAGCTAATATAGCAGCTAAAGATGCAACGAAAATCGGAAAGCCCATTTCTCCAAGAACATCTCCTGGAATTTCATCTGCAACTAGTTCGTCATTTTCATCTATAATGCCCATTTGTTTAAATGCATTATATAATCCATCCATCTCTTCTTCCCAAGATGCGCCGAATTCTTCTGGAGTTAAAAAGCCGTAGCTAAAGTTTGTTTTTGTTGATTCTTCTAGTTCTGCATATCTTGGGTCGCTATACGCTTCAATTAATGCATTTGTAATAATTTCTTTTTCAGCTTCAGGAGTTCCTTTTGGAATAGCAAACCCTCTCCAAGAGCCTTGTGTAAAATCAATTCCCATTTCAACTGATGATGGTACATCTGCTAAAAGTGGAGTATCAATTCTTTCATCGCTTAAAACAACTAATGCTCTAATATCCCCTGATTCTATTAACGGAATAAATGAAGATAATTTATCTTGATAAATATCAAGTTCTCCGCCTAAAACAGCTGATTTAATTTCAGAACCACCACTGTATGGAACGTATGTCCAGTCAAATCCTGCTTTCATAGCAAATCCGTTAGCTATGTAATCATCAAGACCACCTGGGCTTAATCCACCGATTGTTAAATCTCCTGGATTTTCTTTTGCATATTCGATAACTTCTTCCATTGTTTGGAATTCACTATCTGCTGCAACACCAAAAACCATAACATCGTTTTGAACTTTAATTAATGGCTCAAAATATTCAGTAAATTCAAATTCACCTGTAACGTCTTTGATTAAAACTGATGGTGTAATTTCTAGTATTGTGTAGCCGTCTTTTGGAAGATTAGCCGCGTAAGCCATACCCTCAACAGTACCAGCACCAGATTTATTTACTGCTGTGATTGGAGTGCCTAAATAATCTTTTGTGATATCTGCATATTGTCTTGCAAAAATATCACTCGCTCCACCTGCACCAAAAGGAATAACCATTTCAACTGGTCTGTTTGGGTATTCATTAGTTACCCCCGAACATCCAGTTAGCATAGCTAAAACCATTAAACTAGCGCTGATTAGCGAAACAATTCTTTTACTAATTTTGTGCATAAAATTATCTCTCTTTCTAAGTTTGTATCTTGATTTTAACATTTTTTACACACTTTTCCTAATCACTTATGGTTATATGTAGTATAACTATTAGTTATACGCTTATTGTTTTTTTTGATATAAATTTATAATTTCAGATAATTTATTAAAAATTTATTGCCATAAACTTACTTTTTGTTTTTGTTATTTTTTTACCAAAGTTTAGCATTGGTTATTATGCACAAATATTTTTACACAATATCTACATATAAAACAATTTATACATTATTTTATATTTATTTTCAAAAATACGGCTTCCGATAAATAAATTCGGAAGCCGTATTTTTAATTAAGCTGATTTAAAATACCTTCATAGTTTTCTTTTGATATTTCATTGTTTTTATATGCAATTTCAATTGTTTTTAATAATTCATCTTTTGTATCTGCAACAAATGTTTTAATATCTCTGTTTTCATTTTCAAAAGTTATGCCGAATTCATTATCAATCTGATTTTGCAAATCTTCATCAGTTGATGACATTATATCAAATTCGCCTTCAATGGTTTTTGATGATATTACTTTTGTATAAACAAATCTATTTCTAACGTCTTCTAGCTGATTTTCTAAATTTTTAATATACTCTAGCATATCTTGCTCTGTTTTGCCAGATTTTTTAAAATCTTCCATAAAATCATTATCTTCTAGATTTATTTTCGCCTCTTCTATATCTTTTAAAATATCTTCTTCGGTTATTGCCTTGTATTCTAATTCTAAATTTTCTTGGAGCGTGATTTCTTCCCACGTTACACCATTATCTAAAGAAAACACTTTCCTATTATTTCCCTCCTCTTTAAATAAGATGCTTCCTTGTGTTTGCTCTTTATTATTTCCTTCTGCATTGGTGATAGTAATCTCTTGCTCTGTGACAATAAGATGCTTATTTGATGTGGCATATGCATTCACACCAAGTGATAATAAAATCAAAAAACTAGCACTGATTAAAATCAATCTTTTTTTCATAATAACTATTCCTTTCTGGTATAAAATTAATTGTAATCGATTACAATCAAATTATAACAATTATATTAAGCTTTGTGGTGTAGCTTTAATATAAATTAGGTATAGTTTTAATATATTATAGTAAATTCAACACTATCTTCACCGCTTTTAATATTAAAATCAAACTTATGTTTTTCTAAAATTAATTTAACAAAATATAAACCCAAACCACTTCCTCCTGTTTGCTTATTTCGTGATTTATCAGCACGATAGAATGGCTCAAAAAGATTTTTTATATCATCATTTGATAAGGATACTCCTGTATTTTTAATTTTCACAGTATTACCTTTTACATACATTATTATAGTTTCGTTTTCTGGCGAATAATATAGTGCATTATTTATAATATTTGATAAAACTTTTATTAGCATCTTCTCATCTGCAAAAATTATACTGTCTTCTAAGTTAGTTTTAATATTAAAGTTTTTAACTTGGATTAATTCATCATAATGTTTTAAAATATCATAAATAATCTCTTTAATATTAATTTCATTATAGTTTAAATTATAATTTTCATCATTGATTAATGAAACACTTAATATTTCATTAATTAAATGTTGCATTCTGTTAGTTGTTTTAAGTGTTTTTGCTATATACTTATCTTTATCTTCATATTGCTTATAGCCATAAATCATACCTTCTAAATTGCCTTTGATTATCGTTAATGGTGTTTTAAGTTCATGAGATGCCGCAGCAAAAAACAAACGCTGACTTTCTTCAAGGGCTTTCGCTTTTAAAAGCTCTCTTTTTAGTGATATTAATGCATCATCAAGTTTTTTTGATAATAAATTAATCGTTTTAGAAAGTTCGCCTAGTTCATCTTCCCTTTTTTCATCACAATAAATATCAAAATTAAGCATCGATATTTTTTTAGCTCTTAAATTTATATCTTTTATTGGCTTTGTTATATATTTTGATAGAAAAAATGATATCAAAAATGATAAACTCAAGGCTATAATTATAATTACAGGAATTGTTTGAGCCAAAACTAGGTAAACTTCATTTATCGTTTCATAGCTTGCTCCACTCATAGATAATAGATATGATTTATTTTCTATCATAATATCCATTAATTCAAAAGTTTGAGAAGTTCCATAGATTGTTTTATCTTCTGATGTTATATTAATTTCTACATTATCTAAAATATCCCCAAACACATAGATAACTTCTCCATCATATGTGGAAATTTCAGTATATACATTCATTTCATTTGAAAAATCTTCAATTATTTTTATTGCGTCTTCATAAGTTTTTAAAGATATTTCATCTAATAATTTTTGAGTTTCAAGATTAAACTCTTCATCTCTTAGCTGTATGTATGAGCTTGGCATTAACACTGCAAATAACACGCAAATTAATAAACTTATACTAATTAAAGAAATGCATACAATTAAGAATAATTTTACAGTTAAATTCTTTTTAAGATAATTTTTCAATTTTATATCCAGCCCCTCGCATAGTTTTTATATAGTCTACTCCTAATTTTTGTCTGATATTTTTAATATGAATATTAACAATTCTATCATCACAAAATGTTTCATCACCCCAAATTTTCGTAACTAAAACATCTCTAGTTAAAACGATACCTTGATGCATAAAAAGTTCTGCTAATATTTCAAATTCTTTAGCTGTTAATTTAATTTCTTTATTTTTAACTGCAACTCTCATTCCCTCTAAATCAATTTCTAAATCTTTATACACTATAAGTTTTTTAGATATTTTATTTACTCTTCTAAGGACGGACTCAATTTTTCTAAGCAAAATAGGAACTGAAAATGGCTTAGTTATATAATCATCAGCCCCATAATCAAATCCTCTTAACTGCTCTACTTCGCCGCCTAGTGCTGTGAGAATAATAATTGGTATATCAGATTTTTTTCGAATAAGCTCTAAAACTGAAAATCCATCAATTTTTGGTAGCATTATATCTAGTAATATTAAATCTGCATTTTCATAGTTTTCTAAAATCGAAATTCCATCAAAAGCCTGCATTATATAATAATTATTTTCTTCTAAAAAAGATTTTAAAAGACTCTGGATTTCAATATCATCTTCGGCTATAAGTATCTTTATCAAATCATTCACCCCTTTATATAGATATTATATCATTAAATATTAATATAAAATATATATTTTTCATATATTTATTCTATAAAAAGAAAAAGCCATCATAAAGACAGCTTTTAATCGTGATTTACACCATAAATCTAAAAACAATAATTACTGAAAACAATATCATTGTTATTAGTGTGTTTATTGAAAGTGTTGTTGAAATATAATTTGCATCCTTTTTAACATCTGCAAATAAAGGAATAATAAATGGTGCTGGTAGAGAATACATTAATAAAATTGCAAACATAAGCTCATAATTTAATTCAATTAATAAGCTTAATACACCTAGTGTTACAGCTGATAGCGTAATCATTATAAGAAGTCTTATTACAATTGTTTTTAAAACTGGTTTTAGTAAGTTTTTTTCAAGTGAGAGTTCATAGCCCACTATAATTAAAACTATTGTTGCCGTTGGTGCTGTTATCATTGCAATCGCACTATCTAATACATTTGAATATGATAAACTTATAAGCAGCTCATCAAAACCAAGTGAGCCTAACACAACCCCTAAAACCATACCTATAAAGCAAAAATTTGTTAGCATATTATGAGTTAACTCTTTTACCGAAACTTTTTTTCCATCAATAATTTTTAAAGCTGATAAAAAGGCTGTGTATGCAAAAAATGTTTGCCCTATATCTACCATTGCAAAGGTTGAAACCCCCTTAGGATATAACAATATGTACAATGCATATCCAAGCATCCCACCTTCTGCACCCGAAACTAAAACTGGCAAAAACTTGCCTTTGTCTTTTAGAATCGGCCTTGCTATAAATCCTATAAACAAGGCTAAAGTATGAGCAATATAAACAGTGATAAAAACAATTAATGTGTCAATTCCATAATCTGCATAAAAAAAAGCATTAAATAAAACAACTGGCAAGCAAATATTACCTATAATTGATTTTAGAGCAGATAATCCTGATAAATTAAAAACCTGTTTTTTATTTAATAAATATCCTACAAAAATCATAACAATAATTGGTAATATCATTTCTATTAATAATAAACTCATCATTAACCCCTTATTCTAAAAAACGCCTATAATAAAAGTACAGGCGTTTTTTCTAACTTATTTATTTATAGCATCTTGGAAAAACTCCCAAGCCAATGCATCAGTTGCACCTTCATGAACAATTTTATTAATTGCCATTGCCATTTCAATAGGATTTGTACTTTGGAAGATATTTCTTCCCATATCAACTCCTTTAGCTCCCTTTTGAATAACTCTATAAGCCATTGCCATTGCATCTCTTTCAGGCAGTTTTTTTCCACCTGCTATAACAATTGGAACTGGGCAAGCAGCTATAATTTCTTCTAGATTTTCACAATCATAAGTTTTAACTAATTGAACACCCATTTCTGCAATTATTCTTGTTGCAAGTTTAAAGTATCTTGGTGTTCTTTCAAGCTCTTTACCAACAGCACACACTCCCATAGTCGGAATACTATGACGCATACCAGCATTAACAACTTTACTTAAATTATCAAGACTTGATAATTGCCCTTTGCCACCTATAAACACCTGAACTGCCATACAATCTGCATCAAGTCTTACTGAATCTTCGATATCAACTGCAACCATTTCGTGGCTCAAATCATCTTGAAGCATTGAAGAACCTGATGAAACCCTTAATGATATTGACTTTGCAAGTTCAGGTGCAAGACAAGTTCTAATAGCCCCCCTTGTTCCCATAAAAGAATCTATATGAGGTGCAAGTTTTGGAAGTAGTATATCTAATCTTTCCAGCCCAGAAACGGAACCCATAAAATATCCATGGTCAAATGCAAACATTACAGTATTTCCACTTTTAGGATTGAATATTTTTGATAATCTAGCTTTCATTCCCCAATCTAAATTATTTGCACCTTTCACATAAAATCCACCGCCATTTGCAAATGGTATATCAACGTGGTAGTCTTTTTCTGCTTTTAATCCATCTAAATCTGCCATAATTTTTCTCCTTTTAATCTTTATATCCTATATTTTAAGAATGCAGCGCAGAAATTTTGTCCACGCTGCATAATTTATAAATTTAGAAATCGTAGTCGTTCATATTGTCTAATGTAAATACTGCTGTTTCTGGAAGTAAAACAACGCCGTTGTTAACATCGCCTGTTGTTGCACCTTCTTGGATTGAATCGTTAGGAAGCACTTCAACATCGCCTATTCCAGGAATACTAATGATATCGCCAACCATAACTTCATTTCCAGCTGCAAGGTATGCTGCTACATAAACACCCATACCACCTTGGATACCACAATCCCACAGACCCCAGTTATAAATTGTTCCATTATTGCAATATTCTTTTATTGCATTTGGAGTTGCAAATCCAGTGATTGTAATAGACTGTTGGTCGTATCCTTTATTTTCAGCTGCTTGCAATTGTCCTGGTAGAGCTGTTGAGTCATTACAGATAATTACATCAATATCTGGGTTTGCATCTAAAACAGCTTCGCCGATAGTAATCGCTTTTTCAGCATCTTGCTCTGAATAGTAGTTATCAGGGTTTAAATTTACCCAGTTAGGATAATTTGCTTTGATGTATTCTTCACCAGCTACTTGCCAAGAGTTTTGGTCGGTAACTGTTGCTTGTGAATAGTGCCAAACGTATGTAATTTCATCAGTAGCAGGATCTTTGCCTCTTTCTTCTAAGCCTGCAACTGCCATATCAACAAGCATTTTGCCTAAAATTTCAGGTGTACCTTGTGAAACCATTAAAGAACGATCTTCTGTATATGCATCTGAGTCCCAAGTAGTAACTGCAATACCTGCTGCCATAGCATCTTTTAATGCATCTGAAACACCCGCTGCGTCAACTGTTGAAATACAAATAGCATCAACGCCAACTGCAATTGCCTGATTAATTACAGCAACTTGAGCCGCTGCGGAAGCTGATGGATCGCCCATGTATTCAACTTCTATGCCCCAATCAGTTGCAAATCCTTGAGCACCAATATTTGCAGCTTCAAAAAAGGCATTCCCTGTAAGCTTTGGTATAAAGGCAACTGTTTTACCTTCGATACTGAAAACTTCTGCCCCGTCAATTTCAGTTGTTTCTGTTGTTTGAGTTTCATCAGTTGTTTCTGTTGTAGTTTCTTCACTTGGAGAACTACAAGCTGTCAAAAGTGTCGCTGACACAGATAATGCCAATAAAATTGCTAATAATTTTTTCATTTTGCTTCCTCCTAAAGATAGCTTTTTTATAAATACGTACTTTACGTATAAATCAAATTATGATGCCTTTTTTTCACTTTTTCTCTTAAATTTTGCCATTAATGCTGAAAACTGTGGTTTATTAAAAAATGCATTGCCAACTACTACCATCACAAGAAGTATACCTGTTGGAATATCTAAATATTGAGTATTAATTCCAAAAGATAAAGGCATTCCAAATCTTAAAAGTCCTATAATAATTGAGGCTAAAGCTGTTCCGATTATGCTTCCTTTACCCCCAGTTGAAAGCGTTCCTCCTAAAACGGTAGCTGTTATTATATTCATAGTTAAAGTACTACCTAAATCACTTTTTGAAGTTCCAAGGTAAGCCGTCATAACTATTCCTGCAATAGCACCAGCTAATGCACTCAATATATATGTAGACATTATTATCCATCTGCTATTTATACCTGAATATTCAGCAGCGTGCTTATTTATTCCAACTAAAAATATGCTTTTACCATATTTAGTTTTATGTAAAATTATATAGGCAATTATAAATAACACTAAAAATATAACAACTTGCATTGGAATTATATCAAAAAATTTATATCTACCTATCATTCTAAATGAATCTGGAAATCCAGTTATACCAAGGTAAGCTTCTGTTTCTGATAATGTTGAAATCAAAAGTGCTAAACCTGAATATAAAAAGCTCCCCCCTAAAGTTACAACCATCGCTTGAACTTTGCAGTATGCAATTAAAAAACCTGAAAAAGCACCACATAAGCCAGCTAATACAACTGCACCAAGAGCAGCCACCCAAATATTTGCTCCAAAATCCTGCCATAAAACACCAGTTGTAATTGATGTTAGCCCAATAATGGAAGCCACTTGAATATCAATACCCCCAGTTATCATAACCATTGTTACAAATATAGATATAACACAAATTGCAACATAGTCATTCACGCTATTTAAAAGCAGTGGTATTCTTAAAAATTTCTCATTGGCAAGCCCGAATATAACAAATTCCATTAAAATAATAAATAATAAAAACTTATTCCATGTAAGTTTTAATTTAAAGGTAGGTTTTTTATTCATACTATGCTACCTCCTTATTTTTATCACTATCAGCCCTTGCAGAAAGTCTAAGTTGTTTATTCTTAGTTTCAGCACGTTGCTGTAACAGTGCATCAACAACCACTATAGTAATTAGTATTATTCCTGTAATTGTATTATCATAGTTTGATGAATATCCCATAAAAACTAATAGATAACTAATCGAAGCCATTATAACTGCCCCAATTGATGCACCTATAACACTACCAACCCCACCAGTTAAACTAATTCCACCAAGTACACAAGCTGCAACAGCTTTCATTTCGTATCCAAGACCACTTGTAGAAGTTACAAAGCCTATTCTGCTACAAAATATTATTCCAGCTACTGCTGAAAAAACACCACAAATAACATAAGCTAAAACTTTTACTTGCACTGATGGAATTCCAACTATATTAGCACCATCAAAATTATCTCCAACAGCTCTAAAGTATTTGCCTTTTTTTGTTTTAGTTAAAAGCAGATGCACTATAACTGCTATAATAGCCGCTACACAATAATAAACTGTGAATTCACCTATAAATTTTACTGAGGATAAGTCTTTAAATTCTTTTGGTAGGTTTTCAACCCAAGCACCATTTGAATATATATACATTAATCCACGCAAAATTCCGTTTGTTCCTAGTGTGAAAATCAATGATGGCACTCGCATAATCGCAACGCCCCAGCCGTTAACTAAACCTATTACAACCCCAATACTTACGCCCACTGCAAAGGCAAAACCCCAGTTTGCACCATCTCTTAATAAACTACCAACAACAGTTGCAACAAATCCAAGAGTAGAGCCTACCGAAACATCAATTTCTCCAACAAATATTGTAAACGCCATTCCAATAGCCACTAAGGTAAATACAACTGATGTATTAAAGCAAGCACTTATACTTTCCATTGTAAAAAAGCTTGGATTTATAATACCAACAATGATAAATAGTGCCATTAAAAACAAGAAACTGCTTAATTCTCTCGCTCTTAAAACTTTTTTAATATTAAGCATATTGTTTCTCCTCCTTCTCAGCCTTTACACCAAATGCAGCAGACATTAATGCTTCTTGTGTTATTTCGTTTTTATTAAAATGAGCAACTAATTTTCCGTGATACATCGTTACAACTCTATCGGCAAGTTCTACAATTTCCTCCATATCACTTGAAATTAATAAAACTGAAACTCCTTGTTCTTTTAAACCCATAATTATTTTATACACATCTGCTCTTGCAGCGGCATCAATACCACGAGTGGGTTCATCAAATATAACTACTTTGGGATTTGTTGTAAGGCTTCTTGCAATAACAACCTTTTGTTGATTACCACCTGATAAACTTCCTGTTAATTGCCCTTGAGATGTTATCTTAGTTCTAAAATCATCAACATATTTTTGTGTAATGCTTTCTTCTTCTTTTTTATTAAGTAAAACTTTACCCATTCGTTTACTATTTAAAAGTGCACTTATTGTGTTATCTGCAACATCGGCTAATTTAAATAACCCATATAAATGCCTATCCTCAGAAACTAAATTTATTCCCTCTTCTATAACCCTTTTAGTTTTATAAGAAGTTATATCCTTACCTTCTAAGACAACCTTCCCTTTTAGTACTTTTTCAATACCAAAAATAGAGGTAATCATTTCAGTTCTACCAGCGCCTACAACACCTGATACACCTAAAATTTCACCAGGGTACACCTTTAAATTAATATCGTTAAACCCAAAGCCTGAAAAATCAAGAAGCTCTAATATAGGATTTTGGGTATAATCAATATTTTTATATTCCTTTTTTATTTCTTTTTCTAAATTCGTATTAGCTGGTAATAATCCTTTTACTAAATCTTCTTTAGTAAAATCCTTCGTTTCACCTTTAATCGTTATAATCCCATCACGCATAATCGCAACATGCGTTGAAATTTCAAAAACTTCTGGCAGTCTATGCGTAATATAGATTATTCCTATTCCTTTTTCTTTTAAATCTTTTAATGATTTAAATAAAGTTTCAACTTCATCAAAAGTTAAAGAGCTCGTTGGCTCATCAAGGATTAATAATTTAGCTTCACGCATAAGGCCACGCATAAATTCAACCATTTGCTGTTCTGCTATCGAAAGTCCGCTAGCTGAGCGAGTTAAGTCTATACTCCAGCCTATTTCTTGCATCTTTTTATGCAGTCTATTTTTTAATTCTTGTTCATTTTCAGAAAATCCAATTAATATATTTTCTTCAACACTCATATGAGGAAACAACAACGGCTCTTGTGGAACCATATATATACCTTTTGCTAAAGCCTGTGAAGCTTTTGAAAAAACTACTTTTTCGCCATTAATAAGCATTTCACCTTTATCATAACTATGAAGACCAACGATAATCTTCATTAATGTAGATTTTCCTGCACCATTACCACCAATTAACGCTAAAACCTCCCCTTTATCAACCGATAAGGTGATACCTTTTAAAACATTATTAGTACCAAAAGATTTATATATATCATTTACAGAAATCAAAACATTGCCCTTTTTTTCAATATTATTCGGCATACCTATAACCTCCATTATTATAAGAAATTATTTGTTAGTTTAACGATTAGAAAAATGATTGCAAAAACGTATTTATTGATTTAATTATATCTAATGCCTTAAATATTGTCAACACAAATATTTTATCACTAAACAATTGTTTTGCTATTTTTTTACTTATATATTATTTTTATATGATTGCATCGTTAATTTTTTGTGCTTTTTGTAAACCTTTCAATTAATTATTTCTACACATTACACAAATTTACTTGTGATTATTCTATTGTAAAGAAAAATATTTATAATTGACAATGTTATTCGACAATGATATAATTTAATCAAAGTTTTAAAACAAATGTTGTTTGCGCAAACATTTGTTTGTGTAAAGGTAGTGAATTCAATGAAACAAGAATATGAAAAAAATTTAATCAGCAAAACCGTTTGGTATTATTACTCTGAAAATTTAACCCAGCAACAAATCGCAAGTATACTTGGTATTAGTCGCTCTAGAGTTGTAAACTTGCTTGAAAAAGCAAAGCAAACTGGTGTTATTAAATTTGTAATACGTCAAGATAGTGATAGACGAATGGAAATCGAACATAATCTTATAAAAAAATATAATTTAAAAGATGTTTTTGTGGTTCCAACCCCTGAAAATCCTGCTAATTTAAATGAAACCATTGCAAAGGCTGCCGCTATGTATGTGGGAACTAGGTTAGAAACTGGTGGATATTTAAACATGGGATATGGTGATACGCTATCACGCACTCTAAACCACTTAGCAACTATGGTCGAAAAACCAATTAATGTAGTAAGCCTCACTGGTGGTGTTAGCTACTACCTTCCAAATAACACTCTTTCAACTTTTAATGCCAAATTATTTTTAATCCCCTGCCCATTATTATTATCTAGTGGCGAAATGCGAGATGCTATGCTAAATGAGCCTAGTGTTAACGATATTAAAAGAATGCATACACTATCTCAGATGAGTGTCGTGGGAATAGGTTCTATGTCCGAAGATGCTACTATTATTAAAAATGGTATATTAAATAAAAATGATTTCACTCTTTTAAATATGCATGGAGCAGTTGGAGATATTTTAAGTCATTTCATTGATAAAGACGGTAATTCAATTGAATCAAGCATTAACCAGCGTTTAATTAGCACCTCGCTTGAAACACTTTCTAATTTAAAAAATGTTGTGGGTGTGGCGGCTGGAAAAGAAAAGATTGAAGCAATTAAAGCTGTTTTAAATAAAGAGTATCTTGATATTTTAATAACTGATGAGCAAACGGCAACTGATTTATTATCAGATGCTTAAAATAAAAGCTATTAATTAAAACAAAAGCCTTTTTATCGCCATATTAAAAAGGTGATTTCAAGTTTTATGTGGCAGAATGGAGAATATATCTATGAAGAAATACCTGTTGGCAATTGATGCTGGCACTGGTAGTGTTCGCGCTATTGTTTTTGATTTTAACGGTAATGAAATTGGAGCAGTATCTAAAGAATGGACTCATAATGAAGATTACCGTTGGCCTGGAAGTATGGATTTTGATTGGGTTAAAAACTGGAATTTAACAAAAGACTGTATAAAATCTGTTATTTCCAAAACTAAAATTGACCCTTTAGAAATTGCAGGAATTTCAACAACCTGTATGCGTGAAGGTATACTACTTTACGATGATAGTCTGAATGAAATTTGGGCTTGTGCTAATGTTGATGCACGAAGTGTTGACGAAGTAAGAAAACTTATAGAATCAAATAAAGATTTAGAAAAAGAAATCTACTATAAAACAGGCGAAACATATGCACTAGGTGCTATTCCCCGTATTTTATGGGTTAAAGATAAGCTGCCTGAAACTTACGAGAAAACAGCTAAAGTTGGAATGTTTAACGATTGGCTTATTTTAAAATTAACAGGTGTTTTATCAGTTGAGCCTAGCAATGGTAGTACAACTGGGATTTTAAATTTAAAAACCAGACAATGGGATTTAGATATTGCTAAACAAGTTGGTATAAAAACTGATATATTCCCTACTATTACCGAAAGTGGGGTTAAAATTGCAACAATTTCTAAAAAAGGAGCATCAGAAACCGGACTTGTTGAAGGAACTCCAGTTATCGTTGGTGGCGGTGATTGCCAACTTGGTGTTATAGGAGTTGGAGCAAGTAAAGCTGGGCAAGCAGCGGTTTTTGGAGGCAGTTTTTGGCAATATGAATTTAATACTAACTCCCCTAAGACTGATAAGGATTGTAGAGTTCGTGTAAATTGTCATGCTGTGAATGGCGTTTGGCAGTATGAAGCTCTTGCTTTTAAACCAGGTCTTGTTATGCGATGGTTTAGAGACGCTTTTTGTGATTTAGAAAAATCAATTAGCGAACAAACTGGCATCGATACATACGAGTTAATGAATGATAAAGCCAAAGATGTACCGGCTGGAAGTCATGGAATGATTTGCTGCTTTAGTGATGTTATGAATTTCATTGAATGGAAGCATGCAAGCCCAACCTTTACAAATTTCGGCCTAGATTCTGAAAAATTCAACCGTGTCACCTTCTATCGTGCTATTTTAGAAAATACAGCACTCTTAGTTAAAGGGCATATTGATTTAGTAAAGGAAGCCACTGGAGATGAGCCAGATGAGTTAATTTTTGCAAGTGGTGCTTCAAAAAGTAAATTATGGTCGCAAATTTTAGCCGATGTAACTGGGAAAACAGTTAAAGTACCTGTTGTTAAAGAAGCAACTGCACTTGGTGCTGCTATATTAGCAGGAGTTGGAGCTGGGATTTATAAAGATGTTGAAGAAGGAGTTAGTAAATCTGTTAGAATAGAATCAGTTTTTACTCCTAACCCCCTAAATAAACCTATATATGATGAACTATATACTAAGTGGAAAGATATATATAAGGCACAACTTAATTTATGTGATAAAGGCCTTGTAAATAATATGTGGAAGGCACCAGGATTATAATTTTAATTAGATAATGGAGGTTATTTATGTTTATAATAAATGAAAGTGAAAGAGAATACAGATTTAAAACTA
This sequence comes from uncultured Oscillospiraceae bacterium, assembly GCA_964525015.1. Lineage (GTDB taxonomy): Bacteria > Bacillota > Clostridia > Oscillospirales > Ruminococcaceae > RGIG3102. The sequence continues at coordinate 46,496 of CAZGFY010000001.1, forward strand.
GTGGTCCAAAATATCTTATGCAAGGGCCAAGAATGAATTTTGCAATTGTGCAGTTTATGCCAGGGGATGATTTTGGAGCTCACTATCACGATGTGATGGAAGAAAACTTTTATATTTTAGAAGGAAAAGTTGACTGCTATGTTGACGGCGTTAAAAACACATTATCAGTTGGCGATTTAATCCACACCGAGCCAGGCGAAGTTCATTACTTAATAAACCCATATGATAAACCAGTGAAAATGGTTGCAACACTTGCACCTTATCAAGAATCAGATAAAACAAATGTTGATAATCCAAAATTGATTGACTAAAAACAAAAAGACGATTTTAAAAATCGTCTTTTTTATTTGCATTTAAATTAAAACACTAATTAAGATTAGAATTAAAAATATTGTATTTTTTAAAATTGATGGAATTTTTTTATTTTTTATATTTTCAAAGAAAAAGAATACTAAAACAAGCGAATCTATTAAAAATATTAGTATAATCATTTTTAATATTGATAACCTAAAAACAATGCCTGATAAGATAATAAAAATTGAACTTATAAAAGAAAATAATTTTACGTAATTTAATGTGATAAAAATGATGGAGTACGGAATAATAACTCCTTTTTTAATTGTATCTTGTAGTTTTAAAAGCTGATTTGAAATAGTTTGCTCTATATTTAATATACAAGATATTAAAATAAACACTGTAATATATGTATATATATTATTATTAATATTAACTCCCAAAAATACAAACTCAATTTTAAAAACGCTGAGTGCAAATATCGGAATTATCACTGCTAGAAAAATTTTTAATACATTTCCATTTAATCTAATAGTTTCTATTACTGATTTATAAAAAAGTATATTTTTATAATTTATTTTAAAATTATAAAGCTTTAATTTGTAGTTTTTTTGAGATAGGTGTTCTTCCATAATTCTTTGCATTTCTGCATAGTTTTTATTTCTTGTGTGATAATTTATCATTTCTTTACGAGTCATATCTTTTAGAAATTTATCTAGATTAATTTCTTGATTGTATGAATAGTAAGTAATAACTATCGCCCACAATAGAAAAAATATTGAAAATTCAATATTATATGTAAAATAAAGAAACAATATTGATGAAACTATACTTATAAATAACCACTTTTTATTTTCATTGTATTTTATCCATTTAGTTAGCATAGATAAATTGATGAAAACAGATAATAAAAATATATTTTCAATTAACAAATTTGCATATAATCTAAAATTATAAATAACAAAACTTACAATTATCCCTATTAAACAATTACTTATTATTTTAATAATAAAATTATATTTTAAAACTTTTTTAAATATATTATTATTAGAAAAATAATGAATAGTGGCTGGGTGCATATTAAATACGCTTGTTTTTAATGCTATTATATATAGTAAGGAAATAAGAATGCTAATTATATTAACTGCAAGATTTATGATTTTATTATTCATATCTAGGCTATGAAATATGGAAGTGATAATATATACAAAAAAAATCCCAACTCCTATTAATGATGATAATTCAAGCAAGTATTTTTTTAGCATAATTTTATTCGCTCTAAAACTTTGCTTTAATAAATAATTAAACATTCTATATCTCTCTTTCTTCTTTTGAAGCTAGATATAAATATATATCATTAATGTTCATATTAGTTTTTAACTGATTTGATATTTCCTCCAAACTTCCACTTGCTAATAATTTGCCATCTTCAATAATAATATAATAATCGCATATACTTTCCATAACACTAAGTAGATGACTTGAAAGAAGTATACTTTTCCCTTTTGATTTTTCTTTAAGGAGTAAATTTTTTAATACTAATATCTGCTTTGGGTCAAGACCTGTAAATGGCTCATCAGCTATAAGCATCTCAAAATTTTGCAAAAGAGTGCAGGCTATCATAAGTTTTTGCTTATTTCCTTTTGATAGCTGTGCTGGAACTTTATCTAAATGTTTATTAAGCTCAAGAACATCTATTAATTCTAGCACTTGCTTTTTAGTGCTATGCATAGTTGATATAAATTCTAGATGTTCTAAAACTGATAATTCATCAAAAAATATCGGTGTGTCAGGCAAAAAGGCAACTGGAAATTCTTCATTTTTATAGCTATTAATATCATTTAAATTAAAATACACTTCTCCACTAGTAGGCTTTTGATATCTAATAATTGTTTTTAATGTTGTGGTTTTCCCTGCTCCGTTTGCACCGATTAGCCCTGTTATACAATTTTCAGGGACTTTAAAAGATATATCTGATAATGCGATATTATTTCCATATTTTTTAGTAATATTTTTAAATTCTAGTATCGGTTTCACTAAATAAATCCCCCCTTTAAATTATATATTTTTATTTATAATTATATCATATCAATTCTTAAAAATCAAAAAGAGCCTAATTTCAGGCTCTTTTAAATTTAATCAACCATTACAACTATTAAATTTTCGTGTAGCTGTAATATTGAAGCTGGCACTTCTGGAGTTATATCTCCAAAGATTGCTTTTTCTATTATTTCTTTTTTATCTTTGCCCCCTGCTAGGATAACCTTTTTTGCTTGAATTATATTTTTAATTCCTAGGGTTATCGCAGTTGTTGGCGTTTCGCTAATTGAATTAAAAAATCTTGAATTCGCTTCAATTGTTTCTTTGTGTAAATCAACAACGTGAGTATCTTTTTTAAAGCTTTTATTCGGCTCATTAAATCCTATATGCCCATTATGGCCTATTCCTAGAAGCTGAATATCTATTCCATTTAATTTTTGAATTAATTCATCGTAATTAAAGCATTCTTTTTCTAAGTCGTCTGCAAGACCATTTGGGATAAATGTGTTTTCTTTTTTAACATTTATATGATTAAAGAAATTATTATCCATATAGTAGCGATAGCTCTGGTCGTTATCACTAGATAAGCCGATATATTCATCTAAATTAACAGTTTTAACAAAAGAAAAATCAAGGTTTTCTTTTTTATGCCTTTTAATTAGATTTTCATAAATCCCAAGCGCAGTTGAGCCTGTTGCAAGCCCTAATACACTGCTTGGATTTTCAATAATATCATTTACAAACTCATCGCTTATTTTATCGCACATTTCTTCATATGTTTTTACTCTATAAATTTTCATACTTAATAATCCCTTTTAAATAAACTATGCTTTTTTATAAGCAATCTTACCATTAATAATTGTGTAAAGAACATCGAAATCATCATTAACAATTGCAAAATCTGCAAAATTGCCTTCTTTAATTTCGCCTATTGTATCTTCAATTTTTAAATATCTTGATTGGTTTATAGATGTTATTTTAGCTAAATCTTCAAGTGATACCCCTGTATTTTTATAAAAATTTCTCATCCCAGCATTAAAATCAAGAACACTTCCAGCAATAACATCACCAGGCAAAGTGCATTTACCATTTTTTAGTTTAACCATTTGCCCACCTAAGTCGTATTCTCCATCGAGAAGTCCGCCTGCTCTTATGCAATCTGTTATTAATAATAGCTTATCAATTCCTTTTGCATTTTTAACTAGTGAATATAAATTTGAGTTAACGTGAATATTATCGCATATCATTTCCACATAGCAATCATTCGTAAGAGCTGAGCCAACACACCCTGGACTTCTATGGTTTAGCCCTGTCATTGCATTAAAAAGATGTGTAAAAGATTTTGCACCATTTTTTATAGCAAGGGTTGCCGTTTCATAATCGGCATTTGTGTGAGCTATTGAAAAATTAAAATCATCTTTATATTTAATGATAAATTCTTGAGCACCTAGCACTTCAGGGGCAATTGAAATAATTTTGATAACATCTTTATTTTTTAAAATTAAATCTTCATCAATTGGAAAAATTCCATTTTCAGGCTGCGCCCCTTTTTTATCTTTATTTATAAAAGGACCTTCTAAGTGCACACCTAAAACCTTTGCACCTGTACTATTTTCTATTTTAATGAAATCTTTAATATTATCTAGTGCATTTTGGATTTTTTCCTTTGGCATCGACATTGTTGTTGGCAAAAATGATGTTACTCCATTTTTAACTATGCTATCACTCATTGTTTTAGTTGCTTTATAGCTAGCGTCCATTGTATCAGCGCCATTATTTCCGTGGATATGAACATCGATAAATCCTGGAAAAACAAGCTCACCATTTAATTTAATTTCTTCTGTTATCTTAGATTTATCAGCATCTTCATTTTTTAAAACTGAAACTGTTTTCTCATTATAAATTAAGGCGTGATTATCAATAAAACTACCATTATAAAAAATTCTGCCACCAGTAATTATCTTCATTTTAAAACCCCTTATTTAACTATTTTAGGAAGACTTGCAGCAGCTATTGATTGCCCCACTCTTCGCATTTCTTCATCAGGTGTAACTAATTCGATTTTATCAAATAATTCTTTAAATTCACCTTCTAAAACCTTATTTGCATTCTCGATAATTAAATCTCCACCTTTTCCAGAAAGCACTCTTCCTAGTAGTAAAACTTTATTTATATCATAAAATTCAGCATAGTAAGCCAATGCATATCCTAGGTATACGCCAATACTTTCATATATTTTTTTAGCACCTTCGTGATTTTCTTCCATTAATTTTTGAACAACTTTTAGTTTTTCAGCTGGATATAATCCTTCTTCAAATTCTATCCCTGCATTAGGTGCAAGTTTTATAACAGCATCTTGAGAGAAATAGCTTGTACCAACTCCAATATCAAGCGACCATTCGTCCATTAATGCAGTTGGACTATAATCAACTGGCACAAAGGCAAGTTCATTCAGCCAACCAGTTATATTACCGTTTTTATCAACATAGCCAACTGCTTCGCTTGTGCCCATTGCTATTCCAAGTATACCATTTTCGTTCATACTCATTGCACCAGCTAAAGCCGTTACATCTCCATCATTTGCAACTTCTATTGGAACATCTCCGATAGCTTTTGCAGCTGTAAAGTATATTTGCCTTACCACTTTATCGAAATCTTCTTTTGAAACTTCTCTAAACAAACTAGCTGCCCTTGGCTCATTATTTATATAAATTCCAGCACTACTAATACCAATCGCATCAACTCTTGGCATTTTAGATGCAGCAAGTTTAAATGATTCTATTATTCCATCTAAATGATACTGTGGGTCTTTTGTGATTTTGGGATGCCAAACTGTTTCAGTTGAAAAGATAGTTTCCCCATCTACAACAGCCGAAACCTTTCTATCACTACCACCTGCATCAAAGCCTATTCTATATCCATCTAAGTTTCTTCCAACAGATTTTGAAGAATCGCTTGAATTTGGAACTTTATCAAAATCAGCAAACTCAACTGTAAATGTTTCGTGGTAAACTCCACCTATAAAATTTGCATCAAAATCTCTTTTTCCACCTATTCTATAAGCATCTTTTAAATATTCGCCTATGTAATCTGGGCCTGCAAATATAATTTTATATCCACCTTTCACCCAAATTAAAGATTTAACTAATCTTTCTACATAAATTTTATTGTCTTCATTTTTTTCTGCACATTCTGGAAAAATCTCAACCACTTGAGTTGCCGTAAAATTATCTTCGCCAACTATCGCAATTTTAACTAATTCTGTTTTTCCATATTCTTTTAAAGCGTTTCTATACATTCTATTTTCTAAGGAAATAGGGCGAAATTCTTTATCTAGTTCTGGAACAAATTTTGGTGTACATATAAAAGTTTTCATATAATTATAAATTCCTTTCTATACCTTTAATTTTCAAATACTATTTTGAAATTAAATTATCTTTTGGATTAAAGCTAAATCCTTTATCTAAAGGAAATAGTGGACGTGGCACTTTTTTATATGGAAGAGTTTTTAAATCTTCATTTGTACTGCCCTTTGATAATGCCATTATACTTCTTTTAGATACTTCTTCGTGTGGTGCTGTTAGATATCCTAATTTACAAACAACTATATCTGCATCCTTTGGATTTCTTCCTAAATCTTCATACATTTCAGGAGTTGTAAATCCAACGTGTTTTTCAGCTAAAACTATATCCACGCCATTTGATGAAAAGAGCGCTAAATCTCCTTTTAGCATATCTTTTGGCCATTTTTCGATATATGATTTAACTATTCCAGTTGCTGTAATTGGATTAGTTGTTACAGTATCAAATTTCGCGCCAAAAGTTATAGTGATTTCCTCTCCCACTTTACCTTTACAAAGTTTTGTTGCCTCTGGGTCGTATATACCACCATAGATAATATTATTTTTTAAATCATTTGTTCTATTATCATCCATTAATAATCTTAAAAAATCAGTGCAATCAGAAGATGATCCTGCTGTTGGGTTATCTCCTGAATCAGATAGATAAACTGGCGTTGGCCCTTCTTTTACAGCATTAAAAGCAATATCAATAGCCTCTTTTTCTTCATATGTTTCGGTATGGAATGTGAAATCATCTAGGCGTTTCCACATAGTATCAGCTAATCTTATTGCTGTTTCTTCTGCTTTTTCTTTACAATTTGCAACAACGAAAACAGCAACTGAACTATCTTCATTATCAGCCCAAGGAAAGCCCATTAAATAAGATGTTGCATATATTCCATCTTGTTTTTCTGTTTCTCTTAATTCACTTATTAAATCAATCATCGGCTGAGTATTAGTTGAAGATTGCTCACCAGCTACTAAAAACGGAACCCTAACCCATGCTTTATTAGTTTTTACTCCTTCTTCAAGTGCTGCTATGGTCATTCTAGCTGCGTGCTCGCCAGTTTCAGTGCAATCTGTGTGTGGTGCACACTTATATCCAACAAATCCATCGCAATTATCAAACATTTTTTTAGTCATTGTTGTGTGCATATCTAGTGATGAATAAAAAGGAATATTAGGTAAAATTTCTTTTAGTTCTTCTAATAAAACACCTTCTGCCTCTCCAAGACCTTTAATTCTCATTGAGCCGTGAAGAGATAGGCAAACTGCATCTATTGGCTTGATTTCATTTTCTTTTCTTGCTACTTCAAGCAGTTCGTTTTTTATTCCCATAAAGAAATCTAAATCAACTTCCCCATTTGGAACAGCTCTGCAAGAAACTGTTGGTATAACTTCATATCCTTTATCAAGTAAAGTTTGAATAACACCTGAAAGAGAATCATTTTTTCTTATATTCTCAATTAATTCCTTACCTCTTAAAACTCTAAAATCATTTTCTCCTGCTACAATTGGATTAAATGAATTGGATTCGTGGTGCAGTGCACCTACTAAGACTCTTTTCATAGTCGTTGCCTTTCTATTTTTCAATTAGTGTTTAAATAATAAATTAAATGAAAGATTTGCCACTCCAATTGAGGGCTCATTTTCATTATTTTTTGAAACAATCAATTTAATTGGTGTAGAAGTTGTTTTATTTATAAGTTCTAAACTTTTAATAAACTCATTTAGAAAATCATAAAAGCTGTCAACTATCTCACCTGAAACTATAATTATACTTGGGTTATAGCAATGCTGAAGAATATCTAAAATTAGTAAAAAAGAATTTTCAAATTCTAATATTATATTTTTTGCCCATTCTTCATTATTCTTATATGAAATTAAAATTTCTTTAATATCATTTATATTTTCATTATGCTCTTTTGCCTTTTCTATTAAAAATTTAATTGCAAGATTAGTTTGGATACAGCCATTTGAGCCGCAGTCGCATTTAATTCCCTTAGAATTTGTTATAATATGGCCAACTTCGCCTGCTGCATTATTGCTCCCTCTTATAACAAACCCTTCGCTAATACCAACTGCTGAAACACCCTCGCCTATAAACAAGCCAACCACACAGTTATTTTTTAAAAAAGCCCTATTATTTTCTTTTGCTATCATTCTAGCTTTAGTATCATTTTCAACTATTATTGGCTTATTAAATATACTATGGCAAATATCTTTAATATTTTTATTTTCCCACTGCAACTGAGTAGAAAAATTCACAATGCCATCTTTATTATTTACAATGCCAGGAATAGCAATTCCAATTCCAACTATTTTACTGTATGAAATTTCTTTTAATTTTAAAATTTGAGTAAGCTTATCATAGGAGTAATTTATTAAATCTTCTATTTTTTTTTCACTATTATTATAGCTTTCTTTATGTGATAGCACAACTTCTCTATTTAGATTTAAAACAGAGAATATTATGCTATCTTTTAAAAATTCAATCCCTACAGTGTATGCTGAATTTGGAATAATAAATAAACTAACTGGATTTCTGCCTGCCTTATTTAGCTGACACTTTTCCTCGCTAATAAATCCATTTTCGATTAAAAATTGAGTAACACGAGTAATACTTGTAGTGCTCAGCTGTGTTAGCTGTGAAATTTCAAGCCTTGACAGCGATTTATTTTCAAGTAATGTGTTTAGCACCAATTCAATATTATTTTTTTTAATATATTCTTGATTTTTTGGCATTATAACTCAATTTCCTTTCCTATTTATATTGTCTGGCGACAATATAAATTATAGTTTTCTTTGCGTGCATAAAGTATTGCACGCAGTTTGCTTAAAGCAAACAATTAAAACTATTATAATGTTAATTTATTTATATTATCTAGCGATAATATAAATAATCTACACTACGCTTCGATTATTTATTCGAGTTTTATTTGAACGAATGAACTATATCAGCACAGGTTTTAAATTCTTCTGGGTCTGTTCTCCAAATTTCGTATTCTGAAAGTGATGGAAGTCCCATAGCAACAGTTTCTTTTCTGTAAACCATTTCGCTATCTATACTACCTTTTCTTCCAGTTGTGTGAAATGTTGTGATTCCAGTGTAATCGTGTAGAGATTGGATATTATGCTTTTTCACTCCTGCCCCAGCCATAATATCAATTCTTCCAGCAGCTTTTTCATACACTTCTTTTAATAATTCCTTACCAGCAACAACATCGCTTTGCTGTCCTGATGTTAGAATTGTATTTATCCCAAGCTCAATTGACTCTTCTAAAGTTTTTAATGGGTCGCGAGTCATATCGAATGCTCTATGAAGTGTCACTTCTAAGCCTTTTGCACATTCCATTAATCTTTTCATTCTTTGAATATCTAAATCGCCATCTTTTGTTAGCGCTCCTATAACAACACCGTTAACACCAAGCTCTTTAAACATTTTAATCTCTTCACACATTAATTCCATTTCGCTTTCTGTGTATAAAAAATCACCAAAACGTGGACGGATTAAAACATTTATTTTAACATCACTCTCTCTTTGGACTTGTTTTACAACAAACGGAGATGGAGTTGTTCCTCCGATAACTAAATTTGCGCATAATTCTAATCTATCTGCGCCATTTTCATATGCAGCTTTGCAAGATTCAAAAGAATCAACGCAAGCTTCGATAATTGGTTTTCTCATTTTATGTTCATTCCTTTCAAAAAACAACATATTTAATATAAATGACAGGATACAAAATGCCCTGCATTAACTTCTTTTTGCACTGGTCTTTCTTCTTTACATATTGGCTTTACATAGCTACATCTTGCTGCAAAAGGACAGCCTTTTGGAAGATTTACAGTGCTCGGTATATCCCCTTGTAGAATTATTCTTTCCTGCTTATTTTCAGGGTCTGGGATTGGAACAGCTGATAAAAGAGCCTTTGTGTAAGGATGAAGTGGATTTTTATATAAATCTTCTTTTGAAGATAATTCAGCTAAAAATCCTAAATACATAACCCCTATTCTATCTGAAATCATTTCAACAACAGATAAATCGTGAGATATAAACATATATGTTAGCCCATAAGTTTGCTGAAGATTATGTAAAAGATTTAGCACCTGTGCTTGAATTGAAACATCAAGCGCTGAAATCGGCTCATCTGCAATTATAAGCTTTGGATTAACTGTTAATGCTCTTGCTATACCAATTCTTTGCTTTTGACCCCCTGAAAATTCATGTGGAAATCTTTTAGCATGTTTTGGACTAAGGCCTACTATTTTTAATAATTCGTGAACTTTTTTTGTTCTCTCTTCTTTATTTTTATATTTATACATTTCATCATCTGGCGATGCGTTTTGACTATGTATTAATAAAGGCTCTGCGATTAAATCCTCAACTCTCATTCTAGGGTTTAAGCTTCCTGCTGGGTCTTGGAATATCATTTGCATATCTCTTCTTAATGGACGAATTTCATTTTGTGTCATATTAGTTATGTCAACGCCATTAAATTCAACCATACCTTCATTCGGAGTTAGAAGATGATTTATTATTCTACCTGTCGTACTTTTACCACAGCCACTTTCGCCAACTATCGAAAAAGTTTCACCTTCATAGATATCAAAGCTGATGTTATTAACAGCGTGAACAAACTTATCTGCTTTTCCTAGTAGATTTTTTCCAACTGGAAAAGTTTTTGATACATTTTTTAAGGAAACGATTTTTTTCATATTATCCTACTCCTTTTTCTGATAACCAGCAACTGATTTTTTGATTTTCACTAATTTGCACTAATGGTGGTTGCTCGGTTTTGCATTTATCCATACAGTGTTTGCATCTAGGAGCAAATCTACATCCTTTTGGCATAGAAGATAAATCTGGAACGCTACCAGGAATACTAGGAAGCACCTTAACTCCTGAGCCAAGTTTTGGAACTGAAGCGATTAATCCTTGCGTATATGGATGCTGTGGGTTTTTAAATAATTCTTTAACAGGAGCCTCTTCAACCACTTTACCTGCATACATTACAACAACTCTTGAACATATTTCAGCCACAACCCCTAAGTCGTGAGTTATTAAAAGAATTCCCATTCCTTTATCCTTTTGAATTTTTTGCATTAAATCTAGAATTTGTGCTTGAATAGTTACATCAAGGGCTGTTGTTGGCTCATCTGCTATTAAAAGTTCTGGCTCACAGCTCATCGCCATTGCAATCATAACCCTTTGACTCATACCACCGGAAAGCTGATGTGGATAGTTTTTTAGAACTCGAGTTGGGTCTGGTATACCAACTTGCTCTAAAATTTCTCTTGCTTTTTCAAGTGCCTGTTCTTTTGATAAATCTGTGTGAAGTCTAATACCTTCCATTAACTGCTTATCAATCCTCATAGCAGGATTTAAACTGCTCATTGGCTCTTGGAAAATCATACTTAATTTATTGCCTCTAATTTGTCGAACTTCGCTTTCTGATTTTTTTAATAAATCTTCTCCATTAAAAAGCACTTCACCATTTGTTATTTTACCTGTTGTATTTTTGAAAAGTTGCATTATTGAAAGCGATGTAACGCTTTTACCACATCCACTTTCGCCAACTAGCCCAACTATTTCACCTTTATTTATATCAAAGCTTACTCCATCAACAGCAGTAACGCTTTTTTTCTTACTACTAAAAAACTCTGTGCGTAAGTTTTTTACTGATAATATTTTTTCACTCATTTAAACTGCTCCTTTCATTAATTTAATTTTGGATCAAGCGTATCTCTTAATCCATCACCGAATAGATTGAAAGCAAGTACGGTAATAAAAATGATTAAACCTGGATAAAAAATCATATGTGGTGATGTTTCCATATAGTTTCTGCCTTGTGAAAGCATTGCACCCCATTCAGGCTCTGAAATACTTGCGCCATATCCTAAGAAGCTTAAAGAAGAAGCTGCCATAATAGCAGAGCCTATTCTCATAGTAAAGTTTACTATTAAAGATTGGATTGTCCCTGGGAATATGTGTTTAAATAATATTCTTGGGCTCTTACATCCCAAGCTTTCTGCAACTTCAACATATAAAGAGCCTTTAACTGAAAGTGTGGCACTTCGCATTATCCTTGCAAAACTTGGAATAGTAAAAACCATAACTGCTATAAATACATTAATAGCACCAGGGCCAATTATTGCAACGATTGCAATAGCTAGTAGTATATCTGGAAAGCTAAACAATACATCTGATGAACGCATAACTAGCATTTCAATTATACCGCCATAATAGCCTGACATAAGCCCTAAAACAGTTCCTATTGCAGCACCGATAATAACTGAGGATAATGATATACCAAGAGTTAATCTAGTTCCTGCAAGCATACGGCTAAAAATATCTCTGCCAAAGTTATCTGTTCCAAATAAATGCTCAGCACTTGGCTCTGCAAAAGTGTTAAAATAATCAAAAGCTGCTGGGTCATATGGAGTTATATATGGGCCAATAATCGCTAAAATCAATAGGATTATAATTACAATAACTCCTATTACAGCTGTTGGCCTTTTTGAAAACTTTTTAATAAATGCCTTTGTTCTGCTGCCACTTTGTGCAGCTATATTTTCATCAACATACTCTTCGTTTAAAGGTATGCTGTTATTTTTAATATCTGTCATATTTATGATTATTCCTTTCTAATATTCTGTGTTTCTTTATCATTTTAATTTTTAATGATAAGTTTTGCTAATTTATAGCAAAAGGCACAAAACGCTAAAGATTGAATTTTTCAATCTTACCTTTAATCGTAACGAATTTTTGGATTAATTACGCCGTATAATAGATCAACAATTAAGTTTATAGCTACATACTGTAAGGCGAAAAGCATTAGTAATGCCTGAATTGTTGGATAATCACGGAATTGAATTGAATCAAGTAGTAATCTTCCTATACCTGGGATTGCATAGATGTTTTCTGTAATAACAGTTCCTGATAATAAGCCACCTATTTGAAGCCCTAATATAGTAACTATTTGAATTAGTGAATTTCTAAATGCGTGAGCAAACATAACCATTTTTTCTTTTTGGCCTTTTGCTCTTGCAGTTCTTATGTAGTCTTCTTTTAAAGTTTCTAGCATAGATGAACGTGAGTATCTAGCTAAAACTGCCATTATACCAATACCCATTGAAAATGATGGCATAATCAGCGATTTCCAGCTATCCATACCACCAGTTGGTAGCCAGCCTAGCTGAACTGAAAATAATTGTATTAACATTAGCCCAACCCAGAAACCTGGAAGTGATAGCCCTGTTATTGCACCAAACATAGTTAAGTGATCAAGAAATTTTCCCCTGCTAATTGCTGAGATAATCCCAAGGAGTATACCTATAATCGGTGCCCATAGCATACCAGCAAAAACTAATTTTAATGTGTTTGGCATTCTGCCTGCTATTAATTCAGATACAGGCATATCTGATTTGATACTATATCCTAAATCCCCTGTTAATAAATCACCCATATAATTTACGTATTGTACTATAAGTGGATCGTTTAATCCGTGCTCCTCACGAATCGCCTCAACCTGTTCAGGTGGTGCCTCAAGCCCTGCTAAATTTTTAGCTGGATCACCCGGGAGAAGATGGATAAACATAAATATAAATATTGATATAATAAACATCAATGGAATTGTTTGCAAAACTCGTCTTACAAAATAACGACTCATTAACTTGCCTCCTAATTTTAAAATTAAAAGGGGGAGTTTTAAAAAACTGCCCCCTTCTTTTTTGTAACTTATTCTTGAACTAGTTCTACTGTTCTATAAACAACTTCACCAGCTGGTTTGTAAGTTAATCCGCCTACATAGCTTCTTTGAGCTGATAGGTTGTTATCATTACCAAGGAATACCCATGGGCATTCTTCCCAAGCGATAGCTTGTGCTTGTGCATATAAATCAGCAATTTCTGCTGTATCATTTGACACTAAAGCATCGTCTAGTAATTGGTCAAATTCTGGGTTGCTGTAATAAGCAGTATTATAACGTCCTGGAGGGAAGCTATCTGAGTGTAGAATACTTCTCATAGAACCATCAGCTTCATATGAGCCTGAACCCCAGTTAACATACCAAATTTGAACTTCTGTTTCATCTACTGGTTGTTGTACCATATCAGCGATTGTAGCTGAGTCCATTGGCATAACATTAACATCAATGTTTATTAAGCTCATTTGTTGTTTGAAGAATTCAGCACCAGCCATTTCAACTGTTGTATTATCAACCCAGATATTTACTGGGAAACCATCAGCGTAGCCAGCTTCTTCCATTAAAGCTAATGCTTTATCAATATCTTGAGTGTATGGAGTCATTTCTGAGTGATACATAATTTGATCTGAGAATATTGATGTTGGCTCACTCGCAAAACCATTAAATACTACTTGTGCATAAGCTAAGCTATCAAAAGCATAGTTCATAGCTTGACGAACTTTAACTTCAGCAAATGGCTGTCTGCCATCTTCTAGTGTGTAGTTTTGGTTTAGTGTTGCATAACGGTATGTAATGCCTTTAGTGTTATTAACAACAACACCTGTAACATTTTCTAATTCTGTTGCTTGAATTGCTGGAAGTGGATTAATTAAATCAGCTTCGCCAGTTTTTAGCATAGCAATTCTTGAACCATCTTCTGGAACAACTTTAAATGTTAGAGAATCAACTTTTGGTCCTTCTCTCCAGTATCCTGTGTAAGGAACCATTGTTGTATGTCCGCCTTCGATTCTATCCCCTTCAAATATAAATGGGCCAGTACCGTATGACATATCATTTAATAAAGCATCTGGATCTTCTGAAGCAAGACACGCTGGGCTAATAAATCTAACTTGTGTTAGTTTATTCATAAATGTGTTGTTAGCTTCAACTAAAGTGATAGCGATTTCATAATCACCTAAAACTTCAACTGATTCCCAGTTTGTAACTTGTCTGTGTGAGCTTAGAGTTTCATCAGCCATTAGATACTCATAGTTAGCAACAACTGCTTGTGCATTAAATGGTGTGCCATCGTGGAAAGTTACACCTTCTTGTAGTTTAAAAGTGTAAGTTAATGCATCTTCTGAAACTGTCCATTCAGTAGCAAGCATAGGAATAATTTCGCTATCTTCACTAAATGTAACTAAGTTTTCATATAGATTATTTAGAATTGAGTTTGATACACCATTTGTTGCTTTAAATGGGTTCATACCTTGGGTATCTGCTTGGAAACCAACAACAAAATCATTATCGTCTGAAACAGTAGGTAATGCTTCAGTCGTTGTTTCTGTTGTCTCAGTTGTTTCTGTTGTTTCCGTAGTTTCAGTCTCAGTAGAGCTTGATGTACATCCTGCAAGGCTTACAGCTAATGCTGCTACTAAGAAAAGCGAGAGTAGTTTTTTCATAAGTTTTAGTCCTTCCATTTTTTGTTTTTTCTCTAAACATCGTAGTTTTATTTAGAGCTTCTTATCCCTATTTAAATTAAACTGCAATTAATTTCATCATGGGAATAATCATTAACTCAATTATATCGTCATCTTTAAAATTTTACAAGCATTTTGCAAACAATTTGTGAATTTTTGGTGAATTGACAAAACATTGATGTATTACGTTGTTAAAATTCACTATTACATTTCGTTAAATATTTTTCACACTTAACTATTTATTCGCTAATTATCTATAATTTTAATAAATTAATAATTTTCTTAATTTTCTATTAATCAAATTTAATAAAATCAACTACAAAAAATATGTATACATTTTAATAATTTTGTATTATACTCAAAGCAAATAAGCGTTTTACACTTTAAAAACATTAAATTATAAGGAGAAAATTATTATGTGGTATAAAGATAACTATCGTCGAATATTTCTTGATATGCATATAAGCGATGATAAAGAAGTTTATTTATCAAAATTCAACCCTCGTGAAATTGTTAAATTATTTAAAGAGGCAAATGCACAAACAGTTGTTGTAAAATCTCGCCCACACACAGGGCTTGCCCATCACCCAACTAAATTCGGACGCACTCATAAAGCTTTAACTAGTAAAGATTATGTAAGGGAAATGATAGAAATTGCTCACAACGAAGGACTAGCTGTTGAAAGCTATTTTTCCCAAATTTTTGATAACTGGGTTTATGATAATCATCCTAGCTGGCGAATGGTAAATAGTGAAGGCAAGCATTCGCTTGAATACTGTGACTACCATAATTTCAGTATGTTTAGGCGTGGAAGATATGGGCTAATTTGCCCAAACAATGAAGAATACAGAGAATACGTTCGTGGCGCTCTTCAAGAATTAACTTTGAATTACGATGTTGATACCATATTTTTAGATATGCCTTTCTGGCCTGAAATTTGCTATTGCGATAGCTGTAAAACTAAATATTTAAAAGCCACCGGAAAAGATATGCCAACTACCATCGATTTAGAAAGCGATGAATTTAAAAAATTCCAATCTATTCGAGAAGATTGGATGTGTGAATTCACTGCCCTATCCACTAAAGCAATAAAAGATATCAAAAATCATGTAACAGTTGAGCATAATATGTCTAATATTTCAGCTCCTTGGCAGTTTGCAACCACTGATAGAGTAGCCGATGCCTGCGATTATGTTAGTGGGGATTTATATGGTGGGTATTTGGAGCAAACATTTATCTGTAAGTATTATAGAAACTTAACTAAATTAATGCCTTTTGTTTTTATAACTTCAAGATGTGACCCTGGTTTATCAGCACACACAACAGCAAAAACCTATGAAGAGCTTTATTTAAACACAGTTACAACCCTTGTTCACGGTGGTGCTTTTGCAGTTTGCGATGGAATAAATCCAGATGGCACTTTAGTTAAAGAAGCTTACACTGGAATTATTAAAGATACATTTAGCGAAAGTGAAAAATACGAAAAATATATTAATGGGAATATCCAAAAAGATGTTGCAATATTATTTCCCGATAACTCTAAATACGACTGGAAAGAAAATGGTATGGATATCGCATCAACTATCCCTTTCCACGATACTTTCACTAATGATTTTTGCAAGAATCCAGTTAATATGGCAAAAATTATGCGTGAGAAAAATATAGCTTTTGATGTTTATCCAGCAAGTAAAATCGATAAGATTAATGAAAAAGTGCTAACTATATCCGATGTTGTTAATCTAACTGATAAAGAAGCTGATACAATTATTAAATATGTTTTAAATGGTGGAAACTTATATATTTCAGGGCGAGTTGGAAACAAAAAACTTCTAGATATTCTAGAAGCAAAATATATAGATACAACTAAGCACAATGTTACATATATGGCTCCAACCGATGTAGGAAAACAATTTATGCAAAACTTTTCTAACCAAACTCCTTTAAATGTTCGCCATACACAGGCAATTATGGAGTTTTCAGGCGAACATACTGTTTTAGCAAATTTAACCCTGCCATACACAATGACTGCAACCTATGATTTTTCTGCAATTCATTCAAATCCACCTGGGATAGCTACTGATATTCCATCAATCGTAGTTAAAAATGTTGGTAAAGGTAAAATTTTATGGGTGGCTGCCCCAATAGAAAGTATGGTTCCGTATTTTACAAGAGAGGTTGTTTTTAATTTAATTAAATATCTTGCTGGGGATTTATTATTCACTAGCGATGCTGCAAGCTTTATAGAAATTGTAAATTGGAAAAAGGATGATAAAATTTATTTTGCTCTTTTAAATCAGCAAGAACACTCTCCTATTGCACCAATGCATAATATTAATATAACTTTGCCATATATAATAAAATCTGCAAAACTAGTTGAAACAAATGATGAATTAATCATAACTAAAAATGATAATGAAACTATTTTAACTGTTCCAAAGCTTTATTTAATGCAAATTATTGAAATAGAAATTTAAACAAAAATATGGGTATGACAAAATTAAATTGTCATACCCATATTTTTTATAAACTTTGAATAAGCTCATTTATAATCAAGATATCCTGATTTAAAAATTCAACCATAGATTTTGAAATCAATTTATAAAAATCAAAATTTGCAGATTTATTAACTCTAATAGAAAACTCTTCTACCCATTTTAATAAATGATTTTGCATAAATTCACTTGAAGTTATTAGTGTTTGTTTTAATTCTTTTATTGTTTTATTTTTTGTAATAGTTACATATGCTTTATCTGATAAAAAATATAAAAACTCAAGTTCGTAAGCAATATGGTCATCTGGGATACTTCCCTTTTTCTCAACTTTTAATCCATTTTTAAAATATTCTGCCCTAACTTCACTTGTCACTTTATCAAAAAGTTGTTTTCTTGGAGAAAGATATACCGATTCAAAAAGCGATGCAGGTGGACTTTTAGGGCCTATAAATAGATATGTAAATTCTGCTCTTAATTCACTTAATAGATTCTCTTTTTTTTCCTGAGAAAGTTTATTGGAAAGAGTAATTAAAGTTCTTTCAAAACTCTGTAAATCATCTTCTAAATCTCCATTAAATTTTTTAATATTACTAATTATATCTTCTGTTGGTAGCGCATAAAACATATCTCTATAAAATTTATAAACCTGTGTTCTGTCTTTTATATATTCACTTAAAATTTCATATTTTTCATTTTTATTCATCTAATTTAACACCTTTCAATCACTTACAATATTGGCCTAGTTTTTTCTTTATAATTAACTGATAACTTTCGTTTTTCTTTTTTATTTAAACAAGTAGGACATTTATTTTTTAAATAAGTAAAGGGCAATGGTAATAAACATTCACTGCATAAATTTGTTTTAATTTCACTTGTGCTATATAAATTTTCAAAGCTAATATCTACAATAGTTTTTTCAATTCCACCTGTACAGCAAACATTAATACAATTTTGACACTCTATGCATAAAAAAGGATTATGCGAAATAATTGCCTTTTCTTTTAAATACTTAATATCTATTGCTGATTTTGGGCACAATTTTAAACAATTTTTACACCCATTACAATTTTCATTAAAATGAAATGAATTCATTTTATAAATTTTCCCGCTTTTAGCTACTAAACTTTTTAATTCATCTTTAATATATCTGCTTTCATCTTTATTCTCTGGTAAAATAGTATTTACTGAGCTAACAATTTCAGTTTTAAACGAAGTAAAAAATTCTCTTCTGGAAACAATTTTTTCTAGCTTCTGTGTGATTTTATCTTCTTCTATAATAGAAACATCATCACCTATGAATAAATTTATTTTTTCAATTAATTTTTCTACTTTTTCTTTTTTTGTCTTATCACAACTACTGCATATTGATTTATCAATCATTAAATTATTTTCAATAGACATATATGCATAAATGTAAAATGGTATTGATGCAATACAACTCACCTTTTCGCCATTTATCTGTGCTTTATTTTCATTACAAGAAAACAAAACTCCTTCATTTTTCCTTTTAATAAAAGGAAGATATTGATTATTAGTTTTTAGAGCTTCTGACTGACAAAACTGTGAGCATAATTTGCATCCCGTACATTTTTCAATATTAAAACTTGGAACTCTATTTTTCCCTTCAATTACCAATGCACCACTGCTACACAATTTACTACAGGCATTACAATTGAATTTTTTTTGTGAATTATTTATACATAAATCTCTATTGAAAGCAGGTGTATCGATGTTTTCTATTTTTTTATAAACATAGCCTAGCAATAATTTATCAAACATTTCTTTCTCCAATATTTGCATTATATAAGCTTTTCCTTATAAAAAAAACAAGGAAAAGCTTAATAATAATTTTATTTTACAAATCTAAACGCTGGTTTATTTTCTGTATCAGCAAACCCTTCTGTTGAAGAAGATACTGTTCCCTTTGGAAATTTTTCAAGTTCAGAAATCTCACCAAAAGTTAAAACTTTCATTGGACACCCATCAACGCAAGCTGGATTTTCTCCATTTGCTTGTCTATCTTGGCAAAAATCACATTTCATAGCAATCTTGGAAGTTTCATCATATTTTGGTGCACCATAAGGACAGGCAGAAATACAACTTTGACATCCAATACAAGTTGAATAATCAGTTGTAACTATTCCGTTTTCTTCATTTTTAGAAATTGCAGTCACTGGACAAACTGGAATACAGCTTGGATTTTCACAATGTGCACAACTTGAAGTAAGATACGGCGCTGTAGAACGTTCTTCAAAGCTTTCCGCAGTTCTTAAAGAAATTCCAACTGGTGAATTATTTCTTGATTGACAAGCAGTTTCACACCCTTGACAACCAATACAATATCTTTGATCTAATAAAAAACCTAATTGTGGCATAATATTACCTTCCTTTCATTACATTTTAACTATTTCAACTAGGTTGGTATGGTAAGTAGAACCGCCACCTAAATCTGCTAGTCTATCAGATGTTAACTCATTGACACTTGTTCCACCCTCAATTAGTTTTGGCCAAGGACAATTAAACGCAAGCAGAGTACCTGCACGAGTTGTATCACTGCTAACTTTAGCTATTAAAATAGTTTCACCTCTATCATTATACACTTTTAATTTATCTCCATCGCTAATTCCACGAGAAGAAGCATCTTCTGTATTAACAAAAACAATAGGATCTCCCATTAATTCTTGAATTTGAGGAATACTGTGCATTTGACTATTAACTAGATTTTTAGTAGCTGGCGTTACTAAAGTTAATGGGTATTTTGCAAATAAATTTGCATCGCCATCTTTGCTTTCAGCAGTTGGAACATATTCAGCAACAGGATGAAGCCCTGCCTCTTTTAAAGTTTCTGAATAAAACTCAATTTTTCCTGATGGTGTTTGGAATTTTTTATCCGCATAAGGAGTTGCGATATCAAGCTTTGCAAATCCATCGGCTTTAAGTTTTTCATATGTAATTCCTTGTGCAATCAAATCTTTTTGATTTAGCATAATTTCCATAGCATCTTGAGTTGTTCTATCAAACTCTTTATCTGTATAGCCCATAGCTTTAGCAATCATATTAAACATTTCCATATTACTTTTGCTTTCGCCTAATGGCGTTATTGCAGGCTGATTATATCTTACATACCACCCTAAATAGTCTTGATTTAAATCTTCATATTCAAAGAATGTACACGCCGGAAGAATAATATCTGCATAATCTGCTGTATCAGTTCTAAAAATATCCATTACAACTGTGAATAAATCTTCCCTCTCAAGACCTTTTCTAGCTAGTCCAACATTTTGAGTTATCGCAACTGGATTACTATTATAAACCATTAAAACAGTAATTGGTAATTCTTTTGTTGTAGAAAGACCACCAGTCAAAGCTTTTCCTAGCTCATTCATATTAATATGTCTTAAATCCATTCCTTCAACAAACTCAGATGCTGTAAGCCCTGAATAATTCGGTGTCCAGTATGCTCCATTTATATAAACATATCCACTATTATCACCCATACCAATAGTACCAACTAAGGCTGGTAGAAGGGTTATCGCTCGAACCATAGATCCGCCGTTTGAGTTTCTTTGCATGCCATAACCAATTCTTAAAATAGAAGGCTTAGTTGTTGCATAAATAGTTGCAAAGTCAATGATTTCTTGCTCTGTTACCCCTGTAATTTCAGCAACTACTGATAATGGATACTTTGAAGCTTGTGCTACAAGCTCTTCATATCCAATAGTATTTTCTTCAATGTATACTGTATCTTGTAAATCATTTTCTATAATATAATTTGCAACACCTAAAGCAAATGCAGCATCTGTACCAGGTTTTATTTGAATAAATAAATCTGCAAAGTTTGCAATTGGAGTCCTAACAGGGTTTACAACTAATATTTTACCACCATTTTCTTTACATTCTTTTATAAATTTTAATGCGTGAACATTTGTTGCTGCTTCATTAACACCCCAAGATACATATAATTTTGTGTTTGAGTATTGCTCTGGGTCAACTCCTAAATCTTTACCATATGTGTATGGAATAGCCTTATCACCCGCTAGAGTACATACATTTCTATCAAGGCGAGAAGCCGCTATTTTATTAAAATATGCTTCTGGTGCACCATAGTTATGTATCATTCCAAGATTTCCTGAGTAGCTATAAGGCAGGACAGTTTCTGAGCCGTATGAATCTATCGCTTCTTTAGTTTTTGTGGTTATAGTTTCTAAAGCTTCATCCCATGATATTTGCTCAAATTTACCTTCGCCTTTTGCCCCAACTCTTTTCATTGGATATAATATTCTATCTGGTGAATAAACCCAATTCATATAGTGGTTCATTTTAACGCATAAACCGCCAGCTGTGATTGGATTATCTTGATTCCCTAAAATTCTAACAATTTTTCCATCAACTACTTCTGATATAATCGAACAAGTATCATGGCAATTTCTTGGACAAGCTTGATGAGATACCTCTAAAGAAGCTGTCTGTGTTGCAGTTTCTTCACCTGTTGTAGATTCTTCTTCACTTGAACAACCAACAAGTCCCATCATTGTAATAGCGCTTGCGGTTGCAGCACTACCTTTTAGAAAAGTTCGTCTTGAAACAAGTTTTTCAGAAAAAAACTTGTTTACTTTTTCTTGTATATTCACTTTTTTCCTCCTAAAAATTAATTTACATGCAAATACATGTATATAAATAATTATATATCAATTTGAAAGTGAAATCAAGTGTTAAATCGATTTTTTTTAATTTAAAGCTTGCATATCGCTACTTTTTTATGTATAATTACAATTATTATAAAACCTATCGAAAGGACTCTTAGTATTTTGAACACAAATTTAGAATTTAGCAAAAAGAAATTATTTAAAACAAATGAAGATTATAATATTAGCCATCAAAATTTAAAGTTAGCACACTTTGATGCTCAAAAAAAAGATGATTTTAAAAATTCTACTGCTGTAATTCTAGCTGGTGGAAAAGCAAGAAGATTTGAAAACAAAAATAAAGCTTTACTAAAATTAAATGGAGAAAGGTTTATTGATATTATTTTAAATCAACTTTGTTTGTTTAATAAAGTATATATATCAGCTGCTAATAATCATCAATACGATAAAGAAAAGTACAATATCATATTAGATAAATTTGAGGATAAAGGACCTGTTGGTGCTATTGTATCCTCACTTGAAACTGTTGGTGAGGATTATGTATTTTTTATCCCTTGTGATATGCCTTTAATTAATAATAATATTGTAAACTCATTTGTATATGCTTTAAAAAAATCAAATGCTGATGCTATAATTTCTTGCGATACTAATGGAAAAATACATCCTTTATGTTGTGCAATAAACAAAAAAGCTCTACCAACTTTAAAAAATGAACTTCTTAATAATAATCTAAGACTTCTTAAAATTTTTCAAAAACTAGATACATATATTATAAATGTTGATGATGAGTTTTTAATTAATATAAACACCCAAAATGATTTAACACTTCTAGAAAATTTAATTAATAAAAAATAAAACCCAGTGATTGAAAATTTCAAATAACTGGGTTTGTTTATTAATGTAAGATAATATTTAGCATTTCTGATAGTTTATCATTTTCTATCAAGACCATTTTTCTCCTGCTTTGAATTATCTGAAATTGTTTTCTTATTTCAAAATTTAATGCGCTTTTATTTATTTTAAATTTCGTTATTGCATTTTTAATAAAAAATCTTGTTAAATCTATTTTATAATCTGTAAACATCGGCTCATAGGTTAGTATAAAAACAACAAGTGATGCTATATCTTCGCTTATATCTCCTTTTTTAGCTGTTTCAAAATCTATTCCATAGATTTCTGTATTATAGATAAAATTTCTAAGATGTGCATCAGCTAGAATTAATCCTGTTGATTTATAAAAAAGCTCTAGCCAATCTATTAATTTCAAAATTATATCATAGCTTAGTTTCTCTTCTTCTAATAATCCAAGTAGGGTTTGTCCCTTTATGTATTCATACACTATATAATTATCTAATTCTTTTATGATTTTTGGAGTTTTTATTTTATCTTTAATTATATAATTAATCTTCATTTCTAAAGCTAGTGATATTTTACTAGAAAACTCTTTTAAAACAAAAAAAGCTTCATTATCTTTAATTAAAAACACATTGTTTTTTTTTGATTTAAATTCAAAAATTTTATTATAAGACATAACTAAACCCTTTACTATTTAGTAGTATAAAAGAAAAAAAGTATATAATTGAAATAAAAATGATGATTTTATCTTTATTTTTAAGCTGTAAAGTATAATAACTTGTCCTTGTTTCATAGGCTCTAAAACCTCTTAACTGAATAGAAATCGAAACTTCTCTAGCTGAATGTATGCTTGATGCTATAACCGGGAAAAGCATATGCGAAATTATATTAATTTTATCTTTTAATTTTTGTTTTTTTATATCAATCCCTCTTAATTGCATTGCTAAAAAAGTGTCGTTAAAATGGTCTTTAAGCATAGGGATAAATTTCACTCCCATAACGCTCATTAAACAAATTTCATAAGGGATTTTTAATTGTATTAATCCTTGAGTTATTTCTCTACTATCATTATTATATAACATACTTGCAGAAAATATAATAACTAAAATTCTAAAAAAGAAAACAAGTGCCCTATTTATCCCTTCGACAGATAGTATCGTTATATTAAAAACTTCTATAATTGGAGTGCCTGATGAAGTGAAAACACTTTGTAAGATAAGCATTACTAGTAATAGCTTAAAAACTGCCTTTAATCTTTTAATTATTACAATAGGATTTATTTTTAATAAAATCAAAAGTAGTACATTTGTGATAAATAAAATAAGTAGGCTAATTGGATTTTGATAAACCACTGAAAGAAAAGATAATAAACTCAAATTTAAAAACTTCACTCTAACATCAATCATATAAATTCCCTCCTTTTAAAGTATATCTTTTATTTGTAATAGAATTTATAAAATATTTGTCATGTGAAATAATAAGCATACCAATTTCTAAAGATTTTAAAATACGAATTAATTTATCAATATTATCTATATCAAGGCTCGATGTTGGCTCATCTAATATTAAAAACTTTGGCTCTAAAGCTATTCCAACTGCAATTACAAGCCTTTGCTTTTCCCCACCTGATAGGTTCATTGGGTATTCATCTTTTAAATGCCATAGCCCAAAATCTTTTAAAATTTTCTCGATATTATCTAAAGATTTATTTTGATATTTTAAAGAAAAAGCCATTTCTTCATACACTGTTTCGCAAAATAATTGCCTGCTAGGATTTTGAAAGCAATAATATATATCTTTTGCAATTTCTGACAAAGATAATTCTTTAATATTTTTATTAAAAAGATAAATTTCTCCTGTAAAATTCTTTTCTATGCCCATAATAATTTTTGATAATGTAGTTTTTCCTGCCCCATTATCCCCTTGAATTACAGTGATTTCGTTGGATGAAAACTCTATATTTATATTATTTAAAATATTTTCATTTTTATAATTAAAGCTAAGATTTTCAAGCTTTATACTCATAGCGTTTTCATCTCCTTTTTTTATTCTAAAATTAGTTTTTTATCTTCTAGCGTATAAATTTTATCGCACAGATTTAAATTTTCTGATTGATGGTCGACCATAATAATCCCACCACCATTTTTTGCAAAATCAGTGATAATTGGAAAAATCATATTTTTATGTTTTTCATCAATTTGTGAAAATGCTTCATCTAGCAGTAATATTTTAGGATTTACGGCCAATGCTGATGCTAAAACTAATAATTGCTTTTGCCCGCCTGATAAAATTTTAGGGTTTTTGTATCTAAAAGAATGCATATCCATTAAATCCAAGGCAAAGTTTATTCCTTTTTCAATATCTTCTTTTGAAAACAGCAAATTTTCCATACCAAATGCAATTTCTGCCTCAACAGTTGTGAAAAATATTTGAGTTTCTGGGTTTTGTCTTACTACACCTATATTCTTAGTTATATCTTTTATATCTAGGTTTTCTATATTACTATTATATATATATATATTACCAGATATTTTTGCCGGAATTATTGTTGGTATAATTTTAGTTATACAAGATAATAAACTGCTTTTTCCACAGCCACTAGCTCCTTTTATTCCAATAATCTCTCCCTTATGCAAAGCTAAAGAGAGATTATTTAAAATCTCTCTTTTTTCATAGTATAAACTTAGGTTTTTTATCTCAACTAACATAATACCTCAATTTTATATATCTGTCTTATCCATCTTGTGCTATCTTCATCCGATGGAACAGCCATACTAAAACTGCCATCTTCAATTGATAACTCCTCATTATCTTCTAATAGCATAATATAAACAAAATCTTCAGTTAAAACTTCTTCTTTAGTATACGAGGATGAAAATCCGTCTAAGGCTGTAACCTTAACTGATTCCATATTAGAAATATCAATCTCAGCATAATTTAAAAAATCAATCAAGTTAATAACTGTTAAATTCCTATCAACAGACGGTTTCCCATTTTTATTTTGAGTTAAAGTTAATTCTTTGATATTTTCGTTTTCAAGTAACATATCTTTTTTAAAAACAGCTATCTCCTCATCGTTTAAATAAAGTGATAAATTATCAGTATTTTGAGATAGATTATTTATATTAAAAATCACTAAAACTGCTATTATTAAAATTAATACTGCAAAACTCAGCGTGATAATTTTATTAGATTTATTCATATCCGTATTTTCTTTCATTAAAAACTTTTAGATTAATAAGCTTTTTATAGATAGTGTAGCTGATAATACCGCCTATTCCTCCCGAAACTGCACCAACTGAAAGACTTATAGTTAGTGGTATAATCGGAAGATTATATATAAAAACGTTAGTTAGTATAAGCCCTGATACATTCGCTACTAAACAAGCTAAAAACATCATAATTTTTTTCTCTTTTGAGTTTTTAAATAGATAAATTATAATATCAACAGCAATTCCTGGAATTACATAAATTATTAAACTTAATATACCATGACTGCCAACAGTTCCAGTTATAATAACCATTATAGCTTGCATAAATCCTATAATTGAAGCTGAAAAAGGCTTATTAACAAGTGAAGCTCCTAGGATAATCCACAGCATATAAAATCCACCAGCTAAAGAGCCGCCTGGAATTAAAAGTGGGGTTGATATAAAGTATACAATTGGCATAATAAATGGCTTTATAGCAATTCCAAGTGCTGCCATAAAGGATAATATTACTAATTCAAATATCGTAAAATTAGCTGTTAGTTTTTTCATTTATATCACCATACTTTTTAAATTTATTCCACTGTTATACTCACTATATTTTTAACCCAGTATTTAGCTGGCTGACTAGGAATTACAACTCTTAGTGGAGCAGATGTTTCATCTAAAACTTCCCCATCAACGCTATAAACTAATAATATTTGGCTTTCTAAAGCTTCCTGTGGTATTTCAACAATATATCCATCTCCAGCCTCTAAAGTAATTTTTGTTAAATCCGATTGAGTAAAGCCATTATCTTCTAATAGGCTTGCAAAATCTGCTCCAGTAACTTCGATTTCATTTTCTGCAACCTGTGTTTTTTCAACAACAGTTTGTGTTACTGCCTCATACTCTGCAACTTCGCTCATTAAAATTTCAGTTTCGTTTAAATTAAAGCTACCCTCAATTGATATTTCTTCACTTGAGCAAGCTGTTAATGATACTGCAAGTGTGAAAATTAGTAATAGTGTAATTAGTTTTTTCATAGGTGTGGTGATTCCTCTCTGTTTTTTTGCTTTTAAATGTTTTTTGTTTTTTGAAAAAAAATAATGCGACCCATTTATAAAAATAAGTCACACAAAAACAAAGCAAACAAACTGCTTTTCACCTTGATATATGACTCCTTTTCAAAACGGAAGGCTACAAAATTTCTTTTAGTAACCCAAGGCTTTATTTCCATAGACGTATGCCCACAGGAAAACAAAGCTCGGAGATATTAGCAAATTGCTAACAATTAGATAATATACCATGTTTTCAAAAATGTCAATACTGATTTTCTCCTTGATCTCTCAAAAATCACACAAAGTTAGTTTCAGTTAACTAAATCAACTCTACTTTTAACCTTAAATTTTAGGCATTATTACTATTATGTAAATTTTTATCGATTAAATTTGATTTACTTTGACAAATTTGTTAATTTTAAAACAACTATATTGACATTTTTTTATCGAATGAGTATAATTACATATTAGATAATATATTATTTATATAATAGTTATCTAATATAAATGTTTTTTGAAAAAATTTAACAACAAAGGAGAATTTAACGTGTCAGAAGAAAGAAAAAATGGAATGTTCGATAAAGATTATTCAAGACGTCAATTCCTAAAAATGTCTGGTAAAGGGATTGCTGGTATCACTATGACTGGTGCAATGCTTTCACTATTCGGTTGCTCACAATCAGAGGTTGATGATGGTAAAGTTTCAGTTTTAGCTACTCCAACAGGTTTATTAGTTGCAAATAGTGCAAAATGTGTTGGCTGTCAAAGATGTGAATTAAACTGTTCACTAACTCACGATAAAAAAGTTTCTGCAAATCTTGCAAGACTTAATATCAGAGATAATTTATATGTAGGTGAATTCAACAAAGAAACAGGTTTAGGTGACGATGTAGCTCATGGCCAAGGCGTTTATGGTTTATGGGGATTTGCTCCAACAACTTGTAAACAATGTGCAGAGCCTGGATGTGCTGCTGCCTGTCCTGCTGATGCAATTTATGCTGATGAAAACTCTGGAACTAGAATGATTGATGCAGAAAAATGCATTGGTTGTGGTGCTTGTACTACAGGATGTCCTTGGAATTTACCAACAGTTGATAAAGACACAGGCAAATCAACAAAATGTGTAAACTGTGGCGCTTGCGCTATGGGATGTCCAACTGGTGCTATTCAATTAGTTGAATGGACAGACGTTGTAACAGCTTTATAATTTACTTAAAAATAGGAGAATTAATTTATGACATACGGATATACAGGACAGCTTCTTCGTGTAAACCTAACAACTGGTGCTACTAGTGTTGAAGATTCCTCAAAATACAATAAATATATCGGTGGTTCAGGCACTGGTAACAGAATTATGTTCGAAGAAGTTCCAGTTGGAACAATGCCATATAGCGAAGCTAACAAAGTTGTTATCGCTGTTGGCCCTAACACAAATACATCTGCACCATGTTCAGGCAGAACTACCCTAACTTCCCTTTCAACTTTTACTAAAGGTAATTCAGTTGTTCACGCTCACATCGGTGGTGAAATAGCGGCTCACATGAAGGCTGCTGGATATGATATCATCGTTATTGAAGGAAAAAGTGCAAAACCAGTTTATCTAAAAATTGATGATGATAAAGTTACTCTAGAAGATGCTTCTGATTTATGGGGCAAAACAACAAGAGAAACTTCTCTTGCAATTATAGAAAAAGAGAAAAAAGAATTCACGGTAACATCCATTGGTAAAGCTGGCGAAAATTTAGTTAATCTTTCTTGCGTTATCAATGCTGCAAATCACTCAGGTGGTGCTGGTCAAGGTGCTATTTGGGGCTCTAAAAACCTAAAAGCTATCGCAATGTACGGCACTGGTGCTACATATGTTGCAGATCCTGCTAAAATACAAGAATTAAATAATACTGTTTTAAAAGAACTAATCGGTGCTAATAACAATCACGTTGTGCCATCAACTGAAAGACCTTGGGCAGAATATTCAAGCCCTGGTAGTCGTTGGACTGGGCATCCAGGATTAACTTGGGGTGCTGCTGAAGGTGGCCCTATTGACACTGGCGATTCAATCCCTGGTGATATTAACGCTGTTGGATATAGAACACAAAAAGCAATCAAAGACCACGGTATGGTTGCCGAACCATACACAGTTAAAATGACTGGCTGTGCTACATGCCCTATTCGCTGTTTTGGTTCTGTTTATCTTCCAAAATTAGAAGAAGAAGGATATAACGCATCTGTTGCTAACACTTGTATGCCAAACTTTATGTGGGCAAAAGTTTTAGAAACATATAAAGATTATGAAGAAGAAGGCGATGGACAATTCTACGCAAACGTTGCTTCATTCTCTGTTGCAGATGAACTTGGTCTATGGGATAACTATGGCGAGCTTGCTTGCACTCTTTCATACTTTATTAAAAATGGACACTTAAAAACTATACTTCCAGCAGATGAATACAATTCATTATTATGGGATAAATACGCTGAGGGCGATGTTGCATTTACAAAAGATTTAATGTATAAAATTTGTAGTGGTGAAGGCGTACTTCCAACTCTTGCTCAGGGTGCATACTTTGTTTCAGAACAATATAAAAACGTTGTTGGAACAGATTACTTAAATAATAAATCAATGTCAATCTTTACAGTTAATGGCTCTTCAAAACACCATGGCAACGAAACTTGGGGTCAAGTTGGTGCTTTAACTAACATATTCTACAACCGTGACTGTATGACACATACTATCGTTAACGCTCAAGGTTCAGGACTTCCACACGATGTTCAAAAATCAATTTTAGAGCCAATTTTCGGTGAAGGCTGTATCGATGCTACAAAAGCATACACTCCAATTAATGAAAGTAAAGTTAAACTTGCAAAATTCGGCGTTGTTCGCCAATCTTTACACGATAGCTTTACTCTATGTAACTGGGTGTGGCCAATGACATTCTCACCTGTTAAAGAAAGAGGATACAAAGGCGATTTATCAATGGAAGCTCAATATATGACTGCTGTTACTGGTGAAGAGTGGACAGAAGAATCTTTAGATTTTGCAGCTGAAAGAGGTATGCAACTTCTTCGTGCTCAAACTGTTATGAGCTTTGGCACTACAGATATGAGAAACGAACACGATGCATTCACAGATTGGGTATTTGATATGGAACCTGATTTTGTTGCTTTTGAAGAAGGCACAATCAAAATGGATAGAGCTGATATGGATAAGGCACTAACTTTAACTTATGCTGCTATGGGCTGGGATGAAGTTACTGGTGCTCCAACAAGAGCAACTCTTGAAAAATTTGATTTAGCAGACGTTGCAGATAAATTAGAAGAAATGGGACTACTTCCTGCATAATTTCTCATCTATTCCCTTTTTAACTCGAAATAAATATATGGGTGGGTGTACACTCACCCATTATTTAAACGAAAGGATTTATTATAAATGTCAAATGATATTTTAAACAAAGATTTAGAACTTGAAAAAATAAAAGAAACTATCCCGCAAAAAACTTTGGATGCTTTTGAAAAAGCTTTAGAAGAAGTTGAGGCACAAATGAAGAGAAAGAAATCTTCAGCCGAGATTTTAATGAATTACATAAATAGTGAAAATAAAAAAAGTTTAGTTGTTGCACATTCTATTTTGTTATTAAAGCCACCTGCTGGACTAAAAAAGGAAGATGTTATAAGTTTAATCAAAGATAAGGATAATTTTCTAGAATTATCAAATTTAGTTGCTATAAAAACTGAGCAAAATCTATTCTATTATAATGATAAAATGATGAGTGAAAGATTTGCAACTGTGCAAGCTTTAATTCAAAGCAAAGATATATTAGCCACTATTGCTTCAACAGTAAGACACGATTGCAAAGTTTATCCAAGACCAACTCCGATAACTGTTTTTACTTCATTTCCTTATTACTACACGAAAGACGAAGTTCTTGGTGCACTTGCAAGAATGACTAGTGTTGATGAATATAAAGATATAGACACTGTTACAGCTAGTAATGGGGATTTATGTATTTTTTCTTTAGATTTTATGAGCAAAAAATACGCAAAGTCTTTAGCTGAATGGGAACAAGTAGAAAGGCCAAGTAGTCCATAATGAAGGCAGAATTAATTGAAAAATTAGTGGAACTTCCACTTAAAGTAGTTTTAAATAATAAATATATGCAAGATTTATTATGCACACCTACTGATATAGAAAATTTATTTCGTGGGTTTTTATTCTCACAAGGATTTATAAAAAAAGCCGACGATATTAAAAACATAACTTTTGATGCTAATACATTAACTGTTAATATAACAGCAAATGTTAAAACTCCAGATGAAACTCCCCTTTTATCTTCTCTTGCATCTATTGCAATAAATAAAGCAGAAAATATAGAGCCATCGGCTTTAAAGCAAGATAATGAAAAAGAGATTTTAACCCTTGTTAATAATTATGGAGAACTTCTAACATCAAAAAGAACTAAAGGACTTCACGCAGCACTTCTTTGCGATGGAAAAAATATAATATTTAAAGAGGACGTTAGTAGACATTGTGCTATTGACAAAGCTGTGGGAGAAGGTATAATTAAAGGTGTAGAACCTTCGAGTTCTATCCTTGTTACAACAGGTAGAATTAGTAGTGAATTTTTATTCAAGGCAAAAATGCTTAATATACCTATGATTGCATCATTAAAATACCCAAGTGCAACTGGCAAAATTATTGCTAGTGATTGGGGTATAAATCTTGCAATTCATATAAATTCACAAAATGCAGAGCTACTGCTATATTCATCACACGATATTAACAATTTTATTTAAAAGGAGATTTTATTATGTTCGGGAAATTAGGTATGGGCGAATTAGCCGTTATTTTTGGTATTATTTTATTGGTTTTTGGACCAACAAAGCTACCAGCTTTAGCTAAAAGTATGGGTCAAGCAATAAAAGAATTCAAAAAAGGTACACAAGAAGTTACTACAAAAATTGAAAAATTTGCAGATGAGCCTGTTGTTGAAGATACTACAACTGAGAGTAAATAAATATGGCTGTAAACCTTAAGAAAAAACAAGCAACAGCAGATATGCCTTTGTTTGACCATTTAGGTGAACTTCGTAAAAGATTAACTTTAATTGTGATTGTAAATTTTATAACTATTGCTATCGCTTTTAACTATACAGATTATCTAATGCAGTATTTATTAGCTTTAACTGGTGATATGCAACTTGTTTACATAGGTCCATCAGAGCTATTTTTAGTGTATATTCAATTAGCAGTTATAGCAGGGGCTATTGTTGCCTCCCCTTTTACAGTTTTTCAAATATGGGCGTTTTTAAAAAAAGGCTTATATAAAAAAGAAAAGAGATATATTCTAATTTCTTTATTTTTTGGATTAATTTGTTTTATAATAGGTGTTTACTTTTGCTATACAATGGTACTTCCTATAACAATATCTTTTTTTACAAGAATAGAGATAAGCGAAGTTTCTTCTATGATATCTGTTCAATCTTATACAAGTTTTGTTAACATGATGCTTTTAGGGTTTGGTTTTGTTTTTGAAATGCCTGTTTTAATATTTTTATTAACACAGCTAAATATTATTAAACCAGAATTTTTAATAAAACATAGAGGACTTTTAATTGTTGGTATTTTTATAGCTGCCGCATTTATAACTCCACCAGATATAGTATCTCAGCTACTTCTAGGGCTTCCAATGGTATTATTATTACAACTAAGCATATTTATTAGTAAGTTTGTTTATAAAAACAATCTAAAAAAACAGCTTCAAGATGAAGAATAACAAAAAGCTCAAACCAATTAGGTTTGAGCTTTTTTTGTTTTGTATATATTTATTTAGTTTTATTATTTTGCATTAAAAAATTGGCATAATTTAAATCTTCAATAGTATCAATATCAATATTTTCACTTTGAGTTAAATACCCTATCTCGTTATCATTAAAACTTGTATCGAGTGATAGTGTATAAAAATCATTAATATAAATACTTCCATTCACAAAATAAAAATCAGCAAAGTCCTGACGTCTTACATCACTTCTTGTATTTAAAAGTGGTGATAAGATATTATTTTGCATTCTTCTAATAAGTAAAGGATTTTCTTTCACTTTAGATATGGCTACAACACTTTTATTTTCTTTGTAGTATAATTCAATTGCCTCATCAATTTCTTTTGTTGTTCTAAAAGGTGAAGTTGCTTGCAGGAGTACAACGCTATCATAAATTTCATTTTGAGATTTTAAAAATTCCACTGCGTGAAAAACAGCGTCAACAGTTTTTGCTTTATCCCCTGAAATTTTTTCAGGACGAACAAAAGGGACACTAGCACCAATTGATTTTGCAAATTCTGCAATATTTTCACCATCAGTGCTAACTAAAACTGTGTCGATAAAACTACTATTTAAGGCTGAATTTATTGTGTATTCAATTAAAGGTTTTCCATTTAAATCAGCTAAATTCTTGTTTTTTATCCCTTTACTGCCTGCTCTCGCTGGAATTATCGCCAAAACTTTTTTGTTGTTATACATAGTTGTTTTTCCTATTTTAAATTAAAAATTAATATCAATAAATCTCTTTTGTATTTCAGAGCTGAATATTTCATCATTTTCTAATACTTTTATAAATTTATTAACGCTATCCCCAACACCAAATGTTGTGTCTGGGGTTAAGTTATTATTCAAATTATTAATTGCAAATAAAATATCTTCTGATTTATCACTAGTGTGAGTGATATGACCACTTTCGCTAGAATATCTTCCACTTTGCCTTGTTCCTATATCAATAGAAGGAATTCCATAAACTCCTGTTTCTCTTATACCGGCACTTGAATTTCCTATTAAAAATTCTGAATTTTTTAATAGGGTTAGGAAAAATTCAAATCTTATTGATGGAAAAACCCTAATATTATCTTTGTTTTTTATTTGCTCATATTCACTAATAATAATTTCCGAGCCTAAATCATTGTTTGGATAGATTACTATATAATTTTTATTAGAATTTTCTATCGCTTTTAATAACTCTTTTATTTTATATGAAGTTTTTTCAAATTCAGTTGTTACAGGATGATACATTAAAATCGCATACTTATCAAATTTTATATCATATCTTTTCTTAGCCTCTTCAAGACTTGGAAGATTATCACTTAGCATAATATCAATATCAGGTGAGCCAATCGTAAAAATATAATCATTATTTTCACCTAGCTGTATTAATCTTTGCCTTGCCTCTTCATTTGCAACAAAATGCCAATGAGCAAACTTTGAAATAGCGTGCCTTATAGATTCATCAATCGTTCCCGACACTTCCCCACCTTCAACGTGTGCTACTCTAATATTATTAAGTGCCCCAGTTGTAGCACCAGCTAAAGCATCAACTCTATCCCCGTGCACAACAATTAAATCCGGCTTTATTCTCTCGATATATCCTGTCATATTACAAATTAAACTGCCAAGATTATGGCTCATACTCGTTGTATTATAAGCGCCATAAGCGATATGAACATTTTTATATTTATCTTTTAAAACTTCAGTATATGTATTTCCAAGGCTTTCAATTAAATGCATTCCAGATATATAAATATGCGCCTCGAATTTATCTGAATTTTCAGTTGCAAGCATTAAAGGTTTCATTTTGCCGTAATCAGCCCTTGTCCCAGTTACAAACATAATTTTTTTCATATTTAGATTTCAACCATTTCTTTTTTTAATAAAACATCATTTTCTATATCGCAAGATGCAATTTTACCTAAAATATTTTCATAATCTTCAGCTAAAAATTCGCCAGTTCCTGGGCGTTTAACCCATAGATTTTCTTTTGTAAAAACTTCACCTTTTTTAACAGGCTTTATTGTAACAACGCTTGCAAAAGCAAAATCAATCGTCACTTGCTCTTCTTTAGTAGCTTTTTTAGTGCCACCTAGCATTAAAGTTATCTCTTTACTGTCTTTTATAAGCGCTGCTAAAGAAGTTTCGTCCATAGAGCAAATAATATCTGGACCTTGTCTATCCATTGTATCAGTGTAATGTCTTTCTAAAACTTTTGCTCCCATTGCAGTAGCAGCAAGGCAAGAATTATTATTAATAGTATGGTCTGAAAGTCCTATTATCGCATTTGGAAATTCTTTCATCATTTCTTGCATTGCACCAAGGCGAACTAAATGTATTGGTGTTGGATATAAATTAGTTGTGTGAAGAAGTGCGTATTCCACTCCTGCCTCTTCTAAAATCACAACAGCTTTTTTAATACTTTCTATATCATTCATACCCGTTGATACTATCATTGGCTTTTTAAAAGATGCGATATGTTTTAATAAAGGATAGTTGTTCATTTCTCCAGAGCCTATTTTATATCCTTTAACGCCGAATTTTTCTAATCTATCTGCTGCTGCCCTTGAAAAAGGCGTGCTTAAATATTCCATTCCAAGGCTCTCGGTGTATTCCATTAAAGCCTTTTCATCTTCTTCATTTAAAGCACAGTTATCCATAATTTCATAAATTGAAATATCAGCATTCCCTGGAATAACTTTTTTTGCAGCTGATGCCATCTCATCTTCCACAACGTGAGTTTGATGCTTTATAACTTTTGCTCCTGCACGATAAGCAGAAAGCACCATAGCTTTTGCAACTTCTAAATCACCATTATGATTAATTCCTATATCAGGAATAACTAGTGGTTCTGTTGTTTTATCGATTAAAATATTACCAATTCTCATAATAAAATCTCCTATTTATTTAAAAAATCATTTAATTTCTCTTTGTATAAAGCCTTTAATTCTTCAAGCTCTGCAAAGCTATTATTTGCTTTTTCTACATACTCTTTTTTAGATATTAATTCTATTGTGTTCATAACTTTATTTATAAAATCATCACTATCCACTTTAATAAAGTATTCTTCTAAAGCTAGCTCATTATATAAAGCTTTTATTTGATTATGCCCAGATAACCCAACAGTTGGTATACCAAGTTGCAAAGCTAAAATATTAGCGTGAAATCTCATTGCTATAACTATATCACACATTTTATAATATTTTATAAGTTCATCCACCCCAAAAACATCACTTGGACGATACGGCGCAACTGTTATTTTTTCTCTAAATTTTTCAGCACCTATTTTACTCATAATAATATTTATCGTATTTAAATCTTGTGGTGCGTGAGCGAATAAAATTAAATTTTTATTTTCATCAATTAACTTCGTAATATAATTTGAAATTGCATCATTGAATTTATCAGTTGTCATATCATTATTAAATGATTTTGAAAACAAATCATTTGTTATATTAAGCCCGATTGTGTTTACTTTATCATTTTTTTTAGTTGGGATTTTATCTGTGTAAAAAAGACCATTATCAGCAACTTTAGTTATCTTACTTGATAGAGATTTTGTGTATCTATCTTCAATTCTTTTAAATGATTCATCATTCCTAACTGTAACAAGCCAATTTTCTTTTGATGTTATATATGTTAGAAATTTTTCAAATAGTTTGTATACTTCACTATTATCCTCAGAAGATTCAAGTGTTTCTAAATATCCCATAGCATTCACTAAAACAGGGATTTTTATTCCATCTATAAATTCATTATCCATATCAAAAGTAGTGCCCGTTTTTGATTCTATCCATCTAGCATCAAAAAAAGCTCCACCACCTAATATTAATAAATCATAGCTATTAATTTCAGATAAAAATTCATTATCAAATTTTCGTTTAAGAGAATTTCTATAAAACTCCCTTACTTCTATTTGATTTACTGTAAATTCTTCTATTAAAACATCTTTTAAAATTTTATAAAACCCTTCGTGGTTAACAATATCCCCAGCGTTACCTTTAAAAGATGCAATATGCATTATTTTTTTCATTTTATTGTTCCTTTAAATTATTAATTATGCTTTCAAGTTCATCAAAAGTCTTTGGCATTTGAACGAGTTCTTTATTTTTATATTGCAATCTAATATTTTCATTTATCTCCAAGAAATTATTATACGCTTCTTCTCCATATAAGTCAATTAAGTAGTCTTTAAATAATATTGATAAATCTATAATCATAACATCCAGTCCAAGTAAACACTTTGGTGTTATAAAAGCAGTTGTCGGGGTAGAAATAGCTACAATATTTTTTTTATCCATATTATTTGATAAAAGAATTTCCCAAGGAGATTTTAATAATGTTTTGTTTTCATATTCTTTCACCGACCTTGGATGAATTTTAACGGCAGTTTTGTTATCTATGATTTTCAGCAAATTAAATACTTGCTCTTCAATCTTTAAAAATCTATCTTGATTTTCCTTACTAGCAATAGATATAGTTCTATCTAAATAAATAATATTAATATTATTTAAATCTTCTTTTTCATTAAAAAAAACACTAGATAATATACTTTTAAATTCTTCATTAGGTGCTGAAGTTAAACTTTCGCATCTAATATTATTTATTTTTTCAAATAATATTGGAAGCATTGCATATTGAGTTATAGAAGCAATAAATTTATTATTTTGAAAAACTTTTAAACTGTTATGCATAGTATCTTTTCTGTCTTGCAGATAATCCCCTATTCCTTCTTCAAACAAATATAATGGCAAATAAATCTTATACATTTTTAAAAAATGTATAATCGGAGTTGAATATTTCATACCGATAACACAGTCGACTGTAATATCATTCGGTAAAACGTTTTCACAAAGAAACTCAAACTCATTAGTAAGTGTGAATTTAATTTTCTGAAAAACTCTACCTGTAAAAGATTTTGCATAAGCATTTCTTTTTAGATAATATACATTATCTATTAATTTTGAAGTATCATTGATTATAAATTCTCTATTGCTCTCATACATCTTTCTAGTTAAAAACAATGTAACTTTCTGAGCTTTTAAATGATTAAATGCAATATTAAGTCCAGATATTAATTGAAATGGAGTTTCTGCAAATATTGCAGCGTGGTTATATTTCATAAAACAAATTCTCTAACCTTTCAAAACAATAATTTCTATCTAATTTTTAATGTTATTAAAAATAAAATATAGCAATTATATTTTCGCTAATGCTTAACTTTTTATATTTTTGGATATTTCACGAACAAATGCTTTAGTTGCCCCATCAATCATTGATTCATTAGTAAAATTTTTGCCTATTAACTTTCTGTTAAAATTATTCGATTTGAAAGATATTTTACTTATAGCTAACAGATACAATTTAATATCCTTTAATGTTATATCTATATCATTATTTAGAATTTTATTTATTGCATTTTCACATTCTAATTTATTACTAACCTTGAAAATCCCTGGTGCGTATTCAGCAATAAAATTCCCAAACATTATACCTGGTTTTCTTTTAAACATACCTTCCCACAAAACTGTTCCTGTTGTACTAACTGTAGCTAAACAGTTATCGCTCAGTTTAAACGTATCTGTATCTTTTTCAAGTAAAACTACATTTCTATACTCTGAAATCTTTTGTGGAAACTTTAAAATTCTTCCGTATGCTGTTTGCTTTGGATTTTCTTTTACATATATATATACATCATCTGGAACTATTTTTGATAACATATGTATTATTAATTCTTGATGCATAAAAACACCTGCTAAAGGACACGTTGTCATTTCTGGTTGCAAATGTAATGGAAAATATATAAATTTCTTAGAATAATCAGCCTTTTGAGAATACTTACTCCAATTTTTATAATACTCTTCTGTAAGTGTATTGTTGCCACCATAAAACAAGTGTGATATCCTAAAAAATAACTTATAAGCTGTTTTTCGGAATCCGTCATTCTTATACATTTCATATAGTAAAGCTATTTTAGTTTGTTTTTCTTCTTTTCGTTCAATAGCCGAACTAACTCCTTTAGGTAAGTAATTGACATTCATTGATAATGGTGTTAAATCTTCTTCATTTTTGATATATTTATTGTATTGAAATTCAAAATCTTCTGGAAGCTCTATATCTTCTATATCTATATCTTTATATTCTTCTTTTATTTCTTCATACAATTTTTTTAATTCTGGAACTTGGTTATATATATCGTCAATGATGTAACTATAATCTGGAATTTTAGTTTGTATCATAAAATAAGTTTTAATCCCTTTAATTTTACATAGAGCATAAATTATATAATCAAATCCAGCATGTGGTATATTAAATGCCATAAAAACATCAATTTTATGTTTTTCTAAAACAGTGTTCCAGTAAGCTAACGCTTCATAAACCATAAAAGAAAGTTCATCATAAGATATTAAATCAACAACATTTGATTGTCTTGCATATAGCTGTATTGCTGTTTCAAAATAAGGCTCAAACGCTTTAGCTAATTCTTTATCTATTTCTATCATATCATCATAACAGGTTTTTCCGTGGTATGTTTTCTCTAAAGAATGCCCTTGATTATATCTCTCTACAAAGCCAGGCATACTTTCAAAATCTTCATTTGTTTCATCAGCACATAATATTAAAAATTTATCTGGTTTTAGTTCTTCTAATATTTTTTTCGCTGTTAAGGATATTTGATGTTGCTTTATTAGCGTCATTAATATATTCATTTTAACTCCTATCATTTTTATTTATATTTACTTGACTTTTCCATATAATTATAAAGTTTGTATATCAGAAAGTTCTATAATACTATTAAGCCCTTCTCTCTTCGCTTCAAAACTCCTACTTGCCACTTCAACAATCATTGCCTTATTTACCATATCTGCTATTGGTCTTTCGTGTTGTGCGTTTACTATTTGAATATCCAGCATATACTTCCCTTCAACTAAATTCATTAAATCAATTTTAAAATCAATAGTTTTTACTTCGCCTTTTTTGAATATTTGATTTTGTTTTGGATTTGTGTATATCGTTGATAAAGTTATTCCATCCATTGATTTTATAGTTATTTGCATAAAAGTTTCATAGTCAACTTTAGGATTAAATGTTATTGAAAAAGCAATCTTTTCGCCTTTTTCATATGTTGCACTTTCTCTATCAATTAGCTCTATTTTCTCCATCATAACTAAATTTGCTGAAAGTTTTGGTCTTGAAAGAGATGTTAAATCTTTTGTTTTAGTGTTAATTTCTTCTAAAGAAGAATAAACGCTAATAGCCTTTTCAACATCACCATCAAACACAACTTTACCCTCGCTTAAAACAACGCATCTATTACAAAGCTGACGGATTGTAGCCATATTATGGCTTACATAAATGATTGTTTTATCCTCTGAAACAGATGTTTCATACATTTTATTCAAACATTTTTGCTGAAACTGAACATCTCCAACAGCTAAAACTTCATCCATTATAACTATTTCACTATCAAGATGAGATGCAACTGCAAATGCAAGCTTTACAAACATACCACTTGAATATCTTTTAACTGGTGTATCAATAAATTCTCGAACTTCGCTAAATTCAATTATCTGTTCAATTTTTTCATCAACTTCTGTTTTATTCATTCCTAGAATTGCGCCATTTAAATAAATATTCTCTCTGCCCGTCATTTCTGGGTTAAACCCAGTTCCAACTTCGAGCATACTCGCAACCCTGCCTCGCAAAAAAGCTTCCCCTTCTGTTGGTGCTGTTATTCTTGAAAGAATTTTTAACAGTGTACTTTTTCCTGCCCCATTGCTTCCAATTAAGCCTATTCTTTCCCCTTTATTTACAGAAAAGCTAACTCCATTAAGAGCCATAAATGAAAGCCCTACCTGCCTATCCATTAAATGCAGTGGAACATTTGGGTCTTCTTTTTTTCTAATATTCGCCCACCAAGACTCAACTTGAGCAACTAATGTTGTTCCTGTTATCTTGCCTAGTGTATATCTTTTTTTAATATTTTTTATCTCTAAAATAGGAAGTTCCATATTTATAATCATACCTTTCTGTGAGTTTTGTGTGTCTTTACTATACTTGATTTTAAAGCAGTAAATTTTAGCTAGTTATTCACAGCGAAAATTACAAAACTCATAGTTTAAAAATTTATTTTTCAAACTTTTCTTTAATTATATCGTATCAACGAAAGTTTTCTCAGTTCTATTAAATAACACTATCCCAAAAACAAACACAATTACAGTGAAAATAATAGAAAATATCCACGATGCTATTAAAAACTCACCTGTTCCTAGTAGTGCATATTTAAAATTATTTATAAGTGGCGTTACAGGATTTATTAATAGAAGATAATACATCATCCCAGTTGCACTGGATAATGGGTAAACAATCGGCGTTATATACATCCATAGTTGCACGCCAAACCCTACCACATAAATTAAATCTTTAAATTTCGTTGTTAAACTAGTTACAACTAGTCCTACCCCTGTACCTAAAATTGCTATTTGCAAAATAAACACTGGAATAAGTAGCATATATATATTAAAACTTAGATTTTCGCCTTGAACAAAGTATATCCCCCATATTATACACAGCATAAAAAACTGTATTAAAAAATTAGCTATTGATGTTATGCTTTGTGAAATTGGGGCTGCCAACCTTGGAAAGTAAACCTTTTTGAATACTGGAGCATTTAATAAAAAGGAATTTGCTGATGAAATAAGTGTTGAATTAAATAGCCCCCATAGAGTATTTCCAGCCATATAAAATAAAAAACTTGGAACTCCATCTGTTGATATTCCAGCAAGTCCACCAAACACGAAAGAGAAAACAACACTCGTAACAAATGGTGTTATAATCAGCCATAACGGACCTAGGATTGTTTGGGCATATATTAATTTAAAATTTCTTTTAACAAAAAGGCCTATTAAATCCCTATATTCTATAAGCTCTTTAATATTAAAATCAAAAACCTTATCTTTTGGCTTTATGTGTGTAAAGTATTTTTCATTGCTCATTAATTAATTTCCTTTTCTAACTTTTAGTTTTTATAAATACTATAAATGAAGTTCATAATATTCGGGGATTTCATTGATACTTTGAAAATAATATTATTTTTAATCGATAATCTTCTAATTTCATTTTCGTACTTTTTAATAATCGTTTCTATTTCTTGCTTTTTCTCTTTGTCATTTTGTGTTGTTGCTTTAATTTTTATAAATCTTGAAACGATTAAATACAGCATTAAATCATATGTTTTATTTAATATATCTATATAATCAGCTTCTTTTAAAGTTACTATTCTATCATCTAATGCATAAAAAACATCTAAATGTTTAATTGAAAGTTTTTGAGTAGTTATGCTATTCTGCACTTCTCTATAAAAATACAGATTTTGATTTGTAAGATATATTTTATTTGCTTTTAAATATATTCTATGGCAAATAAATTCATCTTCGTGAATTATTCCTTCTTTGAATTTTAGCTTATTAAAAATATCTTTTTTATATAATTTTGTGCAAGCTGTAACAAAGGCTGAGTTTTCATATATGCCATGAAGAGCTGTATTCACATCAATTATTCCATCTTCGATTTTAAATTTTTTTGCCATCTTAGATGTTAAATTAAAAATTAAAACATCAATTTGTTCATCTTTATTAATAATCTCGATTAATTTTTCTAGACTATTATTATATAAATAATCATCACTATCTAAAAAAAGAATATACTCTGCTTTAGCATTATTTATCCCTGTATTTCTTGCCCCTGAAAGGCCTTTGTTTTGTTGATTTATTAAAATAAAT
This sequence comes from uncultured Oscillospiraceae bacterium, assembly GCA_964525015.1. GTDB lineage: Bacteria > Bacillota > Clostridia > Oscillospirales > Ruminococcaceae > RGIG3102. The sequence continues at coordinate 89,384 of CAZGFY010000001.1, forward strand.
CTATTATCTTTATCTGCATATTGTTTACAGATTAAAAAACTATCATCACTACTTCCATCATTTACTATGATAACTTCAAAATTTTTAAATGTTTGATTTAATAGGCTATCTAAACATTCATTTAAATATTTCTCCACATTATATACTGGAACGATTATTGAAATTTTAGGGTTCATTTTTTCACCTTTTTATTAGTCCTATCAATTTTGAAGTATTAAAAACTCCGATTAATTTTGCCAATATTCCAATTACCTTATGACGCATTTTATATCCACTCATTAAAAAACTCGATAAGAATTGTAGTTCATTTTTTGAATTTATAAATTCAGATTTATTGGAATTTTTCATCTGAATTAAAAACCATAATGCACTGTTAATATACGGGCATAAGAAAATGTTTTTTTCTTCTTTTGTAAAATCTTTTGAATAATTTACACCAAATTCAAAGGATTTGCATATGTTTTTCAATGATTCTTCATTAAAACTTGATGATAATGTCCCAGATTCTGACTGCCTAAAACATATAACTTTATTTTTCAAAAAACTGACTTTTTTTGCATTCCATAAACATTTTGTAACAAAGCAGGTGTCTTCGCCTAAGTATATCTTTTCATCGAATTTTGCCTTCAATTCTTTTAAAAAGCTACTTTTATATATATAATTGCAGGGGCCTGTTGAAATAAAATACTCATTAAATAATTTTCTGTGTGCATTTTTGCCATTTACATTTATTAACATATCATTTTCTAGGCTATAATAAGTGTCCTTAATTTCATTTTTAGTATTTAGTATTTTATTATGCATAAAGTAGATATCATTTTTATCAGATAATAAATTATATAATTTATCTAAATCTTCAATTATAAAATCATCACTATCAAGAAATATAATATACTCTCCCGATGCATAATCAATGCCAATATTTCTTGCTTTTGATGGTCCACTATCCGTTTGCAAAAAAATAATATTGCTATTATTTTCTGCCATTTCTTTAATTAATTTAACGCTATTATCAGTAGAGTTGTTTTCAATTATAATTATTTCAACTTCATTCGAAGTTATACTTTCTACGCACTGATTTATAGTTTTTTCGCAGTTATGTGCTGGAATTATCACACTAATTTTTTTCATTTTTTGCCTCTTTAATTTTAAATAAGAAAGTTAATAGTTTTCCAGAAATCCCTACCCCTAGTATCTTACTAATATAATAAATTATTTTAATTTGATTTGATTTATTATATTTTAATAAATATGAATACTTTTTTATTTCTTTTAAAATACTTTTATCTATTATATCTTTAGACAAATTAATATTTATCATTAAAGTGGCATATTGAAACCCTGCATATGCTAAAACACTTTTTTTATCAAATTCACTCAACTCTTTTATAATATTAATTAAATCTAATATATGCTTTTTGCTAACAGATTTTGTTATCGAGCCATCACGTGATCTATAAAAATAAAAAATTTCATTCAAAAATGCTATTTTAATATTCTCTACATTAAGTAATTTCGCTGAAAATAATATATCTTCTGACAGAGTCCCAGAAATAAAATATATATTATTATCAATTAAAACTTCTCTTTTAATCAGTTTTGTGCAAGCACTTGATGTATATATATTATCATTCACGAGTTTATTTACATCTTTTATAAAATATTCGTCTGTTTTTCTTTGTGGGCTTTCATTTTCACTTTTTGTGTAATTAAAAAGCAAAACATCTAAATTTTCTTCTTTTGCTTTATCGTAAATATATTTTAGTGAAGAGCTGTTTTTATTATTTTTAAAAGGTAGATAATAATCATCACTATCCAAAAATAAAATATACTCTCCTTTTGCTATATCTATTGCGCAATTTCTAGTTTTTGCAAGGCCTTCATTTTCTTTATCAACAACAACTATATTCTCGTTATTTTTTTGATACTCTTTGCATAAATCAATGCTATTATCAGGTGAGCCGTCATTTATTAGAATAATTTCAGTAGTTTTAGAATTACGCATTAATAAAGCTGATTCTATACATTCCCTTAAATAAATTTCAGTATTATATATCGGGATAATAATCGAAATTTCCATATAGTAGCCTTTATAATATAATACCTTTCATTTAGATTTATTAGCAAATAATAAATTAACATCTTTGATTTGTAAAGCTTATATTTCAAGCCTTTTAAACGCTAATATTTTAAATGCACATATAGTGTATATTTTAACATATTTACAGATATATTGCAATTTTTTTTTACAAAAAAATACTACCCTACAATAATGTAAGGTAGTATGCTTTTTTAAAAAATTATCTTCTAATTCTTTCTTTAACTTTTGCTGCTTTACCAACACGATCTCTTAGATAGAATAGTTTAGCACGACGAACACGTCCGTGACGTACGATTTCAACTTTTTCTACGAATGGTGAGTTAATTGGGAAAACTCTTTCAACACCAACACCGTAAGATGTTCTTCTTACTGTAAATGTTTCTTGAATTCCACCGTGTTTTTTAGCGATAACAGTTCCTTCAAAAGTTTGAACTCTTTCTTTTTCGCCTTCTTTGATTCTAACATGAACTTTAACAGTGTCACCAACATTTACAACTGGTTTTTCTTCTTTAAGCATGCCTTGTGTCATAATTTTAATTGCGTCCATTATTTTTTCCTCCATTTGTTTTACAGATGTTCATACTCAATAAATTAATTGACAGAGGACTATCCGCTTAATGTTTTTTGTATACATTAACCCTACCGATGGCTCGGCAGATACTAACGCCTAAATATAATACCACAGCTTAATTAAAATTGCAAGTGTTTTTTTGCAAAATTTTCATATCCTTATCTAAAAGTTCTTCTCTTAGCACTTTTGTTTGGAAAGTTTTAACATTGCTGATGCTTTCTAAGTAATTTAAAAATAGATTTGGATTTAAATTCATAATAACTCCAGCTGAAAAAACTCCTGAAATAGTAACACTATTTTCATTTTCATTTTCTATTTTTATATCTTTAATAAACTCTTTAATATTAACTGTGTTTATTTTCTTTTTAGATTTTTTCTCCATTAAAACTTCATTTTTCATATTATAAGTATTAATCGCTGTTTTGATTTCATCTGGATTCCCAAAAATAGTAAGTGAATATTTTGCAAAAGCAATGCTCCTTGCATCATATGAAACATCTGTAACGCTTACAACTTCAATTCCAGATGGAAGAGTGTTTTCTAGTGCTTTTTTCACTTCATCATAAGGCATTTCTTTTGTTAATCTAAAATCAACACTTTCACAAACACTTTCGTGTCCTAGAGATAATGGAAGAGTAAAAGTCATATAAATATGAGGATTAAACCCTTGTGAAAACCAAACTGGAAGTCCTGAAATTCTTAAAGCCCTTGCCATAACTCTTTGCAAATCTAGCTGTGAGAAATAAATACTAAGTCCAACTTTATTAAAATTCAATCTAACTGTATACATTAAAAGCACGCCCTTCCTAATATTTTATTCGCACCACAATTATAACATTCTAGATTGCAAGGTTTTGTTGTCATAATTTTCTTTGATTTTTCATATTCAGAAATTAAAAAATCTTTAGTTGGTCCGTAGTTAATATGTTCCCAAGGAGTTATTTCGCTGTATTCTCTATCCCTGTTCGCATAGAAATTCATATCCATATTAAATTCTTTGAATGTTTCTTCCCAAACTTTAGGTTTAAAAGTTTCATACCAGCTATCAAATATACAGCCCTTTTCATACGCTTTTATAATAACTTCGGATTGTCGTCTATCTCCCCTTGCAAAAACAGCTTCTAAAAAGCTTACATCTGCATCGTGGTAGCTTAGTTTCATCCTTCTATTATTATTAACAAGCTCTAAAAGATATTTTTGTTTTTCTTTTAAGCTTTGCATACTATCTTGCCCAAAAAATTGAAACGGAGTAAACGGTTTTGGTACAAAGCAAGCCACGCTAATTGAAATTGTAACTCCACGCCCTTTAACTTTATCACCCAGAGAATAGTATAGCGCAATTATATTATTTGCAGTATCATATATCCCTTTAATATCTTCCATTGTTTCGCCAGGAAGTCCCATCATAAAGTATAATTTAACACTTGAATAACCTTTTTCAAATGCTAACCTACATGTTTTTTCTATTTCAGCTTCTTCAATGTTTTTATTTATAATATCACGAAGTCTTTGCGTTCCAGCCTCAGGAGCAAAAGTTAGCCCACTTTGGCGAACTTTTTGAGTTTTCTCAATTAAACTTTCTGAAAAATTATCAATTCTCAGCGATGGTAGTGAGATATTAACCTTATCTTCCTGTGTCCAGACAAGCATTTCATCAATTAAAGGCTCAAGTTCCGGATGGTCACTAGTTGAAAGAGATGATAGAGAAACTTCATCATAGCCTGTGTTTTTACAAAGCTCTTGCACCCCTTCATTTATCAAATCAATATCTCTTTCCCTAAATGGACGATAGATAAATCCAGCTTGACAAAAACGGCATCCTCTAACACAACCCCTTAAAACTTCAACCATTGCCCTATCGTGAACAGCACCAATTATCGGAACAACAAATTCTGTTGGAAAAGCAAGAGTTTTAAAATCTTTAATAATCGCCTTACTACAAGGCATCGGCGCACCATTTACAGCCTTAATTTCTTTAACTGTGTTATCTTCATTATAATCAACTTCATAAAAAGATGGAATATATACACCTTCGATTTTTGAAAGTTCTTTTAAAGTTTCAAGTTTACTCATTCCAGCTTTTTTGCATTTATCATATGTTTTACAAAGCTCAACTGTGTGATATTCACCCTCACCCAGTAGCATAACATCAAACCATTCTGCTATTGGCTCTGCATTACAAGTGTTTGGGCCACCTGCATAGATTAATGGGTAAGACATATCCCTGTCTTTTGCTCTAAAAGGAATATCAGATAAATCCAGCATTGCTAAAATATTTGTGTATGATAATTCATATTGCAAAGTAAATCCTAGGATATCAAAATCGCGAAGTGGAGTTTTACTTTCTAGCGAATACAAAGGAATTCCATTTTCCTTCATTTTTTCTAGCATATCAATCCAGGGAGTAAATGCTCTTTCACACCATATATTATCTTCTTTATTTAAAACATCGTAGATAACTTTAAGACCTAAGTGGGACATACCTATCTCATAAGTGTCTGGAAAACAAAACGCAAAATGAATATCTATATCTTCTTTATTCTTCATAACGCACCCTTGCTCACCACCTGTATATCTTGCAGGCTTTTGAACGCTCAGGAGTACCTCTTGTAATTTATTGTCTATCATTTAATAAATTCCTTTCTAAAAAGTTTAGATAAAATATCTAAACTTTGCACAACCGTGCTTTATAACTAAAATATTATATCACAAAAAAAGCTGATATTCAATCAGCTTTTTTTAACATTGATTAAAAAATATACAGAAAATATCATTAAAGATATTAATGTTTGTATTTTATCTTTTGAAAAATTCAAAGATACCGAAAATAAAAATAATAAGCTTATTATATTTAATATTTTAGAATATTTTGAATATTTATAAAAAAGTATATCATACACTCTTGCACCATCAAGATATTCAATTGGTAATAAATTCAATATTCCTAAAATCAAATTAATATATGAAAACACAAATAAATTCATTCTAAATTTTATGTTTAGATTAATTATACCAATTATAGCAATTAATAAATTAATTAGTGGAGCAGTTAATATAATTATTAAATTCTTATTCAGATTAATATTATCATTTTTTAATGATATTCCAAAAATAGAAAATTTCAAACTTGGAATTTCCTTATATAAAACCATATACAAAACCACATGAACACTTTCATGAATAACACTTGAAACAACACAAAATAAAACCACATTTAATCTATCAAATAATAATAGAAAAAATAACACTATGCAAAGAAAAAAACTTTGATTAATCATAGTCTAAAGCATAAATTGGATTATATCTAATATCATCTAGCCTAACTTCAAAATGAAGATGTGGACCTGTTGCCATACCTGTTTCCCCAACTGTAGCGATAACCTGCCCTGCCATAACTGTGTCCCCCACTGAAACAAGCATAAACTGTGTGTGCCCATACATTAAAGATAGGCTATCATCATATTCTATTACTATAAAATTACCTGCTACAGGAGAATATTCAGCTCCAACAACCACACCATCAGTTGCTGATTTAATAAATGTGCCTTTAGCAGCTGCTATATCAAGCCCTGTGTGAAAATCACTGCTATTTGAGCCAAAAGGATCTGGCCTTGAGCCAAAGCTTGATGATATCCAGCCCTCAACAGGAGTTAGCAACTCAATATCTAAATCATATTTTGAGTAGCTTACATTACTTGGAAGTCCACTTCCCTTTGCAAAAGCTTCTTCATAAGCCACACTTAATTTGTCAAAGGCTATTCGTATTTCTTCTTTTATATTCTCTAAAAAAATATTATATGAAAAATTGCTTTCCATTATCGTTTCTTTTTCAAAAAAATCTTTATAATTTGCTCTTGCATGATCAAATGCTGCATCCCCAGAGTTTCTTATAAAAAAAGAAAATGCAACAATGATAAAGGCAATTAGAATTTGAATATAAAAATAGCTATCATTTTCTTTGTCTTTTTCTTCCTTTTTAAACTCTTCTATTATCTGCTTATATTCTTTTTTTATATCAGAATTAATTTCTTTTATATCTAATTCATTCTCAATTTTTGTTTCAATCATTAAAATAATCAGTCCTTTCTTTTTTGTATAAGAAACATATTAACGATGTTTTATGTAATCGCTTTAGCGATTTGCCTACTATACTGCTTGCAGGCAAATAAAACTCGAATAAATAATTGTAGCGAAGTGAAAATTATTTATATAATATATATTTATGATTATTTTAATATTTGTATTACATATAAAACAAAAAATCGGAACTTTATAAAAATTCCGATTTTTTAAATTATTTTAAATATTCTAAAATTGAACTCGCAGCTTTTGTTCCAGCGCCCATTGCTTCAATAACAGTTGCAGCACCAGTAACAGCGTCGCCCCCTGCCCAGATATTTTCTTTTGAAGTCCTCATATTATCATCAACTTTAAATCCACCACGTCTAGTTAATTCTAATTCTGGAAGGCTTGATTTTAATATTGGATTTGGATTAGTTCCTATTGCCATAATAACGCAGTCGACATCTAAAAGATATTCGCTTCCTTCAATAGCTTTAACTGAAGCTCGCTCTCCTTCATTTGCAGGTGGAATTCGATCCATTTTAATTAGCTGTAATTTATTAACTCTTCCTTTTTCATCAGCAAAAATTTCAACTGGGTTATTCAATGTTAAAAATTCTATCCCTTCTTCTTTTGCGTGATGAATTTCTTCAAGTCTAGCTGGCATTTCTTTTTCGCTTCTTCTATAAACAATGCTAACCTTGCTTCCGTTTCTTTTGGCAACTCTCGCTGCATCCATCGCAACATTACCGCCACCTACAACAACAACATGGTTGTATTTAATATTTGGTGTATCGCTTTCTTCTTTGTAAGCTTCCATTAAATTAAATCTTGTTAAATACTCATTAGCAGAAAGTACATTTGCAAAGTTTTCGCCCTTTATCCCCATAAATGATGGCAACCCTGCACCACTTCCAATAAAGAAAGCTGAAAACCCTTGATTTTCTAATTGATTAACTGTGACAGTTTTCCCAACTATTGTATCTGTGCTTATTTTAACACCTAATTCTTTTAAATTATCAATTTCATAATTAACAATTGATTTTGGCAATCTAAATTCTGGAATCCCATACATTAAAACTCCACCTGCTTTATGAAGTGATTCAAAAATTTCAACTTCTACTCCGTTTTTCGCTAAAATCCCTGCACAAGAAAGCCCAGCTGGGCCTGCACCAATAACGGCTACCTTTTTATTTTGTTTTTCTTTTATATCGCTTGATTTAATATCATTTTCTCTTGCCCAATCAGCACAAAACATTTCAAGACGACCAATTGCAACGCTCTCACCTTTTTTTGCTCTAACACAATTTTTTTCGCATTGATTTTCTTGTGGGCAGACTCTTCCACAAACAGCTGGAAGTGCATTTTGAGTTTTTATTGAATCAAAGGCTGATTTAATATCATTGCTTTTAATATGATTAATAAAGGCTGGAATATCAATATTAATCGGACATCCTTGAACGCAAGGTTTGTGCTTGCAATCAATGCATCTATTTGCTTCATTAACAGCCATATCCAAAGTATATCCAAGGCTCACTTCTTCAAAATTTTTATTTCTAATATCTGCATCTTGAGTTGGCATTGGAGTTTTATTTTCTTGTTTATTGTACATAGTTATAATAATTCCTTTCTTGATGGTTTGTGTTTTTTGCTATTAATAAATATTTGAAAAGGATACTACTTCACAGCAAAATTCACAAACTTATGCTATCCATTCATTTTGCAGATATGCTCTTGTTCTTGCTCTTTATAAGTTGAATTTCTAATCATTAACTCTTCAAAATTAACCTTATGTCCATCAAAATCCGGACCATCTACGCAGGCAAATTTAATCTCGTTATCAACAGTTACACGGCAACCACCACACATACCTGTCCCATCAATCATAATAGGATTTAAGCTAACGATTGTTTTTATATTATATTTTTCACTTACACTGCAAACTGCTTTCATCATCATTACTGGGCCAATTGCAATAACTAAATCATATTTTTTACCATTCACAATATTTTCTTCTAATGCATTAGTTACAAATCCTTTAATTCCATAGCTTCCATCATCAGTGCAGATAGTTAAATTAGTTGCTGATTCTTTCATTTCATCTTCTAAAATAACAATATCTTTATTTCTAAATCCAGCTATAACATCAACATTTGCACCATTGTCTTTAAGCCATTTTGCTTGTGGCATAGCAATTGCACAGCCAACACCACCACCAATAACGCAAACATTTTTATATCCGTCTAAATGAGTTGCGCTTCCAAGTGGCCCTGCTAGATGTGCAATATTATCGCCAGTATTTTTTTTACTTAATTTCATAGTGGCAGCACCTATTGCTTGAAACACAATAGTTACATTGCCATCTTCTTTATTATATGATGAAATTGTTAGTGGAACTCTTTCTGAATTTTCATCTCCCATAACAATAACAAATTGTCCAGGCTGTATATTTTGTGCAAGGACTGGTGCGTTTATTTTTAATGAATATGTTGTATCATTAAGCTGTTTTTTTTCTAAAATCTTAAACAAAATCTATACCTCTCTTCCTTTGTGTTCACAAGCTGTGAACAGAATATCTAACAAGAAGTATACCACCAATTCATATGAAATGCAAACAATTTATATCGTTAAATAATTATCTTTGACACTAGATAAAAATAAGGATATTTAGCATTATTTATCTATAAGCTAAATATCCTTATTTTGAATATTTCATCACATAAGCGGCGAAAAAATTTTCATAATCGCTTGATATATTTTTTTATATAACGGTGCATTTTTTATATCCTGCATAGTGATTTTGTTTGAATCAGAAAGTGTGTTTAAAAAATCTTTTTTAACTTCAAGCGGGATTTCACCATTATAAAAAACTGTTCCATTTTCAAAGTGAAGATATAAGCTTCTATAATCTAGGTTTGCAGTTCCAATAAGAGCTATTTTATCATCTGAAACTGCCATTTTTGAATGAATAAACCCTGGTGTATATTCATAAATTTCAACCCCCGCTTCAATTAAAGGCTTATAGTAGCTTTGCGTTAACCAAAAGGCATACCATTTATCAGGTATTCCAGGTGTAATTATCTTTATTTCTATCCCACTTTTAGCCGCAAGCTGAAGGCATGTTATCATTTCTTCACCTAGTATTAGATATGGAGTTGTTATATAAACGTATTTTTCAGCCTGCTGAATAATATTCATATAAACATTTTTTGATACTGTTTCCCAGTCAAGTGGAGAATCAAAATAAGTTTGAATAGTTTCTGTTCCTTCTTTTCTTGATTTTCTAGATTTATATTTTTCTATATCAGTTGTACTATTAGTTACAAAATCCCACATAGATAAAAATGATGCCGTCATAGGGTAAACGCAGTGCCCCTCAACCATAAACCCTGTGTCTTTCCAAACGCCAAAACGCTCTATATGATTAATGTATTCATCTGCTAAATTCAACCCACCAATAAAGCCTTTATATCCATCAACTATAACTAATTTTCGATGTGAGCGATGATTAAGCATTAGATAATCTGATAATCTTAAAGAAAATGTAAGTGGAGTAAATTCTTCGCATTTAATTCCATTTTCCTTTAAAATCTCTATTTCTTTTTTAGGCATTTTCAAAAGACTTCCATAAGAATCATAAACAATTCTTACATCAACCCCTTCTTTGACCTTCCTTTTTAAAATATCAAAAATCGAATCAAACATAAATCCAATATCAATAATAAAAAATTCCATAAATATAAATTTTTCAGCAGTTTCAAGCTCTTCAACCAGCTTTTTAAAAAATTCTTCACCAAAAGCAAAATATTCGTATGGAACCTTATCATATAAAGGAGCTTTTGCATAGTTATTTAAGTAAGCAGAAGTTCTAAAGTTAGATTTATTTCTTTTATACAGTTTATAAAACAATTTATAATCAACATCGAGTGCTTCCTCGCTTCTTTTAATACAAGCGTTCATTTTTTTAGCAAGTGCAGAATTGCTCCCCCTTTGCCCTAAAATCCAATAAATAATTATTCCAAACGGTGGCAAGAAAACAATTAAAGTTATCCATAATAATTTATAACTCGAATTTAATTCGCTTCTATTTAATAGTAATAAAATAATAAATCCACTAAAAAGAACTAAGTATGAATAAATTTCTCTAAATGATACATTAAAAGAAATCGTAACTGAAAACAAGAATATAAACTGAAAAACTATAAGTAAAATTATTAAAAATGGGCGTGAAAGCATTATACTAATTAATTTTTTCATAACCTTATATCCCCCTTAATCAAGATAAATTTTATTAAATTAACAAAGTCAAAATATCAATACACTTCTTTATTATTGTATTAATATTTTATCATATATGATATTATTATTCAATAAGTAAGCAATCAATTTTATCCATATTTTTATAACTATAATATATAAAAAAGCGAATAGCAATCGCTATTCGCCTAATTTATTTAATAATTCTATACTCCGTTATCTAAAACTAGATATTCTCTTTAACTTTTTTAACTATGTTTTCTGCATTAAGTCCGTATATATCTAAAAGCTCTTTTGCACTTCCTGATTTTCCAAAAACGTCCATAACTGCAACTGGCACAACTTTGCAAGGGATGTTTTCTGAAACCACTTCAGTTACAGCACTGTATAATCCACCGATAACATTGTGTTCTTCGCAAGTGATAATTAGTCCTGTATCAATACTTGCTTTTATAATAATTTCTTTATCGATTGGCTTAATTGTGTGCATATTTATTACTCTTGCTGAAATTCCTTCTTCTTCAAGAGTTTTTGCAGCATCTAACGCTCTTGCAACCATTAATCCTGTTGCAATAATCGTAACGTCTGTTCCTTCTTTCATTGTAACGCCTTTTCCGATTTCGAATTTATAATCATCACTATGAACAACTGGAACTGCCAAACGACCAAATCTTAGGTAAACTGGTCCTTTTAATTCTGCGGCTGCAAAAACTGCTGCTCTTGCTTCCACATCATCACAAGGGTTTATAATTGTCATTCCTGGGATAGTTCTCATTAATGCAATATCTTCATTACATTGATGAGATGCACCATCTTCACCAACTGAAATACCAGCGTGAGTTGCAGCTAGTTTAACATTTAGGTGTGGGTAGCCTATTGAATTTCTGATTTGCTCAAATGCTCTTCCAGCTAAAAACATACTGAATGAAGAAACAAATGGTATTTTTCCCATTGTTGAAATACCCGCAGCTGTTGCAACCATACTGCTTTCAGCTATACCACTATTAAAAAATCTTTCTGGGAATTCTTTTTTAAATATTGCAGTTTTAGTAGCTCCTGAAAGATCGGCATCAAAAACAACTATATCTTTGTTTAGAGCACCAAGCTCTTTTAAAGCATTACCATAACTTTCTCTTGTTGCAACTGATTTTACTTCTGACATAATTAGATACCCCCCATTTCACTTAGCTTTGCATCTAATTCTGCAATAGCTTCTTTAAACTGTTCATCATTTGGTGCTGAGCCATGCCAAGCAGCCTTATCTTCCATAAATGAAACGCCTTTACCTTTAATTGATTTTTGAATTACAACCCAAGGTTTTCCGTTTTTTTCTTTAGTTTTTTCAAATGCTGCGTGAATGCTATCAAAATCGTGTCCATCACAAGTTGTAACATTCCAGCCAAAAGCTAGAAATTTTTCATCAATTGGATAAACAGACATAACTTCATCAACCTTACCATCTATTTGAAGATTATTATTATCAACCACTGCAACTAAGTTATCAAGCTTATAATGGCTTGCAAACATTGCACTTTCCCAAACCTGACCTTCTTGAATTTCGCCATCACCTAAAACAGTGTAAACTGTGATATTTTTATTATCAATTTTTGCACCTAAAGCCATACCACAAGCAGCCGAAATCCCTTGACCTAGTGAGCCAGTTGACATATCAACACCTGGAATACCTTTCATATCTGGGTGACCTTGAAGCATCGCATTTGGTTTTCTTAGTTTTAAAAGTTCTTCTTTTTCAAAATATCCTTTAGCTGCAAGAACTGCATATAAAGCAGGTGCTGTATGCCCTTTAGATAAAACAAATCTATCTCTTTCTTCACATTTTGGATTTTTCGCATCAACATTCATTTTGTAAAAATACAGATAAGTTAATGTATCAATAACAGACAATGAGCCACCTGGATGTCCACTTTTAGCTCCGTGTACAGCTGTTACAATATCCTTCCTTGCAATATGAGCTAATTTAATAAGCTCAGATTTTTTCTCTAAATTCATAATAAAACCCTTTCCTTTCTTTATAAGAGCGAATAAAAAATACTAGTACAAATTATATGATTGCATAATTTGCAAAATCAAATGCCCAACTCCACCTTGGGTGCAAGATGGAACAATCATTTTACAAATCTCTTTTATATCATCAGGTGCATTATCAACTGCTACTGATAATCCAGCCAATTTCAATATTTCAACATCGTTATAATAATCCCCTATAACAATTGTGTTTTCTATGTTCATATCTAATTTTTTGCAAAGTGTTTTAAGTGCAGTCCCTTTTGAAACGCCTTTTGGAAGTATTTCAAAATAAAGCTGATGACTTCTAACAAATTTTAACTCTTCATATCCTATTTCTTTACAATACTCTTCAACTAGATTTGCTGTTTCTTGATTTGTTGCAAATAAAACCTTTATCCAGTTAACATTTATATCATCAATTTCCTTTATAGTATAACTTAAACTTTCTTCGCTGACATGGTTATAGGTGTACTCGTTTTCTTTTATTAAATAAATTCTAAAGTTCTCACCCATAATTTCACAGCCAATTTCAGGAAACTTTTTTAATATTTTTAAAACAGCTTCTTTTGCAGATTTTGGTAAAAGTTCTCGATGTAAAAATCTATTTTTACTAAAATCCCAAAGCACTCCACCATTATATGTAATCGCTGGTGCATTTAAAGAAATCTTTTTCAAAACTGGGGTAATTGCAGCGACACTTCTTCCTGTTGCAAGTGTAAATCTCCCCCCGTGCCTTTGGAATTTTTCAATCATTTCAATATTAAACTCTGGAATTCCATTAGCATTTAATAAAGTGTTATCTAAATCACTTATAACTAAAATGTCTTTTAAATTTTTTGTCACGTTAATAGATCTTCCTTTCTGAAAGACTTAATTTAAACCTTTACTTTTTTATAAAATTTTTCAAATTCATAACACCAATCTGCTGAAAACTCCATATATTCTAAAGTTCTTGGATGAATAAAACCTAACACTTTTGCATGAAGAGCCTGCCCTTTTATCTCAGTTAAAACATTTTTAGGACCATAAACTGCATCTCCTGCTAAAGGATGATTAATATGTGCTAAATGAACTCTTATTTGATGAGTTCTTCCAGTTTTCAGCTTCGCTTCTATAAGTGTAAAGCCTTTTAGCTTTTCAACAACTTTATAGCTTGTGTAAGCTTCTTTTGAGTTCATTTGTGTCACACAGAATTTCTTTCTATCATTTTTGTGCCTGCCAATTGGCAAATCTATAATCCCCTCATCAGTTTTAAGATTACCATAAACAATAGCGTTATAAATTCTATGAATACTATGCTCTTTAAACTGTTTTGCTAAACTCTCATGGGTAAAATCATTTTTTGCAACAATTAAAAGCCCTGATGTATCCTTATCAATCCTATGAACTATTCCTGGCCTTTTAGTGCCATTAATTCCCGAAAGAGAATCTTTGCAATGAAACATTAATGCATTAACTAAAGTATCAGTATAGTTTCCACTAGCGGGATGAACAACCATACCTTTAGGTTTATTTACAACTAATAAATCATCATCTTCATAGTATATATCTAACGGAATATCTTGTGCCAAAATATCTAAATCATCTGCTTCTGGCACGATTATTTCTATTTCATCATTTTCTTTTATTTTATAGCTTTTATTTTGCGTTTTTCCATTAACTTTAATATTTTTATCTTCAATTAATTTATGAATGAAATTCCTTGAAAACTCAGTATTTTCAGCTATAAAGCTATCTAATCTTTTTAAACTATCTTCTTTTAAAGATTTTAAAATAATTGTTTCTATCATTTATTTTCGCCTTTTTTCTTGTTTTTAAATTCGATGTGTATTGTGTATACAATAGCTAGAAAAACTGCTATACACACATATGAATCTGCGACATTGAATATCGCAAAATCCATAAACAATACTTCAAAATAATCAACCACATATCCTAGGCGAATTCTATCTATTAAATTGCCTATTCCACCAGCTATTGCAAGCGCTAACAGCCATTTTTCTACTTTATCAATCTGTTTTGATTTAAATAAAAGATAAAACATTCCAATTATCGCAACACTTGTGACGATAATTAAAAATAATGTGCTATTACTAAAAATACTAAATGCCGCACCAGTATTCTCTGCGTATTTTAACCCTAAGATATTTGGAATAACTGTTATCGTAGAGCCATCTAGAAGATGCTCTACTGCTAAAAATTTACTATATTGATCTATTGCTATTAAAAAAATTATAAATAAAATATATGTTATCAAAAAATGCTCCTATTTTTATATAAATTTAAGAAGATTAACAGAGTTTGCTAATCTTCTTAAGTTTGGTTCTATCCTTCAAAAATACTTGAAATTTTATTTTCTTCGCCTTCAGTTTCATCAGTTTCAATTAAAGTTTCTTGTAGTTCTACTTCTTCTGTGTTTTCAGCTGGTTTTTCTTCTCTTGGAAGAGTGCTTAATGATTCTATATGGGTTTTATATAAATTTAAAACTGTTTCTCTAAATTCACCCACTTCATGTTTTAATCTTTTAATATTAGCTTCATACATATTATGCTCTTCATGAGCATCAGCTAATATTGAGTTTTTCTTAATTTGTGCTTCCTTTAGGATTAAATCTGCTTTTTGATGAGCTTCCTGAATAATGCTTTCACCTAATTTTTGAGCAGAGATAAGAGTTTTTTTAATATTTTCCTCTTCACCCTTTAATGATTCAACTTTTTCAGCTAAAGTGAATAATTGATCTTCTAATTCTCTTTTTTCAGCATCTTTTGCTTCTATACTACTCGCAACTTTATCTAAAAAAGCCTCAACGTCTTCTGTTCTATACCCTCTCATCACTTTTTCAAATTCAATACGACGGATTTCTTCTGGTGTAAACATATAATTTTTCTCCTTTTAATACTTTTTAATATCAATAAAAATTCTATCTTTTTTACTCTTATTATTTTCAGTTAATATCTTGTATTTTCCGTGTTTTTTAATGCTGATTACATCCAAATCATACATTTTAAAATCAGCAGATTTTACAACCATTTGATTAACTGTTACAAGTCCTTGCTTTAAAAGAGTTTGTATACTACTCCTACTTTGCTTTAAAATAGCACTTAAAACGCTATCTAATCTAAGCGAGGCAACAGTGGCAGTTCTAGTTTGTGTAAAGCTTTCTTTATAAAAAAGCTCACCTAGATAAACTTCAAACTCAACATTTATATTTTTAATCTGTTTTAATTCATCTAAAATTATTTGTGTAAAATTTTGATGTAAAGCTATGTAAACTTTATCCGAAAAAACTAAAATATCTCCAATGTATTCCCTTTTAATCATTAAACTCATAAGGCTTCCTAAAAAATCTCTATGCGTTAGGTTGTGCTCTTTAATTAAATCGCAAGAAATAATATCAATTTGATACTCATAATCATACACTTCATCATTTTCTTTATAAATAACGCCTATGCACCTTTGCCCATCTCCAAGATATCCATAGCTAAAATCTATTTTAACACCTTGATATTTATTGAAAACAGCAGTTATTAATTCTTTTTCTCGCAAATTTAAAAAGCTCGTAAAACTTTTAATTGAGTAATTTTTAGCTTTTAAAATAAGTTCTTCAGCTTTTTTACAAAACACAGTTTCCTGCGTTGTTTGTGGGGGGATAAATCCTCTTTTCATTAGTATAAATTAGAAGATGATGTATCCATTTCATCTAATATTCCAATTCCTGAAATATCAACATTGTGTGGAATTATAATAAAAGTTGAATTTGCAATTTTTTTAATTCTTCCACTATTTGCATATGCAACACCAGAAAGAAAATCAACAAGTCGTCTTGCAATTTCTTTACTAGTGTTTTCTAAATTTAAAACAACAGTCTTTTTAGCATTTAAGCTATCTGCTATTCCACTTGCATCTTCAAAATTTTCAGGTTTCACTAAAACTACTTCTAGCTGAGGATTAGCACCACCAAAAGATATGCTTCTTTCAGTCCCACTTGAAGTAACAGGTTTACTAACATTAAAATCTGCTTTTACAGATTTTTTTGCTGGAACTTCTTCTTCCTCTTCTTCATCTTCATAGTATTCATCTTCGTATTCTTCTTCGTCTTCGTCCATTCCCATCAAGTTTTTAAATTTTCCAAAAATTCCCATAATTTTTAGCCTCCTATTTATCCTTTTGTTTTTAAAACTTATTTATAGTTTCTTTCTCCAAATATACCACTTCCAACTCTAATTAAATTAGAGCCTTCTGCAATTGCTTCTTTATAATCGCCTGACATACCCATTGATAAGACACTCATATATATATTATCTATATTTTTATCCCTTATGTCAACAAATAACTTGTTCATTTCATAAAAATATTTGCAAATTTCGCTATTTTGAGCTATTGGTGGTATACACATAAGCCCTTTTAGTGAAATATTTGGCATTTCACTTGCCCTATACACTAAATCCATAACCTCTTCTTTTTTTATTCCAGCCTTACTTTCTTCATTTCCAATATTAACTTCAATTAAAATATTAGCTACTTTTTTATTTTTTTGATACTGCTTATTTATTTCAGTTAAAAGCTTTACGCTATCAACACTTTGAATAAAATTTGTAATACTTGGTAAATACTTCACTTTATTTGTTTGTAGTGCTCCAATTATATGGCAAGAAGCATCTTTATTTTTTTTAAAAAATTCCTGCTTTGAAATTAATTCTTGAACCCTATTTTCGCCAAAAAGCCTAAGTCCTGCATCGTAAACAATTTGCATTTTTTCTATTGTGTTTGTTTTTGAAACTGCCATAATCTGAACATCGTCTGGATTTCTATTGTTTTTAATACAAATTTCAGATACATCATCTTGAATTCTTTTAATATTTTCAAATATATTAAATGTATTTTCCATCATATAAATTCCTTCCATTAGTAATTACACTATCATATAATCTAACTTCATTATTTTCATCCCCTTCGATTGGAAGAATAAAATAATCTTCATTTTCGTATATCGGATCTATTTTTTTGAATTCAGATATTTCAGAAAAATTCACATAAACGCCTAGTTGTCCGTCTATAATTCTTAAAGCTTCTTTTGGAATTTTAATTCCAGAATATTGATGGAATATTATTTCTAAATCAATTATTCTATCTATTTGTGTATTTTGAGCATCTTCCTGTGACTCTAAAATAATTAAATATTCATCATCTTTTTCTTCAAGATTTTTAATCACGCAATCTTGAGATTCTCCATTTTCCAATGAAACACTTATTTTATCATTTGCCTCTAATCTTTCATAAACATCTTTTGGAACATACGCAGCTATATACCAGCGATAATCTGTAACTATTTTTCCATATTCATTTTTACTAGGTGTATGATTTGCCGCATTAGTAATAATATCTTTACCTTCATCTTTAGTTAT
>CAZGFY010000001.1:107817-169208 GCA_964525015.1 uncultured Oscillospiraceae bacterium
ATTTTCATAACCATCTGTTGATTTTATAAAATACCCAGCCTCCACAGAGTATAGCGAGGTTATGATTGGTGAAATACTGTTAATTAGCTCACTTTCTTGGCTTGAAACATTTGATATAACCTGAGATAAATCATTAACTTCACCGGTTGCCATATAAAGTTTATTCATTCCAACAGATATATCTATCATCTCTTGATTTATCTGATAATAACTACCCGTTGATTGCATATTTGATAATTCAACAATGTTATCCATTAAATCTCTATAAGCCATACTTAATTCACTCGAGCTTGGTGTTTCGTTTTCTTGAACATCAGTTAGTTCTTCCTTTAGTTTTGTTACAGAATTAAGCTTTGATATATTATCAACATCTTCTGCTAATGGATAAACATCTGCAACCTTTTCACCTTGCGAAACTCTTTGCCCTTCAGATACTACAAAATCAACTTCTCCAGTAAAACTCGCTGTTAAAACAGTTTCCTCTCTTAAAACAATTCCTTGGGTTATGAAGCTATCATTTATATAGCCTTCCATTGCTTCAATTTCTTCTATTTTTGAATCTTGAACTAATGTATACTGCAAAACAAAATAAGCTATAAGCAAAACTGCAAAAATTATAGCTATAATTCTATTTCTTTTCTTTCTTTTAATTCTTCTTTTTTTTATATCACTCATTAATTTCTATCCATTATTTAAAAAATTGCTAACTAATTCACTCGAAGCTGATAAAGCATTATTCTCATCAGTAAAAATCCAGCTTATATCTTTCATTCTATTAAACCAAGTTAACTGCCTTTTAGCATAGTTCCTTGAAAATTGTTTTAGTAAACTAACACACTCTTCTAATGTTTTATCATTATTAAAATAATCAAAAAATTCTTTATATCCTATTGCAGCGGCACTTGTTTTAAAGCTTTCTTTATTATCAAAAACATACTTTGCCTCTTCTAAAATCCCTTCAGAAATCATTAAATCAACTCGAAGATTAATTTTATCATATAGGCTTTGTCGATTTTTAGTAGTTAGGGCAATAAGACAACTCTTATATGGTTTTTCCCTTGGAGTAGAATTTTTTAATTGATAACTCATTGTTTTTCCAGTTGTTTTAAAAATTTCTATCCCACGCATAACCCTAACATAATTATTAGGGTGAACTGTGCTTGCATAATCAGGGTCGATTTCTTTTAGCATTCTATATAAATGCTCTCTGCCTTTAGTTTTTAATATTTCTTCAAGCTCTATTTTAATAGAATTATCTTTCTTTTCTTCGCTTGTAAATTTAATTCCATTAATTAAGCTTTCAATATAAAGCCCTGTTCCACCAACTATTATTGGCAGTTTACCTCTACTAATTATATCATCAATTTTTTCGCTTGCAAGCTCAGTAAATTTTTGAACATTATAATCTTCATATGGCTCTAATATATCAATTAAATGATGAACTGCGCTTTCCTGCTCATTTTTTGTGGCTTTTGCTGTTCCTACATCTAATTTTTTATAAACCTGCATAGAATCAGCAGATATAATCTCTCCATTAAATTTATTTGCTAAATAAATAGAAAGACCTGTTTTTCCACTAGCAGTAGGCCCTGCTATAACTATTATTTTTTTTTTATCTTCCAAATTGCTTTTCCAGCTCCTTTTGGGTTATTGTTATAATCACTGGTCTGCCGTGTGGGCAAAATAGTGGGATTTTTTCATTTTTAATATCAATAATTAACTGTGTTAATTCTTCTTTATGGCTATTATCACCAGCTTTAATTGCACTTCTACAAGCCACTGAATGAAATATCCAATCTAGTTTTTCGCTTATTTCTTCCTTATTTCCATTAGAAAGATTAAAGGCGATTTCGCTTATTAAATTTTCCGGGTCGTCGTTTGATATAAACATTGGAACACTTCTTAAAATAATAGAATCCATTCCAAAATCATCAATTTCAAAGCCTTGATTTGATAACAAATCTAAATTATCTAAAACTGCTTCTTTTTCTTTAGCTGATAATTTCACAGTGGCAGGTGATAAAAGAAGCTGACTTTCTACCTTTGCATTTTTTTTATATCTTTCGTATAGTAGTCTTTCGTGTGCTGCGTGCTTATCAACTATAACGAACTCTGAGTTTATAGTACATAATATATAGGTTTTATAAATTTCACCTAAAACACTAACTATTAATTCTGGCTTTTTCTCTTCATTTATAATATCATTGGTTTGATTTTTGATTCCACTAATTTCTTGTTTTATTTCTAGCTTTGGTTTTAAATCTAAACTACTATATTCAAAAGTACTATTTTCTAAAACTGGTATCGACTTTATTTCAGGCTTTACTTCATAATTTATCGGCTTTGAAGAAAAAACAAAATCGTCGTCATCTACTTCTTTTTGAATAGTTGGGATAATGTATTTTTTATTAAAATCAATAACTTTATCATTAATTTTATTGTCTGATTTTTCAATGATTAAGTCTTGTTTTTCTTTTTTATTTTCTACTTTTTCAACTTCTGTTAAGCTAAATTGCTTTACATCTTCTTTTTGGTGATTTTCAATTTTAAAATCATTTTTTGAAAAGGAAAATTCTTTTAATTTCTCATCGTTCATCACAGCAGATTTAACTGCCCTATAAACAATATTAAAAACATCCTTATCATTTGCAAATCTAACTTCTGTTTTTGCTGGGTGAACATTTACATCAATTAACTCAAACGGCATAGATATATTTAAAATATAGCTTGGAAATTTCCCACTCATAACAGTGCCTTTATAAGCATTTTCGCTTGCAGCAATCACAGTTTTGTTTTTTACAAAACGTCCGTTTATAAAAGAAAACTGCATATTTCTTGACTGCTTTGTAAAATGTGGATAGGAAACCAATCCTTTAACGCTGTAATTTCCATCTAAAAAATCAACCTCGGTTAACTGTTTTGAAAATTCATATCCGAATAAACTCGCAGCTGCATTAATTAGATTGCCATCACCTAGAGTTGTAAAAACTGTTTTTCCATCTTTTTTAAAAGTGAACGAAATATCTGGTTTTGATAATGCAAGATTAGTTAGGATATCTTGAATATATCCAGCTTCGGTGAAATCCTTTTTCAAAAACTTCATTCTAGCAGGTGTATTATAAAATAAATCTCTAATTATAAACCTTGTCCCATCAACAAAGGGTTTTACTGCAAAAGATGTTTCCTGACTTCCTTCTAGTTTTATCTCAATTGCAAAATCTTGCTCGTTTGTTTTACTGATAAGCTCTAATTTACTAACTGATGCTATTGAGGCTAATGCTTCACCACGAAATCCTAAGCTTTTAATAGTGTCTAAATCTTTTTTACTACTTATTTTACTTGTTGCATGGCGAATAAAGGCAGTTCTGATATATTCTGAATCAATACCACTGCCATTATCCTGTACTAAAATTTTTCTCATTCCACCATTTTCAATATCTACTAGTATTTTATTTGCCCCTGCATCAATTGAATTTTCAACAAGCTCTTTTACAACCGATGCTGGTTTTTCAACAACTTCACCTGCTGCAATAAGCTCTGCTGTGTGTTTATCTAAAATATTTATTACTGCCATTTTTCACCCTTATATTAATTGTTTTAATTTATGTAAAATATTCATTGCTTCTATCGGAGTTAAAACATTTACATCTGCTGTGTTAAGTAAATTTAATAATTCTTCATTAACTGATGGAACTTCTTTTACTTCCACTTCAGTAGAAATAAATCCATCCTCAAAAGAAAGCTGACGTACTGCCATTTTTTCTCTTTTTGCATTTTCTTCTAAATCAGTTAAGATAAGTTTTGCCCTATCTATAACTTCATCCGGCACTCCTGCAAGCTTTGCAACTTGAATACCATAGCTATCATCGGCTCCGCCTCTTACAATTTTTCTTAAAAATGTAATTTCATCGCCACGCTTTTTAACAGCTATATTATAATTTACAATTCCGTTTATACTGCCTTCCATTTCAGTTAACTCGTGATAATGGGTTGCAAATAAAGTTTTACAGCCTAAATTATGAGTTTTATCATTTATATACTCTGCAACTGCTTTTGCAATACTCATTCCATCAAAAGTTGATGTCCCTCGTCCGATTTCATCTAAAATAACCAAACTTTTACTACTTGCGTTTTTTAATATTTCGCTAACTTCGCTCATTTCAACCATAAAAGTTGAACGTCCGGAAGATAAATCATCATAAGCCCCAACCCTTGTGTAAATTGCATCTACTAAAGAAAGTGTTGCACTTCTTGCAGGGACAAAACATCCTATTTGCCCCATTAAGCTAATTATAGCCACTTGACGCATATAAGTTGATTTACCTGCCATATTAGGGCCAGTTATTATATGTACTCTATTATTTTCACAGTCTAGCTTTGTATCATTTGGGATAAATATTTCATCTTTTAGCATACTTTCTACTACTGGATGTCTGCCGTCTTTGATAATTAGCTCTTCATTTTCTGAAATAATAGGCTTTGTGTAATTATTATCTTGGCTAACTTGCGCGAATGAAGAGAAAACATCAAGATATGATAAAGCCTTTGTTGTAGAAAGAATTTCATTTGTTTTATCTGAAATTTTAACTAGTAGATGTGCAAAAAGCTTTTTCTCTCTTTCCATTAATTTATCACTTGCTGATAAAATTTCATCTTCTAAGGCTTTTAATTCCTCGGTTATATATCTTTCAGCGCCAGCTAAAGTTTGCTTTCTTATAAAGTAATCTGGAACTTCATTCATATATGATTTTGTAACTTCGATATAGTAGCCAAAAACTCTATTATACCCAACTTTAAGTTTTGGAATATTCGTTTCTTGCTTTAATCTAGCTTCGATTTCAGCTAAAACCTGCATCGAATTATCAACTAGATTTTTATATTTATCAACTTCCTCATCATAACCTTTTTTAATGAATTTACCATCTTTAATTAGTGCTGGTGGATTTTCTTCAATTGCATTAAAAAGCTCTAATTGTAATTCTTCTAGTGGATTTATTTCGGTTTCAAGGGCTAGGATTAAAGGATTTTTACTTTCTTTTAGAAGGGATTTTATCGGAATTAATCCTTTTAAAGACGCACTAAGCGATTCTAAATCTCTTGGGCTTGCATTTCCAAATCCAGCTCTGGTAACTAGCCTTTCCATATCTTGAATATTGGATAATAAATCCGTTAAATTCATTCTAAAGATTGGATTTTGCAGTAATTCATCAACAGCATTTAACCTATCTTCAATTGATTTTTTATCAAGTAGTGGCGAAGAAATAACGCTTCTCATCATCCTTTTGCCAAAGCTAGTCTTTGTTTTATCCAAAACCCATAAAAGGCTTCCTTTTTTCTCTTTATTTCTAATTGTTTCAAATAATTCAAGGTTAGTTATTGTAGTATAAGAGATATTCATAAAATTCTCTCTACTATACGGCTCAACCTTTTCTAATTTTTCCACCCCTTGAATTTGCGTTTTAGATAGATAGTCTAAAAGTTGCCATAGGCATCTATTAGTTTGTGAGTTAAACTCTTTATTAAATTGATTACTAACTATTTCTTTTGCTAGTAAATCATTGTATTCATTTTCATGTATTAATTCAACTGAGCATTTTAATGTTTCTTTAATGTATGCAGTCAGCCATTTTAAATTTAAAAGCTCAGAATTTATAATTATTTCACTTGGTGAAAATTTATATAGCTCTGATTTTAATTTATTTTCTAAATTATTTTTATCAATATATGTAGTTTGCATACTCAAAGTTGAAACATCGCAAAAACATAAAACAGCATCTTCATTTGAAATGTAAACACTTGCTATATAATTGTTTTTATCTTCTTTAAGCATACTACTTTCCATAATAGTACCAGGTGTTACAACACGAACAACCTGCCTATTTACAATAGTTTTGCCTTTTTGTGGAGCCTCTGTTTGCTCACAAATCGCAACTTTGTATCCTTTTTCAATTAGCCTTTGGATATACGCTTCGCTACTATGATACGGAACGCCACACATAGGGGCTCTTTCCTCTTGCCCACAATCTCTTCCTGTTAAAGTTAAATCTAATTCTTTAGAAGCTAAAATAGCATCGTCAAAAAACATCTCATAAAAATCGCCCAGCCTAAAAAACAAAATATGCTCTTTATGCTGACTTTTTATTTCTTGATATTGCATCATCATTGGTGAAAGTTTTGCCATATTAATGCTAATTCCTTTCTAATTTAAACCCATTTATTTATTTTGGGGGCAATAATTAAACTGCCCCAATTTATATTTTTATAATTAGTGCCCACAACCTGAACAAGAAGAACAACCACTAGCGCAGCCTTCTGGAACAGTAGCAGTCATCGGATCGCCACCTGTTAGAGCAGCGTCTATAATAGAAGTGATTAATTGATTTAATTGATCAACTTCTGCTCTTGCTTCATTATAAGCTACCATACTATCATTTTGCATTACTTCTTGATATACAGCATTTAATCTAGTGTTAACTTCTGCAATTTTATCTTGATCTTTATCATCTGGAGATTTTTGAACTTCTGCATTTAATTCCATTCTTGTTTCATTGAATTTTTCAATTAAAGCTTGAAGTTCTTTATCCATATCATTCATTTTTCTTGCTTGTTCTAGATAAACTAATCTGTCATCTTTTTGTAGTTCTACTGCTAATTTTCTTAATTCTAAAATAATGTCCATTATTATTTTTCCTTTCGTTTTAAATAACTTTTGCGTGTAAAGTTATCCCTTGTTTTGATGTGATTTTTAAATTTATATAGCTATTTAAAACTGATTTATCATCAGAAGTAAATTTAACTAACAATGTGTTTTTCATTTTTGCTGTGTAGACGCCCTCATTTTCTTCATAAACTAAAGCTCTAACTTCTTTTCCTATATAGCTATCAAGATGTGAGTGCTGAATATCCTGCTGAATTTTAATGAGTTTATTCACCCACTCGGATTTTTCTTTATGGGTTATATTATCTTCTAAATCCGCTGCCTTGGTTCCATTTCTTTTTGAATAGATGTATGTAAAAAGCTGAGTGTATTTAATTTCTTTAATTAAACTCTCAGTTTCAAGATACTCATCATAAGTTTCACTTGGAAATCCTACAATGATATCACTTGAAAAACTTACCCCTTCGATTTTTTCTTTTGCATAGTTTATTATATCAAGATAACTCTCTTTTGTATATCTTCTATTCATTATTTCTAAAACTCTATTACTTCCAGCTTGTACTGGTAGATGAATATGTCTTGAAATATTTTTATTTCTAGCTATTGTATCAATAACTTTTTTTGTTATATCTTTTGGGTGGCTAGACATAAAGTGAATTGTGTATTCTCCATCCACTGTGCATAAAAGCTCTAATAAATCGGCAAAGTCGTACTCTTCATCTAGATTTTTCCCATATGAATTAACATTTTGACCAAGCAGAGTTATATCTTTATAACCTTTATTAATTAAATCTAAAAACTCTTTATAAATGCTTTCTTTATCACGGCTTCTCTCTCTTCCTCTTACATATGGAACAATACAGTAAGAACAAAAATTATCACAGCCATACATTATTGATATAGATGCAACAGCTTCATTACTTCTTAAAACCGAAATATCCTCAAATACTCCCGTTTCTTTATTTGGACTACTTATCTGCTTTTTATTGTTTTTATAAAAATCAGAAATTAATTCTGGCAGTTTTTGAATATCGTTTACTCCAAAAACTATATCAACAAAAGAATAACTTTTCTTAATTTTTTCAACGATATGCTCCTGCATAACCATACAGCCACAAACCGCAACAATCATATTTGGATTTGCTTTTTTTATAGCTTTAATCTTTCCGATATTACCAAAAATTTTAAGTTCTGCATTTTCTCTAATAGCGCAAGAATTAAAAATCATAATATCGCTTTTTTCATCATCACTAGTCATACCATAACCAGAATTATATAAAACCCCTCTTATCTTTTCAGAGTCGTTTTCATTTTGTGCACAACCAAAGGTTTTAACGTTCGCAAGGGGTATTTCGGTAAACCTTTGGTCTAATATTTTATTAATTTCGCTCAATTTTATCTCCTATTCAAAATACTTCTTTAAAAACTGCCCTGTGTAAGAAGTTTTTTCTTCGCATATATCTTTTGGTGTGCCTTGTGCAACTATATTTCCGCCTTCATCTCCGCCTTCTGGGCCAATATCAATAATATGATCGGCAACTTTTATTAAATCTAAATTATGCTCAATTACTATTATTGTATTTCCAGCGTCAGCTAATTTTTGTAATACTTCAATTAATCTGTGCACATCAGCTGTGTGAAGTCCTGTTGTTGGCTCATCTAGGATATATAGAGTTTTCCCTGTTTGTGTTTTTGATAATTCAAGGGCAAGTTTCACCCTTTGTGCTTCGCCTCCTGAAAGAGTGGTTGCACTTTGTCCAAGTTTTATATATCCAAGGCCTACATCGTATAAGGTTTTAATCTTTTTGTAGATTTTTGGTATATTTTCAAAGAATACTAAAGCCTGCTCAACTGTCATATCTAACACATCAGAAATATTTTTCCCTTTGTATCTTACTTCTAGTGTTTCCCTATTATATCTTTTACCCTTACAAACATCGCAAGGAACATAAATATCAGGTAAGAAATGCATTTCAATTTTTATAATTCCATCGCCCTCACAAGCTTCACATCTACCACCTTTAACATTAAATGAAAATCTACCTGGTTGATAGCCTCTCATTTTCGCTTCATTTGTTTGTGAAAAAAGTGTTCTTATATCAGTAAATACGCCTGTATATGTTGCTGGATTACTCCTTGGCGTTCTACCAATAGCCGATTGGTCGATACCAATTATTTTATCAACATTTTCAAAGCCTGTTATATCTTCGTGTGAGCCTGCTTTTATTTTAGAGCCATTTAGCACCATAGTTGCCTTTTTATATAAAATTTCATTTATAAGGCTTGATTTACCACTACCTGAAACGCCAGTGATACAGATAAACTTACCAAGTGGAAATTCTACATCTATATTTTTTAGATTATTTTGTTTTGCTCCGATAACTTTAATAAAGTTTCCATTACCTTCTCTTAATTTCTCAGGTATTTCTATAACTTTTTTGCCTGATAGATACTGTCCAGTAATACTATTTTTGCATTTTTCAACCTGTTTTAATGTTCCAGCAACGATAACTTCGCCACCGTGAATACCAGCACCAGGGCCTATATCAACAATGTAGTCAGCTTCTCTTATTGTATCTTCGTCGTGCTCTACAACTATTAAAGTGTTGCCTATATCTCTTAAATGTTTTAGCGTTCCGATTAATTTTTCATTATCTCTTTGATGAAGTCCGATACTTGGCTCATCTAAAACATATAAAACTCCCATTAAAGAAGAGCCAATTTGAGTTGCAAGACGAATTCTTTGGCTTTCACCACCCGAAAGCGAACCAGCACTTCTTGAAAGAGTAAGATATTCAAGCCCAACACTTTTAAGGAATGATAGCCTTTCCTTAACTTCTTTTAAAATACTGTGAGCTATCATCTCATCTTTTTCGCTTAATTTTAATCCTTCAACAAATTTTAGAGAATCTCTTACAGACATCCTTGTAAACTGGCTTATATTTATATCGCCAACAGTTATAGCTAGAATAATAGGCTTTAATCTATCCCCTTTACATTCAGGACACTCAACACCACTCATTATATTAGAAATTTCTTCTTTCATCCAAGCTGAGTTTGTTTCTCTAAATCTTCTTTCAAGATTATTAATAACCCCCTCAAACTCTGTCATATATTTTGACATACCTCTATCAGACTCACGAAGACATTCTATTTTTTCTCCCTTTGTTCCATAAAATATTATATCTAAAATTCCTTTTGGCAAATCTTTAACTGGTGTAGATAGGCTAAAATTATACTTTTTTGCAAGACCGTTATAATACATCTGCGAAATTGAGCCTTCTGCATAATACCAGCCACTTGCTTTTATAGCACCTTCATTTATAGAAAGCTTTTTATTTGGGATAACTAATTCTGGGTCAACTCTCATAAAAATTCCAAGCCCAGTACATTTATCACAAGCACCAATTGGATTATTAAATGAAAACATCCTTGGCTGTAATTCATCAATACTAATTTGCGGATGGTCGCTACAAGCAAAGTTTTGAGAAAACATTAACTCTTCTTTTCCTACAACGTCTATAATCACGCTTCCGTGAGTTAAGCTTAGGGCTGTTTCAATGCTTTGTGAAAGGCGAGAGATTATATCTTTTTCAATAACTAATCTATCCACAACTATTTCAATAGTATGTTTTTTATTTTTTTCTAAAACTATATCTTCTTCTAAATCATAGATACTTCCATTTACACGAACTCTAACAAAGCCACTTCTTCTAGCAGCGTCTAATTCTTTAATATGTGTGCCCTTTTGCCCTTTAACTACTGGTGCTAAAATTTGTATTCTTTCGCCTTCTTTTATTTCCATAACAGCGTCAACCATCTGGTCGATACTTTGTTGCTGGATGATTTTTCCACAGATAGGACAGTGTGGAATACCTATTCTTGCATACATCAGCCTTAAATAATCGTAAATTTCTGTAACCGTACCAACAGTTGAACGTGGATTTCTCGAAGTTGTTTTTTGGTCGATTGATATTGCAGGTGAAAGTCCTTCAATCGACTCAACGTTAGGTTTTTCCATCTGCCCTAAAAACTGCCTTGCATATGAAGAAAGGCTTTCAACATATCTTCTTTGCCCATCTGCATAAATTGTATCAAATGCAAGACTAGATTTACCACTACCAGAAAGCCCTGTCATAACAACGAGCTTATCTCTTGGAATTTCTAAATCTATATTTTTTAAATTATTTTCTTTTGCGCCTTTAATAATGATTTTATCTATACTCATTTTTCTCCTACTTTGATTTTTCTAATTTCTCTATTCTATCTCTTAAATATGCTGCGTGCTCAAATTCTAATAGCTTTGCAGCTTCCTTCATTTCTTTTGTAAGCCTTTCGATTAGCTTTATTTTTTCAGCCTTACTCATACGCTTACTTTGTTTTTTAGGCTCGTCTTCCTTAGATGAAATTTCTATAATTCCACGGATATCTTTTTTAACTGTTTTTGGAATAATTCCGTGTTTTTCATTGTATGCTATTTGAATTTCTCTTCTTCTATATGTTTCATCTATCGCCCTTTGCATTGAATTTGTTACAACATCGGCATACATTATAACTTGCCCCTCGCTGTTTCTTGCAGCCCTACCGATTGTTTGCACTAAACTCGTTTCGCTTCTTAAAAAGCCTTCCTTATCAGCGTCGAGTATTGCAACAAGGCTAACTTCAGGCAAATCAAGACCTTCTCTTAAAAGATTTATCCCTATTAAAACATCAATCGTTCCAACTCTTAAATCTCTAATCAGTTCCATTCTCTCAAAAGTGTCAACGCCGTGGTGCATATATTTTGCTTTAATCTTTTTAGCTATTAAAAATTCTGTTAAGTCTTCTGCCATTTTTTTAGTTAGCGTTGTTATTAAAACTCTTTCATCTTTTGCCGTTCTAAGTTTAATTTCACCTAGTATATCTTCGATTTGTCCCTCGATTGGCTTTATTACTATTTCTGGGTCGATTAATCCTGTTGGACGGATAATAAGTTCTGCCTTTCCTTGGCTATTTTCTTTTTCGTATTTTCCTGGTGTTGCACTAACATAGATTATCTGATTTGCCTTTTCTTCAAATTCTTCGAATTTTAAAGGACGATTATCAAATGCAGATGGAAGTCTAAACCCAAACTCAACTAAGTTTTTCTTTCTTGCATAATCTCCACCATACATTGCATTTAATTGTGGAAGACTCACATGGCTCTCATCTATAAAAATTAAATAATCATCCGGGAAATAATCTAAAAGAGTTGTTCCAGTTTCTCCTGGTTTTCTGCCTGAAAAAACGCTGGAGTAATTCTCAATCCCCTTACACATCCCAACTTCTAAAAGCATTTCCATATCATACTGAGTTCTTTGCGATATTCTTTGCGCTTCAATTAATTTATTCTCACTCGAAAACTTCTTAACCTGCTCGTCCATTTCATCACGAATTTTATCAAGTGCAGTTTTCATTTTTTCTTCTGGGATAATATAGTGGCTAGCTGGGAATATAACAGCGTGATTAACTGTAGCCTTAACTTCCCCAGTTAAAACATTAACTTCTCTTATTCTCTCAACTTCATTGCCAAAAAACTCAAATCTATAAGCTATCTCTTGCGAATAAGCAGGATACACTTCAACCACATCCCCACGAACTCTAAACTTATTACGAATAAAATTCATATCATTTCTTTCATATTGAAGTTTAACAAGCTTTAGCATAAAATCTTCTCTTGAAATTATCTGCCCTTGCCTTGTTGAAAGTACCATTTCACGATAGTTAACAGGGTCACCCAGTGAATAAATACAAGAAACACTCGCAACGATTATAACATCTCTTCTTTCAGATAAACTAGCTGTGGCACTATGGCGAAGCCTGTCTATCTCTTCATTTATAGCACTATCTTTTTCTATATAAACATCTTTTGCTGGAATATATGCTTCTGGTTGATAGTAATCATAATATGAAACAAAGTATTCAACAGCATTATCCGGAAAAAACTCTTTAAACTCTGTGCACAGCTGGGCTGCTAGAGTTTTATTATGTGCTAAAACTAAGGTAGGTCTATTAGTTTTAGCTATTATTTGTGCCATAGTATATGTTTTACCAGTACCAGTTGCACCCAAAAGGATTTGGTCAGTTTTTCCTTCTTCAATCCCTTTACTGATTATATCAATTGCCTGTGGCTGATCGCCCGAGGGCACATAATCGCTTTTTAAAATAAATTTATCCATTAATAAGGCTCATTCCTTTCTGATATTTTGCTTTAAAATAAATTCTCTAATGCTCAAAATATCCACTATCAGCTAAAGACACAAAATCATCATCTGCAACAATTATATGGTCTAAAAGCTGAATACTCATAAGTTCTAATGCTGATATTAATTTTTTAGTAACATTTACATCATTTCCCGATGGAAGTGCAACTCCCGTTGGGTGGTTGTGTGCAATGATTATCCCTGTTGCATTAGCAGTTAGTGCAAACTGGATAACCTTTCTTATAGTTATCTGCGAAGCATTAACTGTCCCTTCAAATAACTTT
Organism: uncultured Oscillospiraceae bacterium; assembly: GCA_964525015.1. GTDB lineage: Bacteria > Bacillota > Clostridia > Oscillospirales > Ruminococcaceae > RGIG3102. The sequence goes on from CAZGFY010000001.1 coordinate 120,981, forward strand.
TCGTAATTTATAATCTTCCTTTTATCATCTAATGCCAAAACGTGAACTTCTTCATTTTTCTTTCCATAGAATTTAGGAAGGAAAAATTCTCCAGCAGATTTTGTTGAATTAATTAGTTTTATATCTTTTGTTTTATCATTGTGATACTTTGAAAGCAGTTCTGGAATTAGCTTTATTAAGCTTGCCGTATGTTCGCCAACTCCACTAACCTTTATTATATCCCCAATATCTGCATCAAATACATTCGAAAGTGTTTTAAATTCTTTTAAAAGTCTGTGTGCTGTTTCGTTAGTATCGCCTTGTGGTATTGAGAAAAATAGCAAAAGCTCTAGCACATTGTGGTCTTCAAAATCTGAAAGTCCCTGCTTTAAAAATCTATTTTTCAGCCTTTGTCTATGCCCTTTATGCACACTCAAAACAACACCCCCTTTCAAAAATTAGTTTACTAATACGCAAAAATAATATATACTAAAAATATATAGTATATATAACTATACTATTATACTATAAATTAATAAAAAATAAAAGTAGGTAATGTAAGAAATTTATGAAAAGTTTTACAGCTAATAACAATGATAACGGGGTTCGCTTAAATAGATTTTGTGAAAAGGTTTGCCCTAGTATGCCAAAAAGCTTATTAAATAAAGCTTTTCGCAATAAAAGAATTAAAGTTAATGGAAAAAAAGCCAGCCCTGATTATAGAATTATCGAAGGCGATTTATTAGAATTATATATAAATGATGAGTTTTTTATTAATGAAAAGTCATCTTCAAAGTCTTTGAATATTAAAAAGCAAAATTTTGATATTTTCTATGAAGACGATAATGTTTTATTTATATTTAAGCCTTTTGGCATTCTTTCTCATTCTGATAATAAAAAAGAGTATGATATTGTTTCATTTTTAAAGGATTATCTTGAAAATAAAGGTGAGTTTTTAAAAGACAAGGAAAACACCTTTACGCCAAGCATTTGCAACAGATTAGACCAAGGCACAGAAGGGCTTATTATCTGCGCAAAAAACTATTCTTCACTAAGAGATATGAATGAAATTATAAAAGAAAATCTAGTTAAAAAAAGCTATCTTGCCCTGTGTAACGGAAAAATAGAAGATGGAAAATATTCTGCTTTTTTAAAAAGAGATAAAACCGAGAAAAAAGTGTTTATTTCTCATAATATGCAAGAAGATAGTAAAAAAATTATAACCATTTTTAAAACTCTTAACACTAAAAGCAATCTATCTTTAATTAAAGCAACCCTAGTTACAGGGCGAACTCATCAAATAAGAGCACATCTAGCCTTTTTAAACTGCCCTATTTTAGGAGATAGAAAATACAATAAGCAGATTAATAAATCCTTAAAAAGCCAGCTATTATCAGCTTATAAGCTTTCTTTTAATGAAATACCAAAAGAAAACACACTATCTTATCTATCAAACAAAGATTTTGAGCTAGATAGCTGTTTTACTAAAGAGTATTTTGATAAATTGTAAGTAGTATTAATCAGAAAGGTTTAATTATATTATGAAAATATTAACTTTATGTGGTAGTATGAAATTCACTGGTGAAATGATTAAAATTGCCTTTAATTTAGAAACCCAGTATGGTTTTAATATTTTACAGCCAGTTTTCGGCGAAAAAAATTTCACCGATGATGAAATTTCAAATATAGTAAAATCACATTATAAAAAAATCGATATTTCCGATGGGATTTATGTTGTGGATATAAATGGATATATCGGAAATTCAGTAAAAGCAGAAATCGAATACGCAAAAAAGCATAATAAAGAAATAATTTATCATAGTGATTTTTATAAAGCTAGTTTAATATAAACTTTAATAATGGAAAGGAGTTTTATTCTATAAAAAAAATATTATTTTTTATACCTGCAATAATTTTCACCTTACTATACGGCTTAATTGCTATATCTTCAGGCGGTGTTCAGCTACTACACCCTAGTGTATTTTTACTTTTAATTTGTTTTTGGGGTAGTGGTGTGATATTAAGCCAAGATTTTTTAATTGGTGGATTAATTGGATTTATTCCTGCGATTACTTTTATTTATATGGGCACTCGTGAAACAGGACAAATTATAAAAGAAACCCCTTTTGGAGTTATTTTACTAATATACTATTTAGTTTGTATGGTTTTTATTTACATAAAGCGAAAAAAATCTTAATTCAAATTACAAAGCGAAAGACAGGATATTAAACCATCCTGTCTTTCGTTTTTGTATTATTATTTATATAATAAACATATTGCGACGTTTTATGTAATCGCCTTAGCGATTTGCCTGCGATACTACTTGCAGGCAAATAAAACTCGAATAAATAATCAAGCGTAGCGTAGATTATTTATAAACTACACCGTTTTTCATAACGAATGTGCAGTTTGTCATTGTTTTTATATTATCTCTTGGGTCTTCATCAAATGCAACGATATCTGCAAATTTTCCTTTTGTAACGCTTCCGATTTCTTTATCTCTTCTTAATAGTTCTGACGCTGTTTTTGTAGCAGTTGTTAGCGCTTCAAGAGTTGTTAAGCCGAATTCTTGTAAAAGTTCAAACTCATAGCCTTGTTTTCCGTGGAAATTTTGTGGAGTTGCAGCATCAGTACCAAATGCAATTTTAACCCCAGCAGCCCTTGCTTTTTGAAATCCTGCTTTATGAGTTGCATAAACTTGTTTTGCTTTTGCCACTGCCCAATCAGCAACGCCCATTTCTGCACCCTTAGTTACAATTCTTTCAGCTGCTATAATTGTTGGAACTAGGTATGTTCCTCTTTTAGCCATTTCTTCAATACATTCATCATCTAAAATCATCGCATGTTCAACCGATGTAACACCAGCCTTAACAGCATTTTTAATACCTTCCGTTCCGTGTGCATGAGTTGCAGTATGTACACCATACATATTTGCAACATCAACAACAGCTTTCATTTCTTCAAAAGTCATCTGCTGCGCACCAACAGTTGTTCCAAGGCTCATTACCCCACCTGTTGACATAAATTTAATTAAATTTGCCCCGTGTTTTATATTATATCTTGCAACTTTCATAAATTCAGCTGGACCATCTGCAACATTAAATGCAGTTGAATCAGATAAATACGGATTATAATGGCTATCAGCATGACCACCAGTAGAGCTTAAGGCTGGGCCTGAAACAACTAAACGTGGGCCATCTACCTCCCCTTTATCGATTGCATTTCTCAAAGCTACATCAACAAATCCAGGGTCACCAACTGATCTTAGAGTTGTAAAACCAGCCATTAAATCTGCTTTTGCCTTTCTCATAGCGTAAAACGCCTGATCGCCTAAAGTTTTATGCATCGAGCCAAAGCTTGCTTCTCCATCACCTGTTAGATGTACATGGCAATCTATAAGCCCCGGTGTAACGAATTTGTCTTGTAAATCAATAAGTTCATACCCGTCAGTATTTTGATTAAAATCTGTAACATTCTCAATTATATTTCCGTTTACAAAAATTAGAACATTTTCTATAACCTTTTCATTTTCTGAATCAAATAATTTTGTGCATTTTAAAACTTTCTTACTCATTGCTTTGTTCTCCTTTAAATTTAATTTGTTTATATAATAGTTGAAGTTTGAAAAATCTCTTTTCCAAACTTCAACAATCTTTAATGTTTAATACTTTCAAATAATTTAGAATATAGTTGGAACAATCACTGTTGCAAATACTACTGATGCTATTGTTACAGTTGTAAATCCACCAACAATCATTTTAGGTAGAATATATTCTAACCCTTTTTCTTTTTCTTCATCTGTTGCGCCTTCAATAGAGCTTGCAACTTCTTTTGAAAGGATTTCAGTACCTGGATATCCAAATAGTGCAGTTACCCCTACTGCAATTGATAATGGTATTGAATATTTTAGTATTTTTCCCATTATTATTGAGCCAGCAATAATTCCACCTGAGCCAAGAAGCAGCATTCCTAATAGTGGGAATAACATATCTAATAGCCCTTGTGGTGTTACAGCTGCAACACCATCAATTGTTATAGAGTATATCGCCAATAGACATAGCCCATATCCACCAGCTTTATTAAGTGCACTTTTTGGTAAAAAGTTTAGTCTTCTAAATAAAATACCAAATAGTAAGTAAGCGATATTAACGTTTAGTGCACCACCAGTTAAATTTGAAAATAGTACTGCAAAAACTGCAACAATTGCAATTTTTGCAAAATTTATAGTTGTTGTATCATTTTCTGGTTTTGGAGTTTTAAAAACAGCAAATGATGGAAGTTTAAACTCTTTTGTAACTTCTGTTTTATAATCTTTTGAAAGTTTTCCTTCTTTTTTCATTTTATTAAGTTCGATTTTTAAACAAATCGATGCTATTGGCATTCCAACTAGCCCTTGCATTGCCAAAATCAATGCCGCAAAGCCTGCAAGATCTGCTCTTCCATTTTCGTTTGCAACTTCAGAAACCATTTGATAGGCAATAACGCCACCTGAAATTGGAGGGGCTGCTATTAGAGCGTATTCTCTTCCAAAAACCGCAACACAAATTGTAAAAGCAAAAATCCCAAGCCCTACTAGCCCAAGACAGCAAATTAAAATTGTTTTCCATTCTTGTAAAAGTGCTTCTAAATCAATAGATGTTCCCATGCTTACAAGGAGCGCTGCTACACCATAAGCACCAAGAGTTGAGGTAAGAGTTGATGTACTTGTTACATCTGTTGGCATCAATCCACTCCAAAAGAGTGCCATCGAGATAATAGTTGCGAAAACGAGTCCTGAAATGTAGTTTTTTGTTTTGTTTGATAGAATATCGGATATCCCGAATATAACTGCAATTGCAGCGAATGACACTAACGGTGTCCAAGTAATTTGCATATGCTTAACCATCCCTTATAATTTTTTATAATAACATTTTCAAAACCAATAAAGCACATCTTTTTTTAATATTTTCAAAAGTGTTATTGTTGTCTATTATGCCATTCAGCAAAACTTTAGTCAACTAATTTTTAGATATATAAATTTTATCTTCTTTTGGTTATTTTAACAAATAAAATCTGTTTTCACCTATATATATTTACTTTTCTGACATATTTTTACTGTGTTGAAGTTGTGTTGAAATTGTTAAATTGTGCATAGTAGCTAATTTTTATAAATTATTTTGTATTATTATGTATACAGCACTTTATAGTCAAAGCAGATTATTTATGCTACAATTTAAATATATCAATCCAAATTAGAAAGGAGCATTTATTTTATGAAGAAAATTATCATTTTAATATCTTGTTTTATTTTTTTTACAGCTTGTAGTAGCGAAAACTCATTAACTAATTCTAGCTCAAATTCTACAGATTTATCAATTAACAGCAATTCAAGTAATGTTAACGATAGTGAAGAGATAAAAATTGATGATAGCTTTTTTAGTGATGAAACTAACTATGGCTATTTTGGAAAATTAAGTGATGAAAATTTAGAGATTGTGAATAGCTCTTTAAATAACTATTTTGATAATATAATCTCTAGCGATGATAGTGAAATGCTTTTAGAATATGATATAACTGTTTCTGCTTCTAATATAATCAAAACTAGCAATGATACATTTGATTTTACTTTAAATATTAAAAGCAACAATGGAAACCGCGACTCTATAATAATTCCTTCCCTATTTCAATATAATGAAGATTTCTTGGATTTTGATATCTACTGGGGATTTTTTTCAATGATAGACAATCAATTATTTATAATAACTAGCGAAAAAATAATAATTTATAATATAACCGACCTATCAAAAACAGAAATAGCTATCCCTAAAATTAATAATGAAAAAATATACCCTAGAGGGATTGTTTCGTTTGAAGATTATTATACTATTGCCTACTATCAAAATCACACTGCTGGCTATATAAACCTAGATTTAAACGGAAATATTTTAGCTTCTAGCGTTCTTAATTTATATGATGATAACTACTATTATAATAATTATAATTTCTCATTTGATTTTTATATATTTAACACTAATTTAAAATACAGCAACAATGAAAATTTATTTTTCCCAATAGGAACATACGGAAACTTAACTTATTTTAACCTTGAAACAAACGCTGTATATGATTGCAATATTAGATATGAGGGCACCACTAGTAATGATAAAAATATACTTATATTTTTTAATAACGATACTTATAAATTCACAATAAATGTCTATGATGAAAAAGCACTTATTAACAGCCATAGTTTTTCAAATTCAGATATTGCAAACAACTTTGAAAATATATTCACAATAGGCACAACCACTACCACATATGAAAATAATATTTTATCTTTAGTGAGTGATTTTGATGAAGGCGATATGAGATTAGATATTGATTTTTCAAATAAAACCGAAAGTGTGGATTTTACTTTTGATAATTTTGAAACTAATTTTAACGATAGAACCACTTATTCAAATGATAAGCGATATTCTTTTCAGTATCCGTATAGTTTTGGCGCTGGCGATGCCTTCTATTCCTATGTGGTTGTATTTAACTCATTAACTAATCAAAACACCTATATAGGCCTTATTGGGGGTATGTATGGTGGTGGGTCGGATTTAGGATTTTTTAGTAATAATGATGCCTACCTAATGGGTAGAACTAGCTTTAAAATATTTAGTGAAAGCCAAGGATTTAAAGAAGTTTTAGATTTAAGGGATACTTTAGATTTAGGTTACAAAGGTGAAGGTGAAACAGATAGATGCATTTTCTCTGTTAGGCGTGACCCCGTTTCATATGAATTTATTGTTTTATACGCTGATATCGACTCTTACAATACAGACGAAACCTACTTTTTGTCATCCACATATAAAATAGGATTTTTAAATTCTAATGGCGAATTAGTAGAAAGCTTTGATACAACCCAAAATGTTGGACTAACGAACTTTGGGCTAACTAGCGTTGATATGTATTTAAAGGATAGCACCTTATATTTTGAAGGCTACCATCAAAAAGGCGGCGCTATTTTTGCTGGCGAATTTAATATTAATACAAAAACTTACACAGATACAACGCCATTAGATTAATTTGAACTATTATTTTCTTTATGGTATAGTTTAGGAAAGGTTATTTATATTTTGTGAGGTGAAAAATGTTTGAATTAAGAGCAGTTAAAAGAGATAATTTTGAAGATATAATAAGTTTAAGTGTTACCGAAAATCAAATTCCGTTTGTTCCATCCAATGTGTATTCTATTGCACAATCAAGTGTTTATAAAGAAACTGCATTTCCATTTGGTATTTTTTTTAATGATAATTTAGTTGGATTTGTTATGGTTGGCTATCATGAAATTGAAAAACAACATAAACTTTGGAGATTAATGATTGACAAAAATCATCAAGGAAAAGATTATGGAAAAGCAGCTTTAAAATTCACAGTAGATTATATGATTAAACATTTTGGAATAAAAGAACTTGAAACAAGAACTCATTGTGATAATTTAGTTGCACAAAACCTTTACAAATCAATAGGGTTTAAAGAAACTGCCAAAGAAGATGGAAATCAAATTAAAATGAAATTACTAATTAAAGATTATAAGCATTTATCCGCACAAACCAGAGCCTAAACCTTTAGTTAGGTTAATAACGATAACCACTAAACTAAACTTTTATAAGATTATAAACTTGATATTACTAGATATGGCAGATGTGGTGAAGGGGTAACACGGTCTTGATTGCGTGATTGATTTTATCAATGGGGTGATTACGGCGATTTCGCAGGTTCAATTCCTGTCATCTGCCTTCTTTTATTTATAATTAAGTGAAAAATTAGAGCTAGTAAATATAACGGCTATATAAAGTGTCATTCCTATGAGATGCTATAGTCTATTCATTCTTCACTTTTCACTAATCTCCCAACGGGAGATTATACGCATAATCCACACAAAAACAAACTGTCACTATCATTTTTTGATAGTAACAGTTTGTTTTTTATTATCAGCCGTATATAAAGGCTGATTTTATTTTTCAATATTAGTTTCTTTTGTTATATAAATTGGTCTATTTTTTGTTTCAAGATAGGATTTTGAAATGTATTGCCCTAGTATTCCAATGCTTAAAAGTTGTATTCCACCTAGGAATAATACTATTGAAATAGTTGACGGATAGCCTGCAACAGGGTCGCCATATAATAAAGTTCTCACTACAAAAAACAGCATCATCACAACTGATAAAAAGCAAAATAAAAGCCCCATTAAGCTAGAAATAACAAGTGGTGCAGTTGAAAAAGCGACTATTCCATCGATTGAATAGATAAATAGCTTAAAAAAGCTCCATTTAGTTTCGCCTGCTGCCCTTTCGATATTTTCATATTCCAGCCATAATGTATCAAACCCAACCCAAGACAAAATCCCTTTAGAAAATCTATTGTATTCCTTTAATTCTAAAATAGAATCAACCATTTGCCTTGTCATCATTCTAAAATCTCTTGCACCGTCTACAATTTCAGTTTTTGAAATTTTATTTATCATTTTATAAAACATCTTTGCAAAAAAACTTCTAATTAACGGCTCGCCTTTTCTAGTTGAGCGTTTTGTTGCAACACAGTCGTACTTATTTTCTTCTATCTCATAAATCATTTTAGATAATAAGCTTGGTGGATCTTGTAAATCTGCATCCATTAAAACTACATAATCGCCTTTTGAATTCTCAAGCCCTGCATACATTGCACTTTCTTTCCCAAAGTTCCTTGAAAAGGATAAATACTTTACACCCTTATCTTTGTACGATAATTCCTTTAAAATACTAAGGGTTTTATCTTTTGAGCCATCGTTAATAAATAAAATTTCATAATCGATATTATTTAATTCTTTTAAAAACTTAAGTGTTTCATTATAAAAAATCTCCACTACTGCCTCTTCATTATAACAAGGAACTATTATGCTAAGTAATTTATTCATTTTCAAAACCTTTCAAATATTCATATTCACATATTATAACACAATCCACTATGCTTTTCAATGTTTACAACTTAATCTTTCTATTAATTATTTGGGTATTCGATTTTAATAGTTTGCCCTTCTAAAGCTACACCATCACTTCTAGTAATTGCAAGCTTTTGCTCGGCTGAAAATCCTATTGTTTCCCCATCTTTTAGCACAACATCGTAGCTTAAAACATAGTCAACCATAGATGATGTGAAATCTCTTATCTTATTTAAATCAGCATTACTATCATCAACATAAACTTCAATTTCATCTTTATTAAATTTGTGCATTCCATATGTGTAAATTCCAGCACGCTCTTGTGTTCTGTATAAACCAAACCAAATCCAGTTAAAAATTGGAAGTTCATCATCATTTATCATTCCTGAAAATCCAATATAAAAATCAACCGGGTGAACAGCACCATCAGTGTACACACAAAGTGCATTTTCTTGCTTTAGGGCAGAAGAAACAGCCTTAGTAAACAGCTTACCTTTTTCTATTTCTTCCCCTTCTCCAAGCACAGCAATTAGTATTTGAGCAGTATGAGTTTTAACAACGCTTGGCGCATCTTGCCACATATAATTTGCTCCTGCATAATAATCAGCCTCGCCATTTGGAACTGGAACATCCATAAAACTTACAGCAAGCTTTAAATTATCAACATCTGAAACTATAACATTTTTTTCGTATGTTTCATCGTTTATATCATTTAAAATATTAATACCCCAATCTTCAATCAAATCCTTTGAAAACTTATTAATGTCCCACTCCTTACTAGATAGTAATACAAACCCTATAAATCCACCCTTATTTTCTTCTTTGCTCATTTTAAAATCCCCCTTTTATTTTTTTAATTAATAAACTTTTAAATATTCTTCCCAAATGTCTGGGTAATCTTCTTTTGCCTTATTGATAACGATTTCTGGTATTGGCTCTTTGTAATAATCAACCCCTTGACTCGCAAACTCTTCTACTATCTCCATTTTCAATTTATATTCTTCACTATCTAAATCAAACATCATCCTTCTTAAATCTTCCACTAGATAACGCTCTTCATTATATTCATCATCAGTTTTTGTATAATAAGGTCTAGTTATATCAGCTTTTAATTCAACTATTAGATAGTGTGCATCATACCCTTGAGATACAGGGAAATAGACATAAGATTCACTTAAAACTATGAAAAGATTTCTTGAATTCATAACACCAAGTAAAATCACGACAATTAATGTTATAGCTATCTTTACTCTTCTTGGAGTTTTATTCATTTGCTCATTTTGATAGGCTATCTCATCAAACATATCAAAATCATCTTGTTTAACTTTAACTCTCTGCTTCTTTTGATGTTTTAAATATATTCCCAGCATTATTATTCCAAAAACAAGATTAAAAATAGCAAAAATCAAAACAGTGTATACTAGAAAAAAGCTCGAATAATCTGCGTTAGCATTTACAATAATTATCCATTGAAATCCGGCTAAGGCAAAATAAATAAATGGTATTATAAGCCCTGCCCATCTATTTTTCTTTGATAAGAATTTTTGAAGCTTAAATATTCCAGATATTACTCCTATTATTATAATTATAATTGCTAAAAGTACAGCATAATTCATTAACATTTTGTTTAACCACTTTCTTTTTTATATGCTTTTAAACACTATTTTCTATTCTAAATTCTCATATTCAATATTATATCAAATTTATTGATGAATTCAAATATCAATTATTAAAAAACTAAAAATCACTAAAAACTAAAAATCCTCATAGCTAAGCTACGAGGATTTTTTTGGAGGCGCCAACCAGATTTGAACTGGTGATCAGGGTGTTGCAGACCCATGCCTTACCACTTGGCTATGGCGCCATTATTGGAGCGGATTACGAGGCTCGAACTCGCTACCTCCACCTTGGCAAGGTGGCGCTCTACCAGATGAGCTAAATCCGCACAGCACTCAAAACAGTTGCCTTTTCAAGTGCTTAAATATAATACCATATGAATATAATTATGTCAATAGGTTTTTTATAAAAAATCAATTAAAATTAAAAACTATATTCATTATAAATTTTGCCTTCTAAATTTTTAAAGATAATGCTATTATCTTCTAAAACAACATAACTATTTTCGCTTCCTGCTTTTGGAATTGAAACTGAACCTGGATTTAGATATTTATAGTTTTCTCTTTCTTCAAAAACAGGAATATGTGTGTGCCCAGCCATAACTATATCACTTTTATTAATTGGAAGAGTTAGCCCATTTTCTAATTTATGCCCGTGTGTTAGATAAAGAGTTTTCCCTTCATATAGTAAAACTGCATATTCTGCTAAAACTGGAAACTCTAGCACCATTTGGTCAACTTCGCTTTCACAATTCCCTTTTACTGCTATTATCTTTTCTTTTATATTATTAAGCATTTCTAAAACTTCTTTTGGAGCATAATCTTTTGGCAAATCATTTCTTGGCCCGTGGTATAATATATCTCCAAGTAGAATTAATTTATCAGCTTTTTCACTTATAAATCTACCTAGTAATTTTTTTGTATAAAATGCTGAGCCGTGCAAATCCGATGCAATTAATAGTTTCATAAAAAAACCTACCTTAATTTTTAATTTATTTATAAATAATTATATAATATTTTTTGTTTTTAGGCAAGTAGTATGGTATAATAATCAGTATCAAATAATTAGATGTAGGATTTATATGAAAAAAATAATTGTAAAAACAGATAAACAAATTAGATTAGATGTATATTTAATTGATAAATACCCTTTATTTAATATACCTAATATTAATAAATTTATACGCCAAAATAAAATTAAAGTTAATTCAAAAAAGATAAAATCTAATGATAGATTAAATAATGGCGATGAAATTTCTCTTTATGTTTCTGATGAATATTTCACTTCGCTTAATAAAAATAATGCATTTTTATTTGCAAGGGATAATTTTGAAATAGCCTATGAAGACGAAAATTTTATTATTGCTAATAAGCCAGCTGGAATAAGCGTTTTTGATGAAAACTACAAGAATTTCGACACTTTAATTAATCGAGCCTTAAAGCATTATAAAGACACTGATATAACCCCAAAACTCTGCCACAGGCTAGACACTGGAACGAGTGGGCTTATTATATTATCAAAAAATGATGAATTTTTAGAATTTATTCTTAATGAATTTAAAAATAAATCTTTAGAAAAAACTTACTACTGCATATCTTACGGAAAGTTTAATTTAAAATCCCCTATTCAAAAAGCTTTTTTATTTAAAGATAGCAAAACTGCAAATGTTTTAATTTCAAATAGCAGTAAATCAAAGGGATATAAAGAAATAGAAACTCACATATATAAAGAAAAATCAATTGATGATTTTCACCTATTAAAAATCAAATTAATAACAGGCAGAACCCATCAAATTAGAGCACATCTAAAATTTTTAAATCTTGCAATTTTAGGAGATAGCAAATACGGAATTTTAGAAATTAATAGAAAAAACAAGCTTAAATATCAATTGCTACATAGCTCAAAAATAAAATTTAGTAGTATCCAAAACCCAAAATTCAAATATTTAGAAAATCAAGAATTTAAAACTTCGAGCCCTTGGTTTATAGATAGCTTTAATAATAAAGAATTCACAAAATAAAAAAATGAGAAAAGATTATTTTAATCCTTTCTCATTTTTATTTTTATAAATCTGGTAAAATGCAGTATTCACTTAATTGAACAAACATTTCGCTGTATCTATTCATTAAATAATCGCTCGATTTTGATAATAAAACATCTTCTGTATCATTATTAATAGGTATAGATATTGAGTAATTCACCCCTTTTGAAAATTCAGATGTTAAAAAAACTGTACCTTTGGCGTTTTCAATAGCTGTTTTTAAAATAAATAGCCCAACCCCTATATCGTGTGAAAATTCGCTATCATTATGCGGATCTTTAGAATAATACGAATTAAAAACTTCTGTTACTAATTCATCCTTTATTCCTATACTATTATCTTTATAAACAATAACACAGCGTCCTTTTTTTTCATACAGCTCTATATTGATTATAATTTTTTCTTGTTTGTATTTAATACTATTTGAAATTAAAGCTAGAATTCCAGCACTTAATAGATGTTTTGAAGCTTTAATTATCAGCCCATCTTTTATATTAGTTTTTATTTCAATATTATTTATAACTTCGCTAACACTCATCGTTAAACTTTTTAAAAAGCTAGATAGATCAATATTTGAAGATAAAAATTCTTCTCCTTGTAAAATCCTATTAGTGAGCGATATATTATTTATATTTTTTAATAAAATATACGATTGGCGCTGCATAGCTTCTAGATTTTGCATAGCTTTCTCAGTTTTATCTTTATTTATATTATCAGCTAAAACGGGAAACATCGAAAAAATACTAGTTATTGGCTCTCTTAAATTAACTTCCATTACTCTATTTTTTTCTTTTTGATTAAAAACTACGCTATTTTTAACTAAACACAGTATCTTATCTTTCTCAAATTCAAAGAACACTAAAATAAGAGGCTTGTTACAAAATTCTTTTATATCCATAAAAACAATATCTTGAATATTTTTAATATTATTTTTTATTATAATAGCCTTTACAAGTTCTTTTGTTATAAACGGGAATTTTATTTGAATATTATTTTTAAATTCTATTATTTCAGTATCATTTGAAATAATTATCATTGGTTCATCATTATTGAAAATCAATTTCCATTCCTCTCAATTTCTTAACATTTTGGATTTACGACATTGTTCGACATTATTCGACAAAAGCTTATTTTAAGTTTACAACAAATTTTTTGCTTTGTAAAGAAAAAATCACAAATATTACTTTGACTTATAATCTTTGTATATGTTATTATATGTATATAAACTGAAATTTATATTAGCTAAATATTTACAATCAAATAATAAATATTTTTTTTGTGTAAAATATTTTAAATTTTGCTTTTTTCTATTGACAAATCAGATATTTTATTTTATTATATTTATGAAAAGTTAAATTTTTCACGAAGTCCTTAAATCCAATATTCAATTGGGTTTAAAATATATTTTTTACTATTACGGAGGTTTTCACAATGGCAATTAAAATAGGAATTAACGGTTACGGTCGTATAGGAAGACTAGTATTTAGAGCTGCTATGGCTCAACCAGAACTTTATGAAATTGTTGCAGTTAATGATCCATTCATTGCAACAGATTATGCAGCTTACATGACTAAATTTGATACAGTTCATGGAAGATTTCAAGGTACTATCGAAGTTAAAGAAGATAGCTTAGTAGTTAATGGCAAAGATGTTAAATTCTTTGGTTTTAGAAACCCAGAAGAAATTCCATGGGGTTCAGTTGGTGCAGATTACGTTGTTGATTCAACTGGTGTATTCACAACTACTGAAAAATGCCTAGCTCACTTAAAAGGTGGCGCTAAAAAAGTTATCATTTCAGCTCCTGCTAAAGATGCTGAAACTCCAACATTCGTTGTAGGTGTTAACCAAAACAATTATACAAAAGAAATGAACGTTGTTTCAAACGCTTCTTGTACAACAAACTGTTTAGCTCCTTTAGCTAAAGTAATCAACGATGAATTCGGAATTGCAGAAGGCTTAATGACAACTGTTCACGCTACAACAGCTACACAAAAAACTGTTGATGGTCCTTCAGCTAAAGACTGGAGAGGTGGACGTGCTGCTGCTGGTAACATCATCCCTTCATCAACTGGTGCTGCTAAAGCTTGTGCTCTAGTTATTCCAGAATTAAAAGGCAAACTAACAGGTATGGCTTTCAGAGTTCCAACTCTTGATGTTTCTGTTGTTGATCTAACTGTTAAACTTGCAAAACCAACAACTTACGAAGAAATTTGTTCAGCTGTTAAAAAAGCAAGCGAAACAACTATGAAAGGTGTTTTAGCTTACTGTGACGAAGCTGTTGTTTCTTCAGATTTCTACGGCGAATCACACACTAGCGTTTTTGATGCTAAAGCTGGTATTATGCTAAATGAAACATTTGTTAAACTAGTTGCTTGGTATGATAATGAAATGGGTTACTCAACAAAAATCCTTGATTTAATCAAACATATGAGCGAAGTTGACGCTAAATAATATTAAACAAAATTAAAAGCTAGTAGTAAAATTACTACTAGCTTTTTTATATAATTTTTTTATTCTTCTTGTACATTTTCAAATTGAGATTTATATAGTTCTTTATAAAAACCACCATTTTTAATAAGCTCATTATGTGCGCCAAATTCTATTATCTTCCCATCTTTCATAACTATTATTTTATCTGCATCACGAATAGTTGATAATCTATGAGCTATTATAAAACTTGTTCTGTTTTCCATTAATTTTTGCATCGCTTTTTGAATTAAAACCTCAGTTCTTGTATCAACAGAAGATGTTGCCTCATCTAATATAAGCATTTTAGGATTTTGCAAAAATGCTCTTGCAATTGTAATAAGTTGTTTTTGTCCTTGTGAAATATTAGAAGTTTCTTCATTTAATTCAAATTCATAATTTTTAGGTAAAGTTTTAACAAAATTATGAACCTGACTAATCTTTGCAGCATTTATCATTTCTTCTTTGGTTGCACTTTTATTTGAATATAAAATATTATCTCTAATACTTCCTTTAAACAACCAAGTATCCTGCAAAACCATTCCAAACATATTTCTTAATTCATCACGTTTTAGATTAGTTATTTTCACTCCATCAATGCTAATATCGCCGCTGTCTAATTCATAATATCTCATTAAAAGTTTAACAATAGTAGTTTTTCCTGCCCCAGTAGGGCCTACAATGGCTATCTTTTCACCAGGATTTACAACTAATGAAAAATTTTCAATAACCTTTTTATCCTTTTTGTAGCCAAAGCTAACATTATTAAAGCTAACTTCACCTTTAAATTCTTTTGTATTTATTTGTTTTTTAGTTTCTTCTACTTCTTCTTTACTTTCTAAAAACTCAAAAACCCTTTCTGCACAAGCCATAGACGACTGCATCATAGTTGAAATAGATGCTAGTTGCTGAATTGGCTGATTAAAGCCTTTTACATATTCAATAAAAGATAATATATTACCAACCGTGAGCCTACCAGCAGTTGCAAAGCTTGCTCCAATAACGCAAACAGCTATATATCCTGAGTTAGAAATCAAATTTGTTACTGGCATCATTAAATGCGTTGCTATTTGGCTTTTAAATGCATTAGTTTTTAATTCCTCATTATAAATATTAAACTGATTAATTGATTTTTCTTCCATATTAAATGCCTTTACCACCGTGTGTGAAGATAGCATTTCTTCAATATGACTATTTAATTCGCCTAAACTCCTTTGTTGCTTTTTATACAACGGCTGACTGATTTTAACTATTTTTCCAATTGAAAGCATCGATACTGGCATAATTATAAATGCAATCATTGTCATTTCTATTGAAATTGAAAGCATAATTGTTACAGTTGTAAAAATAAGAGTTATGGCTATTGCAAGCTGTGTCATAACTTCTCTGATTGAATTAGTAATGGTATCAACATCGTTAGTTATCCTAGAAAGTATATCTCCTGTTTGTGTTTTATCAAAGTAGTTAAGTGGTAATTTATTTATTTTTTCGGATATCTCTTTTCTTAATTTATAAGTAAAGCTATTTGCTATTTCAGCCATAATAAAGCCTTGCATTAAAGAAAACACATACGACATTACTGCTAAAAAAAATAGTATTTTAATTATATTTAATAATTCAATATAATCTAAAACAAATTCCCCTGATAAAATGCTATTTTCAGCAGCTTTATATAAAACATCTGTTGCACTTCCTAAAAGCTTTGGTGTAAATGCTTTAAAAAGGCTTGAAAAAGCTGCCATAATCATCACAATTATAATAATAATTTTATAGCTCCCTAAATAAGAAAGCATCTTTTTAAAAGTTGTTTTAAAATCTCTTGGTTTTTCTGCTCCTCTAATTGCAGCTTTTAATCCCTGCCCTGCACCGCCTCCACCTTTTGGAAGTTGCATATTTTGTGGCTGAGTGTTATTATTTTTTCTTTCTGCCATAATCTACACCTCCTCAACTGATAGCTGGCTATGGGCTATTTCTTTATATTCATTACAGGTATTTAATAAATCTTTATGTTTTCCAATTCCTTTAATTTCTCCTTTATCCATAACTATAATCTGATCTGAATTCATAACACTTGAAACTCTTTGCCCAATAATTATAACAGTTGGATTTTTATAATTTTCATAAATTGCTCTTCTTAAATTTGTATCAGTTTTAAAATCAAGTGCAGAAAAGCTATCATCAAAAACTAAAATTGGTGATTTCCTAATTAACGCCCTTGCTATAGCTAATCTCTGCCTTTGTCCGCCCGAAACATTTGCACCACCTTGCGATATATAAAAATCCAAGCCTTCCTCTTTTTGATTTACAAAGCTTTCCATTTGAGCAATTTGCAAGGCTTTATAAATTTCATCGTCAGTAGCGTCTTTTTTACCAGCTAACATATTTGTTTTAAGACTACCTTGAAACAATATACTTTTTTGGGGCACATATCCCATTAAATCTCTAAGGTTTTTTAATTCAATATTTTTTATGTCAATATCATTGATTAAAATTTCACCCGAAGTTGCATCGTAAAATCTCAATAAGAGATTTAAAAGGGTCGTCTTTCCACTACCAGTTGAGCCAATAATTGCCGTTGTGCTCCCTTTTTCAAGCTTAAAGCTAATATTATTTAAAATATTATCCTCGCTCTCTGGATATTTAAAGTTCACATTTTTAAATTCTATATTTGATACAGTTTTCTTTATTACTATAGGGCTTTCTATTTCTTGAATTGAATTTTCTTTTTTCAAAACTTCATCTATTCTTTTAATTGAAACTGTTGCCCTTGGGATAATATTAAACATACTTGTAAGCATCATAAAAGCTGAAATTATATTTCCTGAATATTGAATAAACGCTAGCATATCCCCTACTAATAATTCACTTTTTGCAATAACTGGAGCAGAAATCCAAATTATTAATATTGGTATTCCTGCTTGAATAAAAGCCAATGTAGGGCTCATAAGGCTCATTAATCTATTTATAAATTGATTAGTAGCTTTAAAATCAGCGTTAACCTTATCAAATCTCTCTTCTTCATATTTTTGAGTTGAAAAGGCACGCACAACCATTATGCCTGATAAATTTTCTCTTGCAACAAGATTTATTTTATCAATAATTTCTTGGATTTTTTTAAATTTTGGCAGTGCGATAACTTGCATAGTTATTACAAACATAATTATAACGATTGCACTTAATGCATTTATCCACACTAAAGATGGAGCCTTACTAACTGCCATAACTACTCCACCAATTGCCATAAACGGAGCATAAAACATAACTCTTATACCCATGCTAAATAGCATTTGCATCTGCTGTACATCATTTGTTGTTCTAGTTATTAAAGATGCCGTTGAAAACTTATCCACATCTTCCCCTGAAAAGCTTTCAATCTTACTAAAAACAGATTTTCTTATATCTCTTGAAATACTATATCCAACAAACGAGCTAAGAGTCCTAACTGCCATTGTAATAACTCCAAATAAAACTGCAACTAAAATCATCTTTAACCCAGTTGAATATATATACGACATCTGCTCAGCTTTTAAAGATGTGATTAAATCTGAGTTTTGAGAAAGTAAAATTTCATTTGAATATTCTTGTATTCCTACATTAACCATATCACTCATTAAATCAGGCAATAATAAGTTTGTATAGGTTTGTAGTCCTATTAATATAATACAAACACATAAAAGCCAAATGTATGGCTTGGTATGTTTTAAAACATATTTCAAATTATATATCCTCATTTTCTAAATATTTTTCAAGTTCATAATTCAACTTTTTTAAAAGTGATATAAGCTCATTTTTCTCTTCTTTTTCAATATTTCCAAGTGCAGTATTAACCATCTTCAAATTCTTTTTATATTCGGCTTTTGCAATTTCTTTTCCCTGCTTTGTTAAAGATATTATAGTAACTCTTTTATCTTTTTTATCATAATCTCTACTTATATAGCCATCATCTTCTAAATTTTTAAGCTTTTGAGAAACACTTGGAAGAGATATTTTATAGTGTTTTGCAATCTCACTTGGAGTAGCACCGTTCGGATAATGATTAAGCATCATTCTTAAAAGGCTATAATCTGCTGTTGATTTTTCTGTTTTATGCATTATTTTTTTTAATTGTAAATGCGATACTTTTATTAAATATCTGATTTGCTCATCTCTTGTTTCTTTCATTTTTTCACACTTATCTTTCATTTGTATTTTCAAAAGTTATTTATTTTATATTCTAAATAGTTAATTTACCTAACTATTTATTTTTAAAATTATTATATATCTTAATCAACCGTTTGTCAATATTTACCTGCAAATCTATTTAAAAAGCAAACTAATGATAATAAGTGCATTAGTTTGCTTTTTATTTTATATTAATTCTGTCATATGCTTATGCCTATATTTTGGTATAAAATTATCTCTACACCTTGGATTATATCTTTCTTTTATAGAAATTGTATCATAGTATTTTTTCCATAGTATTTGCAAATCTTCTTCATATTTAGTGATTTTAGGAATCTCTAAATTATCAACTTGAATTATCTTTGTTTTCTCTCTTGTTCCCATTAAAATTTCTTTGTGTGTTTCATCATAAATAACAAAAGGTAAATCTAAATTTCTAGTTTTAAAATGATATGAAATTTTTGAAAGAATTCTATTGTTTGGTTCTATTTTTGAAATATAGGTGTTATTAATGAGCTGAAATCTAACTATACCAAGATACAAGTGAGCCTCCCGTGTTATATTTTTATGTGCCTTTCTTAATTTTTCTACTGCTGGTATATTATAGTTATGATATATTTTAAATCCATCTTTAAATGCTAAAACTATAAATTCTAGCATTGCCATTTCAATATCTTCTTCATCGCATAAAAGGCAATCTTTTATAAAATTATACGCAAAATTAGAAAGTTTCGCTAGTATTGCCATTTTTACTTTTTCGCTTTTTAAAAAATCAGTTTTAATATAAACCGTATCATAAAAACTAGGCTGATATAAAACATCATAAACTATTTTAACAGGAGTATAACTAGAATAGTAATAGTCATAAACACAGCATAAAAACCCTTCAAAACTACCATCATATAAGTAAACCACATCTTGTTTTTCATTAAGCATTTAAGGCTATCCCCCTATCAAAAAAGCTGATTTGAGAAACGTTATTTTCTATATTGAAATTTTGCTTTTTAGTATCTAATAGTAGATATTCTTCTGCTTTATGTCTATCTATTTTAGTGTATTCCATCGCCTTGCCCTTACAAGTTATAAAAAATCGTGCTCTTTTTAAAACTACCCCTATTTTTTTTAGCGACTCAAAGTCTAAATAAGCAACTCTTCTAGCTTTAATAATTCTTTTTGCTGACAAAACGCCTATTCCTGGCACACGCAAAAGCATTTCATAATCAGCTGTATTTATCTCAACAGGGAAAAGGTGCATATTATTTAAAGCCCAGTTGCACTTAGGATCAAAATCAGGATTAAACATCGGATTTTCATCATTTAAAATTTCTTCTGCACGAAATCCATAAAATCTTAAAAGCCAATCTGCTTGATAAAGCCTATGTTCTCTTAAAAGTGGTGGTTTATCTCCTATTTGAGGTAAGTTCCTATCACTATTAACTCCGATATAAGCTGAAAAAAACACTCTTTTTAATTTATATCCATCATATAGCCCTTGAGTTAGCCTTAAAATTTGCAAATCACTTTCATCACTCGCTCCAACAATCATTTGTGTGGACTGCCCAGCTGGCGCAAACTTTGGTGCGTTTTTATACACTATTAGTTCTTTTTTCGCTTGTATATTTCTATCTTTAATATCTTTCATTGGCAGTAAAATATTAGTTTTTGTTTTATCAGGAGCTAACTTTTTTAGGCTGTTTTCACTAGGAAGTTCTATGTTAACGCTAACTCTGTCTGCTAAAAAACCAACTTCTTGCACTAATTCCTTGCTAGTTCCTGGTATAACTTTTGCATGAATATATCCATTAAACTTATATTCATATCTTAAAATTTGCATGCATTTAATAATTAATTGCATAGTATAATCCGGGCTTTTAATAACACCTGATGAAATAAACAGTCCTTCTATATAATTTCTCTTATAAAAATCAATAGTTAAATCTGCTAATTCTTTTGGGGTAAAGGCTGCCCTTTTAACATCATTACTCTTTCTATTTACACAGTAAACACAATCATATTCGCAATAATTAGTAAATAGTATTTTCAACAGTGAAACACATCTGCCATCACTCGACCAAGTATGGCAGATACCAGCGTTATAAACTGAACCTATCCCATCTTTGTCACTTTTTCTATCACTTCCACTAGAAGTGCAAGAAGCATCATATTTTGCACTATCTGCAAGAATTTCAAGCTTTTCTAAAATATCCATTATAACACCACCAAAACTGTTGTTTTTATACATTATAACATCCATTGGTTGTTAATTCAAGATATTTTACTACTTTTAGTTGTGAAACTTTATCATCTTAGTTTATTTACCTAAAATATTAAAACTAAATACTGATTTTTTTTGCTTATAATACATTGTTTAAAAATCATATTTATGGTATAATTACTAAGTTGTATACAAGATAAGTGAAAGGACTTTAAATTATGAACAGAGAAGAAAAACTTGGTAATTCTCCCATTGGAAAATTAATGGTTGAACTATCTATACCGATGATATTAGCACAATTTGTTAATGTTTTATATAATATGGTTGATAGAATGTATATAGGCAGGATAGAAGGCGTTGGCGCGTCTGCTTTAACAGGGCTTGGGCTGTGTTTCCCTATTATTATAATCATATCTGCATTTAGTTTTTTTGCTGGAACTGGTGGTGCACCACTTGCAGCTATCGAGCTTGGAAAAGGAAATAGAGAAGAAGCTAGAAAAATATTAGGTAATGCGATTATACTAATTTTATTTTTCACCGTTAGCTTAACTGTTATCTTTTTAATTATCCAAGAGCCACTTCTATATCTTTTTGGTGCTAGCGAAACTACAATACCTTTTGCACTAGATTATTTATCAATTTATTTATACGGAACTATATTCGTACAATTTTCACTTGGCTTAAATCCTTACATTATCTGTCAAGGACAAAGCAAAACTGCAATGCTTTCAGTTGTTATTGGTGCGATTACAAATATTATACTAGACCCGTTCTTCATCTTCACATTAGATATGGGTGTTAAGGGCGCAGCACTTGCAACTATTATTAGCCAAGGCGTTAGTGCTATTTGGATTTTCAAATTCTTATCTTCTGAAAAAAGTTCTTTAAGAATAACTAAAGATATTGTTAAGTTTGATAAAAAAGTTGTTAAAAAAATATCTTCACTTGGTATTTCTCCATTTATTATGAGCTCAACTCAAAGTTTTGTTGCTATTGCATTTAATAGCCAGCTTTCAAAATACGGTGGCGATTTATATGTTGGCTCTTTTACTATTTTAAATAGTGTTATGGAAATGTTTACTATTCCAATCAACGGATTTACAACTGGTATTCAGCCAATTATCAGCTACAACTACGGCGCTGGAAAAATTGATAGAGTTCGCAAAACTGTAAAATACGCACTTATGACAACTTGTACTGTTTCATTTTCTTGCGCAATACTAGTTATCAATTTCCCTGCCTTTTTTGGCTCAATTTTCACAAATGATGCTGCTTTAATTGCAATTGTTGTTGAAGTTTTACCTATATTTATAGCTGGTATGCTAATATTCGGAATTCAAATGACAGCTCAAAGCACATTCGTTGGCCTTGGATTTGCTAAAATATCATTATTTATAGCATCTTTAAGAAAGATTATTTTATTAATACCATTAATTTATATCTTCGGCTCAACATTTGGTTTAATGGGTATATACTGGGCAGAGCCAATCGCAGATTTCACTTCTGCAACTACTGCTGGTATTTTCTTATTAGTGGTTTACAATAAAGTTTTAAAAGAAAAGAATATATAATTTACATTATTCTAGTTTTCATTGTTTGAATTGCCAAACTGCGTGCAATACATTATGCAAGATAATATATATAATATAAAGTTATAAAACAAAAATCCCAGTAAATCAAATTTACTGGGATTTTTAATTTTATTATATTTTAATAATTATTTAGAAACAACTGAAACTGTATCTCTTGCAATCATAATTTCTTCATTTGTTTGAACAACTAAAGATTTAACTGTTGAGCCTTCACCTGTAATATCAATAACAGCAGCTCCACGTTTTTTGTTTTCTTCTTTATTAACTTTAACGCCTAAGAATTCTAAACCTTCTAGAACGCCAGCTCTTATTTCGCCTGAATTTTCGCCGATACCAGCTGTGAATAAAATACAATCAACTCCGCCCATCGCAGCAGCATAGCTACCGATGAATTTTTTGATTTGATAGTAGTACATATCAAGTGCAAGTTGTGCTCTTTGATTGCCTTGTGCCGCAGCGTCTTCAATGTCACGACAGTCGCTAGAAATACCAGAAACGCCAACGAAACCACCTTTTTTAGTTAAATAATCTGTGATTTCATTTCCTTTAATTCCTGTAACTTCTGAAATTAAAGCAGCAACTGAAGGATCTAAATCACCTGAACGTGAACCCATCATAAATCCACCAAGAGGAGTTAAGCCCATTGAAGTATCAACAACTTTACCACAGTCAACAGCTGCAAGAGATGCACCGTTACCTAGATGGCAAGAAATGATTTTTAATTCACTAATATCTTTGCCAATATAATCAGCAGCAGCTTTTGTTACGAATTTATGGCTTGTCCCGTGGAAACCGTAACGACGAACTGAATGTTTTTCATAAAACTCATATGGAACTGCATACATATATGCTTTTGCAGGCATTGTTGCGTGGAACGCTGTATCAAATACTGCAACGTTTGGCATATCTGTGCCGAAAATTTCTTGAACACTTTTAATACCTTGAACAGCAGCTGGATTATGAGCTGGAGCAAGTGCAGATAAGTCTGCGATTGTTTTTACAACTTCATCAGTGATAAGTGTTGGTTGTTGGAATTTTTCTCCTCCGTGAACCACACGATGGCCAACTGCTGTGATTTCGCTTTTATCTTTAATTACAGCACCTTCACCTGTTGACATCATTTCAAACACTTTTGCAATAGCTTCTGTATGGTTTGCAAAGTCTACTTCAACTTTCCATTCGCCACCCTTAGCTTTATGTGTAATAAAAGAACCACCAATTGCAATTCTTTCGCAAACACCTTTGCAAATAACGCTTTCATCTGTCATATCGATTAATTGATATTTTAATGAACTTGAGCCACAGTTAATAACTAAAATTTTCATTCTTGCCTCCAAATAATTTTTAATTTATTATTAATTTGCATTTTAATTAATGCTAACTATACTATTATAAGATATGCTACCTGTTTTTTCAACTATTTTGATGCATTTTTTTAAATTTTCGTGTTTTTTTCTAAGTTTTTTGCTAAAAGAATAGATATTCATAGTTATTTTAGCCTTGCTCATATAATCCGAACCGCCTAAAATCGGATAATTTTTTCCTAAAGCTACGTTAAATTCATTTATAAGGCGAAAGCATTATTTCGTAAATTTGCCTTGTTTTATAAAAAAATTATTGGATTTTAGGTCGTAGATTTAATAATACTCAAATAGGTTTTATAGCAAGGCAAAGATTTGAGATAATGCTTTCGCCTTATAAAAAGCTTTAACGCAGATATACAGCCTATTTGAATATTATTAAACGTGTTCGGATTATATGAGCAAGGCTTAGGCCTAAAAGCTCGTTTAATAATAAACAAACTTGACATATCTTTACTATTTATTTATTATAAAAGCATAAATAAATTAAAAGGAATATTATTAAATGAAAAAAACTGCTGGAATAGTTGCCGAATATAACCCTTTTCATACAGGACATCTGTATCAAATAGATTTTTTAAAAAGCCAAGGAATTGATGAAATAGTAATCA
Organism: uncultured Oscillospiraceae bacterium; assembly: GCA_964525015.1. GTDB lineage: Bacteria > Bacillota > Clostridia > Oscillospirales > Ruminococcaceae > RGIG3102. The sequence continues at coordinate 145,971 of CAZGFY010000001.1, forward strand.
TTCAAAGTGGCTCTTGTGTTCAGCGTGGTGAAATTGGAGTTTTTTCTAAATTTTTAAGAAGTAAATCTGCTGTTTTAAATGGGGCAAGCCTTGTTTTAGAACTTCCTTTTCCTTATTCATCTTTAAGTGCTGAAGGGTTTTGCTATTCAGCTGTTAGTATGCTTAAAGAATTAAATGTTGATATTATTTGTTTTGGCAGTGAGAGTGGAAATATAGATATTTTAAATGATATTGCTGAATTTTTACTGAGCGAAGAATATAATAACTCTTTAAAAGGATACTTAAAGGATAAAGTTCCTTTTGCAAAAGCAAGAGAAAAAGCTCTTTTAGATAAATTTGAAATAACTCCTGATTTTGTTACTGCATCAAATGATATACTTGCAATTGAATATATAAAAGCTGCAAAAAAATTAGATTTTAGCGTTGAATTTATGCCTGTTAAAAGAAAAGGTGCTTTATACAATGATTTAAAAGAAAAAGACGGCTTTGCATCTGCAACTATGCTACGCGAAAATATTAAAAGCTTTAAATGGGACGCATTTTTAAATTACATTCCAAAAAACAGCCACGATATTATTAACAAAGCCTTAAACCAAGGGGAATATTTTATTTTTGATAAAACTTTTGAGAGAAGTTTATTATTTTCTTTAAAAAACAAAACTAGTGATTTTTTTAAAAGTTTGCCTGATTGCAATGAAGAACTCGCTGGTGCTTTTGAAACTGCCTTTTCTTATGCAACTAGCATTGATATGGCTTTTTCCCTACTTCCAACTAAAAACTACACCCAATCAAGACTACGCCGAATTATGCTTTATGGATTTTTAAATCTAAAATTAGATTTCCCAAAAGCACCACCATATATAAGAATTTTAGCAATAGGAAAAAATGGAGAAAATATAATAAAAGAAAAAAGCAAGAACACTTCCTTGCCTTTTTCTCATTCTATTAAACGTATTAAAGATATAAATAATGATTGTAAAATAGTTGCAGAGTATGAAAATAGAGCATTTAGTGCATTTTGCTGTTTTTCTAAAAACATATCCGATACAAAGCTTGATTATACAAATAAATTATTTAAATATTAATCTTTATTTTTAAAAACAAAAATTTTGCTTAAAAAATAATTTGCAACTGTTACTATTGCTATTGATATTAATGCAGCAATTAAATCCTGCATCATAAAATTTGTAACAAATAGCCACATCAACGCCATATCTAAAAACAATGTTGCAACTCTTGAAGATGAAAAGCTAAAAAACTCTTTTAGATAATTTGGATTTGTGCTCTTAAAGACATATTTTCTATTTGTAAAATACGCAAATATAACTCCACTTGTCCATTTAATTAAATTAGCTATTTGTAATTCAATTGCATCATTTACATCTAAAAAAGTTCTTGTGGATGCATAGTAAAATACAAGACTTACAATAGTCGTTAGTACTCCCACTATAATATAGTTAACTAATTCCTCATATTTTAAATATAACCTTTTAATTTTTTCCAACCTTAGTATCCATTCCTTTTCATAAAAATATCGTGTATTATTATAATACAATTTTAAGTGCATTTTGTAAATATTTTATTTTTTTATTTTTTTCTACCTTTTTCGACAATTTTCAGCCTAGCTATTTTGTAGAATTATGGTAGTATACATCTTGACAAGTACTTGTAAATGTACTATCATTAATTAGATAGTTTGTTTTTTATTTATCGAGATAAAGTATGAATTAATAAAAAAACAAAAGGAGTATATATGTACAGCTTATATGACATTATTAATGAATTATGCAAAACAAAAGGGATAACTCCTGGGAAAATGTGCCGAGATATTGGTATTAGTAGAGGTTTAATCACTGATTTAAAAATGGGAAGAAAGCATACTGCCAACGGCTCAACTCTTATTAAAATCGCAAACTATTTAAACGTTAGTGTAGATTTTCTTTTAAGTGGAGAAAAAAATAATAAGGATTATTCAGAGATTGATTCCTTAGTTAATCTTTTAATTAATAATCCCGAAGTTAGAATTATCCTTAAAAGAATTTCTAATATTCCAGCTAGTGAATTAAAAAAAATAATCACTATGATTGATATATTAGAAATTGATGAAGTTTCAAAAGTTTAATTATACACCTATAATTAATATTCTACACCACATTTCAAAATAAAAGAAAGGGATATTAAACATTATGTCAACAACTCAAAAAAAAGATAATCGAATAATTTATCTGATTATTTCAGCCTTGTTCATTATCGCACCACATTTTTTATCCGCTCCTAGCGGAATGGGAGAATCAGCATTTCATATCCTTGGTATTTTTCTTGGATGCCTAACTTTATGGATGCTTGATAGTATTGATTGGCCTAGTATTTTATGTATCGGACTTCTTGGAATGATTCCAGAACTTGGACTTGGATCTGTTTTAAAATCAGCTTTTGGCTCAGACACTTTTGCATTTTTAATGTTCACATTTTTATGCACTTACACTATTTCAAAAACTGGCTTTTTAAAAAGATGTGCTGTAAGTTTTATCACAAGTAAATTTGCAAAAAAAGGTGGTTGGCATTTTATTATATCATTTTTTAGTGCTGTAATTTTAATTGGCTGTTTTATGTCACCAACTGTTATATTTATCCTATTTCTTCCTATATTAGAAGAAATTTATCGCCTACTTAATATTAAAAAAGGCGAAAAACTAGCAGAAATGCTAATTATTGGCCTTGCATTTTGCGTTTCTATCTCTTCTGGTATGACGCCTATTGCACACGTTTTTTCTGTTATGGCTATGGGCTTTTATGAAACTGCAACTGGGATTGCTATTAGTTATGCTGATTATATGCTTGTTATGATACCAGTTGGTATTTTAAGTGTTATCGCCCTACTATTAATTTTCAAATTCATTCTTCGCCCTGATATTTCAAAGCTTAAAAATATAGATATTTCTTCACTTGCAAATGAAATAGAGCCTATAACAAAAAAAGAAATATATGTTGTTAGCGTTTTTGCCTTTGTTGTGTTTTTATGGGTTTTTCCTGGAATATTCACTACTGTTCCAATCTTTGCAACAATAAAGACTTATGGTAGTGCTTTCCCACCAGTTGTTGGTATTGTTTTATATTCAATTGCAAAATTTGATGGGGAAAAAGTTTTAAATTTTGCAGATGGAATGAAAAATGGAATACCTTGGTCTAGTTTAATTATGGCTGGGGCAACTCTAGCACTTGGAGCAGGACTTACAAGCGATGCTATTGGGTTAAAAACATATCTTGTAGATATCCTTTCCCCTATTTTAGCAACAATTTCACCTAGCGTTTTAGTTTTAATATTTGTTGCTTGGGCTTGTGTTCAAACAAATCTTTCTTCAAATATGGTTACCGTAACAGTTGTAACAAATGTTGCTATTCCAATACTACTAGCCTACGGCGATGCTGTTAGCACTCCTAGCGTGGTTTGCTTAATCGGTATGATGGGAGCATATGCTTTTGCAACTCCACCTGCTATGCCACATATAGCCATCTCTGCTGGCTCTGACTGGACAAACACTACTAGTTTATTTAAATACGGGCTAATCTTTATGCTAGCGACAACTTTAATTGCTACATATATTGGATATCCTTTAGCAAGCGTAATTATGTAAAATTAAATACTTATATTAAAAAACGGCTAAATTTAGCCGTTTTTTGTTTGTTTATAATTCTTTTTTAATTTTATTTGCTACATCAATTGAAAATTCAACCTTTTCTCTATTTGCGGCAATCCACTTTATTCCATCATTATTAAATCTTGGAATAATATGAAAATGCAGATGATTAAACTCGCAAAACATTCCACCATTTTGAACTATCGCGTAGCCATCACAATTATAAATCTTTTTTATAGCTTTAACAATTTTTTGAGATATAAGCATAATTTCGCTGAGTATATCTAGCGGGATATCTTCAATTGAGTCTTTGTGAATTTTAGGAAGTATTAATAAATGCCCTTCACTTAATGGGTCTATATCCAAAACAACTTTCAAATTTCCACTTTCATAAACTGCATAACTCGGCTCTTTATTTGATATAATATCGCAAAATACGCACATATTTTAAACCTCTTTATTTTTTAATTATACAAATCTTCTGACATATTATCTTTAAAAGAAATTTTCACTAGGCTAAACCCTTGATTAAGTATCGTGTTTTTAATAGAATTCGCTACTTCTTTTCTCATTTCAAGGCTTCTTTTTAGCCAAGCAATATCAACTATGCAAACATCACTCGCTTCTTCACCAGCTTTATAAACCATTGTTTCATTAATTGTAATAAACACTCTATCTGGCGATATATCAACTACATTTGCAAGATTTACACTGATTTCTTTTACTATCTTTTCAATTTTAGTTTTATCACTAGCTTTAATTGTTAATTGTGGCATATTTAATTACCATCCTTTTTTAATAAATTTTTATCATAGACAACAGGCCCTTTTGATTGCTCTTTATATTTTAACACATCTTGATTTTCATTAAAATACTTTTCTTTTAATTTTTCAATATACTTCCAACTTAAATATATTTGCTCCCACTGAGAAAACCAAGTATTGTCTGAGGATAATACAGCATCTATAAGCCTTTCGTATGCTTCTGGGGTATTAATTCTATTAGCAAGTATACAATTTTGGCAAAAATCCATTTCTTCTCTTATCACTTCACTTGTATCGCCTGCTTTTTTTATATTAAATTTTAAATTAACCCCTTCAATTGGCTGAACATAAAAAATTAGTTCATTAGCTTGTTTTGATTTTCCAATAGCTTTAAAATTTATTTTTACAATCATTTCCCTTTTATCTAATTTTTTACCAGTAATTAAATGAAACGGTACACCTTTCCATCTCTCATTCTCAATATAAAGTTTTAAATGAGCAAATGTTTCAGTTTTAGAGCTTTCACTGACTCCATTTTCTTTAGTATAATTTTCATATTGAGCTAAAACAAGGCTATGCTTTGCTATAATATCTTGAATAGGTTTTAAACTTTTTAAAACTTCTAATTGCCTTTTGTTTAAATCATTTTCATTATCCGGCTCTTCTAATGCAATTATAGTTAAAATTTGCATTAAATGATTTTGTACCATATCTTTTATTGCACCAGACTTATCATAGTATCCCGCCCTCGTTTCAACTCCAACTTCTTCACTTGCAATTATTTCAACACTTTCAATTGAATTTTTATTCCAGCAATTTCTAAATATTTGATTTTCAAATCTAATAGCTAGAATATTTCTCACCATTTCTTTTCCGAGATAATGATCTATTCTATAAATGTTTTCTTTTCCAAAACAAATTTCCAGTTTTTCATTTAATAAATTAGCATTTTCAAGGCTTTCACCAAAAGGCTTTTCTATAACAATCTTTGTTTTTCCAGTGCAACTTAATGTTTTCACTCCATCACTTATTACATCAAAAAATCTTGGTGCAACTGCATAGTAAAAAATATTTTCTTCATATGGCTTATCGCAAAAAAATCTTGATAGATTTTCATAGTTTTTAATGTCGGTAAAGTCCATTTTATAATATTCAATTAATTTTGAAAACTCATTAAATTTTTCTTCACTATAATCAAGCCTGCTATATTTTTCTGCCCACGCTTTAATGATATTTATATAATCAGAATTATTATAATCACGCCTACCTATAATTAAAATCCTATCATTACTATTAATTTTTTCTCTTACAAATAAATTATAAAAAGCTGGAATAAGCTTTCTATATGTTAAATCACCCGTACCACCAAAAATTGTTAGATTTCGATTTTTACTCCCACTCATAATGAAAATCTCCTTCTTCATCAATCCTTTTAAATGTGTGTGCCCCAAAAAAATCCCTTTGTGCACTTATTAAATTTGCTCCTAATAAATCTGCGTTTAATTGGTCTAGGTAGATTAATGCTGAAGTGAGTGTTGGCGTTGGTGTTTTGGTTTTTATTGCGTTTAACACTGTGTTTCTTAGATATTTTATATTACTATTAATAGTTTTTAATATATCATCGTCTAATAAGAAATTTTCTAGTTTATTATCTTTTGAATATATTTTCATTAAAACTTCTAGTAGTTCGGCTTGAATAATGCACCCTGCTCTAAAAATAGATGCAATTTTAGATAAATTTAAATTCCAGTTATATATTTTTGATGCGTCTGCCATTTGGCTAAATCCTTGAGCATAGGCAACTAATTTTGCAAGATAGTATGCAAATTTTATTTCTTCTTTATCAAATTTATCAAGCTTTACTTTTTCTTCTATCATTTTATTATTAAATTTACTTCTTTCCTTTTGCATATTAGAAACAAACCTTGCAGTTAGCGCTGAATGTATCATTGATATATCCTGCAGTTGATTTATCGCTTCAAGGCTAGTCCATTTTCCCGTTCCTTTTTGACTGGCTGTATCTTTAATTAAATCAATTAAATCATCATCTGTTTTATCATCTTTTACAAGTAGTATTTTATATGTTATTTCTAGTAGATAGCTTTTTGACTCTTCTTCATTTAATTCTTTAAAAAAGTCTGAAATTTCTTTATTCGTTAGATTATAGGATTTTTTTAGAAAAAGATAGATTTCAGCAATAATTTGCATATCTGCATATTCTATTCCATTATGAACCATTTTAACATAATGTCCAGCGCCATTGGCACCTATATATTCACAGCAATCTTCGCCATTCTTTTTAGCAGATATTTTATCTAGAAATGGCTTAATTAAATCATAGCTTTCTTTATCTCCACCTGGCATAATACTAGGGCCTAATAGTGCCCCTTTTTCTCCCCCTGAAACGCCAACTCCAAAATATTTAATATCTTTTTTAGCAAGATACTCTTCTCTTTTCATTGTGTCTTTAAAATAAGAATTCCCAGCGTCCATAATAATATCGCCCTTATCCAAAAATTCAAGACATTTTTCAATATATTCATCAACTATTTTTCCAGCTGGAAGCATAAATATAATTTTTCTTGGCTTTTCTAGTGAATTTATAAAATCTTCTAATTTTTTAAATGCTAAAAAACCATTATTCTTTTCCTGCATCTTCTTTGCAACTTCATAGCTTCTATTAAATCCAGAAACTAAAAATCCATTATTATATAAATTCTGTGCTAAAGCTTTGCCCATTGTTCCAAGGCCTACAATTCCAATTTGATTTTTCATAATTACAACCTTACCTTTCTTAAATAGCAATTATCGAAACGCCTTCTTTTATTTCAACACTATCTACCTCACTTTGTATTATTCTATCTTTTATACTATAAGATACAACCTTATCACTATTCATTCCAGAAACTAATAGATATTTATCTTTTTCTATATTTAAAATATCTCTAGGATGCTCTATTGTTAGTTGGTAATTTTGTAAAATATTAAAATTGTCGTTTTCTATATCCACTATTAGTATGGTGTTTGTGCCCCTAACTGAAATATATAGTGTTTTTTTATCTTCGCTCATTCTTATCGCCGCTGCCGACGGATTTTTTGTAAAATCTTCAGTTAGCTTAATTTTTTTAATCTCTTTAAAATCATTATTCACATCTAGCATTAGAAGTTCGCAGGACAATTCGCAAACTAAATAAATATATTTATAATCTTTTGATACTGCTAAGTGTCTTGGTCCACTGCCTTTTTTAAAACTAATTACTTTTTCAGTTTCCAAATCTTTATTTAAAACAAATATTTTATCCATTAGCAGGCATGGTACTATTATTTTATCTAAAAAAGGAAAAATCATATGTGCGCCTGCTTTATTTTTAATATTAGTTCTTGTTTTTAATTCTAAATTTATTTCATTCACACTTTTTTGATATTTAATTTTTGATACATCCCCTGTGTGATAATTTGCTGTGTATATATAATCATCAATAATAGTTATATAACAAGATGGACTTTCTTCATATAATAATTCTTTTAAAACTGCTCCCTTTCTATCAATAATTGCAACACCAGATTTCCCTTTTTTTGAAAAAATTGAAAAAATCAAATTGTCATATAAACTAATATATTTTGAATCTTTGATTTCACAGAAAATATTTTCATTTAAAAATAATCCGTTTTCATCAACTTTAAATTTATAAATTCCTTTACTATCTCTTTTAGAATATGTTCCAATTAAAAACTCCATTCAAGCACCAACCTTTATAATACAAAATTAAGCTATAACTAAAGTATTGTTTATAAAACTCCTTTAGCCATAGCTTAATTATTTAATTAAAATTCTTTTGTTAGCATATAATACATTAGTTTTACGCCATATCCAGTTGCTCCAGCTGATGTATATGTTTTATCAGTATCAGACCAAGCCATTCCTGCTATATCAACGTGTACCCAAGGTTTTTCACACACAAATTTTTCTAAAAATGCTGCTGCTGTTTGAGCGCCAGCACCTTTTAAATGGCCAAGATTTTTATAATCAGCTTTTAGAGATTTTAAAGATTCTCTATATTCATTAAATAAAGGCATTCTAGCAATTTTTTCACCAGATTTAACAGATGAATTTTCAAGTTCTGCATAAGCTGCATCATCATTCGAAATAACCGCTGCACAAACGCCACCAAAAGCATTAGCTGCAGCTCCTGTAAGTGTTGCCATATCATATATTTTGCTAACTTCTTCTTTTTGAGCTATATAGTATAGGGCATCTGCTAGTATTAATCTTCCCTCAGCGTCGGTATTCGCTATTTCAACTGTTTTTTTAGAAAGAGCAGTTGCAACTGAACCTGGAAGAATTGCTGTTTCACCTATTAGGTTTTCTGCTAAAGGAATAACAGCATAAACATTCTCTTTTAATTTATTCTTTGCAATAGCTGTAATTGCTCCAAGCGCAGCTGCTCCACCAGCCATATCCGTATGCATATTAGCAATCCCTGGATATGATTTTAAGCAGTAACCACCTGAATCAAATGTTAATCCCTTACCAACGATAGCTGTGTATGGAGCATCGCCATTACCATTATATTTCATAACTACCATACAAGGCTTTCGCTCACTACTTCCGCCAACTGCAATTATAAGCCCTGCTCCCATTTCTTTTAGCATATCATATGTAATAACTTCTACTTCAAATCCATTTTCTTTAGCAGTTTTAGTTGCAATTTCGGCAAAAGACATAGGATAAATATCATTCGCTGGCATATTAACAGTTTTTACAGCTGTGTTAACACCTTGTGCGATATTAAACCCATAATTTAATTTTTCTTGTGCATTCTCTACGCTATATGCTGTATAAACAACAACTTCTTTATTTACCTCTTCTTTAACATCTGTTTTGCTAACTGTATCATTTAAAGTTAGCATTGTATAAACTTCTGAAAAAAGCATCAAAACTTTTTTTGTTTTATCTTCATCGTCTTTATTAAAATCTATATAAACTGCAATTTCTTGACCTTTTTCAGATTTTATAAATTTCACTGCTTTTGATAGAGATTTTCTAATTTCTTCATTATCTTCGCCTTTTCCAAGCCCAACAAAAACTGTTTTTAATACAGAAGACTCTTTAATTTCTGTTGTTGAAAAAATCTCTTCTTTTTCACCTTTAAATAAACCAAGTTCCCTAACTTCTTTTGCATACCCTAGATTAGAATACGTTTCAAGTGATAAAATTAGGTTAACTTCTTTAGCTTCAAAACTATTTTGTGAATAAATTATGCCCATATTTTTAATCTCCTTTATAATATATATATATTTATATTCTACACTATTTACAAGAAAAATCAAGAAAAACTGTTAATACTACCTATGTTAACTCTAATTTATACACTAATTTTAATTTTCTATTGCTATTTATACCATAATAGTGTATTATAACATTAGAGAGCTGTCCCATTTTATATATATAAAAATTTAATCATTTATTTATTTTTTATTAACAATAACCTTTTTTTAAACTGAATACTTTCACACTCGCTCCTATCCGTTTTTTATGCAAAATTTTATGCAAAGGAGGTTTTGAGTGTGGAATTTTTTATTTATGCAATTGCTGTAACTCTAGCTATATATTTATATTTTCTTGAAAGCAAATCATCTCTTATATCTTTTATTTTAATTTCAGTATCTTTATTTATTCTTAGTATTTATAGAGTGTATTCTCTTAGAACAGATTTCATATCCAATATCAACAGCTCCATTATAAACGCCAACTTACAAATCTCTGATTTATATCTTAATATTTTTGATTACTCAATGATATCTATTTATTTGTTGGTATCAATTTTAATTTTGCTATCTAGTATTTTCCTATTAAACAAAAAAAATATATCAATTTTTTATATTTTTGTTTTGGGAATTATTATGATATGTATACCTTTATATACATATCTTTACGCTAGAGATTTTGATATTTATTCTGTCCATATAAGTTCATATCTTTTTAGAAGTGCCTCATATCAGTGCTTACTCTTACAAGTTCCATTTTTAATAAAAAAAATATTCAACTACTTTAAATACACTACTCCTTTTTTCTCTCACCCTTCTCCTGTTAGATAATTTCACAAAAATTTCACTTGATTTTAATAACTATAGGTGTGCTATAATACTTTAGTTTGGCAAACAACTTTTAAATTTGAGGTGAATATGAAAAACGAAAATAAACTTGGCACTGTGCCAGTTGGAAAATTACTTATTTCAATGTCTGTTCCTGCTATGCTATCTATGACAGTTCAGGCTTTATATAACATTGTTGATAGTATATTTATTGCAGAGTATGCACAAGAAGGCTTAACTGCTGTAACGCTTGCATTTCCTATACAAATGCTTTTAATATCTCTTTCAGTGGGTACTGGTATTGGTATTAATTCTCTTATATCAAGAAGACTTGGAGAAAAAAACAAAGAAGCCGCTAACATTGCTGCTTCCCACGGAATATTTTTAGCACTTATAGCTTGGGTTCTATTTTTAATCTTTGGGTTATTTTTTGCAAAGCCTTTTATACATCTTTTTACCCAAAATCAAACTATTGCTGATATGGGTACTAGCTATTTATCAATAGTTTGTATATTTTCTTTTGGTGTTTTAATTCAAGTTGTTATAGAAAAAACTATACAATCTTCTGGTAATATGATACATCCTATGATTGCACAGTTAATTGGTGCTATAACCAATATAATCCTAGATCCTATTTTTATCTTTGGATTTGGACCTGTTCCTTCTTTTGGTGTTGCTGGGGCAGCTATTGCAACTGTTATTGGGCAGATACTGGGTATGACATACCTTGTTTATATCCTGTTATTCAAACAAAATATTTTAACTGTTAAATTAAAAGGATTTAAATTCAACAAAGAAATTCTAAGGGATATCTTTAGAGTTGGGCTTCCATCTATTATTATGCAATCAATCGGAAGTTTTTTAGGGATTAGCTTAAATGGTATTTTAGCAGGGTTTTCTGATTTGGCTGTTGCTGCTCTTGGAGTTTATCAAAGGCTGCAATCCTTCCTATTTATGCCGTTATTCGGTATGACTGCTGGTTTAATGCCTATTCTTGGATATAACTATGGGGCTAAAAACAAAGAAAGAGTTTTAGGAGTTTTAAAAGCTGCATGCATTATTGGTGTGGTTTTACTTGGAATTGGAACTGTTTTATTTTGGGCAATTCCAGAGCAACTACTATCTATTTTTGACGCAGATGCTGCATTAATTGAAATCGCAACTCCTGCTTTAAAAGCTATATCAACCGGGTTTGTAATGGCGAGTATTGCTATTATCCTATCCACTGCCTTCCAAGCTTTTGGAGAAGGAAAACTAAGTATGTTTATAAGCCTTGCAAGACAGCTTATAATTCTTCTTCCAGTTGCATATGTTATGTCATTCTTTGGGCTTCAATATGTTTGGCTTGCATTCCCAGCTGCTGAAATAGTTTGCTTTATTTTAAGTTTAATTATGTATAAAAAAGTTTACCATAAGTATTTAGAAAATTTATAAAAACAAAAATGATAGGTTATTTTCAGCCTATCATTTTTATTTTTCAAATATTAACTACTAATATCCTCTACAATTTCTTCGCCTGCATCTGCTATTTTATCTGCACTATTTTTCATATTATTTATAACTCTTTTCGTTTTCTGTTTATTTTCAGCAAGATAAACAGCCCCAGCAGTAGCGGCGCCTACCCCAACTACAAGACCTATCATCATATTTTTAATTGAATTCATTGATTTATTATCCATAACTACATCCCTCTTTTCTTAATTTAATTTGATTATTAGCTAGTATTTCGAGTTTTGAAAGTTTTATACTATTTATTTGTTCAAAAATTTATGAACAAAGTGTTAACAAGTTGATTGCAGCTATTTAGATATTAATAATATATCAATAGACTATTATATATATTTTTGTTATACTAAGTTTGCAAAAGAAAAAATTATTTTAAAAGGACTATTTAATATTTATGAAAAAAGCTTTATGTATCAATGATATTTCCTGTGTTGGAAGATGTAGTTTAACTGCTATCTCGCCTGTAATAAGCAGTTTTGGTATTCAATGTATTCCCATGCCCACTGCCGTTTTATCAACTCATTTTGGTGGATTTGGAAAACCTGCTTTTGTTGACTTAACAGAATTTTGCAAAGAAAGTTTAGAACATTTTAAAAGTTTAAATTTAAAATTTGATGCCGTTTATAGTGGATATCTTGGAAATTCTAAGCAACTTGAAATAGTAAAAGACGCATATAAATATTCAAACGGAAGTCTTATTGTATGTGATCCAGTTATGGCTGATAATGGAAAAATTTATTCTTCAATAACACCTGAGTTAATAAATGGATTTAAAGAGCTAGTGAGTTTGTCTGATTTAATACTGCCAAATCCAACAGAAGCACAAATCTTATTAGATTTAGATTATCAAAAAACCACTTTTACACAAGATGAAATTTTTGATATTTTAAATAAATTAAAAGATAAATACCCAGTAAGCGTAGTTATTACAGGGGTGAAAATTTCAAACGGTGATATGATTTGCCTAGGATTTGATAAAACTAATAATAAAAGCTTTAGTTTTATTTGTAATTACATCCCTGTTTCCTATCCTGGCACTGGAGATTTATTTGCATCTTTAGTTGTTTCAAATTTATTATCGAATGAATGTCTTGAAATAGCATGCCAAAAATCGGCAAAATTCGTCGAAGAATGTATAAAAAACACTCATACCGAAAATACCGACACTCGCTTTGGAGTTAATTTAGAACCTATGCTTAAAAGCTTAGTTTAAAAGTGAAAGGATAATCTATTATGTATAATCAAAATAAAACAAAACAAATTGTTACTATTGCTCTTATGGCAGCTTTAGTTTTTACCACAACTAAATTTTTTAGCATCCCAATCCCTGTTGGTGCTGGAAAAACTGCACTTCATTTAGGAAACGTTATGTGTTTATTATCAGGGCTTTTATTTGGTCCTTTAGTGGGTGGACTTTCTGCTGGAATTGGAAGTATGATTGTTGATTTAACTGATCCATTATGGGCACCAGAATTCTGGGTTACATTTATTATGAAGTTTGCAATGGGCTTTATTGCTGGCTTAATAATGAAAATGGGCGCTGAAACTAAAATTAAAACAAGTATTGCAGCTATTACTGGAGCACTAACATATTTTATTTTATATATTGGAAAGACATATATTACTCAGCAGTTTATTTTAGCTACGCCTTGGGAAACTACACTTGCAGTTTTAATAACTAAAGGCTCAACAAGTTTAACAAATGCATTGATTGCAATGGTTGCTTCTGTTATACTATACTATGTAATGAAACCAGCACTGCAAAAAGCAAACCTTTTAAAAGGTGTATAAGAGAGGAAACAACAGATTAAATGAAAATAGTTAACATAGTTTTATTTCAGCCACAAATCCCGCAAAACACAGGTAATATAGCACGAACTTGTGCTGCTACTGGAGCAAGGCTTCATTTAGTAAAACCCTTAGGATTTGTTATTGATGATAAACAGCTTAAAAGAGCTGGACTCGATTACTGGGATAAGCTTGATATTACATATTATGAAAGTACCGAAGATTTTTTTAATAAAAACAAAGATGGACAATTCTTTTTTTACACAACTAAGGCTGTTAATAGATACGACGAAGTTGAATACAAAGACAATTGCTTTTTAATTTTCGGACGCGAAGATAAAGGAATAAATGAAGATATTTTAAAAGATTATAAAGAAAATTGTGTTAGAATTCCTATGCTTAATATGATAAGAAGTTTAAATTTATCAAACACTGTGGCAATCGCAGTTTATGAAACTTTAAGACATTGGAATTTTGAAAGTCTTGAAGCTACTGGAAATCTAACTCAATTTACTTGGGAATAAATAGCTTGATTTTTATATTTTAGTGTGGTATACTGTATATCGTTCACTTTTTTGAACACCGTTACATAAATATTTTGCAAAAAAGATTTGCAAAATTACCTAATTAGGTTGTAAAACATCTCAAAGAGCCTTTAAAGCTTTTCTCTTTGAGTATCCAAAGCTTTTTTAATCACTTAATATATTATTTTAATATTTATGTGGTCAGAAAAGATTTTTCTGACCACATTTTTTATTTTATATTTAAAAAGTATTAAACTGGCAAATATCATTTAAAGAAAAGGAATAATCACAATTATGAAATCAAATCAATTAATAAGGCAAGCTTTAATTGCCGCTATTTACACAGCTTTAAGCCTTGGTCTTGCTCCATTATCTTTTGGGTCTGTTCAATTTAGAATAAGCGAAGCGCTAACTCTTTTGCCAGTTTTTCACCCTAGCTATATTATCGGCGTTACACTTGGCTGTTTTATAACTAATTTACTTGGATTTTTTATGGGAGCAAATATTTTAGGCTCACTTGATATAGTTTTTGGCACTAGTGCAACTTTAATTGCTGCTATCTTAACTTATTATTTAAGAAACATCAAATTTAAAAATCTTCCAGTTGTATCAGCTATTCCACCAATCTTAGTTAATGCTATTGTTATCGGTGCAGAGCTCACATTTTTAATTGCAGGTGGATTTAACATTTCAGTATTCGGTCTTCAAGCTCTTTTAGTTGGGCTTGGCCAATTAGGTAGCTGTTTAATTTTAGGATTAATATTAGTTAATCTAATTGAAAAAAACAAAAAATTAAAAGAAATTATATTAAATTAAATGGATATGCAGGGCAAAAGCTCCCTGCATATTTTAAATTTATTCACACTTTTTTCATTGACATTTATACCATACTTAATTATAATATGTCAGTATTAAAAATATATTAATTAACATTTTACGTAACCAACAACAAACTAATTTAAAAAGGAAAATTATATGCAAACAATTATTATATGTATTATCGCAGGCATGGGCGCTGGCCTTGGAACTGGTTTTGCTGGAATGAGTGCAGCCGTTGTTATCTCTCCTATGCTTATCACATTTTTAGGAATGAACCCTTTTGAAGCTATCGGAATCGCTTTAGCATCTGATGTTTTAGCAAGTGCTGTTTCGGCTTACACCTATGGAAAAAATAAAAATATCGATTTAAAAAACAGCAAAACTTTATTTATAAGTGTGTTGGTATTCACTGGAATAGGAGCCATTGCAGCTCATCAAGTTCCAACTCAAACAATGGGAAATTTAAGTGTTTTTGGCTCATTATTTATGGGCATAAACTTTTTTATGAAATCATTTAAAGATGATAACCAAAAAGAGCCAAGAGAATTTAAAGGGTCTTTAAAAATTATTATGCCTATAATTTGTGGTGCTATTATCGGATTTATCTGCGGATTTATCGGCGCAGGTGGTGGAATTATGATGTTAGTACTTTTAACCACTGTTTTAGGGTATGAACTTAAAACAGCTGTTGGAACAAGTGTTTTTATAATGACTTTCACAGCACTTTTTGGCGCAACATCTCATTTTACACTGCAAAGGGTTATACCTGAGCCTACTGTTTTCTTTGTGTGCGTTATATCAACTCTTATCTTTGCTTTATTAGGTGCAAGATTTGCAAATAAATCACATCCTAAAGTTTTAAATAGAGCAACAGGACTTGTTTTATCCACTCTTGGAATTTTTATGATAGCAACTACTTATCTTCCATTTTTCAACTTATAATAATAAAACTAACATCATTTTTATTGTAATTTAGCCATCTTAAGTGCTATAATAGAAGTATGCGAATATAATACATATATTAAATTTGAAAGGAATATTATATTATGAAAGTTTTAGCTATTAATGGTAGTGCTAGAAAAGATGGCAACACCTATAAATCATTAGAAATTATTTCTAATAAATTAAAATCTCAAGGAATTGAAACAGAGATAATTCAAGTTGGAGCTATGAGAATGCAAGGCTGTATTGCCTGTGGTGCTTGTAGCAAACTAAAAAACGAAACCTGTCCTGCATATAAAGACGAGCTTGGTGAGATAGTTCAAAAAGCTAAAAATGCTGATGGAATTCTTCTAGGTTCACCAGTTTACTATGCTGGAATGGCTGGAGGAATGAAAAGCTTTTTAGATAGATTTTTCATGGTTTGCGGAACAAATGGCAGTCTACTGCGTCATAAAGTTGGTGCTTCAATAGCTGCTGTTAGAAGAAGTGGTGGTATTCAAACTGTTGATGAATTAAATAAATATCTTCAATATTCTGAAATGTTTATGCCAACTTCAAACTACTGGACTGTTGTACACGGTGAACAAAAAGGCGAAATTTTAAGCGATGCTGAAGGTGTTCAAATTTTAGAAGTTCTAGGCGAAAACATGGCATTTCTTTTAAAAGTTTTAAATAAAACAGAAATCAAAAAACCAGAAAAGCCTACTAAAACTTGGACTAATTTTGTTAGATAAAAATAAAAATCAACTCTTTTATTTAAGAGTTGATTTTTATTTTATATGAATTTTTTATTATATAATCTTCCAGCATTAATCACTACAAATATCGAGCCAACATTATGTACTAATGCACCTGTTGTTGGATTTAAAAATCCCATTGTTGATAAATAAATTGCAACTGCATTTATAACTAGTGATAAAATAATATTAAACTTAATAGATTTAACCATTCCATCTGAAAGTTTTTTAATATATCCAATTTTTGATATATCATCACCCATTATAGCAATATCAGCAGCTTCAATAGCAATATCACTGCCAACTGTTCCCATTGCTATGCCAACAGATGCTATTTTTAAAGCAGGCGCATCGTTTACCCCGTCGCCAACCATACAAATATGCTTTTCTTCTTCCACTAGTTTTTGAATTTCATAAACCTTTTCTTCTGGAAGAAGTGATGCACGAATATTAGATATTCCAACCTTTTCTCCAACATAGTTTGCAGTTTTTTCATTGTCCCCTGTTAGCAGTATTGTTTTATCTATTCCAGCTTGGTTTAAGCTTAAAACAGCTGTTTTTGAATTCTCTTTTATAACATCTGATAAAGAAAGTATGCCAATTACATTAGTTTCATCTGCAACAATTATAACGCCTTTTCCTTCTTCTCGCAGTTTATTTAAAACATCTAACACTTCCCCTTCAATTACTGCACTAAAATTTAAAGAGATTAGTTTTTCATTGCCACACATAATTTTTTTATCTTCAATTTTTGCCACAACCCCTTTGCCAACACTCATAATAAATTCTTTTGGGTCTTGGATTTGTATACCACTATCTTTTGCTGATTTTACAATAGCCTTACCTAAAGGGTGTTCTGATTTACTTTCAACTGACGCTGATAGAAATAATAGCTCTTCTTTACTAATTCCAAAAGGGATAATATCTGATACAACTAATGAGCCCTTTGTTAAAGTTCCTGTTTTATCAAAGGCGACTGTTTTAATTTTGCCCATTCTTTCAAGTGCTTCACCTGATTTTATTAGTATTCCGTATTTTGTTGCCTGACCAATAGCAGCCATAACCGATGTTGGGGTTGCAAGCACTAATGCACACGGACAAAAAACAACTAAAATCGTTACTGCTCTATTCAATGCATCTGTGTGCCCAATCCCTGAAGCTGTTAAAAAATACACTAAAACTGCTGTTAATAAAGCAACTGGCACTAGGTATCTTGACCATTTATCTGCCATTATTTCCATTGGTGCTTTTTTATTATCAGCTTCTTGAACAAGCTTCACCATTTTTTGAAGTGAAGAATTTTCAAAAGATTTATTAATTTTAATATCCACAATACCAAACATGTTTATAGTCCCAGAGTAAACTTCATCACCTTCTATTTTATCAACTGGAAGAGATTCGCCCGTCATTATAGATTGGTCAACACTTGTTTCACCACTTACTATAACTCCATCGCCTGCAAAACTTTCCCCTGCTAAAACTCTTATTACATCCCCTTTTTGTAAATCTTCAGCCTTAACCATTTCTTCTAGAATTTGATTATTTTCTAAAACGGTTATCTTTCTTCCCGTTGTTGGCACTAGATTAATTAAATCATATATCTCTTTTTTTGTTTTTTCAACTGTTCTTTCTTCAAGATACGCCCCTATTGCCATAATAAAAGCAACTTCCCCTGCTGCAAATATATCTCCGATATACATAGCAGCAATCATAGCAATAGAAATTAATAATGGCGAAGATATCCAGCCAACTATTATCCTTTTAGTTGCTGTAACTAAAAGTGGAATTCCTGATAGAATTATAGAGATAAACGCAAAGTTTACCATTAATTCATTTGTGTTTCCATTATTAAAAAACGGAACTATGTATTCACCTACAAGACTTATAAGAATACAAATTCCTGAAACCCACAAAGATTTTACAGCCGTTAGCGAATTTTCAATATCATTTATTATTTTTTTCATTTAATTTCTTCCTTCTCTCTTGACATACTATTTTAAAAATGATAACATCAAAGCATTACGAAACATTTTGTTTGATATCTTTATATTAAACTTTATCTTTTATTTAATCAATAATCAAATACTACGTATTATATTTTATTGAACATTTTGTTTAATATTGTACTAAATCAAGGAGAGTAAACAATGGATAGACGACAAATAAAAACACGAAAAAGCATAATTAAAGCCTTTGATGAACTGCTTATTAAATCAAATTATAATAGCATAACCATACAGCAGATAATAGATAAGGCAAATATAGGACGGAGTACATTTTATTCGCATTTTGAAACAAAGGATGCCCTTTTAATTTCTATATGCACTGAAATTTTTGAGCATATTTTCAATTCAAAACTTCCAGAAGAAATCGAAAATTCATCAAATGATTTAAAAACTAATTTAACACTTCAATTATCGCATATTTTATTTCACTTAAAAGATGATGGAATTGATATTAAAAACATATTAAAAAGCGAAAGCCAGCAGATATTTCTATCTCATTTTAGAATTCATATTGAAAACTTATTTTCTAATTACATAAAAAAGGAACCAACGAAAATTCCAAAAGATTTTATGCTTAATTTCCTAGTTGAAAGCTTTATTTCAACAGCTTCTTGGTGGCTTATTTCAAATTCACAATATACTCCTAGTGAAATTTCAAGCTATTATATGGATATAGTAGATAATAATTTATAAAATAAAAACAATCTGATAATTCAATGAAATCATCAGATTGTTTTTTAGGTATTAATATTAATTAAATCAACTTTGAATAATCAAGTTCATCAAAATGCATAATATATTGATGAGAAACTTCTTTTAGCATTTCTTGATTTAGTTCTGTATCATCAATTCTTCCGATAACATAAAATCCGTTATCCCTTGCTGTTTTTGCACTGTATAAGGCATCTTCAAAAACCATTACATCACTAGGATTTTCTGCTCCGAGTTTTTGCATACAGTGAAAAAAGATATCTTTTTCATCTTTTTCTTTTCCAAATTCTTTGCAATGAACTGTAAACTCAAAATATTTTTCCATATCAAGATTTTTTAATAATGGCTCAATTAAAATTCTATCCGACGAAGTGCAAACGCACATCTTAACTCCATTTTCTAACAGTCTATCTAAAAGCTCTCTTGATGATGGCTTTAGCATTATATTATTTGCATATTGCTCGGTCATATACTGGTAAACCCAATCAGATATCTCCTTAACAGTTGTTGAAATATTATGCTTAATTTTTAATATTTTAACAATCTCTTCTCGCCACTTTGTTTTATGAACTGTTTTTATTTCTGCTATTTCATCATCTATATTAAGGCTTTTAATGTAACTATCCGTAACTCCACGCCAAACGCTCATTGAATCAATCAGTGTGCCGTCTAAATCAAAAATTGCATATTTCATATATAATTACTAATTCCTTTTATATAATTTCTTTTAATAAGCTTTCTCTATCAGCTTTAGCACTTACGCCTAAATATTCTGCTACTGTTGCGCCAATATGTGCAAAGCCTGTTAGCACACCTAAATCTTTAGATTTAATATTTTTACCATAAATTAATAATGGAACGCATTCTCTTGAATGGTCGGTTGATTCAGTGCCAGGGTCGCATCCGTGGTCGGCAGTGATAAATAAAATATCATCATCTCTTAGCACTTCTAATAATTCACCAAGTCTTTTATCAAAGGCTGTCATTGCGCCTGCATATCCATCAATATTATTTCTATGTCCATAAACCATATCAAAATCAACTAAGTTAACAAAGCATAGCCCATCAAAATCTTCTTTTGCAATTTCTATTGTTTTATCCATACCATCTTCATTATTAGCTGTTTTAATTTGTTTTGTTATTCCATCGCCATCATAAATATCGTATATCTTGCCAACACCTATAACTTCTTTTCCTGCTTCTTTTATATATTCTAAAACAGTTTTCTTAGGTGCTTTTAAAGAATAATCGTGACGATTTTTAGTTCTTGTAAATCCAGATTCTTTACTACCTACAAACGGCCTTGCAATAACTCTTCCAACTGCGTGCTCTCCTTTTAGCATATCTCTTGCAGTTTGGCAGTATTCATATAATTTTTCAATTGGCACTATCTCTTCATGTGCTGCAACTTGAAAAACGCTATCAGCAGATGTGTAAAGAATTAAATCTCCTGTTTTCATATGCTCTTCGCCGTAATCTTCAAGCAGTTGTGTTCCAGAGTATGGTAAATTACAAATAACCTTTTTACCAGTTAATTTTTCATATTCATCAACAACCTCTTTTGGAAATCCATTTGGATAAGTTGGCAGTGGATTTTCACTTTCAACACCAGCTATCTCCCAGTGACCTATCGTTGTATCTTTTCCATTTGAAGCTTCAATCAGCCTTGCAAAGCTTGCTGTTGGGTTTGTTTCTTTTTCCCCCTCAACCTTATCAATATTAAATAACCCCATCTTTTTAAGATTTTCGGTGTTGAATTCTTTACTTTTTGAAATTGAAAGCAAAGTGTTGCTTCCTGCGTCATTAAATTTTTCAGCATCAGGTGCATGCCCTATTCCCATGCTATCCAATACTATTATAAATGCTCTTTTTGACATAATTTATATTCCTTTCATAATAGAAGATTTTTAATTTGTATCAATTTCTTCCATTTTTAATTAAACTACCTTTATATTATACCCTAAAACTACTAATTTGTTAAGAGAAAATCAGATTAAATACTAAAATTTAATAAAAATTACATATTTTTTACCATTATACAACTATTTTCTATTGTATAAATTTAAATTTAGTAGTATAATCTAATTTAGAGATAATTAAATTCTTAACAAACAATTTAATTTTTTTATTTTAAATATATATTATGGAGGATTTTATGAGAAAAACCAAAATTGTGTGCACACTAGGCCCTGCATCAGACAAGCCCGAAACACTAAAGCAAATGATGCTAGAAGGTATGAACGTTGCAAGATTTAACTTTTCACACGCAACACACGAAGAACATTTAGAAAGACTAGTTAATGTTAGAAAAATCAGAGAAGAGCTAGGACTTCACGTTGCAACTTTACTTGACACAAAAGGACCTGAAATTAGAATTGGTCTTTTTGAAGAAGGAAGCATTGAACTTTTTGAAGGTGATAAATTCACTTTAACAACTGAAAGCATCAGTGGTACAAAAGAAAAAGTTAGCGTTTTATACAAAGATTTCGCTAAAGACGTTAGCGTTGGAAGCAGAGTTTTATTCTCAGATGGCTTAATTGAAATGAAAGTTGATGCTATCGAAGGAAGTGAAGTTAAATTAACAGTTTTAAACAATGGTAAATTATCAAATAATAAATCTATAAACCTACCAGGTGTTAAACTTTCAATGCCTTTTGTTAGCGAAAAAGATAGAGCAGATATTATTTTTGGTATTCAAAATGATTTTGATTTTATTGCTTTATCATTCACAAGATGCAAACAAGACGTTTTAGACGTTAGAGCTATTTTAGATGAATACAAAAAAGAAGATATCCGTATTATTGCTAAAATTGAAAATGCTGAAGGCGTTGAAAACCTAGATGAAATTCTAGAAGTTGTTGATGCAGTTATGGTTGCTCGTGGCGATATGGGGGTTGAAATTAACTTTACTGAAATCCCAAGAATCCAAAAAGATATGATTACAAGATGTATTGCAAAAGGCAAACCTGCTATCACTGCAACACAAATGCTTGAAAGTATGACAAACAACCCTCGTCCAACTAGAGCAGAGGTTAACGACGTTGCTAATGCTATTTATGATGGCACAAGTGCTATTATGCTTTCTGGTGAGTCTGCTGCTGGTAAATACCCAGTTGAAGCGGTTAAAACAATGGCTGCAATCGCAAATGAAACAGAAGAGCATATCGCTTACACAGAAATTTTAAAAGAAAGCTCAATGAAACGTACTTCTTCACATATTTCTGAAGCTATCTGCCATGCTTCTTGTCTAACTGCTGCTGATACTAAAGCTAAAGCAATCATCACTATCACTCATTCAGGCTCAACTGCTAGAAGAGTTTCAAAATACAGACCAGAACATACAATTATCGGCTGTACTACTACTGAAAAATCTTGCCGTCACCTATCATTATCTTGGGGTGTTGTACCAGTTTTAGTTCCAAACCATACTAACACTGATGATTTAATGCAATCAGCTGTTGAAGCTGCTAAATCAACTGGAGTGGTTAATGATAAAGATGTCGTTGTAATTACTGCTGGTGTACCTGTTGGCGTTTCTGGCTCAACAAACATCATTAAAATTCACGCAATTGGAGAGGAAACACTTCCAATCTAATATTTAAAATTAATTTTGCTTTTATATTGATTATTTAAATCATATAATAATCAAAAAGGCTCTATGTCAATAGTTGGGGTGGGGTAAAAATAATCGAAATAGTGGTAGCGAA
>CAZGFY010000002.1:0-159577 GCA_964525015.1 uncultured Oscillospiraceae bacterium
AAAACTGCGTTAAATTCGCCTTATAAAAAGCTTTAACGCAGATAGAGAGCCTATTGGATTATTATTAAACGTGTTCGAATTATGTGAGCAAGGCTATATAAAATCATTAAAAACGACTTATAGAAAAAACTATAAGTCGTTTTCTATTTAGATAAATTTCTAAATAGGTGTTGACATTTATCATTTTAGATGTTATTATGAATTTAGATAGTTATCTAAATAGAATTTAAAAGGAGTGAGAAATTTGGGATTTCAGGAAACTTTTAAAGCCCTTTCAGACCCAATAAGAAGAGATATTTTATTTTTATTAAAGGATAAAAAATTATCTGCTGGCGAAATAGCATCTCATTTTGAGCTAACTGGGGCAACAATATCCCACCATTTAAAAATTTTAAAAAATGCAGAGCTTATTTTTGAAGAAAAACAAAAAAACTTTATCTATTATCAATTAAATATCAGCGTTTTTGAAGAAGTTATGCTTTGGATAACGCAGATTACAGGAGGAAACGAGAATGAAATTAAATAAATGGCAATTTATATTTTCAACCACCCTATGCCTTACCCCCATGTTACTAGGCATATATTTATGGAATGATTTACCCGATTTAATCCCTTCACATTTTAATTTTAGTGGCGAAGTGAATGATTATCAAAGCAAGGAATTTATGGTTTTTATAATGCCGATTTTACTTTGCTTATTAAATCTATATTTTTTAAATAGATTAAAAAAAGATATTAAATATCTTCCACACATAACTATTTGGTTTATCCCAGTTTTAGTGAATGCTTTAATTCCTATTTCTTATCTAATAGCTATGGATAGTGATATTTCAATTGGGCAAACTGTTTTTACCTGCATAGGGATTTTATTTGTTATTGTGGGAAATTATCTTCCTAAAACAAGGTATAATTATTATTTTGGAATACGAATTCCCTCAACTTTAAAAAGTGAAGATAACTGGAATTACACTCATAGAATGTCAGGGCCAATTTTTATGATATTCGGACTTATAACAACTCTTTCAGGGCTATTTCAATTTTATCTTTTTAATGGTGTAGCTTTTATATTAACTTTTACAATTCCAATTATTTTATCTCTTAGATATCAAGCTAAGGCAGAAAGGATTTAATTTTATGAAAAAGTTTATAGCATTTTTATTATCTTTTAGCATTATTTTATCTGGCTGTTCTTCAAAGGAAGAAACTAGCAGTATAAGCGAAGATACAAGCAATGATTTTACTGAAGTTAACACCTTACTTTTAGAAGATTATTTTAATCTTGATTTTGAATACACCTATTCTATTGCCTCCGATAATTTCAAATCTGCTTTATCGATGGAAGATTTAAAATCAGCAATTGTATCTACTTTAGAGCCTTTGGGCTCATGTATAGAGCTTGAAGAAACGAAAACTAGTAAAAACGGCGATTTAACGGCTATTATTAATTATTTAAAATACGAAAACACTGGCATTCTCATTATTTTCTCTTTTAATGCTGATGGCATATTAGAAGGGTATAATATCAATTTTTATCAGCCTGAAACAACAGAAGAAACCACTTTGCCAAATGGAATAATAGAAGAAGATTTCACAGTTGTAACTGGTGAATACTCTCTTCCTGCAAAGCTTACTTCTAGCGAAGAAACAGAAAATAAAAGCGTTATCCTACTTGTTCACGGCTCAGGGCCTAACGATATGAACGAAACTGTATTTGGAACTAAAATTTTTGAAGATATAGCGTATAGTATGCCTTTAATGGGAGTAGATGTTTTTAGGTATGATAAGCGAACTAATGTTTATAAGCAAAATATTTCTCCAAATGGTGATGAATATTTCACTGCCTATGATGAAGTTATCGCTGATGCTTTATCAGCTGCTAAAATTTTAAATGAATTAGGCTATGAAAATGTTTATCTTGTAGGTCATAGTCTTGGTGCAATTTTAGGCCCTAGAATAATAAATGAAGATCCTAGCTTATTCGCTGGATTTATCTCACTTGCTGGCAGCCCAAAAACAATCACTGATATTCTTATAAATCAAAATAATATGATGATATCTGCCCTAGCTAAAGATGAACAAACTTTAGCACAAGCTTTAGTTGACACTGAAATTGAAAAACTAAAAAATCTTGAAAATTTTAGCGAAGAAGAATTATTATCAACAACTATCTTTCAGCAGCCTGCATACTATGTTAAAGATTTCAATTCTTATGATACTTTAGCACTTGCTAAAAATCTTGATATACCTATGCTATTTTTGCAAGGCAGTGAAGATTTTCAAGTGACAGTTGAGCACGATTTTAACGCTTGGCAGGAAGGACTTCAAGGGCATAGTAACGCACAATTTATCTTATATGATGGCTTAACTCACCTATTCACTAAAACGCCTGAAAACCCAACTAACACTGTTAGTGATTATATGTTTAAAGCTAGTATAGAAAAAGAAGTTGTGGAAGATATGGTAAGTTTTATTAAAGAAAACGAATAATAAAAGCAAAAGACGATTTAATGTGAACACCTTATTGGTATCACTAGATTAAATCGTCTTTTTAATATCTCAATATAATTTTAAGCCACTACTTTCCCTCTTTTATTCCTTTAGCAGATATAACGCCGAATGCTGTTTTAAAAATAATTTTAATATCATTTATAAAGGAAATTTTTTTAACGTAATCTCCATCATATTTTGCTTTTACTGGAATTGGAAGTTCATCTCTGCCCATTACCTGTGCAAGCCCTGTAAGACCTGGGCGAACATCATTTGCTTTATATAAATCTCTTTCTTTAATTAAATCATCTTGATTCCATAAAGCAGGGCGAGGGCCTACAACACTCATTTCGCCTTTTAGAATATTTATTATCTGTGGCAGTTCATCAAGGCTAGATTTTCTTAAGAATTTTCCTATTGGAGTAATTAAATTTTCAGGATTTTGTAAAAGGTGAGTTGGAACGTCTTTTGGGGTATCCGAATACATAGTTCTGAATTTTAAAATATTAAAATAAGTTTTGTTTTTTCCTATTCTTTTTTGTGTAAAAAAAATATTTCCTTTTGAATCTAATTTTATTAAAATCGAAATAACTATTAATAAGGGCGAAAAAACAATAAGAGCAATAAAACTCAAAAGGATATCTATAATTCTTTTAAATATTAATCTATACATTCAAAATTTGTCCTTTCTAGTCTGTTTTTTTGCAATTATGCTTAAATGTTGGAACAATTTCTTTTAAAGAGGATAGCAGCACTTCTCTATTATTAGATAACGCAGCATCTCTTAATTCTAAAAGGCTACTAAAGAATTTTTCT
Organism: uncultured Oscillospiraceae bacterium; assembly: GCA_964525015.1. Taxonomy (GTDB): domain Bacteria; phylum Bacillota; class Clostridia; order Oscillospirales; family Ruminococcaceae; genus RGIG3102. The sequence goes on from CAZGFY010000002.1 coordinate 3,304, forward strand.
TCATTTATTTTTAAAGGTGAGCCTATAAAAATCTTTTTATTAAATGTTTTTCTAACGCTCTCTTCATCTTGAAGCAATTCTTCAAATAATTTTTCACCCGGGCGAAGACCAGTAAAGATTATATTAATATCCTTATAAGGTATAGCTCCAGACATTTTAATTAAATTTTCTGCAAGAGTTAGTATTTTAACTGGCTCTCCCATATCTAAAACGAATATCTCACCACTTCTACCTCCCATTGCCCCAGCTTCTAAAACAAGGCTTACTGCTTCTGGTATAGTCATAAAATATCTAACAATATCTGGGTGTGTAACAGTGATAGGGCCTCCGTCAGCAAGTTGCTCTTTAAATAAAGGCAAAACTGAACCATTACTTCCTAAAACATTGCCAAAACGAACTGCTGTAAATTTTGTATATTTTGCATCTTGGGCAATATTTTGAATTATCATCTCGCAAATTCTTTTAGTTGCACCCATAACATTAGTTGGATTAACTGCTTTATCTGTTGAAATCAAAACAAATCTTTCAGTCTTATATTTTTCAGCAGCATGTGCACAATTGTAAGTTCCAAAAACATTATTTTTAACTGCCTCTTCCGGAGCATCTTCCATTAAAGGAACATGTTTATGAGCAGCAGCGTGAAAAATTACATTAGGGCGAAATTCATCAAATAAATCATTTATTTTATTCTCATCTCGAACTGAGGCTATTCTAACGCTTAAATTTAAACTATCTTTATACTTTCTAATTAATTCTTGCTGAATAGCATAAGCTGAGTTTTCATAAATATCTATTATCACAAGTTTTTTTGGCGAAAGAGCAGCTATCTGTCTGCATAATTCACTCCCAATTGAGCCACCTCCACCGGTTACAAAAACAACTTTATCTTTAATTAGTAAAGTTGATTCCTCAGCTAGAATTATTGGCTCTCTTCCAAGTAAATCCTCAACTTTAACATCTGTAATTCTAGAAGCGATATCTCCACCATCTGAAATAAGTTTTGAAATATCAGGGAGTGTTCTAATATTACAATTAGTTTGTGTGCATATATCAAGAATTCTTTTTCTTTTTTGCGAATCTAGAGTTGGAATAGCGATAAGAATAGTGTTAATATTACACTGCTCAACAAGGGACGGTATATCATCAACAGTGCCTAAAACATCAACGCCAATTATATTCCTTCCTATTTTATCCTTATTATCATCAACAGCACAGATTATATTCATTTCCGAAGTTGGATTTTTATGAATTTCGTGTAGTAAAGTTGAAGCTGCATCTCCAGCACCAACAATTAAAACACGCTTTGTTTTATATCCTGAATTTGCAATCTTAGTATTTCTATACATTCTATAAGTAAGACGTGTATATAAAGTTAATGATGCTGCAAAAACAGAGGAAAGTGCATAAACCGAAAGTGGTATTCTTGTTTCGGTAAAAATATAATAAGTTATCACTATAAAAGTTCCAACGGCTAAAAGAGATGCTTTTACACATTTAAAAAACTCAACAATTTCAGCATATCTCCACAAACTATCATACATTCCAAGCGTTACATAAATTATCCCAAAGCAGGACACAAAAAGAAAACAGCTTGAAATCATCAAGCTTAAATACTGCACTAAAGAAGATTCCACTCCACTTAAAAACATCCAGGTGAAAGTATAAGCAATTCCAACTATTAGTATGTCACTTAAAAACAGAAAAAACCTTCTGTATTTTGATAAAAATTTAGCTATAAAAACAGGCATTCAAAGCCTCCTACATTTATTTATTCTATCTAATTTTACAATATTTTAGATAAATAATCAACACATATATTTTCATAAAAAAATCTCGTTTAAATTTAATTTAAATCGAGATTTTAATATAATGTTATTTTACAAAAGAATTTTCATAGCTTCTTTAACGCTTCTTGCTGTTTCATTTCCTATTTTATTTGCTTTCTCAGTTCCTGCAAAAAGAATTTCACGAGCTTCTTCTTTGTGATTTTCGTAGTAGTTTCTTTTTTCTCTAAAAGGGTCTAGCATATTATTTAATTTTTCAGCTAAAACTTTTTTACAAGCAACACAGCCAATAGCAGCATTTCTGCACATTTCGCAAATATTTTCGTATTCATCTTTATTAAATGTTTTATGATATTTACTAACCATGCAAACGCTAGGCTCACCCTTATCAGTTAGTGCAATTCTATTTGGGTCTGTTACTGCTGAGCGAACTTTAGTCATAACAGTTTTTGCATCATCTGAAAGATAGATAGCATTACCAAGACTTTTCCCCATTTTAGCATTTCCATCAAGCCCTGCAAGACGAGGTGTCTCACTTAATAAAGTTTCTGGAACAGTGATTGTTTCTCCGTATAAATCATTAAATCTGCGAACAATTTTCCTTGTTTGCTCCATATGTGGAAGTTGGTCTTCGCCAACTGGAACTAAATCAGCATTACAGAATGTGATATCCGCAGTTTGACTAACTGGGTATCCTAAAAATCCGTATGTTAAATCATCATAGCCATAGTTTTTTGCCTCTGTTTTAATTGTTGGATTATGGCGAAGTGAATTAACTGAAACAAACATTGAATAAAACACAGTTAATTCTGCAATAGATGGAACAGCAGACTGCTGAACAAAGGTTACATTATTTGGATCAAGCCCTACGGATAGATTATCAAATAAAACCTCATAAATGCTTTCAGTGATAATTTCTGGATTTTCAAAATGAGTTGTTAATGCTTGAATATCAGCTAATAAAATTAGTGTTTCGTATTCATTTTGAAGTTTCACCCTGTTTGAAAGCGAGCCAACATAGTGCCCAAGATGAAGTTTTCCTGTTGTTCTGTCCCCTGTTAAAATTCTTTTTTTCATATATATCCATTCCTTTCTAATTTTAAAAAAATAAAAAAGCTCCCATCCAAAAAGGATGGAAGCTATCTTCCAATTTTTATGCCACCTTAAGTGTTTGCGTACCATCATACGCTTTCTATGTAACGGCTAGAATTTCCCGTCGGCTACTACTAAAGATATGTCTTTTTCGCTCCGCCCTCATAAGCCCATTCAAATTTTTACAAAATATTGCTTTACACCAGCCAGCAACTCTCTAAAATTTTATATCTAAAATTCTACTACTCTCAATCACAGGTTTTATATTTAGTTTTTTATATTATAAAACACTTTTTTAAAAAAATCAAGTGATTTTATATAACTAAATTTTTCACAGCTACGCCAGACTTTGGATTTGATACTGAAAAGGAAATCTCTGTACCTTTTTTAGCTTTAATTATATAAACTAATTGCTTTGTTAATGGCTGATGCTTAAAAGTTACGATATTATCATAGTAATAAGCTGTGTTTATTCCAGAAAAACCTTCTAGATGTCCTGCTTTTGTAAGCTTTTTCCCTGTTATAATTTCGCCATCAAAATCTAAAGATGCCACTAATTCTTTATCAACTTTTAGATATTTTGCCTCATTAGTAATAAATGTTGGCAGATATCCATTATTAGAAAATGTTGCAGTTAATTTATAAGTATCGCCTTCAATATTTTCAGCCACTAAGCTATCAACTGATAAGCTAGGGGCAGTTTTTGCCATTCTTAAACAGAAATTTGTATTTTTCACCATTTCTTGATTTAAAAATTCAGGTGGGCAGTTTTGATATGTGAATTTAAAATCGTATGAGCCAATTTCAACTTCGCCAAGCTCTGAATGATTAAATTTTGTCCATTCTTTAACTGGCTTTCCACTAGGCAAACTAGCCACATTTTCATCAATCCATTTTAGGCATTTATAAGTGTTTTCTTCCTTTTCTCTATCTGTAAAAGGCTTACTGCGTGGGAATATATCTTTTATTCCAGCACGATTTTGTAAATCCCAAAGTTCGGCTGTATATGATGGTATTCCTTGAGTGTGGTATAGCCAATCATCAAATGCACCTGAGGAATAATTAACTGTATCAGTTAAAAATCCATCAAAGATATTAAGGCAAGGATATCCAGTTTCCTCAGTTGCCATTTCGCCAATTTCTTTAAACATTTTCATATCTCGTGCATCAGCATCTTTTTCAGATTTTGTTCCCGGAGGATAGATATAGCATCCCCCTGTTGTATGATATGTAATGCCAGAGCAGATATTAGGATGACTTAAAACAAAGTCTGCAACGGCTTTATTTTCAGGATTTGATAAAGGATAATCTCCAGCACCAGGCTGTCTTGCCTCAGGTGCCCAGCCAAATGGATAGTTTCTATTAAAATCAAGCCCCCATTTATTTTCAGCTGGAAAAACATTCACTCCATCGTAATTTACAATAAATCCTTCAGGATAAACATTATAGTATTCACCATCAAAATCGGATGGAGAGCGCTTAATCATCACACGATTATCTAAAGAAGATTCCTTCCAAGCACCTGTTTTGGATTTAACTCTCATAATACGAATAACGCCATCACCATCTATATCAGCTGGATGAAGCCCATCGGCAAGTTCTTTAAAAGGATAAGGGCGATTAACACTGCGAAGCTTATTATCAGTTGTAAGATAACTTTCAGCACCATCTGGAGAAATACGAGGAATAACATAAACTGTATTATTATCCAGTAAATCTTTAATACTGCTATCAGTATTATAGTTTTGAAGAAGGGTAACAATTAAATGAAGTGCCGCCATAGAGCCAGTCACTTCGCCAGCGTGGTGATTTCCATCCACATAAAATGCTGGTTTAGTTAAATCATCGCCAGTGGAAAAATTAGTGATAGTCATAGCAAAAACATCTCTATTTTCTAGAGTTTTTGTTATTGTGGATAATTTGGCAAGTTGCTTATAATCTTGTGAAAGTTCTGATAACACGCTTTTGAGTTCATTATACTCATAATAATGGTCGAATAAATATTGTTTCATTTTGCTTTTCCTTTCTAATTGTTTAATATGTATTATTATACTTCTAAATTGAATAAAAATCAATATAATGTTGTGAATTATTTAATTTTTATAAACAATTATAACTTTTAACAGTATAAATATAAATTCATTGTATAATATTTCTAAAAATGTTATAATGTTAAAATAAAAAAACACAAAACATCAAGTAAGGAATGGTTATGTAAGTGAAGAAGATAACAATAGGCATTTTAGCACACGTTGATTCTGGAAAAACCACTTTAAGTGAAGCTATGCTTTTTAAATCCGGAAATATTAAAAAGCTAGGCAGGGTTGATAATAAAGATGCCGTTTTAGACACTCACGATTTAGAAAAAAAGCGTGGGATAACGATATTTTCAAAACAAGCTGTTTTAAAATTAGATAAAACTGAAATTTCTCTTTTAGACACTCCGGGGCATATCGATTTTTCAAGTGAGATGGAAAGAGTTTTATCTGTTTTAGACTATGCTATTTTAGTTATAAACGGCTCTGATGGAATTCAAAGCCATACTAAAACTCTATTTAATTTAATAAAAAAACATAGTATTCCAACCTTTATTTTTATAAATAAAATGGATTTAATCTCTGCTGATAAAGAAAAGGTTTTGAATAGCTTAAAAAATGAATTTAACCAAAATTGCATAGATTTTCTAGCTAGTAAATCTGAAATAAATGAAAAAGTTGCCCTTTCGGATGAAAATTTATTATCTGAATTTTTAGAAAAAAATGATATATCAAAAGAAAATATATCAAATGCAATACAAGAATGCAAAATATATCCTTGCTTTTTTGGCTCTGCTTTAAAGCTTGATAATGTTGATAATTTTGTAAATTTTATCGATGAATACACGATAGATAAAAATATTAAAGGCGATTTTTCAGCAAAGGTTTTTAAAATCACAAGAGATAAAGACAACACGCGACTTAGCTATATTAAGGTTTTATCTGGCGAAATTAAAATTAAAGAAGAAATAAATGGAGAAAAGATAAATCAAATCAGAGTTTACAATGGAGAAAAATTCGAAAGCCTTGATAAGGCTAGTGCTGGTATGGTTTACGCCTTAGTTGGCTTATCAAAAAGCTATGTTGGCCAAGGAATTAATTTAACCGATAGCACAAATGCTCAAATTCAGCCAATTTTAAACTATTCTATTAATATTTTAAGTGGACAGGATACTATAAAAGTTTATGAAGAATTAAAAACACTTCAAGACGAAGACCCTACTTTAAATATAGTGTGGAATGAAGAAACTAAAGAGATTAATATTCGCCTTATGGGGGATATTCAAATTGAAATACTCCAAAAGATTATAAAAGATAGATTTAATATCGAGCTTGAATTTTTAAAAGGCGAAATACTATATAAAGAAACTATTAAAAAGACAGTTGAAGGAGTTGGCCATTTTGAGCCACTTCGCCACTATGCCGAAGTAAGAGTTTTAATAGAGCCTTTATCTAGTGGAAAAGGGCTTATTGTTAATAGCGTTTGCAGTGAAGATATATTACCTAGAAATATTCAGCATTTAATTCTATCACATATATTAGAAATAAATCATAAGGGAAGTTTAATAGGTGCAAGTTTAACCGATGTTAAAATTTCTTTAGTAAATGGCAGACATCATATAAAGCACACCGAAGCTGGAGATTTTAGAGAAGCTATTTTTAGAGCAATCCAGCAAGCCTTAAGAAAATCTGAAAGCGAAATCCTAGAGCCATATTATAATTTTGAAATAGAGCTCCCTTCTGAAAATTTAGGCAGATTAATGGCAGATATGCAAAAATTTAAAGCCAGCTTTAATCCTGCTCAAATAAATAACGATACAGCCATTTTAAAAGGAAAATGCCCTGCTATTAATTTAATTAATTATAATAATGTATTAATAGGATACACTAAAGGCCTTGGAAAACTAAGCTTTGAAATGCTAGGATATCTACCTTGCCATAATGAAAAAGAATTAATTGAATTATATAATTACAACTATCAAGATTATCTGTATTCTAATCCAAACTCAGTTTTTTGCCAAAATGGTAAGGGCTTTATTGTTGATTATACACAGGTTGAAGATTATGCACACACCACACCTTTTTTAACAAAGGAAGTTGAAATTGTTGAAAAAAATATTATTCAAAACAATGCAATAAAACATTATTCATCACTCACAGCTGATAAAGAGTTATTAAAAATATTTGAAAGAACTTACGGCAAAATAAAAACTGACTCATTTTTAGCCTTTAATAAGCAAAATAGTATAAACAAAACAAATCCGATAGATTTAATTGGGCTTGTATCATATGATGAGTATTTATTAGTTGACGGATATAATATAATATTCGCTTTTGAAGAATTAAAAAATCTTGCAAAGGATAATATAGACGCTGCTAGAGATAAGCTAATGGATATACTTTGCAATTACCAAGGCTTTAAGCAATGCGAAGTTGTGCTAGTTTTTGATGCATATAAAGTTAAAGGTGGAAAAACTAATATTGAAAAATACCATAATATAACCGTTGTTTACACTAAAGAAGCTGAAACTGCTGATATGTATATAGAAAAAGCAACTAAACAGCTTTCTAAAAACAAAAAAGTAAGGGTTGCCACTTCTGATGCTTTACAGCAGATGATAATTTTAGGGCACGGTGCTTTAAGAATTTCTGCACAAAGCTTTGAAAGAGAGATTAAAGAGATAGAAAAAGCCATACAAGAGTTTTGCATATAATTGCATAATCTTGCAATTCATTTATGAATAATTATTAAAATATGCATTTAAAACCTAGGTTTTAATGCATATTTTTTATTATTTTATGTATTTTTAGTTATTGTGCACAATATATATGATGTATATTTTTTAATATTTATGCATAAAATATGTTGATTTATTCATTTTCTGATGATATAATACTAAACATAGAAACAAAATAAATTCAAAACAAATACAGGAGATAATGATTATGAAAAAACTTTTAGCAATTGCACTTAGTGCAGTATTATTAATGGGACTAACTGCTTGTTCTAGCAGTGAAGAAACAGCCGAAACGCAAACAACAGCCCAAACAACAACGACAGAGCCAGCTAATAAATATGAAGAAGTTATGGCGAGTGGAAAATTAGTTGTGGCAATGAGCCCTGACTTTGCACCTTATGAATTTTTAAATTTAGAAACAGGTGAAGTTGTTGGTGCAGAAGTTGAGCTAGCAAAATACATAGCAGATTATTTAGGACTAGAACTTGTTATCGAACAAATGGACTTCTCTTCTTGCCTTGCAGCAGTTCCAGCAGGCAAAGTTGATATATCAATTTCAGGCTTTGGCCAAACTCCAGAAAGAGCTGAAAACCTAGAGTTCTCAGTTGGCTACAAATGGGAAGATGAAACAGGCGATTCTGGGCAAACATTCGTTGTTTTAGAAGAAAATAAAGATTTATATAAAACACCTGAAGATTTATCAGGAAAAGTTGTTTCAGCACAATCTGCATCACTTCAAGAAGGCTTTGTATATGAGCAAATGCCAGAAGATGTTATCTATGAGCCAGTAACTTCTACTAATGATGGAATTATGCAACTTATAACTGGTAAAATCGATGCATTCGTTAGCACATCAAGTTCTGCTGAACAATATCAGGCAAACTATCCAGAACTTCATATTGCAGATTTCAGATTTGAATATGTATCACCTGGAACAGTTGCAATTGGTATGAAAGGCGAAACTGAATTAATGGCAGCTGTTAGTGAAGCTATCACAAAAGCTACTGAAGAAGGCTTATTCCCTATCTGGGAGCAAGAAGCTGAAGAATTAGCTGAATCATTAGGTGTAGAAAACTAATAAAAAATTAATTTCTGCCTATTTTAAAATAGGCAGAAATTTTATAAGTAAGGAGAAAATAATGCTGGAGAATATTATTGGTATTTTAGAAAAATACGGACATCTATTTGTTGGTGGTGTACTAACAACTTTGCAGTATTCAGCTGTTGCTGTTATCGGTGGTGTATTTTTTGGAATAATAATTGCTTTTATGAAAACAAGTGATTTTTCACTAGGCAGTTTTAAAAAATTTAAATCAATCGCAAACACATATGTGGGAAAATTCAAACCCTTAAAATTAATTTCAACTATATATATTGAAGTTTTAAGGGGAACACCTATACTATTACACCTATACTTTTTCTACTACTACTTTGAAAATTTAGCACCATTTGAGTTAACTAAATTTCAAGCTATCAGTTTAGCTTTAATATGTAATAGTGCAGCTTATGTATCAGAGATTTTCCGTTCTGGTATTGAATCAGTTGATAAAGGGCAATTAGAAGCTGCAAGATGTCTTGGCCTTAGCAAAACTCAAGCTATGATAAAAGTTGTATTGCCACAGGCTGTTAAAAATATTCTGCCAGCCCTTGGTAATGAATTTATAATGATGATTAAAGAAACATCCCTTGCATCAACATTCTTTGCAGGCGAAATTATGAGTCAATACAAAGTTGTTTCTTCTGGAACATTTTTAATTATTGAACCGTTGATGATAATAGGTGTTATATATCTTGTTTTAACATTTAGTATGAGTAAACTTGTTGGAATATTAGAAAGGAAGATGGCTGAAAGTGATTAAAGTTAATAATTTACATAAAAAATTTGGTGATTTAGAAGTTTTAAAAGGTGTTAGTGAACATATTAAAAAAGGAGAAATCGTAACAATTATTGGGCCATCAGGTTCTGGTAAGAGCACATTTCTTCGCTGTTTAAACCTTTTAGAAGAGCCAACTAGTGGTGATATTATATTTGAGGATATTAACATAGTTGAGGATAAACTTGATATTGATATCCACAGACAAAAAATGGGGATGGTTTTCCAGCATTTTAATGTTTTTCCGCATATGACTGTTTTAGAAAATATCACAATGGCACCAATACTTTTAAAGAAAATATCAAAAGAAGAAGCTGAAAAAACAGCGGATGAGCTTTTAAAAAGAGTTGGATTATTTGATAAAAAAATGGAGTACCCACGCCGTCTATCTGGTGGCCAAAAACAAAGGCTTGCTATTATTAGAGCCCTTGCTATGAACCCTGATGTTATGCTTTTTGATGAACCTACTTCAGCTCTAGACCCTGAAATGGTAGGCGAAGTTTTAGAAGTTATTAAAAGTCTTGTAAGTGATGGAATAACAGCCGTTATCGTAACTCATGAAATGGGATTTGCAAAAGAAGTTTCGGATAGAGTTTTATTTATGGATGAGGGTATAATTGCAGAATCAGGAAGCCCAAAAGATATCTTTGAATTCCCACAAAACGAAAGAACTAAAGAGTTTCTAAGCAAGGTTTTATATTAAAATTAAAAACTGCATTAATTTGCAGTTTTTCTTTTGTAAAAAATTGAAATTATCAATAAAAAACCGTAGAAAAATTATAAGTTTTTACAAAAAATTTTTTCACTCTATACAAAAGAGTATTTTAAATAGTATAATGTATCTATTATTATAAAATAACTAAAAGGAGAATATAAATGGACAAAATTGAACAGCGTATTTTAGAAATCATCGATAACAACAGTGATAAAATCAAAGAAATAGGACGACATATTTTTTGCAATGCCGAAATGGGATATAAAGAATTTAAAACAGCTAAACTTTTTTCTGATGAAATGAAAAAACTAGGGCTTACAACTAAGGAAAATCTAGCTATAACAGGCGTTAAAAGTTACTTAAAAGACACTAAAGAAGATATAACAATCAGCGTTATGGGCGAGCTTGACGCACTACCAATTCCTAATCATCCAGATGCTAATAAAGAAACGGGAGCTTCACACTGTTGTGGACATAATGCCCAAATGGCTGGAGTAATAGGAGCGGCCCTTGCTTTAACAGACCCTGAAGTAAAGGCTAGTTTAGATGGAAACATTGTATTCTTCGCAACTCCTGCTGAAGAGTTTGTAGATATTGAATTTAAAAAATCTTTAATGCAAGAAGGCAAAATCAAATACGGTGGTGGTAAAGCCGAACTTATTCGCTTAGGCGAGCTTGATGATATCGATGTAACTATTGGTCACCACACAATGACACAACTTGAAGTTGCCTTATGTAATAATTCAACTAATGGTTTTGTTAATAAAATGGTTAAATTCAAAGGGGTTCAATCACACGCTGCTGGATACCCACATAAAGGTGTTGACGCTTTTGCAGCTTTCAATGTTGCAACAACGGCACTTGATGCGCAAAGAGAATCTTTTAGAGATAGCGACACTGTAAGAGTTCACGGATTTATAACCAATGGTGGTGACGCCGTTAATGTTATTGCTGATGAAATAAGGGCTGAATATTCAGTTAGAGCAAAAACTATCGAAGGATATGTTGATGCAAGCAAAAAATTCGATAGAAGTATGAAGGCTGGTGCAATAGCACTTGGAGCAGGAGTTGAAATCGAAACTTTCCCTGGCTACTTCCCTGTTATCCCTTGCCCTGAAACTAGTGCTTTAACAGATGCAATTGATTTAGTGTGTAAAGAAACAGGGTATGTTGATTTCACGCCACATATGCCTTCACATATAACAGGCTCAACTGATTTTGGCGAACTATCTTCAATTATGCCACTACTTCAATTTAACACAGGTGGATACTCTGGAATGCTTCATAACGATGATATAAGAGTTACTAATGAAGATTTAGCATATGTTACAACTGCTAAAATATTTGCTTTAACTGCCTATAATCTGTTAAAAGATAATGCTAAAAATGCTAAAAATCTAATTGAAGTATTTAATCCTGTTTTAACAAAAGAAAGCTTTATTAAACATATGGAGAGTATGTCTGGAACTGAGAAACTAGAAATTAATCAACTACCAGTATTAGATTAATACATAAAGATAGGCTGTTTTAATTAAACAGCTTATTTTTTATTGAAATTAATAGTTTAAAATGGTAAAATATATATGCTTTTTATTAAACAAAAAAAGAAAGGTTAAGATATATGAAAAAATGTTCACTTTGCGACACCCTAATTATAGGAAATACCTGCCCTAATTGCGGAATGAGAATAGATGATGGAAATGCCAGCACTACTCAAGCTAATAATGCTAGGTATAATACAACTAATCAAAATTACAACACTACAAACAATCAAAGCTATAACACTAATAGTAGTAAAACACTTAATAATCCTGAATTTAACTCTTCAAACACACGCCAGTTTGGAACAAGTAAACCTAAAAAGCCAATGAGTAGATTTTCTAGAACCTTAATATCTGCTGGCTTTATTCTGCTTTTTTCTGTTGCGTCAGAATTTTTAGACGGCTCTTTCTCTGAGCCAGTAGCGCCTGAGCCTGATTATGATTACAATCAAATAATGGAAAATATCGATAATTATAATGAAAACTATAATGATACACAAGAAGATATGCAAGGTATTCTTGAAGGAATAGATATTCCAAATCTTGAAGAATACGAAACTGGCCAATTATACTGGCAGGATGAATACGATTATATGCTAGAATTTTCTAGTGCTAGTGAATATTATATGAGCTACTACCCAGGTACTCATTTAGTTGGGCTTGATATTCCTGCTGGTGATTACATATTAAGAATTGAAATGTTTGATGAAGGACGTGTTCCAGACACTATTATTTTAAATGGTGAAAGTTTAGAAATTTCCCAAGATATGTTTTTAACTTTCGCTAACGGAGATGTATTCCAGTTTGTCGGTGGTCATGGATTTAATTTATCTTCATTTAATAATCAAGATTTAATATACCTAGATACAGTTCCAAAAAATGATGAATTTTATGCGTATTCAGTATCAAGCGAAATCACAGTTGGAAATGAAGTTTCGGCTAATACATATGATGTGCAGCTATTTGCTTATGAAGATGCTATAATAGAAATAAATTATCCTGAAGGATATGCATTGCAGGATTTTTCTATCTCTTTAACTCCTGATGATTACTTCTTTGATAATCTAATTCTTCCAGAAGGTACAGTTTTAAATGGCGATACGCCTTTTGATTTACAGGTTTCTCCTTTTAATGTAATTAGCCTTATTTCTTAATTTAAAACTTGAGGTTTTATGAAAAATAATAATCAAAAAGAACTTATTAACGTAATTAATAAAGAAAATAAATTTATAAAGTCATCAATGAAGCCACTAGATATAAAAATTGTTAATGATATTAAAGAAAAGGTGCCAACGAAATTAGAACAAACTTTAGAAAAAGCATTTTTAAAGGCATTCGATATAGTTTTTATAAAAGGCACTAATCTTATTGAAAAATCTTATTCTAAAGAAAAGATTTTAAATGAATATCTAAAAAATGATGAAAAAACATTGAAATATAACGATAGAAAATCTTTAAAATATATAAATTCCAAATCTAATAGTAAGGCTAATATAAATATTGCATTTTCAACTTTTAAAGGCGCAGGATTTGGCATTTTAGGAATAGGACCTATGGATATTCCTTTGTTTTTATCACAAATATTAAAATCCATTTACGAAATCTCTATTTCATTTGGGTATGACTATACGCAAGAAAAAGAAAAAATTTTTATCCTTAAAATTATATACACCTCACTTTTGGAAGATAACAGAATAATATCCAATAATATTATTCTTGATAAAATGATAAGAAATGATAATGAATATAAACAGTATCATTTAGAAGATGAAATCAAAAATGTTTCTAATATCCTCTGCACTAAATTATTAGTTTCAAAATTTGTTCAAGGCTTACCTCTTATAGGAGTAGCCGGTGGTGTATACGACGGGATATTTCTTGATAAAATACTAAAATTTGCAAAACTAAAATACTATCATAGATATTTATATAATAAAACCTTAAATAATATTTAATCAAAAAGCAACGGCGCCTTATAGCTCCGTTGCTTTTATATATGTAACTAAAAGGTATAATAATATTTATTTAAAATTTTATTATGCCTTTTAGCAGTTTATTAATTTTTTAAAATAATTTTATTTTACTTTATATTTAAAGTAAAATTAGCAATTTTTGTTTTCTTTTGATTGAGTTTTATTCTCTGTTTTTTTGTTTTGTTCATTTCTTGATTTTTCGTTTGAGCTTGTGTGTTTTTTGTTGTCTTTATTCATTTGTTTCACCACCCTTCGCTTATAGTATAATCCGTTAATTCAGTTTTATTCATTTTTTTAAAGAGTTGATTAAAAAGGTAAATTATGTTATAATATAATGTAAATTATTTTTAAATAGGAGCTAACAATCTATGTCTGGACATTCAAAATGGAGCACTATAAAAAGAAAAAAAGGTGCAAACGATGCTGCAAGAGCAAAAATTTTCACAAAGTTATCAAGAGAGATTTCAGTGGCTGTTAAAGAATCAGGAGCAGACCCTAACAATAACAGCCGTTTAAGAGATTTACTAGCTAAAGGCAGGAGCCATAATGTGCCCCAAGATATACTTCTTCGTGCTGTAAATAAAGCAAAAGATAATGATAAAGAAAACTTCGAGGCTTGTGTTTACGAAGGATATGGAGCTAGTGGTATAGCTGTTATTGTTGAGTGTTTAACCGATAATAAAAATCGTACTGCTGCAAATATTAGGCATTATTTTGATAAATTCAAAGGAAATCTTGGCACAACTGGTTGTGTTTCATTTATGTTTGAAACTAAGGGAATAATAACAATAGAAACTGATAAAAATATTGATGAAGATGCTTTTTTAGAAATTTCTTTTAACTCTTTGGCTGAAGATATTAGCTTTGATGAAAATTTAATTGAAATAACTTGTAATCAGCAAGATTTATCAAAAACAGCTGATTTCTTTGAAGAAAAAGGCTATAAATTAACTCTAAGAGAAGTTCAAAAAATTCCAAACACTTACACAAAGATAACAGATGAAGAGGCTTTAAAAATGCTTTCATTATTATTTGAGTATCTAGAAGAAGATGATGATGTTCAAAATGTTTGGCATAATCTTGAAAACCCAGAAGATTTAGATTAAAAATCTAATAAAATATATTTTATAAAATGCAAAACAGCAAACAAGGAATGGTTGTATAAATGAAAAAAGAAAATGTTTGTATTTTCTGCGAAAAAGAATTAAAAGATAATAAATGCGAATGGTGCGACTTTTCAAATGAAAAAATTGAAAATGTTAAAGGTGCCCTTTCTTATGGTACAATTTTAGATAATTTTATTATTGGCGAAGTTGTAAATTTCAATGGAGAGGGTTTTGAATACCTAGCTTATGATAGATTAACTCAAACAAAGGTTGTAATAAAAGAGTTTTTCCCAGTTAGCCTTTTAAAAGGAAGAGATAATTTTAGCATTATGCCAGTTGAGGGAAAAGAAGTTTTATTCAAAAATTTAATGATGGATTTCATTGATATTCACACTGAGCTAATTAATATTAAAAGTGATTTTATGCAAAAAATATTTTCTGTATTCTCTAAAAACAATACCAGCTATGCTGTTTTAGAGTATATTAAATCAACACCACTAAAGCAGTATCTTATAAATAAAGGCTCTCCTTACACATTCAAAGATGCTAGATGGGCACTTGATGGGGTATTAAATTTAATTGATAAACTTAATAAAAAAAATATTTCTCATGGTGGGATTAGCGATGAAACTGTTATAGTGGACGTTGATGGGAATTTAAAACTTTCAGGATTTGCCATTCAAGATTTAAGAACTAAAAATGAACATATTATATATAAATTATATCCTGGATTTTCTGCCCCTGAGCAATATGAAATGGGCAAATTCCAAGGGTTTTACACTGATATATATTCTCTAGCCTCTCTTTTATATTATATGGTTACTAGTACTCACTACACCTCCGTAACTGATTTAGAATCAAAAGAGCGAAGTAAGCTACTTCCAAAACACGGTATTATTGCTTTAACAAGTGCTTTAAAGGAAAACCCTTACGACAGGCTAGATAGCATTGAAGATTTTATTTTAATGCTTGATAATAAAGCTGTTATTTTAAAAGAAAAACCAGAAGCTAGTAAATCTGATGATAGTCAATTTTTTAATTTTATAAAAAACAAAAAAAATCTGCCTATTGTCATTCTTATTATAGTTTTATTTTTGATTTTCATATATAGCATTAACTCTATTAACACTTCTCCTGAAATAGCTGAATCCTCAAGTGAAACTGTTTCTATAGCGGATAAAGTTATTGTTCCAAACTTAGCTGGTAGAAGTTATAATGAAGTTATGAATGATGATATTTTACAGCAAGATTTTTATTTTTCTATGAATGAAGTTTATGATAGCAATGTTCCTGTTGGCAGTGTTATTTCTCATCAACCAACTTATTTAACCGAGGTCGCTAAAGGCACAACTATTTATCTTATGGTAAGTAAAGGACCAAACCTACTTTCTGTACCTGATGGACTAATTGGCATACACATTAGTGAAGCTGATATTATTTTAAAAGATTTAGGGATAAGTTATTCTGTTGTCTATGTAGATCAAACAAAGGAAAACCCAACGGGCATTGTTGTTAATATGAATAAATCAGTTGGTGAAAAAGTTGATAAAGATTTAGGTGTTTTAATTTTGTATGTTGCAAATGATAAGCCAATAGCAACACCTACACCATCTCCTACACCAACCCCTACTCCTACACCAAGCCCAACTCCTACACCAACACCGACCCCGGCTCCAAGTGTAGCGCCTACAAAAGCCCCTGAATCTGAAGCTTCAAGCAGTCAAACTACTGAAATTGAGCAAACACCTCAAACTGTATAAAACTTTAATTGAATATATTTAAAATAGTCTTAGTTATTACCATCGTTTAGATTTATAACTAAGGCTATTTTTTTGCATTTATAAATATTTTTTCAAATCAACCAATATATTCCTTATTTATCAGTTGTTTATGCCGATATTACTAATATAACAAAAAATCATATCGAAAGGAATGATATTTTATGAAAGTTGTCCCTATTGGAAATAGTTTTAATAATCCTAATGCAAAATCACAAAACCACGATACTTTTAGTAGTTTTAAATCAGATGGTTTTGCAAAACTCTTAGCAGATGAAGTATCTTCTGATATGTATTTAAAGCATAATGAAGAAAGCGCAGATGTTAAAAATGCTAATTCAGAAATTGAATTATATTTAAAAGCACAAAGAGCTCACCAAGAAATTGAAGCTAAAAAACAGCAAATTGATAGAGAATTAGAAGCATCAAAATCTCAAATCGAAGGTATACAAAAATCCTTTGATATTCTTTTAAAATGCCTTAAAATTTCCGCAAGAATTATTAATGGCGATAATGTGCCAGCCGAAGACCATCAATTGCTTTTAGAGAATTATCCTGAAATATATTCAGTTGCAATGTCAGCAAGGCAGGAAAAAGAAGACCCAGAAAATCACGATAGTGTTATAAGTAAAGAAGAGAAAAAAGAAGAAGCGCTGAAAGTTATGAGTCAAGAAATTTCAAAAGTGCTTGATACAATTTCTAGCAGTATCAACCTTACTGATGTGCAAAGTAGTTAAAATACATATGTTAAAAAGCTGACATATAAATGTCAGCTTTTTAATATGTAAATTATTTATCAAGTAAACTAGATATACTTTCTAAAACATTTTCAAGTAAAGATGTTTTAGCTTGTCTTTTAGGCTTTGCCTTAGTGGGGTTATTATTATATACTGTGTTTTCAATATTTTGTCCTAAATTATTTGTATTTAGAGAATAGTTTTTAATTCTTTCTTCTAGCTCTTCACTTGATTTATCAATTAAAGATATTGCTCCGCTCACTTTTGAAAAAGAAGCTTCAATTTGCTTTTCTATATCTTCAATACTTCTTTTAACACCAACGAATTCTTTTGACAAATTATCAGCATCTTCTTTAAATTTATTTTTAATTTCTTCGGCCTTATTATTGGCATCATTCACTATTTCTTTTGCCGTTAATTTAGCTTCGATTAATGTTGTGGAAATTTCTTCTTGCCTTAATTTCCAATACTCATTTTCGTTATGAATTTTTTCGATTTCTTCTGTTTTACTATCATGTTTTTCTTTTAACTCAGTATATGCGGTTTCCTTTAATATTATAAATTCTTTATATTTTGATAATTTTTCTTGCAATCCTTGATTATTTTTTGCAGCTTCGATTATTCCTTTTTTTAAAAGTTCAACAGCTTCTTTTGCTTCTAAGAGCTCAGTGTCATTTTTGCCGATAGAATTTTGAAGGAGCTTAATTTCTTTTTCAAGTTCCTCTTGTTTATTTTTATATTCGATTTCTTTTTCTGTCATTTCTCTTAGTAAATCATCGATATATTTTATAACCTGACTTCTATCAAAGCCCATAATGCTTTGCTTAAAAATCTCTTTTTCCATCTTTTTGACCCTTATCCCTTTTATTTTTCACTTGCTATTAAATCTCTAACTGCTTCCACTGCAACTTTTATTGCTAATTGAGTATCGTGCACGCTTTCATTTTTATAACCAGCGTTTTCTCTTTCTTGATTCCAAACGCAAAGCATAATAGCACCAGCTTTTGCCCCTAGTGTAGAGCAAACAGTGAACAGTGCCGCTGACTCCATCTCGCTTGCAAGACAACCACCTTTAATCCAAGCTTGCCATTTATTTTCAAGTTCATAAGAAACTGGCATTCTAGCTGGCGAATGCTGTCCGTAAAAGCTATCTTTACATTGAACAACACCAGTGTGGTGGGTAAGATTTAATTTTTTTGCAGCTTGTCTTAATGCATAGGTTATATCTAAATTTGCAACTGCTGGAAATTCAATTGGCAGGTATTCTTTGCTTGTGCCTTCCATTCTAATAGCACCAGTAACCACCACTAAATCCCCTGCCTTAACATCCATTTGCATCCCACCTGAAGTTCCAACTCTAACAAAGTTTTCAACTCCGATTTGGAATAATTCTTCAATGGCAATTGCAGCACTAGGTCCACCGATACCAGTAGACATTACAACTACATTTTCGCCATTTAAAGATCCTAAATACGTTTTATATTCTCTATTAAATGCTATTTCTTTTGGATTATCTAAAAAAGCTGCAATTTTTTCAACTCTTCCAGGGTCGCCTGGGATAATTGCGTATTTTGCTCCTTTTATATCATCTTTTGATAAATTTATATGGTATAGTTTTTCGCTATTATCAAGAATTGCCATATTAAATTCCTCCTAAATTTTATCATCGTCGTCTAAGCTTGCATTTCTTTTTAAAATATTAAACAAAACTTCGATGTCATCTTCTGCTCCCCAGCTATTATCATTAGCTGTGTTATTTGATTTTGTAGGTGAAATTTGTGGAACATCTAAATCAAACGCTGTATTTTTGCCAACGTCTTGTGCTGGGTTTCCAAAGAAATCTGTTTTGGGTTTTTCATCAAATCCAGTTGCAATAACTGTTATTCTAACTTCATCAACTAATTTTTCATCAAACGCTGCACCCCAAATAATATTCGCATCAGGATCTGCTGCTGAAGTGATTAATGTTGCTGCTTGTTCAACCTCTTCAAGACCAATATCAGGGGAAGAAGTAATAGAAATAATAACTCCTCTTGCTGAATTAATAGATGTTTCAAGAAGTGGGCTTTGGATAGCCATATGTGCAGCTTCCTCTGCCTTATTATCTCCAGAACCTCTACCAACGCCCATATGAGCATGCCCTGCATCTTTCATAACAGCCTTAACGTCAGCAAAGTCTAGATTGATGAATGCATGTGTATTAATAAGCTCTGAAATTGATTCAACGCCTTGTCTTAAAACATTGTCTGCGATTTCAAATGCATTCACAAGCGTGATTTTTTCTTCACTTGCATATTTTAATCTCTCATTTGGGATAACAATTAAGCTATCAACATTTTTTAATAAATTCTGAATACCTTGCTGTGCTGTATTCATTTTATTTCTACCTTCAAAATTAAAAGGTTTTGTAACAATACCTACAGTTAAAATCCCTTGCTCTTTTGCAAGCTCTGCTATTATAGGAGCTGAACCTGTACCAGTTCCGCCGCCCATACCAGCAGTGATAAACACCATTTGAGCACCTTTTAAGGCTGAAGCGATTTCGTCTTTACTTTCTTCTGCTGCTCTTTGTCCGATATCTGGATCTGAACCTGCACCCCTACCTTTAGTTAGTTTTGCACCAAGCTGAACCTTTTGTGTTGCTTTTGAAGCTAATAGTGCTTGAGCGTCTGTATTCATGGAAATAAATTCAACGCCTTTCATTCCACTAACAATCATTCTGTTAATAGCATTACCGCCACCGCCACCAGCACCGATAACCTTAATATTTGTAATATTTTGCATCTCTTCATTTAAAAAATAGCTCATTTTATATATCCTCCATTTAAGGTATTAATTTTAATCATATAATATTTAATTGTATCAAATTTAACAGGGTTTTTCAATGTTTTTTTTGATGAATATTGAGTTTTTTTCATTATAATAATGTATTTATAACAATATTAGGTTTATAAATAGCTTCTCCAGCCTTTGTGCAATCCAAAACTCCTGTATCATCTTCTAAAAGCTCATTTGTGATAACATGATTTGCTAGCTGCAATTTATATTCTAAATCCAGCATCGTGCCAAGCTGAATAACTATTCTATTATCATAAACAATTTGAATATTGGCAATTGATTCTATATAGATTTCCTTCATTGGATTGTATCCATTAGCTTCTATTATTTCTCTTATATCAATTGCTAGCTGTATAATTTCTTCATCTTCTATATCAGCTTTAATTCCAAAAAGCTCAGCTGGTTTTACAGCTTGAGAGGTTAGATGCTTTAAACTTTGAGAATATATATCATATTTTGTAACATCGGCTCCACTATCTTCTTTATCAACAATTAAATAATATGTCATTACTGCATCTTCAATTTCTATTGATATGGTATCTGGAAGCGAATATCTAACATCAACTTTATCAACATACGTAAAGTCTTCATAAATTCTTTCTTCTAATAAATCTATATCAACCGTGAATAAACTTATCTCTGGTGGAATATCGCAATAGGCAATCATTTCTTCTTCTGAATACCTCTGGCTTCCATAAGCTTCAACATTTCGCACAACAAAAAGCACCCTAACTGAGATAACTGCACATATAATAAAAAGCAAACTAGAAAGAATAAAAACTGTTATAAATCGTTCATTTTTTCTTTTTCTTTCAAGTTTTCTTGGAGAAAATTCAATAGCATTACTTGGTTTTGCATCTAAAGCAGGCGATGAATTCATCGCCTGCTTTTTGCTATTTTGTTTTTTATCGTTTTTACTACTCAATTTATTCTCTCCTAATATCAGCTCCAAGCTCTGCAAATGTTTTTTCTAAAGCTTCATAGCCTCTATCTATATGCATTATCCCACTTACTATACTCCTTGTGTCATGAGATAATGAAAGCACTACTAGTGCTGCTCCTGCTCTTAAATCTTTTGCTGTAACTTTTGCAGGAATTTGTTTTTCACCTTTTGATTGAATATAGGTATTATCATTTATATAAGCTGAAACACCAAGTGATAAAAATCCTTCAAGATAAGAAAATCTCTTTTCAAAAACTGTTTCCTTTAATCTGAAAACGCCCTTATTATTTGCTACTCCTGCTGAAAGCAAAGGACCCATATCAGTTGCAAAGTTTGGATAATACCCTGTTGACACTGTTATGTCAATTTCATTCAATTTACTTCTTGTAACAAATAAATTATCGAGAATTTTTTGTATTTTACATCCACTTTGCAGTATATATTTTTCAAATTCACCCATATAATCATGCGGATAATTTTTAATATAAACCCTTCCCCCACAAGCATTTACAGCTGATAAAATAGTGCTGGCAAAGATTCTATCTGGAATTAGAGTGTGTGTTGTTCCGATTAAACTTTTCTTGCCTTTTATTATAATACTTCCATCACCTTTATTTTCTATATCGGCACCAGCACTATTTAAAAAAGCTATTAAATCTAAAACTTCCGGCTCTTTTGCACAACCGTGTAATACAGTTATACCAATCGCTGTTACCGCTGCCATAATAAGAGTTTGCGTTGCGCCAACACTTGGGATTTTAAGACGATAAACTGTTCCTAATAATCCTTTTTTGGGTGCTATTACAGTTATTTTATCTTCATCAGTTTTGATTTCTGCTCCCATTTTAGATAATCCATCTAAGTGTATATCTATTGGCCTTTTACCAATATTACAGCCACCTGGCATAAATAAACTAGCTTTGCCATACCTATATAAAATAGGGGCTAAATATAAAACACTAGAACGCATCTTATTGCATAAGTCGTTTGGGATTTCACTTTTGCCATTCTTATGATATACAACGCTAATTCCATCGCTTGTGTAAGTTACAAGTCCTCCTAAATATTTAATTATTGAAATTGAAGTTTTTACATCTTCAAGATTTGGCAAGTCTTTAATAATACTTCTTGAATCAAGCATAATTGAAGCTGCAAGAATTGGCAGTGCTGAATTTTTCGCACCTGGCACCCTCACAACACCTTTTAGCCTCTTACCGCCTGATATAATAAATTTATCCACATCATCACCCCATTATAAGTTATGATATGCATAAATTTATATTTATGTTAATTAACTGGTAAGTTATTATATATAATTTCTAAACAATTTGGATTATATGCCTTTTTTGCATTTTCTCCCATTGTTTTCACTTTAGTTGGATTAAAATACAAATCATCAAATGCCGCTATTATGCTTTCTTTGTTTAAATCTTTTTCCTCAATTAGTATTGCCGCATTTAAATCTTTTAGCACCTTGCCATTGTAAAACTGATGATTTTCGCTAACATTTGGCGATGGAATTAAAATGCTCGCCTTTTGCATAGCTGAAATTTCAGCAATTGTTAAGGCTCCACATCTTGAAATAATTATATCAGCTG
The DNA here is from genome assembly GCA_964525015.1 of uncultured Oscillospiraceae bacterium. Lineage (GTDB taxonomy): Bacteria > Bacillota > Clostridia > Oscillospirales > Ruminococcaceae > RGIG3102. The sequence continues at coordinate 26,057 of CAZGFY010000002.1, forward strand.
CTGCCATATATTTTTCTATATCATACAAATATTCAAACACAAAAACATTTTCATTTTCTTGAATATTATTTTTATGCAAGAAATTTTTAAAGTCGTTATCATCATATTTTCCAACGATGTGATAATGAATGATATCCTTATTATCTTTATTATGTACTACTAAATTTTTCATTGCATTATTTATAGCCAGTGCACCTAACGAACCACCAAATGATAGTACAACTGTTTTATTTTTGATATTTAGATTTTTTCTTGCTTCTTCTTTGCTAGCAGTTATTATCTCTTTTCTCACTGGATTTTGCGTTACTATACATTTATCAGGATAAGCCATATATTTTGCAGCTTCTTTTGATGCCACAAATACAATATCAACTTTTTTTGATAAAATTTTATTAGTTATTCCTGCAAAGGCATTTTGTTCATGAATTGCTGTTTTCACTCCTTTACTTGCTGCTGCAAAAAGAATTGGCCCCGAAACATAACCACCTGTTCCAATAACTAAATCTGGATTTACTTCTTTTAAAATTTTATTTGCTGATGGAAGTGCAAACATTAAATTATACAAGCTTTTAATATTCCTTTTAAAATTAGTAAAATTTATTCTTCTTTGAAATCCGGTAACTTCTAAAGGATAAAACTTATATCCTGCCTTTGTTACAATATTATATTCCATTCCATCTCTTCTACCAACAAAAACAATATTGGCTAGAGGATTTTTTTCTTTTATAAATCCAGCAATTGCAAGTCCTGGATTTATATGCCCAGCCGTTCCCCCTGCTGCAATAATAACATTCATATAAGTTTTACTTCCTTTCTAAAGTTTTAAATTTAATCTTTATTTAAATTTGCAGTTCTTGAAACAGATAACACTACCCCCATCTCTGCTAAAAGCATCATAAGCGATGTTCCCCCTGCCGAAAAAAACGGAAGAGATATCCCCGTGTTTGGAACAGTGTTAGTGGCAACAGCGATATTTAAAAACGCTTGAATGGTTATTTGTGCAACCACTCCAACAACTAGCATTGCCCCAAATCTATCTTTTGCCTTAACAGCAATATAAAAACCTCTATACAGTAGTGCTAAAAATAAAATTATAACAAGCATACCACCTATAAATCCAAGTTCTTCGCAGATAACTGCAAATATAAAATCGTTTTGTGGCTCTGGTAAATGCAAATGTTTTTGTCTTGAATTGCTAAGCCCTAGTCCAAATAATCCACCACTACCTATCGCAAGCAAACTTTGATAACTTTGATAGCCATCACCTTGTAAATCACTTTCAGGATTAAGCCAAGCATAAATTCTATCCTCAGCATAGTGAATTGAATCCGGATAAAGAATTAAAACTGTTACAACTACTACTGCAACTAATGCAATCGCAATTGTAAACCATTTAATATCACTCCCACCTACTAGCATCATAACTCCAGCTATACCAGTTATAATAATAATAGCTGATAAGTGTGGCTGTAAAAATAACAATGTTAGAATTATACCTAAAACAATAACAAATGGAACTATTCCATATCTAACATCTTTCATTTTATTATAGTTTCGCTCAATTAATTTTGCATAAACTAAAATAATAGCAAACTTTGCTATTTCAGAGGGCTGAAAAGAACCTATTCCAGGAATGATAATCCATCTTGAAACACCACTGATTATCTGCATAAATAAAACAATAACTAACAAAACAATTACTACTGCATATAAAGCCATATCAAAATTCTTTAATATTTTATAATCAACTGTTGAAATAAAAGCCATTACTGATAATCCAATAATCGCAAATATCACCTGATCGCTAATGTAATAAAGGCTATTATCAAAGGTATAAATTGCCCTAACGTAACTTGCTGAATAAAGCATAACTAAGCCAAACCCTAATAGAATAAGCGTTATAACTAGCATTGGCATATCAACGCCATTTCCTTTTTCTGAAAATCTAAAAAAGTCTTTAATATTAAATTTTTTCCTGTTTTTCTTTAAATTATTAGCCAAGACTTTTCTCCTTTATAAAAAATCATATTACCCAATATAGTATATGTATGAAAGATACACAAACAAAACAGTAACTATACTAAAAGCTGTAACTATCTTCACTTCACTCCAGCCACTCATTTCAAAATGATGATGAATAGGGCTCATTTTAAATATTCTTTTCCCTTTTGTTATTTTAAAATAACTTACCTGAATAACAACGCTCATAGCCTCTATTATATATAAAGCACCCATAAGCACCAATATCTCAGGGCGATTAATCGCCCAAGCCATCCCCACAACTGCACCACCTAAAAACATACTGCCCGTGTCGCCCATAAAAACTTTTGCAGGATAAAAATTCCAAAACAGAAATCCAACACAGCCTCCAGCTAATGCACTAGCAAATAAAGCGTTTGCAAAATAGTTTGCAGTTAATGATAAAACTAAAAATCCTATCGCAACTATAAAGGTTATCGAGGAGCATAGCCCATCAATACCATCTGTTAAATTAACAGCGTTAACTAAAAATATTATCCCTAAAAATGTTATCGGATAGTAAAAATGCCCTATATCAATTATTCCTACAAACGGGATATCAATCCAAGTTGATATATGTCCAATAGCACTTTGCATAATTAAAAATGCACTAGCTATAATAACCTGCATTACAATTTTATATCTTGCTTTAAGCCCTAAATTTCTCTTTTTAACAACCTTTATATAATCATCAATAAAACCAACAGCACCAAATGCTAAAGCTGAAAAAACTGTTATACCAAGGCTTAGAGTTTGGTCTGATAATATTTGAATTGTTTCCTCTGGCACTGCATTTTGCAGAATATAATAACCTGAGCTCAGTGCAAAAATAATCCCTAAAACAAACATTACTCCGCCCATTGTTGGAGTTCCTTGCTTTGCTTTATGCCAAGACGGACCTTCTTCTAATATAGTTTGACCAAATTTTAATCTTCTAAGAGCAGGAATTAAAACAAAGCCACTAATCATTGTTATTAAAAAAGCTACTATTGCAGCCACTAAAAAAGATGTTCTAATCATAGTTGATAACTTTCCTCTTACTTATTTTCATATACTTTATAAATTATTTCTTCAAATGCCATTCCCCTACTTGCTTTAAAGATAACAGCGTCCTCTTTATTTAATATTTTTATTAAATATTCGCTAAGCTCTCCCTTTGTTTTAAATGAAAAAGCATTTTCTGAAAACCCATTTTTAATATTTTCAGCTTCCTTGCCAAAAGTTAAAAGTATATCGACCCCTTTTTCTTTTGCATATTTTCCAACTTCAAAATGTAAATCTTTTGAATTTTCACCAAGTTCTAGCATATCCCCAAAAACTGCAATTACCCTTGTTTTTTTAAGGCTCACTAGGGCATTTATGCTCGCTTTCATCGAATCTGGAGATGCATTATAGCAATCTTCAATAAAGATTATATCATTCTTTTTTACTATATTTTGTCGCATACCGCTAATTTTGTAGTCTTTTAAATTTTTTATAACTAAAAGATTATTAAAGCCTAATTTCACTCCAACTAAGTAAGCACAAACTGCATTTAAAACATTATGCTCGCCAATAGCTGGTATTTGTGCTGTAAATTCGCCTTTGTTTTTATCAACAATGATAAATTCTGTTGTTAAATCTTTAATTTTAATTTCTTTTGCATAAACATCGGCTGAAGTATCATTTATAGCATAGTAAAAAACATTTTTTATTTTATCTGTGCTAACTGTTTTTAAAAATTCATCATCTTTATTTAATATTAAAATTCCATCTTCTTTTAACCCATCGCATATTTCCATTTTAGCCTTTAAGATATTTTCCCTTGTTTTTAAATGCTCTATATGCGATATACCAATATTAGTTATCACTGCGATATCAGGGGTTGTTGCAAGTGAAAGTTTACTAATATCATTAAGCGCAGTCATTCCCATTTCTAAAACAATCATTTTATCTTCTTTTGACATTTTATAAACAGTTTTGGGAAGTCCGAGTTCGTTATTATTATTCCCCTCACTTTTAATTGTTTTTAAAAACGGAGAAATTGCAGCATATATAAAATCTTTAGTAGTTGTTTTTCCAACAGAGCCTGTTACTGCTATTTTTTTTATATCAAAATTTTGTATATAATTTTTTGCCATTACAATATTTGTATCTAAAACACTGCTGACTACAGCTAGCTTATCTTTTTCTATGCCAGCTATATCATTTTGACTAATAACAAGCTGTACACCTTTTTCAATCGCTGCCTTTGCATAGTCTTCACCATTAACTCTTTCACCTTGTATAGCAAGAAAAACACTATTTTCCCTAGCTTCTCTTGAATCTGAGGTTACATTATTAATATACACATCTTCTTTTGGCACAAAAAAACCAGATGTTAATTTTGATAATAAAATATTCTCCATTTTAATATTAATCCACTTCTTTAAATTTATAATTTTTCATATATTTTTCAACTATCATCTCTTCATCAAGATAAACTGTTATCCCATTTAACACCTGATAGTCTTCGTGTCCTTTTCCACATAGAATAAGCACATCATCATATTGTAGCATATCTAGGCTTAAATTAATAGCTTTTCTTCTATCTATTTCGCTTAAATATGGTATATTATTTTCTTTAAAATACTGGCAGGTTTCATCGAGTATTCCTTGTGGATTTTCACTTCTTGGATTATCGCTTGAAACTATTATAAAATCAGCATATTTTGCAGCAGATACAGCCATTGGCCCACGTTTACTTTTATCTCTATCCCCTGCACATCCAAATAATACATAAAATTTACCTTTTATAAAGGGTCTAAGACTTGATAAAACATTCTCAAGGCCATCAGATGTGTGAGCATAATCTCTTATAACAGTGAATGGATTTTTCACTAGTATTTCGCACCTGCCTTTAACCCCCCTAACATTTTCTAGAGCTTTGGCAGCGTTTTTAAATCCAATACCTAAAGAGTAAATGCTAAGTGCTGCTGACATTGCATTATATGCCGAGTATTCCCCTGGCATTGGAAACTGAACTCTTTGAATACTTCCTTTTCCAAGAAAAAGAAATTTAGTTGAATTTTGGGTGTATTCAATTTGTTTTGCAGTAAAATCAGCTTCATCAGTTTTCGAGGAAAAACTAAACACTTTCTTCTTTTTAAACTTTTCTATAATTTTTTTGCCATATTCATCATCATAATTCACTATAATGTTTTTAGAATTTTTAAAAAGCATACATTTAGCATCAAAATACTTATCCATAGTTTCATGATAATCTAAATGATCAACCGATAAATTCGTAAAAACTCCCACTTCAAAATCAACTCCATGAAGTCTATTTTGAACAAGCCCTTGTGAAGAAACTTCCATAACAACATACTCGCAGCCTGATTTTAGCATTTGCGAAAATAGTGCGTGCAAATCATAAGCCTGTGGCGTTGTGAATTTTGCTGGAATAATTTGCTGATCTATCATATTTTGAACAGTGCCCAATAGCCCAACTTTTTTTCCCATTTGTTCTAACATATCTTTAATTAAAAAGCTAACTGTTGTTTTTCCATTTGTTCCAGTTACGCCTATTATTTTTAGTTTTCTGCTAGGATTATTAAATAAATTAGCACACATTAAAGCATACACTTTTCTTGAATTCTCTACTATTATTTGATTTTTATTTCCAGTATCATATTCGCAAACCAAAAGTTTTGCCCCTTTTTTTATTGCTTCATTGGCATAGCTATGTCCATCAAAACTATTCCCTTTACTACAAACAAATATACAGCCTTCTCTAATTTTCCTAGAATCATCTGTTATAAAATCTACTGTAAAATCTTTTATAGTTCCTTTGTATTCAATTCCTGAAAGTATTTTTCGAATATTCATAGAAAACCTCTTATTCAACGTAATTTGCAGCTTGCAGTGTAACCGTTACTGACGTACCAATTGGAACTTCATCTCCTGCATTTAAACTCTGTGATAAAACTGTAACTCCACCACCACTCGCAATAGCACCTGTTTCTTTATAATTAAGTCCAACCTGCTCTAGCTTTGCTTTTGCACTAGCATCACTCATTCCCACAACATCTGGAACTTCAACCATAATTGGCTCACTAACTTCTGTGTATAAAATAACAGTTGTTCCTTTTACTTCTTTTTTACCACCAACTGGAAACTGAGATTCAACCGTTTGGCCACTTCCGATAATATTAACTTCAAACCCAGCCCTTTGAATTGAAGTACTAGCTTCTGTTATTGTTTCGCCAGTTACATCTGGTATTGTTACTGGTGCTGTTGAAAGTTCCTCAGCTGAGAAAACCTGCTCTACTCCAAGATACGGAAGGATATCTCCCATTAGAGCACCAACAACAGGCCCTGCAAGTATACCACCATAATATGAGTATGAATCTGGATCATCAAAATAAACTAAAATTGCTATTTGTGGATCATCCATAGGTGCAACTCCAACGAATGAAGCGATATAATCCTCTTCTTCACCCTCTGCTTCTACTGTGTCCAGCTTTTGACTGGTACCACTCTTACCACCCACACGATAACCCCTATTGTACACGTGCATAGCATTACCGCCTGGCAGTGCATTTTGTTCTAGCATATTTGCAATTTCAGCTGATACATCTTCGCTTATTACCTGTCTTTTAACTTCCGGCGTTAGCGTTTCAACGATATTCCCTTCTTCATCAGTTAAAGCTGACACTAAATGTGGCTGAACTAAATTTCCTCCATTAACAGCCGTTGAAACAGCTGTTAACATTTGTATTGGCGACACTTTATTACTTTGACCAAACGAAGAAGATGAAAGCTCTACTAAATCAAGGCCATCTTCCTCGTAGTGAATACTATTCGCCTCACCCGGTAAATCAATTCCTGTTTTATCTGCTAAACCAAAGGCTGAAAAATATTCATAAAATGTTTCTGAGCCCATGCTTTGCCCCATTTGTATAAAGGCAACGTTACAAGAGTTCATAAGTGCTTGAGTAAATGTTTGAGTTGTTCCTGCATGATAGCCAGAGTTTGCACACTTCATCGTGTGTGGACCTACTTGAATAGAACCATGGCAGGTAAATCCACTATATATACTAGCTGTACCACTATCTAGCGCTGCTGCTGCCGTTACAATTTTAAAAACCGAGCCCGGCTCATATAAATCACTAACAGCTTTATTTCTCCACTGATCATTTTGAGCCTCGCTTATCGCTGTCGCTCTTTCTTCATCATTTTCAATGGCGTAAACCTGGGCTGCAATCTCTTCATCATATATAGTAAAAGGGTCGTTCGGATCAAACTGCGGCGATGTTGCAAGCCCTAAAATCGCTCCTGTGTTAACATCCATTGCAACTGCAACTGCACCTTCTTGAACATTATGTAGTTCTGCATTTAATTCTAGATGTTTTTCTAAATAATGCTGAATTGTTTCATCAATTGTGGTAATAAGGCCATATCCATTCTGTGGCTCCACCACAACCTCGTAGCCTGCCCCTATATCATCACCATAGGCATTTTGAGCAGATACAATAACTCCTTTTGTTCCAGCTAGCTCAGCTTCATAATAAGACTCAAGCCCTGCAAGACCTTGGTTATCTGCGCCAGTAAAGCCTAATATAGTGGATGCGAAATCACCATAAGGATAATATCTAGTGTATGATTCTTGAAGATATATCCCAGAAAACATCAGTTTGCCTTCTTCATCCCTAACAGATTGACTAACTAAATCGGCAATTGGCTTTTCAACATCACTTTTTAATAATCTATAATAGCTATCAGTATATGATAGCTGCTCTAAAATAAAGCTTTCTTCAACTTCTAATATTGGAGCTAAAATTCTTGCGATTTCACCATGAATTTCCGCTGTTTTAATAGGGTCATCTTTTACCACTATATCAGCTGGTGAAATTACAACATCCCAAACAGTTATATTCTGCGCTAAAACCTTCATATTCGAATCATATATCGTTCCCCTAGCTGGCGAAATATACGTTTCGTCTAATTGCACTGCTGCTGCTTTTGCCTTATATTCTTCATGATCTACTATTTGTATATTATACATTCTATATACAATAACACTTACAAATAGTACAAACGGAATAAATACAATCCATATTCTCATTCTCATATCATTTGTAACATTGTTATTTCTAGTAGACATTCTTTTTTTATCCATTAATGTCTTTCCTTTCATTCTTTCACTTTTATATATAAATATTTAAGCGAAGAACCTATAAACAAAAAGTTTTAAATTCTCCGCCTGCTCTTAATAGAATTTCAAATTCTATTTTTATATAATAATATTTTTTTATGGTAATAAATATGACAATATTGGCTGAACAAAAACATTAACCTTGTCTGTAAAACTTTCTGTTGATTTATCAATTGAGTTTTCAGTTTCTAAGTTAACATAGGATATTTGGTAATTCTCAAGTTTTGTGTATCCTAGAGAGTTAACAGCATAATCCTCTACTTGTTCTAAACTAAACTGACTTTCAAGCGTTAAACCTAGATAACTTTTTTCTCCTTCTAAATCTGATATTGTATCATTAACTTGTGAAATTTTTGAGCTATAATCTGCAACTTCCGCATTTGAATACACAACAGCAATAGCTAGCGATAACATCACAGCCATTGACACTATATTAATTAGCACTTTACTAAAGCCAAACTTTGTTTTTGCTTTAATAGCCTTTGCACTTTTTTCTCTTGGCGCTCTAATTGGCGCTTCATTTTCATAAACAGATAAATCATATGCTAGATTTCTGTATTCCATTGCAGTTTTTTCTCCTTTAAATCTTTTCTATCACTCTTAATTTTGCCGAACGTGAGCGCCTGTTTTCTTCTTGTTCTTCTTTTGAGGGCTCTATTGGCTTTCTTGTGATTAATTTTGCTTTCGCTTTTCCTCCGCAAACACATATCGGAAGTTCTTTTGGGCAGGTGCACTCAATTGAAAGCTCTTTAAAATATTGTTTTACTATTCTATCTTCTAGGGAATGGAATGTGATTATCGCCATTCTACCATTTTCATTTAGCATTTCAAAAAACACATCTAGTGCATCTTTTAGTGCCCCTAGTTCATCATTAACAGCTATTCTTAAAGCCTGAAAAGTTTTCCTTGAAGGGTTTTTAGCTTTTCTTCTTTCGGCTGCTGGATATGCACTATTAACAATTTCTGATAGCTGTGTTGTAGTTGTTATCTCTGTGTGCTCTCTATATGCTATTATTTTTTTAGCTATTTGATATGCAAATTTTTCTTCGCCATACATTCTTAGTATATCTGTTATTTCCTGTAATCCATAAGTATTAACTATAAATGAAGCGGTCAGCCCTTCTTTTGACATTCTCATATCCAAAAATGCTTCTGCTGAATATGAAAACCCTCTTGATTTTTCATCTAATTGATAGCTAGAAACTCCTAAATCTAAAAGCACGCCATCAATCTTTTCAACCCCTTCTTTTAAAAGCGCCTCTTTTGCATTTCTAAAATTAGTTTTTATAACTTTTGCTGGAAGCCCTTCTAATCTTTTAGTAGCAACTTGTACAGCATCAGGGTCTTGGTCTAGTCCGTAGAGTTTTCCAGTTGTTAGTTTTTTTGCTATCTCGCTAGAATGCCCTGCACCACCGCAAGTTCCATCTACATATATTCCATCTTCTTTTATATTAAGTCCGTTTATACATTCATCCAGCAAAATTGATATATGTTTAAATTCACTCATTTTTTAAAACTCCAATTCTGCTAATTTTTCTTCGATATTTGAGAAATCATTCAATTTTTCATTTTCTTCATATGCTTCTTTATTCCAAATTTCAGCATACCTTCTTGAACCAATTATGATAATATCTTTTTCTAAGTTTGCATGATCTTTTAAATGCTGTGGGATAAGTATTCTCCCCTGCTTGTCCGGATTTAGTTCTGCTGCATTACCATAAAGCATACGAGTTAGTTCTTTGGATTTTACAATTGGAAGTTTTGATATTCGAGAATCCATCTCTTCCCATTCTTCTTCTCCAAAAACAACAAGGCAATTATCAAACCATCTTGTAACGTAAAGTGTATCGCCCATTTTGGCTTTAAATTTAGGTGGAAAGTTTGTACGACTTTTAGCGTCTAATGTATATTCGTATCTGCCCATTAGCATATTAAATCGACCACCTTTCTCTCATTTTCACCCACTTTAAACCACTTTACCCCACTTATATCACTTATTATACTACTTTCACTGCATAAAATCAATAGCAAAATCAAGTTTTTAATAATAAAAAACAGCTAAAATTTAATAGATATAAAAAGATTTTTCTTGCATATTGTCTAGTTTTGATTTATTATAATTTTATATAGTTAATTAAAGGAGATTTAAAATTATGTTATTATTTTGTTATCCAAAATGTTCAACTTGTAAAAAAGCTGAAGACTTTTTAAAATCTAAGAATATATCTTATTCTTATCGTGATATTAAAATCCAAAATCCATCTAAAGAAGAATTAAAATCTATTTTTGAAAAAAGTGGGCTTGATATTAAAAAGTTCTTTAATACAAGTGGGCTTGTTTATAAATCATTAAATTTAAAAGATAAGCTTGATGCAATGTCTTTAGAAGAAAAACTCGAACTACTTTCAACTGATGGAATGTTAGTTAAAAGACCGCTTTTAGTTTTAAATGAAAAAGTTTTAGTTGGGTTTAAAGAAGCTGAATGGAGTAATTTAATCTAATGAATGAAACGATTACCTTTAAAAAATACGAGAAATTTATTTGGGTAGTATTCTTTATTTTTCTATTTTTCTCATCTTCACACCCTGATATTTTAGAAACGTCTAATCACAGCTATCTATTTTTAGAAAGTATTTTCACTGGAAATGTTTTTGATTTTTATAATTTTGTTGAGTCGCGTCCTTTGGATTTATATTATATAAACTATGCAAATTACAATATTCTTACCTATATAATTTTTGGTGTTTGGCAACTTCCTGTTTATATATTTGCAAAGATTTTTTCTATATCTATTAATGGCGCTATTCTTGTTTACTACACTAAAATTATATCTGTCGCATTTTATCTTGGCTGTGGATATATGATAATGAAAATTTCTCAAAAATTAAATTTATCAAAAAATCTTTCCTATATATCTGCATTGTTTTTCCTTTTTAATCCAATTGCTTTGTTTTCGCCTTTTGTCATGGGGCAATACGATACATTTTGTTTATTCTTTTTGCTTTTTTCTATATACTATTATTTAGAAGATAATATTAAAATGTTCACTATTTTAATTGGTGTTAGTGCTGTTTTTAAATTCTTTTCATTTTTAGCTTTTATCCCATTACTACTATTAAAAGAAAAAAAACTAGTATCACTAATTAAATACAGCATTTTATCGTTTTGGCTTTATATTCCAACAACTCTTTTATATCTTGGAAAAACTGGCAACGCCCAAACTTTTACTAAGTTAATGTTTGATAGAATTTTAACTCCTAGCTTTGAAACCACATTTGAGCCTGTTTCAATATTTTTATTTTTATATGCTCTTATCTGTGTTTTCGCTTATTTTTACACAAAAAAAGAAAGCCTATCCTATATAAGTATATATATAGTAATGGCTGTTTATATTTTATTATTCTATGGAATTTACTGGCACCCACAATGGGTTATCCTCGTTATACCTTTTATAGTTTTAACAACTTTTATGCAAAAGAATAAATTGGTGTATTTGTATATCGATATTATTTTATGTTTCGGTTTTTTTATGACTTGTTTTCGAGAATTTCCAAATCAAATTGGATATGGCATATTATCAAACGGGATATTCGCTGTAAACTTTTCGCCTGCAACTGATTTTAAATCATTAAGTGAATTGTTTTTATCAAGAATACCATATTTTAATGATATAATCCCTTTAATGCTTACCTCTGGCTTATTCGCTAATTTAATCTTTAAATTCCCAGTTAAAAACAGTAGTATATCCGATAGTATATCAGATACACAGCACTATGATAGCTATTCATACAAAACAGTTTTATACACAATATTTATTTTAGGATTTATATCTTTTTGGCTAATTCCTAGTGCACTTGAATATTTAAACGCTTATGGCGTTATATAAATAATCTTCACTTTGTTACGATTATTTACTCGAGTTTTATTTGCCTGCAAAGGGTATAGTAGGCAAATCGCTAAAGCGATTATATAAAACGTCGCATATATGTTAATTATATAAAAAAATAAGACGATTTAAAATCGTCTTATTTTTTTATATCTTATGATTTTTATATTTTTCAATATCAGTTTTAAACTCATCACAAACCCGAGAGATAACCACTACATCATCTGAATACCCCATAACTGGTATTGTGTCTGGCATTAAATCCATTGGGGATAAAAAGTAGATTAAAGCACTTACAATTGTTGTAATACTGTCTTTTGGTATGTCTATGTATTCATTTTGAAAATAATCATCAACTAAATCAATTAAAACTGGAATTTCATATAAATTTTCTTTTGAGTTTGGAATTTCTAAATATTTTCTTTTCACTTTTAATAAAAACTTATCTAGATTTTCTTTACTTAGCAGCAATTCTTCTGCCTCATTTTTATTTTCAGCCAACTCTTTTTCTAAAACTTCTTTTGTTATATAGCTTTCAATACCTTTTAAAGCTTCACTGCTAATTTTATCTTCTTTTTTAACCATAATGTCCTCCGATGTTTAATAACATCTATTATACATTTAATATTGTGTTAATTTAATGTTGTAATTTATTTTTTGTTTAATAAAATATGATTAAAATAAGAAATTTTCATATAATCTTTATTAGCCATTAATTCTTTTTCTATTTCAAACATTTCCTGCACCCAGTTTTTGCTATTTTGAATTTCTTGATTATGTAAACTGGCTAAAGTTCTAACTCCATAAATATTTTTTATATCAAATTTATCATCCAGTAAACTAAATAAATCGTCATTTTCATAGTATTTAATATCTCCAAAAGCACTTGAATGGGAAAAGCCATTATTTAATAAATGTTTTGCATCTTTTAAATCATAATCAGTAACAACAGCTTGAATTATCCTGCCATTTCGATTATGTCTTACAACTGATAATGTTCCATTCTTTTTTAAAACACGTGTTAACTCTTTTAAAATTTCTTTAGGATTATCTACAAATTCCAAAACTAAATGACATACAACAACATCAAAAGTTTCATCTTTAAAATCTTTAATCGCTGTTAAATCACCGTGAATTTGATTAAATTCATTAGTTTTTTGGCTATATTCAATTATACTTTCATCCATTTCTATGCCTGTAACATCATTATTTTTCGCAAGAAAATTAGAGGTGAAAGCAAATCCATTTCCAAAGTCTAATATTTTTTTATTTTCAATATACTTTAGTTGAGAAAAGACAGTTTTATAAAAAAGCTGTCCGAGTGGCGAAATTGTATATTCATAGTATAACTTCATATCATTATTCATTATTATTTCCTTTTAAAGTTTTTTTATTTTAAATTAAATTTTCAAACATTTCTAAAAACTTATCTTCAACTTTTTTCATATCAAGCAAATTTATATCAACTTTTGAAACTAGATTATATTCACTAGTTTTAATATCTTTAGATGTTAATATATCAAGCTCATACATTAAAACATCATCATCGATTTCTTTCATTTTTAAAAGTTCTTCTTTTGAAACTTCTTCTTTAATAAATTTTTCATAAATCATATTTTGTAAGTTTTCTTCTATTTCAAGATAATTTTCAAGATATGGCTTTACAGGCCTTACAATATCTGCAAGATAAGCTTCGCTCGCATCATGTAAAAGGCAAATTAATTGAACTTTTTTTGAATAATTCCTCTCTTTTGCTTCAAGAGAGCAGTTTATACTATGCTGTGCAACAGAATAAAAATATTTTAGATGTCCATTTCCTCTACACATTAAAGATAAAGCGTGTGCGATGTCTTTAATGTGTATTCTTTCTTTTTCTGGGGTTGTAGGCGCAAAATCTTCGCCTATAAATGTTGTCATATAATTCATGTATAGTAATTTCCTTTTATTTTTATAAAATAAATCCCCCATCTATAATTAGGTTCTGACCTGTTATAAACTTAGATTTTTCATCTAGCAAAAATTCAACTGCATTTTTAATATCGCTAGTATCTCCAAGGGATAAAAGTGGTGTATCGTTTCTTAAAAATGATAATTCTTCATCTGTATACGAGTTTAGCATATCTGTTTTTATAACGCCAGGGCTTATTGTGTTGACTCTTATTTTACTAGGGCCAACTTCTTTAGCAAGAGCCTTTGTAAATGCTATTATTCCGCCTTTTGAAGCCGAATAAACTGTTTCAAAGCTTGCTCCACTAACTCCCCAGATAGAAGAAATATTAATAATAACCCCATTTTTATTTTCCAGCATTAATTCCACTGCATATTTTGAAGAATTAATAACCGATACTAAATTAGTGTTTATAATATTTTGCATATCAAAATAAGATGTGTCTTGCAAAAGATTTTCATAAGATATTCCTGCATTATTTATAACTGCATAAAGGTTTATATACTTATTTTTTATATAAGTATATAAATCTTTTATATCTTCATCTTTTGAAACATCACATTTTTTCATATCAATGCCATAGTTATCAGTTAAATTTCTAGCAACAGCTTGGCTATTATTAAAAGTTCCCACAACATTGTATCCAATATTTTTTAAATGGATAGCTATATCTCTTCCTATCCCACGGCTTGCGCCTGTAACTAAAATTGTTTTCATAATATTTTCTAATTTAGAAAAATCATATTAGTGCATAGCACTAATATGATTTCCCCCAAATAACTGTATGTTTTGCTGGCTTTTTGCACATAGGGCAAACGCCTTCAATGTTTTCTTGTAAATCAAATGGCATACATCTGCTTGAAAGCCCTGCTTTTTCTTTCATTTCTTCTTCGCAAGCAAGCTCGCCACACCAAGGCGAAATTATAAATCCGTCTTTTTCATTTGAAGAAGCTATAATTTCTTCAAAATCATTTATAGTTTCTGTTCTATTATTTCTATTTTCTAAAGCTTTATTATAGATATTTTCTGCTACTTCTGTGTATAATTTTTCAAGCTCTGCTTCTAGATTATCTAAAGATACAACTAGCTTTTCTCTTGTATCTCTACGAACTAATACACATTGATTATTTTCGATATCTTTCGGACCAATTTCAAGACGAACTGGAACGCCTTTCATTTCATATTCAGCAAATTTCCATCCAGGTGAGTTATCTGAAATATCTAGTTTTACTCTGTATTTTGATTTTAATTTGTCTTTTAGCTCACTAGCTTTTTCAATAACACCATCTTTATGCATAGCAATAGGAATAATCGCAAGCTGAATTGGAGCGATAGCAGGTGGCAAAACAAGTCCATCATCATCGCCGTGAGTCATTATAATTGCACCGATAATCCTAGTTGAAACGCCCCAAGATGTTTGGAATGGGTATGAAATACCGTTAGTTTTATCAGCAAATTTTACATCAAATGCCCTTGAAAATCCATCACCAAAAAAGTGAGATGTACCACTTTGAAGTGCTTTTCCATCGTGCATCATAGCTTCAATTGTATATGTTGCCACTGCCCCTGAAAACTTTTCTTTTTCTGTTTTTTGCCCTTTAATTACAGGTATCATTAAAGATTTTTCAGCAAAATCAGCATAGATATTAAGCATTGTAAAGGTTTCTTCAACAGCTTCATCTTTAGTTGCATGAATTGTATGGCCTTCCTGCCAGTCAAATTCTCTTCCTCTTAAAAAAGGTCTTGTTGTTTTTTCCCAGCGAACAACGCTACACCATTGATTATATTTCATTGGTAATTGTCTGTGAGTTTGAAGAACTCTTGACCAGTGATCGCAAAAAAGTGTTTCAGAAGTTGGGCGAATGCATAGTCTTTCTTCTAATTCATTGCTTCCACCATAAGTTACCCAAGCAACTTCTGGTGCAAATCCATCAACGTGATCTTTTTCTTTATTTAATAAGCTTTCTGGAATTAAAAGTGGCATCGAAACGTTTTCGTGATCTGTTTCTTTAAATCTTGCATCTAGGATATTTCTAATATTTTCCCAGATTGCTTGTCCGTATGGACGCATAACTGTAAAGCCTTTTACAGTTGAATAATCGATAAGTTCTGCTTTTCTACAGATATCGGTAAACCATTGTGCGAAATCTTCATCTCTTGATGTGATTTCACTAACTAACTTTTTTTTATTTGACATTATTATATTCCTTTATTTATCTTTATTTTCTTCAATGAAGGCTACTACATCGCTAACATACTTAATTTCATCAATGCTCTCTTCGGGGATTTCCACTCCGAACACATCTTCTATCGACATAACAATATCAACTAAATCTAAGCTATCTGCATCAAAATCTTGCATTAAATCGCTTTCCATTGTTATGCTTTCTTCGGGAATTTCTAGCTGCTCTGCTATAATTGTTTTTAACTCTTGAAAAATCATAATAACCTTTCCTTTCTTTTTTTGTTTTCTACTAATTATTTTACTTAATCTTGCTAAAAAGTCAAGTAAAATGCTAATATTTAAGTATTTTATGCAAGACTTATATCAAGATTTGCTACTCCATTTAAATTTAAATCAGCAATTTTTCCATCTTTAAATTCATAATATCCTTGAGATGCAATCATCGCTGCATTGTCTGTGCATAGTTTAATATTTGGGCAATAAAAATTTTCTTTATCGATTTTTTCAAGGATTAATTCTCTTAATCTTAAATTCGCTGCCACTCCGCCTGCTATTGCAATTTTAGTAAAGCCAAACTCTTTTGCAGCATTAACTAAATTATCGCTAAGCATAGTTGCAACTTTTTCTTCAAAAGATGCCGCTAAATCATTTATATTAGTTTCTATGCCTTTCATATTATTAGTGTTATACAAATTTATAACGGCTGTTTTAAGCCCTGAAAAGCTTACATCATATATATTTTGTGTATTTGGAGTTGGAAGTTTATATGCTGTTTTATCCCCTGTTAATGCAGCTTTTGCAATTGCAGGTCCGCCTGGGTATCCAAGTCCTAAAGTTCGCGCAACCTTATCAAAGGCTTCGCCTGCTGCATCATCAATAGTTCGCCCTAAAACTTTAAATTCTGTATAAGAGTTCACTGCAACTATATGGCTATGCCCACCCGATGCAACTAAGCATATAAATGGCGGTTTTAACTCTTTATATTCTAAAAACAATGCAGCTATATGCCCTCTTATATGGTGAACTGGAATAAGTGGCTTATTTAAAGATAAACTCAGCCCTTTTGCAAAGTTTATCCCAACTAATAATGCACCTATTAATCCTGGTGCATAAGTTACAGCAACTGCATCAATATCATTAAAAGTTATCCCTGCTTTATCCACAGCATTTTGAACAACAAGGCTGATATTTTCTATATGCCTTCTTGATGCAATTTCTGGCACAACACCCCCATACATTCCATGCTCATCTGCTTGTGAATTTATAATATTTGATAGGACTTCTCGCCCATCTTTTACAATTGAAGCTGCCGTTTCATCACAGCTAGTTTCAATTCCTAAAACTAACATTTATACGTTTTTCTCCTTTAATCTAAGCTCAAAAACTAAGGCATCATCTTCTGGAAAAGAATAGAAATTCTTTCTTAGCCCAAGATAGGTAAAGCCTAGTTTTTTATATAAATTTATAGCTGGCTGATTTTCACTTCTCACTTCTAAAACCACTAGTGGTGGATTTATCATTTTTATACTTTCTGTTAGTAAAAATTCTGCTATTCCCTGCCTTTTATAATTTTTATCAACGCAAAGGAAAACAAGCTCTGCATCATCAACCACAACAAAGGCACAAAAAGCAACTATTTTATTATCTTTTTTTAGTATATAGCTTTTTGTGTTTGTGTTTTGTGTATCGTTTATTAAGCCTTTTAGTCCCCAGCCATCGCTCACTTCTGCGTGCAAAAGCAAAACTTCTTGAACATGCTCTAATTTAAATTCTTCGATTTTCATTTAAAACACCTCTTTAATTTTTCTAGCCTTTAGCATCATACCAGTTTTCACCGATATTTACATCAGCCTTCAGTGGAACAATTAAATTTGCTGAGTTTTCCATTTCTTCTTTTAAAATTTTAGAAACGATTTCTTGTTCATCTATCGGGCACTCAACTATAAGTTCATCGTGAACTTGCAAAACTAGTTTTGCTTTTAAATTTTCTGTTTCTAGCCTTTTAAAAACTTTTACCATAGCTATTTTAATTATATCAGCACTTGTGCCTTGTATTGGGGTATTTAATGCCATTCTTTTGCCTAGTGCTTGTATCATTTTATTAGAGTTATTAATTTCTGGAAGCAATCTTTTTCTATTAAAAAGAGTTGTAACATATCCATTTTCTTTAGCTGTGACAACGATATCATCCATATATTTTTTAACGCCTTTAAAATTTTCTAGATAATCTTTTATAAACGCATCCGCTTCTTTAACCGAGATATTAATATCTTTTGCAAGGCTAAAAGCACCTATTCCATAAACAATTCCAAAGTTTACAGCTTTTGCCCTTGAACGGAATTCGCTTGTTATCATTTCAGGTGGAAGTTTCATAACCTTTGATGCTGTTTGGGTATGGATATCTAAATTATTAGTAAACGCCTCGCACATAACTTCGTCTTTGCTCATATGAGCTAATATGCGAAGTTCGATTTGAGAATAGTCAGCATCAAGTAAAACACAGCCTTCTTTTGCAGTAAAGAATTTTCTTAGTTCTTGTCCTAGTTTTGTTCTAACTGGGATGTTTTGCAAATTTGGCTCACCTGAGGAAATTCTGCCTGTTCTAGTTTCGGTTTGATTAAATGTTGTGTGAATTCTTCCGTCTTCTTTTATTTTATCAATAAATCCTTCAACATATGTTGAATTTAATTTTTGATAGGTTCTATAATTTAAAATTGTATCAATAACTGGGTGGTATTTTCTAAGCCCTTCTAGAGTTTCGGCGTTAGTTGAATATCCAGATTTTGTTTTTTTACCAGTTGGAAGCTGTAAATCTTCAAAAAGTGCCTTTCCTAATTGCTTTGGACTATTAAGATTAAATTTATAGCCAACTAAATCATACACTGTATTTGCATCTTTTTCTAGTTGAGTTTTTAGCATTTCGCCAAATTCTATTAATTTTTCTTTATCTAAACTAAACCCTAAATATTCCATGCTAGAAAGCACCTTTGCAAGTGGCATTTCTATATCAAATAAAAGGTTATCTTGTCCATCCTCTTTTATTTCTTTTTCTAAATTTTCATATACACTTTGAATAAATGGTGCAAAATATTCATCGCAATCAAATGCTTTAACTGCATTAGAAGATGCAACTATTCTTTCAAAATCATAGCTATTTTGAGCAGGATTTATTAAATATGCTGAAAGCTTTAAGCAGAATTTAATTCCTTTAACGTCTATATTATTTTTATAGCCAAACTCATATAGTTCTTTTGAGTCATATGCTATTTTTTCTTTTGTTTCATCTTCTAAAAATTCTTTTAAAAGACTATCGTTTTCATTTAAAAAACAAACTTCTTTATCTTTAACAAAATAAAATTTATCTTCATTTTTATAAATAAAACAGCTAGTGAAATTATTAGTAAACGCTTTTATGTCCACCTTTTCTAAAAAAACTTCTTCTTTTTCTATTTTAAAATCTTCTTCGTTTGTATCAACTAATTTTTCAATTAAAGAAAACATTTCTAAACTTGATAAAGTTTTTATAGCTGAATTTTTATCTCCACTCGTTTTTTTATAGCTGTTATAATTCGTATCAATTGGGGTTTTTAAATTGATAGTGCCAAGCTTTTTTGATAGATAAGCCATCTCTTTATCATTAATTAATTTTTCTCTTACGCCTTTTTTAATTAAATCGCTATCAATATTTTCATAAACGCCATCTAGAGTTTTAAAATTTTGAAGTAATGTAACGGCAGTTTTCTCGCCAACACCTTTTACGCCTGGAATATTATCAGATGCATCCCCCATTAAAGCTTTTAAATCAATTAATTCTTCTGGATAAAGCCCGTATTTTTCAGTTACAGCTTTTGTGTCCATAAATAAATTCTGACTTCTTCCAAACTGAGTTGATGATAAAATTACAGTAACATTATCATTAACTAATTGCAGTGAATCCCTATCCCCAGTTGCGATATAACAGGTGTCATCATTTTTTGCATTTGCAGCAAGAGTTCCTAAAACATCGTCTGCCTCATATCCTTCTTTTGTTACAATAACATAGCCTAAATCAAGCAAAAGTTGTTTTAAAACCGGCATCTGCTGTGCTAATTCCTCTGGCATACCTTTTCTTGTAGCTTTGTATCCATCATACATTTCGTAGCGAAAAGTTTTCCCTTTTAAATCAAATGCAATCGCAACTGCATCTGGCTTTACCTCTTGATTTAATCTTGATAATATATTTAAAAAGCCATAAATACCATTTGTGTATTGCCCATCTTTAGTTGTTAATAGCTTTATTCCATAGAAAGCACGATTTAAAATACTGTTCCCGTCTAGTGCTAAAAGTTTCATAATTTATAATAATTCCTTTCTGAATTAAATTATTTTAAAATTTCTTTTTATATAGTATATCATATTTTTATAATTTATGGTATAATTTATTAGCTAAATTTTAATATTTAAGGTGAAGATAATGAAAATAGGAAATTTTAATATAGAAAACAGAGCAGTTTTAGCTCCAATGGCTGGTTTTTGCGATATAGTTATGCGAAAAGTTGCCGATGACTTTAATGCTGGATTTACAGTTAGCGAAATGGTGTCTGCAAGGGCATTAAGATTTAAAGATAAAAAAAGCCACGCTTTAATGCAAAGCTTTGATAGAAAGCATCCGTTTGGAATTCAGCTTTTTGGCTTTGAGCCTGAAGATTTTAAAAGTGCAGTTCCAATGGTTTTAGAATACAAGCCTGATTTTATAGATATAAATATGGGTTGCCCTGCCCCAAAGATAACTGGTAATGGCTCGGGCTCTAGCTTAATGAAAGACCCAATGCTTGCAAAAGAAATAGCAAAAGTAACAGTTGAAACTGCAAAAGACACCCCTGTAAGTGTTAAAATGCGAAAAGGCTGGGATAATAATAGTATAACCGCTATAGAGCTTGCAAAACATTTAGAAGAAGTTGGGGTTAGTTTTTTAGCTGTCCACGGCAGAACTCGAATGGAAATGTATAAGCCTGGGGTTGATTATGATATAATAAAAGAAGTTAAAAATTCTGTTTCAATTCCAGTGTTTGCAAATGGCGATATTACTAATATAGAAATTTGCGATATGGTTTTAAATAAAACAAACTGCGATGGGGTTATGATTGGAAGAGAAGCTTTAAGCCGTCCGTGGTTTTTTAATCAATTAGACGATTATTTTAAAAATAAGCCTATCAGAAAAGATTTAACAGTTGAAGAAAGAATGAGTTTAATGCTTTGGCATATTGAAAAACTGTGTGAAGTGAATGGCGAAGTTTTGGGAATGAAAAAATCTCGTGGACAGGCTGCCTTATATCTAAAAGGCTTAAAATCCGCTGCACATTTAAGATTTTTAACCAATAGTTTAACAAGGTTTGAAGATGCTAAAAATTTAGTCTTAGAAGCTTTAAAGGAGAATAGCGATGTATAATTTTAACGCCCTACTTTCAAGAATGAAATATCTTCCACGCTGGGGACTTATGAGGCAAAGCTTAAACGAAGACGTGGCACAGCATACTAGCGAAGTTATGCAGATTGCTCACACCTTGTGTGGTATTGCAAATAAAATATATAATAAAAATTTAAATAGTGAAAATATAGTTTTAACAGCTTTGTATCACGATATGAGCGAAATACTAACTGGGGATATGCCAACGCCCGTGAAATACAACGACCAAACGCTTTCATCTGCTTATAAATTAATAGAAGAAAAAGCTATTAATAATCTTTTAGCAACTCATAATAAGGAAGTTGGCGAGTTTATAAAGCCATACACAAATTCTTCCCTGCTAACTGATTATGAAAGAAAAATTTTAAAATCAGCAGATAAACTGAGCGCTCTAATAAAATGTATCGAAGAAGAGAAAAGTGGAAATCGCGAATTTTTAAACGCTTATAAATCTATTTATAAAAATCTAGTTGAGATGGATTTAGAGGAAGTTAATTATTTTTTAGAAAATATGCTCCCTGCCTACACCCTAACGCTAGACGAACTTGCTAAAATTTAAACTTAAGGACTTTTTTATGAAATTATTTAAAAATGAATATATTAAAATATTCTCTCTATCTTTTTTGATAGCCTTTTTAATGTTTTTGCCTTTTTTAATTATTGATAAGGGTTTCTTTTTATACGCTGGGGATTTTAATTCTCAGCAAATCCCATTTTATATGTATGGAAATGAGATGATAAAAAGTGGGGATTTTGCTTTTAGCTGGGCGAGTGATTTAGGCTCTTCTTTTATAAACACCTATTCATTTTACACCCTTGGAACTCCGTTTTTTTATCTTAGCTTATTATTTCCACAAAAGGCTATCCCGTATATAATGCCGTATTTATTAATGCTTAAATTCGCTTTAGCATCTCTTGGGGCTTATATTTATTTAAAAAGATATTCTAAAAACAATACTCACACGGCTATTGGCGCTATTTTATATGCCTTTTCCGGCTTTAGCGTTTACAATATATTTTTTAATCACTTTGTTGAAGCGATAGCATTTTTTCCTTTTTTATTATTCGCACTTGATGAATATATGTATAATAAGAAACGTGGTTTTTTTGCATTTTTTGTTGCTTTAAATTTACTTAACAACTATTTCTTTTTCTTTGGCCAGATTGTTTTTTTAATTATATACTTCACCTGTAAAGTTTTAATTAAAGATTATAAGTTAAATCTAAAAAAATTCCTAACTTTAGCTTTTGAAAGCGTTTTAGGTTTTTGTATGGGTGCTATTTTATTAATTCCATCTATTCCAAATCTATTAAATAATCCAAGGGTTATTCGCCCACTAGAGAATTTTGGTATTTGGATGTATGGCGAAGTTCAGCAATATTTTGCTATTTTATTTAGTGCTATTATGCCCCCTGACCCTGCATATAACCCAGCTTTTTTCACTCAAGGTGCCCTTAAATGGACAAGTCTTTCACTGTTTGTTGCCCTTGGTGGCTTATATGGATTTTTCTTATTCTTAAAAAATAATAAAAAATCAGCGTTCTTTGTGGTTTTTTCTGTTTGCATAGTTTTTGCCTTTGTGCCAGCTTTAAATTCTAGCTTTTATGCTTTTAATTCTAGCTATTATGCACGATGGTTTTATATGCCACTTTTAATGCTTGTTGGAATGAATATGCAAGGTTTTTCTTTTGATAAAGAAAAGATTTTAAATAGTTTAAGGCCTGTTTATATATTGCTTTTAATACCTGTTTTATTTTCTATCACTCCATCAAGTGATAGCGAAGGGAATTTTAGAATAGGATTTGCCGAAGACCCTGAAACTTTTTTTGCTAATATTTTAATTGGGATACTAAGTATATTTATCTTTCAATTAGTTACCCAAAAGTTTTACGATAGCGAAAACTATTCAAAAACTCTTATGCTCACTAGCATTGGTATGATACTGCTTTTCTCTATTGCTCATATGGGATTTACAAAAATTCCACAGCTAGATGGAGATAGCTTATATAAGCCACAAAACTATGATATTATAGATACATTTAGCTTATATGATGATAATGAAGATTTAGATTATCGAATAGATAATTATCAAAGCTTTAATAATTTTGGATTATATGTTAATTATCCATCACTTCAGTTTTTCAATTCAACTGTTAATCCGAATATTTTAGAATTTTATCCAAGTGTTGGCGTTAAAAGAGATGTTTCTTCAAAGCCTGAAAAGGAATTATATGCCTTAAGGGGGCTTTTAAGCGTTAAATACTATGTTACGCCAAACTGGGAAGAAGAAAATTTAAAAGAAGGCTTAACCACATTAACATTCTCTTCTCATCATACATCTTATCCATACACTATACTAAAAAATGATTATTTCGTCCCTTTTGGATTTACACTTGATTACTATGTGTCTTATGATGATTTAAACACAGTTGACGCTCAAAATCGAGCTAATATTTTAATGCGTGCAATAGCTATTGAAGATACAAGTATTATAGAAAACTATAATTTAAATCTTCCTTATCTTCCTAGCGAAGAACTATCTAATATTAGTTTTGAAAGCTATTTAATTGATTGCGAAAATAGACAAGATGAAGCTAGCTATTATTTTAAAATGAATGGCAGTGGATTTACCAGTAAAATATTTTTAGAAGAAGAAAATCTAGTGTTTTATTCTGTTCCTTTTGATGAAGGATTTACAGCCTATGTAAACGGAGAAGAAACTGAGATATTAGAAGTTGATTATGGGTTAATGGCAGTTAAAGTGCCTATGGGGGATAATGAAATTATGTTCACTTATAAAACGCCTTACCTTGATTTAAGCCTTAGTTTAAGTGCTGTATCGACTGTTATTTATATTATTTATTTAATTATTACAAAAAAAGAAGATAAAAAAGAAAGGATTTAATTTTTTATGGAAATTTTATCAATTATTTCAAAGGAACTATCGCTAAACCCTTGGCAGGTTGAAAATACTATTGCCCTTTTAGATGAAGGGGCTACTGTTCCTTTTATTTCAAGATATCGTAAGGAAAAAACTGGCGAACTTGACGATCAAATTGTTCGTAGTATTTCAGACAGATTAACCTATCTTAGAAATTTAGACGAAAGAAAACAAGAAGTTATAAAAAGTATAACAGAGCAAGAAAAAATGACTGATGAAATTATGACTGCAATTAATAATGCAATGATACTTTCAGAAGTTGAAGATATTTATCGCCCATTTAAGCCAAAAAGGAAAACAAGGGCATCTGTTGCAAAAGCAAAGGGACTAGAGCCTTTAGCACTATTAATTTTAGAGCAAGACCCAAATACAAAACCTTATGATGAAGCTACAAATTATCTAACCGAAGAAGTTGTAACAGTTGATGATGCTATTCAAGGGGCAATGGATATAATTGCTGAAACTGTTTCTGATGATACAAACGTTAGAACCGAGCTTAAAAAATTCTATAATAAAACTGGGGTTATCACTTCAAAGGGCGATGAAGAAAAAGAAAGCGTGTATACACAGTATTATGATTTTAATCAGCCTGTAAATAAGGTTTTACCACATAGAGTTTTAGCTATAAATAGGGGCGAAAAAGAAAACTTTTTAAAAGTTAGTATTTTAGTTGATACTCCTAATGCTTTAGAAATTATAGAAAAATTATATATTAAAAATAATAGCCAATCAGCTGAAATTATAAAAAACAGTATAGCTGATAGCTTTTCAAGGCTTATAAACCCTAGCCTTGACACTGAAATCCGTAATAATCTAAGCGATATCGCCTCAACTGGTGCTATAAAATTATTCTCTGATAATTTAAAACAACTCCTACTTGTGCCACCAGTAAAAGATAAAGTTTGTTTAGCACTAGACCCAGGGTATAGAACTGGCTGTAAAATGGCTGTTGTGGATTCAACTGGTAAGGTTTTAGATTCAGGCGTTATTTATATGACTTTAGATATCCACGATAAAACAAAGGCTAGTAATCAATTAAAATCACTAATTAAAAAGCACAATGTTGATATTATTTCAATTGGTAATGGAACAGCTACAAAAGAAACTGAAATATTTGTGGCAAATTTATTAAAAGAAGTTTCACAGCCTGTAAATTATATGGTTGTAAATGAGGCTGGTGCATCTATTTATTCAGCATCAAAACTAGCTGCAACTGAATTCCCACAATACGATGTTTCAATTAGAAGTGCTATCTCAATCGCAAGACGACTTCAAGACCCACTAGCTGAGCTTGTTAAAATCGACCCGAAATCAATCGGAGTTGGCCAGTATCAGCACGATATGCCAAAAACAAAGCTTGAAGAAAGCCTAGATGGCGTTGTTGAATACTGCGTTAACACTGTTGGCGTTGATTTAAATATCGCATCAGCACCACTGCTTGAAAGAGTTTCAGGGCTTAATAAATCTATTGCAAAAAACATAGTTACTTACAGAGAAGAAAATGGAAAATTCTCTTCTAAAAATCAGCTATTAAAAGTTCCAAAACTAGGGCCTAAGGCATTTATGCTTTCAGCTGGGTTTTTAAGAATCCCTTTTGCAAAAGACAAACTTGACACAAGCTCTGTTCACCCAGAAAGCTATAAGGCGGCAAAAGCTCTACTTGAAATTTTAAACCATTCAACTAACGATATCGGAACTTCTAATTTAAAAGATTTAAATGAAAGAGCTGAAAAAATAGGATACGAAAAACTTGCAAAAGATTTAGATATCGGCGTTCCAACTTTAAAAGATATTATCTCCGAACTTGTAAAGCCAGGTAGAGATATGAGGGATGAACTTCCAAAACCACTACTTCGCAGTGATATTTTAGATATGAAAGATTTAACAGCTGGTATGGAATTAAAAGGAACTATAAGAAATGTTATCGATTTTGGCGCCTTTGTTGATATCGGAGTTCACCAAGATGGCCTTGTTCACCTAAGCCAAATTTGCGATAGATATATTAAACATCCAAGTGAAGAAGTGAAAGTTGGCGATGTTGTAACCGTTTGGGTTATGAGTGTCGACGTTAGCAAAAAAAGAATTTCCCTTACTATGAAAGACCCAAATAAAAAGATTGACAAAAAATAGTCAATGATTTATAATCTATAATTGCGTGCAAATACATCAATTTAATTTTTCTCGACTGTGAATTAAATTTAGGATACCTTCCTAAATTTAATTCTGTCGAGATATTGCCATGTTTTTTATTTTAGAAAGGAACTTTAATATTATGAAACAAGATGTAGTTATTATAGGCGCTGGCCCTGCTGGAATTTTTACAGCAGTTGAAATGATTAAAAAGAATTCAACCAAAAGTATCACCATTGTTGAAAAAGGGGTTAAGATTGAAAAAAGACACTGCCCAAAAGAAAAAACTAAAAAATGCGTTCAATGTAAGCCTTTTTGCCATATCACAACTGGTTTTTCAGGTGCAGGCGCATTTTCTGATGGAAAATTATCGCTAAGTTTTGAAGTTGGTGGCGATTTACCAAATTTAATAGGCGCTGATTTAGTTCAAGAAATGAT
Source organism: uncultured Oscillospiraceae bacterium (assembly GCA_964525015.1). Classification (GTDB taxonomy): domain Bacteria; phylum Bacillota; class Clostridia; order Oscillospirales; family Ruminococcaceae; genus RGIG3102. Next base: position 53,226 of record CAZGFY010000002.1, read on the forward strand.
TGAATACACCGATAAAATCTATCTTGAGTTTGGTGCAGATACTCATATTGAAGGCCTTGGGCATACTGAAGAAGTTAAAGAAATTAGAAAAAATGCTATTAAAGCAGGCTTAAAACTTGTTGATTGTCCTATTCGACATCTTGGAACTGAAAAGGCACACGATGTCTATCTCGGACTTCAAAATTATCTTTTAGAAAACGGTGTTACTATTTTATTTTCTCACGAATGTCAAAATATTATTTTAGAAAATGAAGTCTGCAAAGGCGTTATAGTTAAAAATAAAGACGAAGTTTTTAATATTTATGCTGATAATATAGTTCTTGCAACAGGTAGACGTGGGGCTGATTGGCTAGAAAAAGTTTGCGCTGAAAATGGAATTGCACACGCACCTGGTACTGTTGATATCGGCGTTCGTGTTGAAGTTCGCAATGAAATTATGGAAAAAGTTAACAGCGTTTTATATGAATCAAAGCTAATTGGTTATCCAAAGCCATTTAAAGATAAAGTTAGAACATTCTGTCAAAATCCAGGTGGATTTGTTAGCCAAGAAAACTATGATAATGATTTAGCAGTGGTTAACGGGCACTCTTATAAGGATTTAAAATCTAACAACACTAATCTTGCAATACTATCTTCTCATAATTTTAGAGAGCCATTTAATCAGCCAATAGAATATGCAAAAAAGGTTGGCGAGATTACTAATATGCTTGCAAATGGACAGCTATTAGTTCAAAGATTTGGCGATATTCTAGACGGCAAAAGAACATGGCAACACGAATTATCTAAATCAAATATCGTTCCAACACTGCCTGATGCGATTGCTGGCGATATCACTGCTGCAATGCCATATAGAGCAATGACAAATATTATTAATTTTATTCAAGCAGTAGACACAGTAGTCCCTGGGTTTGCCTCTAGCGAAACCTTACTATACTCACCTGAATTAAAATTTTATAGTAATAAAGTTAAAATGGATACAAATTTTGATACCAATATTAAAAACCTACACTGCCTAGGAGATTCCTCTGGCTGGACTCGTGGACTTATGATGGCATCATTAATGGGCGTTTTAATGGGAAGAAATTTATTAGATTAATATTTCATTAATAAAAACCAAAAAGACAATATAATTATTTTATATTTACAAAGAAATATTATGATATTAAGTAGGACTTTCAACAGTGCATACGCCTGCCTACTTGTTAAAATTTATTTAAAATTGTAAAAATTATTTATATTAGGTGGTGATTAAAATGGATTTTTCCTCTGATTGGTGGAATAAATTAGAAGAAAAAGAAAAACCTTGGTGGAGCGTTTATGCAAACCTAGACCTTTGTGGTGGTGAACTGATAACCATTAGCGATGATGCTCAAGATATGTTAGAAGTAAAGTACCCAAATGGTGTGATGATTGATGTTGGGTACGTTGAATCAGAATATAAAAGTGAAGGTTTTATTTATGTTATCACTGGTGTGAAAGATGGAACTATAGGAGCATGGAATGACTACATTATAAAAGTGCATATTCATAATAGAAGTATACTTTCGAAAACACTCCAATATGTTATCTATCAAGTTCAAGGCTACATCCAATAAACCTAACATCTATAAAAGTAACTTGTCACTATCTTTCATTAGTAAAAACTTAAAAGACAATATCAAGCGATATTGTCTTTTTTTTGTTTTAGAGTATTAAATTATATTCATCTATTAATATGGACATACATAAAATGTCTGCATATCCACTTTTACTTTTAACAGCATTACGCAGTGTTCCCTCGTGTGTAAACCCCGCTTGCTCATACATTTTTATAGCTCTTTTATTAAATGAAAAAACTTCTAATGCAACTCTTTGAAGTTTTAAATGGTTAAATGCAAAATCCAAAACATATTCAGTTGCAAATCTTCCAAAACCTTTTCCTAGGTATTCTGAACGAAATATACAAATTCTAAAATTAGCACTCATTATCTCTAAATCTATTTCATTTAGCACTACTTCGCCTATAATTTTAGTATCATCAAAAATTAAAAAATCATATCTTGAATTATCATTTAAGCAATTATTATAATAAGCGATAACTCTGCTTTCTTCATAGTAGGAATCTGAGCCTGTTAAATAGTTAATTTCATCATCACATTTGTAAAAAGCTGATAAATAATTATTAATATCTTCTTTTTTTGCAATAGCTATTTTACGATTAGAATTAACATATTCTATATTTGTTTTCATTCTATTTCACCATATTTATATCAAACTATACTTATCTCACTTCTTCAAAATGAACTCTATTTTCATTAAATCTATCAACAAAAACATTTTCTTTTGCTGGATATCCAATCGATACTATACAAAAAGGTTTAAAATTATCTTTTAAATTAAATAAATCTTTTAAAAAGTTCATTCTTTCCTTTTCTGGTGCAACGCCAAGCCAAACTGAGCCAAGGCCTAGATTACACGCTTCTAGCATTAAATTTTGAGTTGCAGCTGCTAAATCTTGCTCCCACATTGATGGAACGCTCATTAAATCAGTGTCACCTAAAACGATAACAGCTAAAGATGCATTTGAAAGCATTTTAGAATAAGGGTTCATACCACTCATTGCAATTAGCTTTTCTTTATTTTCCACCACTAAAAACTGCCATGGTTGCTGATTTGCAGCGCTAGGAGCTTGCATTGCAGCTTTTAAAATTTGCATTATTTTTTCTCTTTCAACCGTTTCGCTTGTGTAATTTCTTATACTTCTTCTTGTGTAAATAGAATTCATATTATTTATCTCCTTTTATCATATATTAAAATGACAATGCTATTTTTTTGCATTGTCATTTATAATTTTATTTAATAGCTGAATTAATATATTCAATCTCATTTGTAACTTCGTTTGCTAAAGTGTTGCTTTCTTCTGCTGTTTTAGAAGTTCTAACGATTGCCCCTGCAATTTCTTCCATTCTTTCCAGCATTTTTTCAACATTTGCAACCTGTTCTATCATTAATTCATCAATAACTTGTGAGTTTTGAGCTGCTAAATCTGAATAGTTTATAACTTCGCCCATATTTTCAGCTGTTTCTTTAACTAAGCTTGCCCCAACTTTAACACTTCTAATTGATTCATTAACAAGGCTTGCACTATCATTTGCTGCTGCTGAAGATTTAACCGCAAGATTTCTAACTTCATCTGCAACTACTGCAAATCCTCTTCCTGCACTACCAGCTCTTGCAGCTTCAATTGATGCATTTAAAGCAAGGATATTAGTTTGGAATGCTATATCTTCGATATTTTTAATTATTGAGATGATTTTTTCGCTTGATTTTTCTATATCGCTTATCGCCTCAACGATTTTTTGCATATTATCATTATTTTCTTTTAATCTATCAGCACTATTCACAGCAATTTCTCTTGATTCATTTGCTTTTTCTTTAGCAACATTAATCTCGCTCATAACTAAATGACCTTGGCTTGTAAGCTCTGTTAAAATCATTTCTTGAGCAGTTGAAGATTCGCTTAAATCTCTTGCAACATCAAGCATATTACTAGATGTTTTACTTAGATTATCACTTCTTGTTTTAATATTCTCAAATATATACTTTTGTTTTTTTGATTGCTCATCATTTTCAAGCATTTTAATATTAATTTCTTCAACTAATTCATCTGCTTTTTTTGTTTTATTCTGTGCATCTAATAGTGATTCAATACCCCAAGATAATAAGAAATATAAAAATAGAATTGTAAAATTAAATCCTATAACACTTCTTAAAATTGCTGAGGATGAAATACCTGCAAAGAACACATCTTTTAATATAAAGCAAAATACAAATATAACATTACTTATTATCCACTGTGTTACAACTATTTTTTTATTATAGTATAAACTATTCATCACAATTACAGATGCAACTAAATTAATACTACCAATAACTTCAAATGACAGCATCCCAAAGCCAGCAATCATAAAATACTGTGCAAAAGTTATTAAATATATTGTTAAATCCCCTTTAACATTTGTTTTTGCCTTCTGTACTGTAAAAACTAGTATTAGCGTTCCAATTATAATTGCTGCACCAGTTAAAAATTCTGCGCCCAATAAATATAGTAGCCCATAAATAGCCCCACCAGATAATAACACCAACTGGTTTACTTTTAATAATTTATCTTGTTTAATCACGGAACTAGTATTCATATATTTCTCTCCTTAATATTTGAATATTTCAATTTTATAAAATTCTATTAAAAATTGTATCATAACAAATGATGTTTATCAATGTAATTTTAATCCAAATTAAAATTTTTCACTCTTTTTTTAATTCTTTTTGCATAATCAATTATTTTTCTATCATAAGATTCGTTCATTAAATCTGATGAGAAAAGAAAATCAGCTGTTGATTGATTTGTTGCAACTGGAATGTTATATAAAGCAGCTATTCTTAAAAGTGCTTTTATATCGGGGTCATGTGGCTGTGAAGAAAGTGGATCCCAGAAAAATATCATAAAATCAATTAAACCTTCTGAGATTTTTGCGCCAATCTGTTGGTCGCCCCCTAGTGGGCCTGAATGAAAAGCAGTTATTGGAAGATGTGTTTTTTCAGCTAAAATACTAGATGTAGTACCTGTGCCAAATAAAAAGTGGCGTGAAAGTTTTTCTCTATTCGCAACAGCCCACTCAACTAAATCGCTTTTTCTGCCATCGTGAGCTATTAAAGCAATCTTTTTTTGTTTTTCTGATTTTACAATTATATATGCATTAATATCTTTATCCATGTGGAATATCCCTTTCTTATTCGAATTGATATAATTAAAATCAATTTCCTTGCAGTATTAAATCAATATACATTGATTCATACATTATTTTATCATATTTTTAATATTTTTCAAATATATTATTAAAATTTTTTACAAAATAATATAATTTCTTTACATTTTACAATAAAAAACCAAAACTTTAAAATTAAGTTTTGGCTTTTTTAATTATTCTTGGCTATCTGTGCTTGCTTCTTCTTCTGAAACGCTTTCTTCTGATTGAGCATCTTCTGCTCCTGCTACTTCCTCACTACTTGCAACATCAGCTGCTGCTGGAGGTGGGGTTGCATCTGTTAATTCTGGAACTGGTATTGGTGTTGGTTCTGTAGACGCCGTTGGCAAAGTTTCCACTTCTTTTTCGCTTTCTCTAATTGCAACTAGGAAATATCCATCATTTTGTTTTTCAAAAACATAATCTACATATTTAACAATTTCCGTTTCTTCTAAATTTTCCCAAGAAGTTGCTGCGGCAAGGTAAGCTACTGTTAATGTTTTTTCACTTGCAAACAATTGCTGTTCGATTTCAGCTACCTCTATTGTGTATCCCGTTGGTATACTTGTAACAGGAATTACATACGCTTGCTTTTCCTCATCAAAAATATAAGTAATGCCTGCATCATCAAATGTTTTATATACTAAATCAAAGCTTGGTCCAAAAATACTTTCGATATATGAATCAACCACAATTGCTGGTAGCATTGTTTCGCCATATTCATTTTGTTCATATTGCGTCATATCTTCATTTATAACAGCCGCCCAAATACCACTTAAATAAAGAATTTTTTCATCTATTAAAGAAACATCTTCAACTGGTAGTGGATCATATAATGCAAGTGTTGATAATTTTTGTGCATACTCTGCTTTTTCTTCAGTATTATCAAGTAGTACTGCTGTAGTGTTTATTCCCATTGATATAATAGAAATAACACCTACTAGAGCAAAAAAACTAAAAATGGCGCCTACAATAATTCTTCTAGTTTTTCTCTTTTTTGAAACTGTCTTTTCCTCTTTTTTATCAATATTTAATTCTTCTTTTATATTTATAAACTCTTGTTTTTGATTGTCTTTTATTTCGTTCATTTAAAAACTCCAATTTTTATTTAATTAATCATAAAGTATAAAATTCACACTTTATAAAAACCATTGAGAATTATTATAACATAAAAAATATCAAAAATCAAAAAATTCAAGTGATAATTTTTAGAAATTTAGGTTACAAAATCATTTTTTGTCTTTTTTTGTAAAACAAAAGACTGCTTTTGGCAGTCTTTTATTATTATAATATTATACAAACAAGGCCTTGGCAGCCTTCATTTACAACCTTTTCAACTGTGTCAGCTAATCTTTCCCTTGCTTCTAGTGGGATATTTAATAATTTAGCATTTAATCCTTGGGTTACTAAATCCTGTAAAGAATTTCCAAATATATTACTTTGCCAGATTTCAAGTGGTTCACTTTCAAAATTCTTCATCATAGATGTAACTATCTCTTCACCCATACTTTCACTGCCAACAATTGGTGAAACAGTAGTTTGAATATTAGCTCTTAAAATATGCAAACTTGGAGCTGAAGCCGTTAGCTTAACACCAAATTTCGAGCCTTGCTTTACCATTTCCGGTTCTTCAAGTTTTAACTGCTCAATACTTGGCATAACTATACCATATCCATTAGCTTCAACTTGTTTTAATGCTGGAGCTAACTTTTCATACTCCCTTTTTGCAAAAACTAATTGTTTCATTAAATTCATTAAGGCCCAATCATCTTTAACATCTTCCCCTGTAATATCTTTTAATGTATCATAATATAAATCATTTTCAAGGCTAACGTTTAATATTGCACAGCCTGTTCCATAATCTATTTTTCCAATACCTGTATATGTTAAATATTCTGATTTTAATAGATGATTTGCTGCTTTTGGTATCTCACTAATTCTTTTAATACTAGAGAAATACTCTTTAATATCTGTCATTATTTTTTCTTTAATAACAAAATCATTTTCCTGCATTGCCAGCCATTTTGGAATTGTTATAGATATTTCTTTAACTGGAAATTGTATTAAAATCAAAGCTAATATCTCTTCTACTGACTCTTTATCTAACTCCTGACAATTTGCAGTTATAGCACTAACCTTATATTTATTTTGTATATCCTCAGCAGCCTTTTTTGCTCCTTTAGAACTCGGGTTTTGAGAATTTACAACTACTACAAATGGCTTTCCTAATGCTTTTAACTGAGATATAACTTTATCTTCTGCCTCTAAATAATTTTCTCTTGGAATATCGCTTATACTTCCGTCAGTAGTAACCACAACACCTATCGTTGAATGGTCTTTGATAACTTTATGTGTACCTATTTCGGCTGCTTTTTCAAATGGTATTGCCTCTTTATGCCAAGGAGTTTTCACAAGACGTGGTTTTCCTTCTTCAGTATCCCCTTGGGCACCTTTAACCATATAACCCACGCAATCTACAAGGCGAACTTTCAAATTCTGCTTTTCCTCAAGAATTATATCAACGCCCTGCTCTGGAATAAAATTCGGTTGCGTTGTCATAACTGTTCTGCCAGAGGCTGCTTGTGGCAATTCATCAATTGTTCTAACTTTTTTATCAGCATCTTTTATATTTGGAATAACTAAAGCTTCCATTAATTTTTTAATAAATGTGCTTTTCCCACTTCTAACAGGCCCAACTACGCCAATATAAATATCCCCACCTGTTCGTTTTTCAATATTTTCATATATATTCATTTTATTAATCTACCTTTCCAGATTACCTTAATTTATAAAAGCTGAAATTATAAGCATCTTATCCTCTTGCAAGATTTTGCCTTCTATATCATTTTCATCTAAAATTAAGGTGCTCGAAATTCTGTATCTTCTTGCGATATCAAATAGATTTTCGCCTTTTTGAGCATAGTATAGTATTAAAGATTCATCTCTTTTTTCAAGTTCGTTTTCTAACACCTCACTAAACTCTGAAAGTATTTTTATCTTTTCTTTTATAATTATAAAGCCATCTAAAATAATATTTGCTTTAATTTTTAATTTATCCTCGCTAATATTCGCTGTTATATTTAGTAATTTTAATGTTGCTATATATTCATCAATTTTTAAAGAGTTTTGCCTTGTGTCGATTATAAAATCTTCTGTTTTACTTACACATTCAAATTCATTTTGAAGATTTTTTAATATAATATATGCTGTAATTTTAGATTTAACTATCATATTATCATCTTCTATATAGGATTTAATTTCACCTATATTTAAAAACTGATGAACTATTGTGCACCCATTTTGTATATTTTCTTCAGCTAAAAAATTAATTGTTTTATTAACTGATTTTAAATTCTTATCATAATATATTTCTTTAAGCTGTGAAACACTTTCATAATTTTTAGAAAAGGCATCTTTTAAAGCGTATACTTCCTGCTTTTTAAATGATTTTGTTTCTAAAAGAGCAGTAAGATTTGCATTAATCTTTTGACTTTCAGCATTTTGCGTTATCGTAAAATTAACTGGAGTAAATTTTGTGTATGCAATATTATTTTCGCCTATACCATTAATATCAACAATTTGATTATATAAAAAAGTTTTTCTTTGGGTTTGTATATCATTTACATCATTTTTTGTATAATAAATATCTGTAACAACTTCACCTTTAATATTAACTTTATCTTTATAAATACTTGTATTCATATTAGTGTTCACACTATTAATATTTAAAATTTGTTTTACATCTTCTAAATCACTTACTTCATCTTCTAAAGTAAACTGACGAGAGCCAAACCCTTGAAGAGAAAAATAATCTATTTTTTCATCATCGCCACAAATAGATTTTGAATTTATTGCTGTTATAACATCAATATCATTAGCACAATAAATTTTAATTGATATTTTATAAGCACCACGAATATCAATCCTTGTTTGATTAATGGCACGGGTATTTACAAAACATGGCTCGCCTTGTATATAAATAAAATGTGTGTCCGACACTGATTTATCAATATCTATTTGTTTTTGAAATGGCAGTTTTAAAGTACTCACTGCTAAAACTTCTTTTTCCTTTGGCTGATAATACATACTCACTTTAAAATATCCATCTATAACTAGTTTGTTATCAAGTATGTATTTTTGGTTTATTGAATGTTCAACATTAGTTTTTACAATCTTGAAAACAGGCTCGTCGTAATCAGCTAGCAAAATTTCTTGCTCAACTGGCTCCTCAAAAGAATAATCAAAAAATTTTTGAGTGCTCACAAGACTGTCTAAAAATAAATTATTCGACATTTTGTCACCTTCCTATCTAAAAAGCTTTTCACTTTTGTTAATAGTTATTCAAACCTTTGATTTTTTATAACAAATAATTTATTGTAAAATTATATTAAAAGATATATAATGTTTAATATCAATAATATTTCAGTCCTATTTTATAATAAAATAGGACTGAAGTTCAAAAAAGAAAGGGAACGAAAATGAAAATATTAGTTTTAGGTGGCACGCTATTTATGGGAAAGCATCTTGTTAATAATCTAATCTCTAAAGGATATGATATAACAATCGCAACAAGAGGAAACACTAAGGATGATTTTGGGGATAACGTTAAAAGAATTAAACTTGATAGAACAAGTAAAGAAAGTATTGAAAACGCATTAACTGGAATGAGCTTTGATATTGTTTTTGATAGTCTTGCTTATTCTTCAAATGAAGTTAAATACCTTCTTGATGTAGTAAACTGTGGTAGGTATATCCAAACTTCAACTGGCTCTGTTTATGAAGGAAGAACTATAAACACAAAAGAAGATTTATTTAAAGCGGAAGAAAAAGAATTAATCTACTGTGATAGAACACAATTCCCTTATGGCGAAATTAAAAAGAATGCAGAAGCTGCAATAGTTCAAGACTATTCACATATAAAAAGTGTTAGAATGAGAATTCCTTTTGTTGTTGGTGAAGACGATTACACGGATAGATTATATTTTTATGTAGATCATATAGTTAATCAAAAGCCAATTAATGTTACGAATATGACTGCTCGTATTCCATTTATTAATTCAAAAGAAGCTGGAAAATTCCTTTGCTTTTTAGGGGAAAGTGATTATACTGGGCCTATTAACGGAAATAGCAAAGGCACAAAATCAATTAAAGAGTTATCTGATTATGTTAAAGAAAAAACTGGCAAAGAAATTATTATAAGTGCTGCTGGCGATGCCGCTCCTTATAATTATGTTACGGATTTTAGTTTAAATGTTGATAAAGCATCTGAACTTGGATTTGAATTTTCAGATTTAGATAGCTGGTTTTTTGATTTAATTGATTATTACATTGATAGAGCAAGTAAATAAAAATCGCACAGATTTTCTGCTCTCATCTTTTATAAAATTATTTGTAAATTTTAGATGTCGTAATTTATAGCAACTAATATTAATAATAATATACTAATTGTTATTCAGCCTAACTTATATAAATACAAAAAGTAGACACTTTTTTATCAAGTGTCTACTTTTTTATATCTATTTAATAACTATACTTTAGCTTTTATTTTGGCTCAAAGCCTTCAAAAATAAATAAATCAAAATGTGGTTTTGCATTATCGTAATCTTCTTGAGTATATAAAGTCCAAACTGCTGCTGTGTTTTTATAAAAATTTCTGCAAATTTTTCTTGATATATTATTATATCCATTTTTATCATACGCCACAAAGTCTGGTTTTGCTTTAAAATTCATTAATAGATACTCTAAAGCTGTAAATTTAAAATCGCCTTTACCATATTCTCCATAATTGCAAGATAATTGCCCTCTTACTACCTCTGGGCGATTTTCTTTATACCATATAACTGCTGCTGGATTAAAAGATTCCATACAATATAATCCGTTATAGCTAGATAGAATTTCATCAGCTTTTTGGCATAAAATCGGAACTAAATTTGCATCTTGGACTTTAAATTCAACTATAAGTGGCGTTTTTCCATTAACTTCTTTTAAAACATCTTCTAAAAGTGGAATAGTTTGATTACTTTCTAATAATTTAAACTCTTTTATTTCATCATATGTAAAATCTATAACTTTCCCTTCTTGGTTGCAAACTCTTTTTAGTGTGAAATCGTGAAAAACTACAACCTTATTATCCTTAGTTAGCTGGATATCAAGCTCCATTCCATACCCTTTTTCCACTGCATTTGTAAAAGATAACAGTGAATTTTCAGGTGCATCACTTTTATTATCGTGAAAACCTCTATGTGCGTATAAAAAATCATTAAATTTATCTGTATCACCTTTTTTAGTTGTGTTTGGCATAATTAATAACATATACACAATAAATACTGTTAATAAAATTGAAATTAAAGAATAAAGAATAATCATTATTAGTCCTCCACGTCGAAATGTTCAAGGCTTGATTTTTTAGTTTCTGGTTTTGAGTCACCATGCTTTACCCTGCTCATTGTAAACATTGCAAGCATTGTGAAAAAAGCACAGTATGGAAATAATATACTATAAGATATTTCTTGAAGTAAATATCCTGATAATATCGGAGTTATAATTTGAGCCGACATTGAGAATGTGTAGTAATACCCTGTGTATTTACCAACATCGCTGCCCTTACTCATCTCAACCACCATTGGCAATGAGTTAACATTTACAGCTGCAAGACCTATTCCGATTAATGCAAATCCAACGTTTATTAAAGGATTGTATTCTGTGAAAAATCCTGCTAAAACAAAGCTTCCTAGCATTAAAACAAGCCCTGCCATAATTGTTTTCTTTCTACCGATTTTACTCGCTATTATACCAATTGGGATATAGCTTAAAATCGAGGCAATAGTTGTTATTAATAAAGTTTGTGCATAACTTCCCCCATCAAGCCCCCAAACATTAACTGCATACCTTGAATAAGCTGTTTGTACTGCATTATTTGCCATAAACCATAAAGAAATTGAAATTAAAATAAAAAACAAGCTACGGCTAACTTCTTTTGGAAGTTTTTCATCGCCAGTTGCTGTGTTAATAATATCTTCTTCATCTGTGTATTCTAGCTGAACTTCTTTTAATAATTTATTTTCAGGCGTTGTTATTAAAAGAAGAATAACTGCTAATATCATAACAGCTGAAACTGCCATAAATAACACTTGATAGCTTGGCTTATCTCCATCTGGAACTAAAAAGCTAATAAACACTAAAGCTAGCATACCGCCAACGGCACCCATTAAATTGATAACAGCATTACCTTTACTTCTTAAAGGTTTTGGAGTTAAATCTGGCATTAGTGCAACTGCTGGTGAGCGATATAATGCCATAGAAATCAAAGTGAAAGCTAGTGCAACTATAAATAAAGTTAAATTATTATTATTAGTTGCAAATGGTAATATTGTCATAAAAATAACTGCTAAAATTGTTCCAACTATTATAAAAGGAGTTCTTTTTCCAAGCTTTGTGTTAACTTTATCAGATAAAGCCCCCATTAATGGCAACAAAAATAATGCTAAAACATTATCTGCTGACATAATTATACCTGTTGTAAATTCATCTAAACCAAAGTTTTGGCTTAGCATTAAAGGGACAACATTGTCATACATTTGCCAAAATGCTGAGATTGATAAAAATGCAAGTCCTATAAAAAATGTTCGTTTTGAATTAAGTTTCATTAAAAATTCCCTTTCAAGTGTTAATTTAACACCTACATAGTTTAACTTTTTTTGATTTATTTTTCAAGTAAAATTTAAAAATTTACTATATATTTTACTCAATGTTTACAATACTAAAATAAGCAGTTTTAAAAACTGCTTATTTTAAATCAATCTACTTATGAAGAATTTGAGCACCATTTCTTGTATCTTTAACAACAAATCCTAATCTATCAAGTTCATCTCTGATTTCATCGGCTCTTGCCCAGTTTTTTTCTGCTCTTACAACTGCTCTTTCTTCTACTAAATCTAAAACCTCTTGTGGAATTTCATCTTTTTTTCTATTATATAAAATCCCTAAAACTCCTGCTAATTCATCAAATATTTTCGCTGAATATTCCAGGCTTTCTTTAGTTTCATCTTTTCCTTTTGTGTTTATAGCCGTAACGAGTTCAAATATTTTTGATAATGCATCAGCTGTATTTAAATCATCATCCATAACTTTAATAAACTCTTCTTTAAATTTATCGCTGATTTTTATTAATTCATCATTTGAGCCATTTGCATTTTCAATTAAGAAATCTAGAGTTTCTCTAGCTGTATACATTCTTTCAAGCCCAGCTTTACACTGATCCACAATTTCTCTTGTAAAATTTAATGGTGAGCGATAATGCGCCGTTAGCTGGAAATATCTAATTGCTTCATAGCCATATTCATTTGCAATATCTCTAACAGTGAAAAAATTATTTAAACTTTTTGACATTTTTTGATTATCAACATTGATATACGCATTATGCATCCAATATCTTGCAAACTCTTTATCTGTAGCGCATTCAGTTTGTGCAATTTCATTTTCGTGGTGTGGGAAGATTAAATCCTGTCCACCACCGTGTAAATCAATAACATCTCCTAGGTGTTTTTTGCTCATTGCACTACATTCAATATGCCAGCCAGGGCGTCCACTAGAAAACGGAGAATTCCAGCTAGGCTCATTTTCTTTTGACGCCTTCCATAAAACAAAATCTACTGGGCTCTCTTTTATATCACTCGCTTCAATTCTAGCACCAACTTCTAAATCTTCAAGTGGCTGACGGCTAAGTTTTCCATAATCTTTAAAGCTGTGAACTCTAAAATAAACATCGCCATTTTCAGCTTTATATGCGTGACCTTTTTTAATAAGGGTGTCGATTATATCAATAATTTCCGGAATATGGTCTGAAACTCTTGGGGCTTCATTTGCTTTTTTAACATTTAAGCCTTCTAAATCTGTGTAGTATTCATTTTCAAATCTTCTTGCAACTTCTTCAAAGCTTACCTTTTCTTCGATTGCTTTTTTAATTATTTTATCATCAATATCTGTAATATTTGAAACATAGTGCACCTTATTTCCCCTATATTCTAAATATTTTCTTAATGTATCGAATATAATAGCAGGGCGCGCATTTCCTATATGGATGTAATTATAAACTGTTGGTCCACAAACATATATTTTATATTCTTTTTCTTTTAATGGGATAAATTCTTCTTTTTTTCTTGTTAGAGTATTAAAAATTTTCATATAACTCATAATTTTTCTGCCTTTCTTTTTTGTAAATAAAAAATCGCCTACGACTAATAAAATAGCCGAAGGCGATATAATCGCGGTTCCACTTCGATTTCTAACTTTAAAATCTGTTAACGGAGATTATCCGAATAAGACTACTAATATTTCGCCCTACCTGCTTTTAAGCGCATTCATTAATTTATTATGCTTAAACTGCTCACAGCCAAAGGCAGTTATTCTCTTAAAGCTTTTAGATTAATTACTCTTCTTAATACAAACGCATTTATTTTTTATATTATAGCATTTTGATATATTATAAATCAAGATTTATTTATTATCTTTTAGTATGTCTGTGTATGGAATCACATATTGCACTCCGCTAACAGCAGTTGCAATTGCCATAACCCACATTAACACATCTATAATTAATTTTAGAGTATCTATATTTGCTATCACAAAGCCATTTTGCATTTCTAAGGCTGAAATAACTAAAAGTGCTAGAATAATTACAAACATTTGAAGCACTGTTTTTGCTTTTCCTGCAAAAGATGCTGCTATAACAACCCCACCTGATTTTGAAGATGCAGCAACCATTCTTATACCACTAACTATAAATTCCCTTGTTAGCACTATTAAAAGAACTATTGGCGATAGGTAATTTAATGTTAATAGATAAACTAATGCAACAGTAGTTAGCACCTTATCGGCTAAAGGATCCATAAATTTACCAAAATCCGTTACGATATTATCTCTTCTAGCTATATACCCATCTAAAAAATCTGTAAAAGAAGCAACTGCAAATATAATTAATGCAAACAGCACATTATACCCTATCTTATCACTACTTGGATTATAAAGCTCCATAAATATAATGAAAACAGGCATTAAAAGAACTCTAAACGTGGTTAATTTATTTGGTAAATTCATAAATTAATTATTCCTTTCTTTTTTAAACTAGTCTATACTAATTCAGCGTATAAATCGTATATATCACTTTTTAAAACCTTTGCAAGTTTAATATCTCCAATTTGGATATCACTATCTTTAGATAAATAAACTTCAGCATCAATTTCAGGCGCATCATAAACGCTTCTGCAAATAAACAATTCATTTTCTTCATCGTATTCATCACAGATAATTTCAATTGTTTTTCCTATCATTGCCTCTTGATTTTTTGCCATTATCTCTGTTTGCAGTTTCATTATTCTATCAGCTCTCTCTTTGCGAATTTCAACTGGAACTTTTGGCTCCATAAATTCTGCTACTGTGCCCTCTTCTTCTGAAAAAGCAAAACAACCTAGTCTATCAATTTTATACTCTTTAACAAATTCATATAATTCATTAAATTCTTCTTCTGTTTCGCCTATATATCCTGTGATTAAGCTTGTTCTAATAACGATATTTGGAACATTATCTCTCAGCCTTTTAATTGCATCTTTAACAATTGCCGTACTGCCTTTTCTGTTCATATCTTTTAAAACTCTATCATTTATATGCTGAACTGGCATATCAATATAAGGAATAACCTTTTCATTATTTGCCATAACTTCTATAACTTCATCATCTAATCTTTCAGGATATGTATACATTAATCTAATCCATTTGATGCCTTCAATTTTAGAAATTTCCTGCATTAACTCAGCTAGTCTTCTTTTATTATATAAATCTTCGCCATAAGCTGTTATATCTTGGGCAACTAAGATAATCTCTTTAACCCCTTCCTGAGCAAGCCATTTTGCCTCTTCTATACAATTTTCAAATTCTCTTGAGCGATGTGGCCCACGAATTAAAGGAATTGCACAGTAATGACAGCAGTTTGAGCAGCCTTCTGCTATTTTTAGATACGCATAATGTTTTGGAGTTGAGATAATTCTTTTTGCATTAATATCTAAATCAGCTTTTGGGCCATAGCAAGAAAATTTATTTTCTGTTTCTAATCTTGAAAGGATTTTAGCAATATTTTTATTTTCACCAATACCAATAACAGCATTAACTTCTGGCATTTCTTTTAAAATATCATCCTTATATCTTTCTGCAAAACAGCCTAAAACCACTATTTTCAATTTTGGATTTTCAAGGCGAGCTGAAACTGCATTAAAAATATTTTCAATAGCTTCTTCTTTTGCAGAAGTAATAAATCCACAAGTGTTTATTAAACAAACATCCGCTTCGTAAATATCCGGCGTTGTTGTGTGGCCGGCTTTTAGTATTGCGTGAACCAGAATATCACTGTCCACTTGATTTTTAGGACATCCAAGCCCTACAAATATAACTTTCATTTTTGTTTTTCCTTTATTCTTTTATAAGCTTATTAAAGTATATATTAAAATAGTGATAGAAATATATTATAATTTGTTAATATATTTTAAATTTATATAATAAACATATTGCGACGTTTTATGTAATCGCTTTAGCGATTTGCCTGCGATACTTCTTGCAGGCAAATAAAACTCGAATAAATAATCCTAGCGTAGCGTAGATTATTTATACACTCTCAATATAAAAATCATCTTTAAAATCTTCTTCAATCTCTTTTATGGCTGATTTTATATCGGATATACTAAATCCTTTTCTTAAAAGGCTAGCGATAACCTTTTGTTTATCATACATTTTATTTTTATATTTTTTTAATAGTTGCACCTTTATATTATCTTTTTGGTTATCTTCGCTAAATTGTAATAATACACCATCGATTATATCTTTGTCAATTCCTAGCTGTCTTAATTTTTGCTTTGTTTGTGTTTTTGAAGATTTTTTCATTTCTAGCATATGCCTTGCCATCATATTTGCAAATGCTTCATCGTCTATATAGCCTAAGTCTTCCATTTTTTCAACAGCTTTCTCTGCTGTGTTTTCATCAAAGTATTTTAATAGCTTTGTTACAAGTTCTTTTCTAGAATGGCTTCTCCTTGATAAATAATCAAAACATTTATTAACAGCCTTACTTGTTTGGGCAGTTTTTGAAATACAATCAAGCTCTTCTTTATTAAAAGAAGAGCCGATTTTTATTTTATGATTAATTAATGCCATATCATCTACTGAGAATAAAAATTCTCCATTAATAAATAATGCATTAAATCCTTTTTTAGTTTTGCTTATATCTGTTATCTTATAATTATTCAACATTTATATCAATATTTGCATTTCTGCGTCTTGCTGGTTTTGCTGGCTTTTCTTCGCTATCTACAACTACTTCACTCGCTTTTTCAGCTGGCTTATTTGAAAGTTTTGATGCGATTTTTTTCTTAGCTTCTTCCACTATTGCAAATATTTTAGCCTCAACTTCATTTGCTATTTCAGGGTTATTTTTTAAGAATTCTTTTGAATTATCTCTACCCTGACCAAGTCTTACTTCGCCATAACTAAACCAAGCACCTGCTCTATTTATAACCTCGTATTTAACAGCTAAATCTAAGATTTCGCCAAGTTTTGATATACCCTGACCGAACATAATATCAAATTCAGCTTCTTTAAATGGTGGTGCAACTTTATTTTTAACAACTTTCGCCCTTGTTCTATTACCAATAACATCTCCACCAACTTTAATAGCCTCAACTCTTCTAACATCAATTCTAACAGAAGAGTAGTATTTTAATGCTCTACCACCTGGAGTTGTTTCTGGGCTACCATACATAACCCCAACTTTTTCTCTTAACTGATTTATAAATAAAACTATTGTGTTTGTTTTGCCTATTTGAGATGTTAGTTTTCTCATCGCTTGACTCATTAACCTTGCTTGAAGGCCAACGTGTGCATCGCCCATATCCCCTTCGATTTCAGCCCTTGGCGCCATAGCTGCAACAGAGTCGACAACGATAACATCAATAGCCCCAGAGCGAACTAAAGCCTCACAAATTTCCATAGCCTGTTCTCCTGTATCTGGCTGAGAAACTAAAAGCGAATCAATATCAACGCCAACTGCCGCTGCATAAACAGGGTCTAGCGCGTGTTCAACGTCGATAAATGCTGCATTTCCACCTGCTTTTTGAGCTTCTGCTGCTAAATGAAGAGCCAGCGTTGTCTTACCACTACTTTCAGGTCCGTAAACTTCAACTATTCTTCCCTTTGGTATACCACCAATTCCAAGCGCTAAATCAAGTGATAAAGAACCTGTTGAAACTTTATCAACATTTAAAGTGATGTTTTCGCCAAGACGCATAATTGCACCCTTACCAAATTGCTTTTCTATATTTTTAAGTGCCGTGTCGAGCGCTTTCGCTTTATCGTTTTCCATTTTATACTCCATTTCTATTTTTGAGTTTTTCAAACTATTTTATTATTAAATTAGTCTGTTTTTATCTTCACAACCGATAGTTGTATTTCTATTTACCTATATAATACCACACAGTTTTTCATTTTGCAAGCATTATTTTTTCCTTGCCACTAAGCCTCTACTCACTCCGTGCATATCTGTTATTTCTTCAATATAAATATACCCATTATCCTCAATTATATTCTTAATATATTGGTGTTGGTCAAATCCATGCTCAAAAATTAGATAGCCATTATATTTGATTTTTTTATAGTAGTATTTTGATATGTATTTATAAAATCTAAGTCCGTAATCATCAGCAAAAAGCGAAGTTTCTGGCTCATATGTTACTTCGGTTTGAAGTTCTGGTTTATAAGCTGGGTCTACATATGGTGGATTTGAAATGATTAAATCAAATGTTTCTTCCTCTATTTTATCATCAAAAACAAATATATCAGCCTTATAACTTAAAACATTTAAATTATTTAGTTTAATATTTTCTGCAAGATAATTATACGCCTCTTCATATTTTTCAACAGCTGTAACGAAGCTATTAGGAAGATATTTTTTAATAGCCAAAGCTATTGCACCACTGCCAGAGCATAAATCCAAAACATTTGGATTTTCTACTTCTTTTAAAATATCAATAGCCTTTTTGCAAACTATTTCAGTATCGTTTCTTGGGATTAAAACCCCTTCTCCAACCTTTAATTCCAAATCAAAAAACTGCCACGAGCCTAAAAGATACTGAATAGGATATCCGTTTTTTCTTTTAGTTGTAAGTTCTATTAGCTTTTGATAATCTTCGTTTGACACTGTAAAATCAGCTGGCATATCTAAGCGATTTTTTCCATATATAAATTTTATTAATAAATCTGCTTCCATTTTAGGAGTTGCATTTTCATTTTCTGATAGAATATTTTCTATTTCTTTGTAAACATTAAATAGCGTTTTCATTTTATGATAATTCCTTTTTTAATATTTTTCTATAATTTTCAAGATTAATATTATCTTCAAGATTAGTTGTTGTTTCTTCTCCAAAAGTGGCTTCTAGTGCACTTTTAGCTAGCATTAGCATATCATCGCTCGCTTCTCTTAAAGTAAGCTTTTGATATTTTGATGGGAATTTTATAATTAAATCCACAAATTTATTATCATTTTTAATTGTATAACGATATATTCCCCTTGATATGTATATCACTAAAGGATAAAAAGCAAGCTCTAATATAAATCTATTCATAAAGCTATGCCACGGGAGTATTAGATAAAAAATAAGACTTAAGAAAAATCTTATAACTGTTTCTATCGTGCCACAATTCTTTATAAAACTTGGTGCATTCCTAAGATTTTCTAGCGTTAGTTCCTGTGAATTTTTATAGCAGTATACCGCCTTATGTTCTGCTGAATGATGGGCGTAGCTCGTGTATGGCTTTAAGCTATCATTTAGCGCCCTTACTCCACCCATATATATAGCCCAGCCAAAAAGCCCCCTAAGTACCACTTGGACAACTGGTCTTAATTCAAGTGAAAAATTTAGATAACTTGATATAATATCAGTTACTGATATTAAAAAGAAGATTAAAAATATTCCTTTTAAATATCCAAAGAATGAATATTCAGATTTTACAGCTTGAATATTGCCTTTCTCTTTTTGTGCTTTTATAAATTCTTTTTCTGAGTTTGATATTTTATCCTTTATTTGATTTAGTGATATAAACTTTGCATAAGCTGAGTAATAGGTTCTCTCAGCTAATAATAACACTGTGTCTTCAAGAGTATTTAAAATAGGGATTTTCTTTAAATTTCTTTTTAATTCAGTGTCTACCTTACAATGAATTTCATTATCATTTAATCTCATAGCGAATGCCGTTTTTCCATTTGCATTTATCATAATGCCTTCTTCTATTGATAATCCACCAATTCTTGTTTTATCACTATTTTTCAAAACATACTCCTTTTTTATATTATTTCACTTTCTTCTTTTGGCAAAACTGCTAAAATAGACTCAATTGCAACTTCTATCATATCATCAGTTGGCTCTTTTGTTGTAAGACGCTGAAACCACATCCCTGGTGCTGATAAAGCTTTTGTTAGTGCTGTTTGCCTGCTTCCGTTGAATTTTAATATTTCGTAAGATACCCCCATAACTAAAGGAAGTGCAATTAATTTCATTATAACCCTTGCAAAGGTATTCCCCCACGGTATAAATGAAAATATAATTATACTAACAACTAATATTATCAGCATAAAACTAGTGCCACATCTTGGATGAAATCTTTTATGTTTTCTAACGTTTTCTATTGTTAACTCATCGCCGTTTTCATAGCAAGTTATCGCTTTATGTTCGGCACCGTGATATTCAAAAAGCCTTGATGCCTCTTTATTTTTTGAAACTAAATATAGATATATTAGAAATATAACAATTTTTAATACCCCTTCTACTGCCGCTTTAAAAATTCCAAGTGAAATAATATTATCGTTTATAAATCCTGTTATCCCTGTTGGCAGTATCATAAATAAAACAATTGCAAGCATACCCCCTAAAAGAGCTGCTATTGTTCCGATAACTTCATTTGCTTTACTTCCTAGCTTTTCCATTATCCATTTTTCCACTTTGGATAGCTCTTCTTCTGCCCCTAATGAAACATCGGCTGAATACATTAAATGCCTGTATCCTTGAATAATGCTTTCTAAAAAAGCTTCTATCCCACGAAGTACTGGGATTTTTTTTAATTTTAGCTTTTTATTATTTTCAGTTTTAATCTTTATTTCTCCATTTGCAGCCCTTACTACAACTGAAGTTTTTTCTGGGCTTTTCATCATTATTCCTTCAATTAAAGCCTGACCACCAACCGAAATTCTCTTTTCATTCATTTAGTGTATCCCTTTCTAAGTTCCTTTTTTTAATCTCATAGTGCTGATTGTATTTAAAGTTAGCGTGATAGTTGTAGATTTTGTGTAAACGCTATCTATTATGAATTCTCCAGAATGTGCTTTTATAATTTCATTAACTAAGGCAAGCCCTATTCCAGAGCCCCTTTTTGCACCTTTTCCTTTATAGAATTTTTGCGTAACCTTTTTTAAATCATCTGGGTGAATACCTTTTCCATAATCTTTAATTTTAATTACAGCCTTTTTTTCACTCTTTTTATACTCAAGTGAAATTTCAATTTTTCCACCCTCTTTTGAATATTTTAAGCTATTATCTAAAATATTTATAAAAACTTGTTTTAATCTGTTTTTATCTGCAAAAATTGGGACAATATCCATAGTTTCATCAAAAACTAAGTTCACCCCTTGGCTTTCGCATCTTGGATTAAACATTAAAATTATATCTTCTATTTCTGCAACTAAATCTAGTTTTTCTTTATTTAATTGAAGCTCTGCTTGCTGAACTCTTGAAAAATCAAGCAGGTTTTCAACCATTGAATAAAGGCGTTCTGTTTCGCTTAGTATAATATTTTTCCCCTTATAAAAGCTATCTTTATCGGTTGGATTAATCGTTTCAGTCCAGCCTTTGATTGCTGTTAAAGGAGTTCGCAGTTCGTGTGAAATACTTGAAATAAATTCATTTTTAATTTCATCATTTTTTGCTAAATCTTGAGCCATATCATTTATCGTATCGCATAAAGAGCCCATTTCATTTGTGTAATTATGCTCAATTCTAACGTCGAAATCCCCTTTTGCTATTTTTTGAGCTGTTTTTTCTATTTCCTGCATAGGATTTACGATACTTCTAATAAAATACATCCCCGAAATTAAATAGAAAATAATTATTACAACGCTGGCTAAAAATATAAAAGTTAGCATTAAAAGTATTTCGCTATCAATATTTTCAAGCGATGTTACAAGGCGTATTGCATAAACATCCTGAACTGTTGGGTAGATAATTGCAGTGGACGATAAAACGTGCTCCCGCATACCTGTTGTATAATCTGCTGTGTATATTCCATCATCAGTATTAGCTGCTGATTTTATATCTTCTTCGTGCATATTATCAGCAGGCATAAAGCCAGTTGATGTAGATATAACATTTCCATCTTCTCCTATAAGCATTAAGGCGAATTTATCTTTTTCTGTAAACTCTTCCGACATACTTATTAAAAGCTGAAATCTTTCCTCTGGCTCCATGTAAGCTGAGGAATCAATTGCACCTGTGATACTTGATATTCTATTAAGCACTAAAGTTGTTGCTGCTGTGTAATAGCTATCTCTAATAAAAAAAGCCATTATAATTTGCACTATAATTAATAAAGCAACAGTTAGCGATAAATTATTTCTTATCCATCTTTTTGTAATGCTATTCATTTAATATTAAACACTCCAACGATAACCATATCCCCAAACAGTTATTATATACTGTGGGTTTGAAGGGTCTTCTTCTATTTTCATACGAAGCCTTCTTATATTTACATCAACTATTTTTAAATCCCCAAAATAATTCTCGCCCCAAGCACCTTCTAGGATTTTTTCCCTAACTAATGCCACACCTTCTTCTTTAAAAAACAATTCCATTATACTAAATTCAACGCTTGTTAAATCTATTATTTCATCATTCTTTTTAAGTATTCGGCTTTTTAAATCCAAAGTGAAAACACCTGAAGATAATAAATCTTCATTTTCTTCCACTCTATTTTCATTTTTAACAATTCTTCTTAATAAAGCTGAAATTCTCGCTTGTAATTCGCTTGTTCCAAAAGGTTTTGTTATATAATCATCAGCACCAACTGAAAGGGCTGCCACCTTATCTTGCTCTTGACTTTTTGCAGAAAGCATAATAATTCCAATTTCATCATTTTGCCTTCTTATATACTCGCAAAGCGAAACCCCATTTATCCCAGGAAGCATAACATCTAAAAGAGCTAAATCAAATTTTTCTCCACTATCAATTAGCACCTTTGCTTTTTCTCCTGAAGAAACTCTCACTGGGTTATACCCTATATTTTTTAAATTAAGCTCAATAAATTCGCCTATATTATCTTCATCTTCAACCACTAAAATTCTATACATTCTATTATTTCCTTTCTTTTGTATAAGCATTCTTTTCTTGATGTTTTGTGTTTTTTTGCCACACACCTATTTAAAAGTAGCAAATTTTGCTAATTCTTCATATCAAAAGGCACAAAACTTACCCTAAGTAAATTATATTATTATAAATTGTTTGTCTTTGCTCTTGCGATACTTCATCTGAAAAAGATATCGCAACTCTTAAAATTCCAACTTCAAAAATCTCTTCTCCATCATTTTTATAAAAAGCTGTACCTGGATTTATAACTCTAATTCTCACAAGTTCATCATCTTTATTAACTTGTAAAAACTCAGTTTCTTTTGTTTCTTCATTTAAATCTTGATTTATCTCTTGGCTTTGGCTTATCTCTTGGCTTTCAGTTTCTAAGTTATCATCTTGGCTATCTTGATTTTCTTCTAGTTTTTCTTCTTCATAATTTACAGCGATAACACTCCATTCAACTGATGATATTTGATTTAAAAATGTGTAGCCTTGCCATTCGCTAGGCAAATTAACAAATATTTGATTTGCCCCATCAACCACGCCATACAGCTTTCTTTCTATCGGATCTTTTAAAAAGCTAGTCCATTCCATATAATTTAGTTTTTCACTTTCACTTGCCTGTATAACTGTTGCAGTTTCTAAATATCCATCATTATCAACATCAATGCTAATTAATGGATACTTATACTCCCAAATCTTTTGCACAACTGAATTATCAAAAACATCGATAAATTCATTATCTTTATAGTAAACTGCCTGTGTGTGGATAATATTTTGATTATCTTTATAATCCACTACAACTGCCGACGTATCACTCTTTGAAGTTTTTGAAAATTGTATTGATTGAATTTCTGTATTCGCAACATTTAATTCAAAATCTGCCACTATTCCAATTTCATTTTCACTATTTAAACTAATTAATTTAATTGATGGGAATTTATTTTCAATACTTGATTGACCGATAATTATATCGATATTTCCATCTTCTGTGATATCTTTTTCAATATAACTTTGACAAAGCTGCGTGTATGAATTCACAAGATGTCCTTCTTCATAAAAATAAACTGTCACCATTTTTTCTAGTGTATTTGAAAAAGTGTATGTTACAAGTAGTTGGTTTCCTTTTGATTTATCAAATTGTATTAATGAAACATCCAGCACCTCACTTCCAAATCCTTCTAAATCATCAACTAGCTCCCAAACGCCATCATTATCATATAAAACTGCCATTCTCGTGTAGCCACTACTACTTTGTGCAGTGTAGAAAACTATCGCCTCATCAGTTCCATTTTCATCAATATCTATATACTGAATTGGAGAGATATTATCCCCCTCTTTTAAATATTTTAAAACAACTTCTGTATTTGTATAATCAGTTATTGCTGACACTATTTCTGTTTCATTTTCAGATAGCCTTGGAGAAGATAAAAGCTCTATTACATTATCCGAAGTTGCCCCGATATTACAACCAGTTAAGATAATAACTATCAAAACTAATCCAAATATTTTCTTCATTTATATATCCATCCTTTTGTTTGAAATTTCATTTTCAAACTTATAATAATTCCTTAAAAAATTTATCATATCATTATATCATATATTAATCTTTATTTCCACTAATAACTAATGCTATAATTCATACTTTTAAATAACAGTATAAATTATAGCATATATTATGTGTGTATTTTTTGATATTTAATTAATATCCACTTGTTTTTTCATTATTTAAAATTTTAATAGCAGAAGAAGTTCCTAGCCTATTTGCTCCAAGAAATATAAATTTTTCCATATCTTCTTTAGTTTTTATTCCCCCAGCTGCCTTAATTTTGACATTTTCTCCGATATTTTTTGCAAATAATTCAATATCACTAAAAGTTGCACCAGCAGTTGAAAAGCCAGTTGAAGTTTTAATATAATCAGCCTTTGCATTTGTAACAGCCTTACATAGAGCTATCTTTTCATCATCAGTTAAAAGGCAAGCCTCTATAATAACTTTTAAAATATTATCTCCAATAGCATTTTTAATTTCTCTAATTTCATTTTCTATAAACTCAAAATCACCATCTTTGGCTTTTGATATATTGATAACCATATCAATCTCACTAGCGCCTTTATTTATAGCATCTTTCGCTTCAAAAACCTTACTAGCTGTCGTATTTGCGCCTAATGGAAACCCTATAACTGTGCATATCGCTACTTCTCCATTTAATTTTTCTTTTGCAAACTCAATAAAAGCTGGATTAATGCAAATAGATGCTGTTTTATTTTCTATTGCCTCATCGCATATTTTTTCTATATCATTTTTAGTTGCATCAGCTTTTAATAAAGTGTGATCTACCCTTTTTAATATTTCAGAATTAGTCATTTTTTCTTTCTTCCTTTCAAGAAAAATCAATATAATTTATTTAGCTATATTATATACCATATTTTATCTTATGTAAATATAGCTAAAAATTCAATATTTAAAATTGACATATATTTTCACTAGTGTTAAAATTTTACATATACAATAATATAATATAGATTAATTTAAAGGAGAATACTAAAATGAATTTACAAGAAATTCAAAAAAAAGCAAAAGAATTATGCACTAAGTGTAAAGTCTGTCCAGTTTGCAATGGCATAGCGTGTAAAGGGCAAGTTCCTGGAATGGGTGGAAAAGGCAGTGGTTCTAGTTTTATTCGCAATGTAGAAAAATTAAAAGATATTAAAATTGTTATGGATGTTTTAAATGACAACCAAACACCAAACACTAAAACTCAATTATTTAATAAAGAAGTGTCTATGCCTGTTTATATGGCTCCAATTGCAGGAGTTTTAAATAATTATGGAGCTGATATAACTGATGAAGAATATACAAAATATGTTTTAGAGGGCTGTAAAATGGCTGGGACAATCGGCTTTACCGGAGATGGAAAGTTTCTAGATATGTTTTCAAAACCCCTTGATATGGTCGATTCTTTAGGCGGTGATGGTATACCAACTATGAAACCTTGGGTAAAAGAAGGGGTTGATATTAGAATGCAGTATCTAAAAACGAAAAACGCCCTTGCGCTCGCTACCGACGTTGACTCTGCTGGACTCCCATTATTAAGAAACAGCGAAATACCAGTTGAAACAAAAAATGTTGAAAGCTTAAAATATATTAAATCACTAATTAATCTTCCTTTAATCGTTAAAGGAGTTATGGATAAAAAGGCTGCACAAAAAGCGTTTTTAGCCGGCGCAGATGCAATCGTTGTTTCAAATCACGGTGGACGAGTTCAGGATGAAACACTTTCAACAATCGAAGTTTTAAAAGAAATCGCAGATGAATATAAAGGTAAGATGACTATTTTAGTTGATGGCGGATTTAGAACAGGTGTTGATGTGTTTAAAGCTTTAGCACTTGGAGCTGACGGCGTTTTAATCGGAAGAAGTTTAGGAATTGCTGCAATTGGCGGAAAGTCTGAAGGGGTTAAAACTGCTTTAAATCAAATTCAAGATGAATTAAAAGGCACTATGGTGATGACTGGATGTGCAAATATTAGCGATATCACGCTAGAAAAGGTTGTTTTATTATAAAATATCTCTTTTTTGTTGACACAATTGCAACACTATATTAAAATATAATATTAGATTGTAATATAAAATACAATAATAATGATATATAACAAGGAGTTTCTATGTCTTTTCTTAATAAACTTTTTGGCAATGCTCAAGCTAAAGAGCTTAAAGCCATCAGTGCCATAAAAGATACTGTTATCGCACTAGAGCAAAAATACAAATCACTTTCAGAAGCTGATTTAAAAAATCAAACTAATATTTTAAAAGAAAGATTATCAAACGGTGAGAGTTTAGATGATATTCTTCCTGATGCTTTTGCAGTTTGCCGTGAGGCTGCTACTAGGGTTTTAGGTATGACTCATTATCCTGTGCAAATTATAGGTGGTATTGCACTTCATCGCTCAAATATCGCTGAAATGAAAACTGGTGAAGGTAAAACTCTTGTTGCTACTTTACCTGTTTATTTAAATGCATTAACTGAAAATGGCGTTCACGTTATCACAGTTAATGATTATCTTGCAACTCGTGATAGCCAGTGGATGGGCAAATTATATGAATATCTTGGGCTAACAGTTGGGCTTTGCGTTCACGGAATGACATCGCCTGAGAAAAAAGCTGCATACGCTGCCGATATTACTTATGGTACAAACAATGAATTTGGATTTGATTATCTTCGTGATAATATGGTTATCTATAAAGAAAATATGGTTCAGCGTGGATTTAATTTTGCCATTGTCGATGAGGTTGACTCTATTTTAATCGATGAGGCAAGAACTCCTTTGATTATTTCAGGTCAAGGTGATAAATCAACTGATTTATATAAAATTGCAGATACATTCGCTCGAACTTTATCAACTTTTAGAGTTGCAGAGCACGATAGCAAAGAAGGGCTTGATGATAAAACAGAAGATGTTATCATTGATGAAAAAGCAAAACAAGCAACCCTAACAAAGCACGGCATCAAAAAGGCGGAGTCTTTCTTTAGCCTTGAAAACTATTCAGATGCTGAAAATATGAATATAGCACATCATATTAATCAAGCTATTAAAGCTATTAATATTATGAAACGTGATGTTGATTATGTAGTTCGTGAAAACGAAGTTGTTATCGTTGATGAATTTACCGGACGTTTAATGCAAGGCAGAAGATACAACGAAGGACTTCACCAAGCTATCGAAGCAAAAGAAAACGTTAAAATCGCACACGAGAGTAAGACTCTTGCATCTATAACATTCCAAAACTACTTTAGAATGTATAAAAAGCTAGCTGGTATGACTGGTACAGCTTTAAGTGAAGAAGACGAATTTTTAGAAATTTACGGACTTGCAGTTTTAGAAATACCAACTAATAAACCTATCGCAAGACAGGATTTAAATGATATGGTTTTCAAAACTGAAAAAGCTAAATTCAACGCAGTGGTTGAAGCAGCAGCTATTGCACACGAAAAAGGTCAGCCTGTTTTAATTGGTACTGTTTCTATTGAAAAATCAGAAGAAATCGGACAGTTGCTTAAAAAGCGTGGTATTCGCCACGAAATTCTAAATGCAAAACACCATGAAAGAGAAGCTGAAATCGTTGCACAGGCTGGTAAAAAAGGCGCTGTTACAATCGCAACAAATATGGCTGGTCGTGGTACTGATATTATCCTTGGTGGTAACCCTGAGTTTATGGCAAAATCCGAACTTCGCAAAAAAGGCTACACTGAAGAAATGATTGAAAATGCAACTAGCTATTTTGAAACAGATGATAGGGAAATATTAAATCAAAGAGAAGAATTTAAAACTCTTGATGAAAAATACAAAGAAATGCTTTCTAGTGGTGCACAAGAAGTTAAAGACGCTGGAGGCCTTGTTATCCTAGGTACTGAAAGACACGAATCACGCCGTATTGATAATCAGCTCCGTGGCCGTGCTGGCCGTCAGGGTGACCCTGGTATGAGTAAATTCTTTATCAGCTTTGAAGATGATTTAATGAGATTATTCGCAAACTCCCCTGCTAGTACATTTATTTCAAATTCTGTTCCTGATGATATGCCAATTGAACATAAAATGCTTAATAGCACAATCGAAACAGCTCAAAAGCGTATTGAAGGCAGAAACTTTGATGTTCGTAAAAACGTGTTAAAATATGATGAAGTTATGAATAGTCAAAGGCAAATTATCTACAAACAAAGAGGCGATGTGCTTTCTGGTGGTGATGTTTCAAAAGAAATTCAATCAATGGTAACTCAATCTATTATTGATAATGTTGATTTATTCTGCTCTGAAGAAAATGCTTCTTTATGGAACATTCAAAGCTTAAAAGACACTTATCGTGGTTGGCTAATTTCTGAGGATGAACTTGTTTATCATGATGATGAACTTGCTTCATTAGCAAAACAAGATTTATATGATTTCCTAACAGGTAAAGCAAATGCAATTCTAAAAGCTAAAGAAGAGCTTATTGGTGCAGATAAAATGCGTGAATTTGAAAGAGTTGCACTATTAAAAAATGTTGACAGAAAATGGATGGAACATATTGATGCAATGGATCAGCTTCGCCGTGGTATTGGGCTTCGTGGATACGGACAAAAAGACCCTGCTAGTGAGTATCGCTTAGAAGGCTTTAATATGTTTGATGAAATGATTGACAATATAAGACAAGACACAACTAAATTCTTAATAGCTGCTCAAATCAAAGTGGCATCACCTATTAAACGTGAACAGGTTGCAAAAGTTACTGGCACAAGCGGTGGCAGTGAAAGTGCACCTGTAAGAAAAACCCCAGATAGAGTAACAAAAGTTGGCAGAAACGATCCTTGCCCTTGTGGAAGTGGTAAAAAGTTTAAACAATGCCACGGAAAAACTGGCGCTGAAAAATTATAAGATAAACCAAAACTAGGCTTTAAAGCCTAGTTTTTTTATTGAAAATTTATTTAATTATTGATATAATTAATATTATTAAATATAATAAACCCAGTGAATAATGAAAAATGAAAAGGTGAAAATTCCATTTATTTTTTTCACTTTTAAATAATATAAATATGAAAGAGAGAATTTTTATGATTAAAGCTAAACATTTCACTAAAAAATATGGCGATTTTACGGCAGTTGATAATATAAATTTTGATATTTTAAAGGGGGAAATTGTAGGATTTGTTGGGAAAAATGGCGCAGGAAAAAGTACAACTATTCGTGCATTGTTAAATTTTATTTTTCCAACTAGTGGCAGTTTAGAAATCGATAGTTTAGATAGCGTTTTAAATGCAAAAGAGATTAAAGAAAAGGCTGGATATATGCCAAGCGAAGCTAATTTTTATAATTTAACTAGCAAAGAATTATTTTCTTTCTATTGCGATTTTCAAAAAATCGAATACTCAAAAGCAGGCGAGCTTTTTAATTATTTTGAGCTAGATGAAAATAAAAAAATATCCGATTTAAGCCTTGGTAATAGAAAAAAAGTGTCGATAATTCAAATGCTACTTTCAAATAAAGATGTTTTAATTTTAGATGAGCCAACTAGTGGGCTAGACCCTTATATGCAAGAGAATTTCTTTAATCTACTTCTTGAAAAAAGAGATAATGGTGCCACTATTTTTCTTTCTAGCCATAATTTAATTGAGATAGAAAAATACTGCGATAGAGTACTAATTATAAAAGATGGAAAAATTATAGATAATATAGATTTAAAAAATCAAACTATAAAAAAAACTCAAATAGTTTACTACAAAACTAAAGATGGCAATGAAAAAACCTTTAAATTCGATGGCGATATTAATGATTTAATTAAAGATTTATCCATTTTAAATTTAGAAACTCTTGAAATAAAAACTAGCACTGCACTTGAAGATTTTATAAAATACTATAAGGAGGATAATAATAATGGCTAATATTATAAAACTTGTTAAAATAAATTTAAAGGTTAATAAAACTCAAATTATTATCTGGAGCACTGCGATATTCTCCTTAATGTTTTTATATATGATTTTATTTCCATCTGTTGGAGATTTAGCGCAGTTAAAATTTGAAGCTATGCCAAAAGAACTAATGCAGTTTTTTGGTATGGAAGATTTCACTCTTTTAGCCACTCACACTGGCTATTTTGGGATGATTTATAATTTAATATTAATTGCAATCAGCATTTTTATAGCTATTTTTTCAGCTAACATTATTTTAAATGAAGAAAAAAGTAAAACAATTGATTTTTTATACTCATTAAATACCACAAGAGGCGAAATTTTCTTTTCTAAATTTCTCACTTCTTATATTGCATTAATGATTGTTTTAATTTCTGCTTTTACTTCGGTTATGATTTGTGGATTTATTAATGGTGGCGAAACATTTTCACTTATTGAAACTTGGCAAATTTTAAAAATTTCTAGCATAACAACCTTTGTTTTTTTAGGAATTGGAACTATGCTTTCTGGTATTTCTAGTAAAATCCCAGCTGGAACGATAGCTAGTATGCTAGTCTTAGTTATGTATATGTTTGGATTTTTTAGCAGTATTGCCCCTGATAGCTTATCATTTTTTAAATATTTATCCCCTTTTGAAATGCTAAATCCAGAAAACGCAGTTAACCTAACTTTTGAAACTATGGTTTTTACAGTTATATATTTTTTTATTATGATAGTTTTCACACTTATTGGCTGGCATTTTTATAAAAAAAGAGATTTTCAATAATTAAAATTTACATTTAGTTTATCTATCGTTTATTGACTAAAATACTCTTTAAATGGTATAATAACTAAAAATTCAAGTTTTTTAAAAGAGCTTAGTAAGGCTAAGCTCTTTTTTGATTGTTTATATAAGGGGAATTCAAATGATTTTAGTTGAAAATTTATCATTTTCATATCCAAAAAAAGATTTATACGATAATGTTTCTTTTAGTATTAATAAAGGTGAACATTGCGCTTTAATCGGCACTAGCGGTAGTGGGAAAACTACGCTGATTGATATTATAACTGGCAGAAATAAATATTTATACGATGGCAAGGTAACTGTTGATGAGGAATGTAAAATAGGCTTTACTAGCCAGTTTTATAAACACGACAGCGATGATACAACTGTTTTTGATTACATCGCACAGCCTTTTTTAACCTTGCAAAAAAGAATAGATGATATTTGCGATAAAATGGCTGATTGCGAAGATTTAGATGCTGTTATGATAGAGTATCAAGACGCTTTGGATGAATTTGAGGCTATTGGTGGTGCTAATTTTGAAAGCCTAATATTAAAAAAGCTAAATCTTTCAAATCTTGGAACTCATAAAGATTTATCTATATCGCTTTTAAGTGGTGGTGAGTTTAAGTTAGTTCAGCTAATTAAAGAAATGATAAGTAATCAAGATTTACTTATTATGGACGAGCCTTGCTCATTCCTTGATTTTGAAAATTTAGCTTCGCTTAAAAATTTAATAAATAGCCATAAAGGAACGCTTTTAGTTATCACGCATAATAGATATCTATTAAATCAATGTTTTGATAAGATAATTCATTTAGAAAACACTCAAATTCAAGAATTTTTAGGGAGTTATGATGAATACAATCTATCTTTACTTGAAAAGAAGATTGATATTCAAGAAATCGCCCTTTCTGACTCTATTGAAATTGAAAGAAATGCAAAATTAATTGAAAGTTTAAGAGAAATAGCAACTTCTAATGCAGAAGCTGTTCACGGAAAAGCATTAAAAGCAAGAGTGAGATTTCAAGAAAGATTAGAAGCAAGACAGACAAAAGAGCCGTTTATATATTTAAACACTCCTGATTATTATTTTACATCTAATGATGAAACTAACGCCGAACTAATCGAAAACTCTTCCCCTATTATATCTGCTGAAAATCTATCAATCACATATGATAAACCGCTTTTAACCGATGTTAATTTTTCGATGAATTATGGAGATAAAATAGCTATAATAGGAGCAAATGGAACTGGAAAAACCTCTCTTCTTAGAAGAATAGCATTAAATAATACTGATAATATTAAAATCAAAGACGATATTAAAATTTTCTATCTTTCACAGCTTCAAAATGAAACTTTAAATGATGAAAACACTATTTATGATGAATTTTTTGATGCAGGATTTAAAACCTATGAAGAAATTGAAAATCATTTAATAGCCTTTAATTTTGAAAAAGAAGTGATGACTAGCAAGATTTCTAGCCTTTCAGGGGGCGAGAAAAACACTCTGCAAATGGCAAAAATCGCAAAATTTCCAGCCGATGTTTTAATTTTAGATGAGCCATCTAGCCATTTAGATATTTATTCTCAAGTTGCCCTTGAAAAGGCGATTAAGGATTTTAAAGGCAGTGTTATTATGGTGTCGCACGATTTTTATTTTATTGCAAATTGTATGGATTATGTGCTAATTTTAGAAGATAAAACAATCAGAAGAATGAGCAATAGAAAATTCAGACAAATGATTTACTCAAAGCATTTTGATAAGGATTATCTAATTATTCAAGAAAAATACACTCAAACAGTTAATAATTTAGAAACTGCAATTTATAATAAAAACTTTGAAACAGCAAGAAAACTACACGAAGAAGCAAGTAAGCTTGTAAAAGATTTAAGCTAATTTAAATTATAAAGTAAACAAAACAGCGATGTGAATTACTCTCATCGCTGTTTTTTAATTCTATAAAAATTATGCTGGTGTTTGCACTTCGTCCCAATCTGTTCCAAAGAAACTACTTACTAGCCAGTTTAGTGCCTTATGCCTTTCCATAACAACGCCTTCATCAAGCCCTGCTGGCATTTCTTTTTGGTTCATTCTATTTTCAATACACGCCCAGTGATATCTCATTATTAAATCTTGATATTCAGCTAGTGTATCTTTTGAAATTAATTTTGCCGATTTTATTATATCTTCTAAATTTTCAAAATTTCTAATAGTTTTTGCTATAAGTGGTACATCGCATATTTCATCCTCTTTTGGAAGCTCTTTAATAAATCCAAGTGCCCAAAATAAGATATTTAAAGCCTCATATCTCCATACAAACTGTATTGCTTCATTCTCTCCTATTTTATCTTGATTAGTGTAATCCAGCTCCGCTTCACTTAGATATGATATAACGTTGAATTTTTCATTTAACATAACAAGTTCTGAAAAAGCATCATCATTTGTGCAGTTTTCACTTAGTATTGCCTCTGAAAAAACAGAAACTGCAAAAAGTGAAACTAATCTTTGTGCAATATCTTTAATAGATTTAATTTCTATTTCGCCTTCTCTTAAAGCTAGTGCCATTTCTTCTATGTATGGTATATTTTTTTCTTTTAAAATATCTATTGATTTTTGGTATTTATCTAAATCTTTTTGTGTTTCTTCTATTTTGTGCTCAAAAATATTTTGTGCTGGGAATAATGGGTTAAAGCTTTCTAAGTCACTTCTACCATCTCTTGATAAAACAAGTTTTCCCTCACCATTATAAATATCTAAACTCGAAAGCATTATGTAGCTATTTAATTTTCCAGCCGTTACTAATGAATTTGAAAACAAAAAATTCGTCCTGTCTTTATTGCCATCATCAGTGAATTTAATTCCTATCATAGCGTTCCAATACGCCATATTTGCAACAAGCATTTCTTTAATATTAGTTTTATCTGTATCTATATTATAATAAAATCCACGCATTCCATTAATTTGTGCCAAAAAATTTTCATTTCCACTTGCGTGCTCTGGAATTTCTATTGTGATAATTGAATTATCCTGTAAAGTAATACTATATCTTCCGTTTATTTCTTCATAAGATTTAAAAACAGTTCCTAATGTTTGAGTAAAAGTTTCTGCCATTTTTTCTAAAGACTCTACTATGCCAACTAACGTTAGCGTGATTTGATTATCGCTCATATAAGCACCTATTCCTTTTAAATTAATTTATTTTTCTTTTAATATAATTATTATATAATGATTTAATAAAACATATACTTGAATTTAAAAATATTGGCGTAATAATAAATAATACTAACTCAAAATTAGTTAAACTAAAATATTTTAAAAATGGAATATCCTTATTTAAAACTATCTCTTTAAATTCATAAGTTTCGCCTAGCACACTACCTATATCTAATCTAATAATTGTTGTGTCACTAGGGTAAATATAAAATGCCTCATTTTTAACTGAAAATTCTGGGAATAATCTATTGTGATTTGAAAAATCTTCACCTTCATTTTTTAAATAATAAGAGCAAATTTCCCCCGTTGATGAATTTTCTAAAATGTAATATATGCTTTTTATTTCTGCTTTTGATTTATAAATCATTTGAGCATCATACCAAGTGGAGGTAAGTGATAAATCATCATTAACAGCTAAATCAATCAATTCAAAATCATTAACAGTGAGATAGATTTCCTCTTGATTTTTTATTTTATCAGATAAAAAATTAAAAAAACTAGATACTACAAACACTGCTATAAAAACTATATATATTAATACAAGCGAATTTTTATTAAGGTTTATTTTTTTAAATATATCTCTCATTACCCCACCTCACTTAAAAACTCAAATTCAATATTTCCATTATTATTTTCAACAGTGTATAAAACTGAACTTCCTTTTTGAGATACTTCTAAATTATCACTAAATAAAGATTTAAAGTTTTTAATAAAATATTCATCGCTTCTTTCAATAAATATATATTCACATTCATTAGTAATTATATATTCCTTAAATTCTTCTTGGCTTAATTCGTAATCATAATATCCATCACCATCGCCTGGAAGCCTTAAAGTTCCCCCACCAAAGCTATATTCTAATTGAAGTGGAAGTAAATCAGCTGAATATTGAAACCATCTGTTTCCATTATCGCCCTGACTTATAAAGTAAATTTTCCCATCTTCATCTTCGCCTAGAATATAAGTTATACTTTGTGAATTTTCAACTAGTTCTTCTCTTTCATAAAGATACCCTTCGTGATAATCAAGATAGGTCATTCCTGCTGGGATATACTGATAGTATCTATAAATAAATACAGCTAAAATTACAAAAACAGTTATCACTGGCATAATTAAAAACTTAGGTTTTGATTTTAATATGCTAATTGATAATAATAAAACGCTCGCTATAAACCAGCCTATTAAATATGGATATATATATCTCTCATACCCTAAAAGGCTTGAGTTAACATCGGATTTAAAAATATAAACATAGGTAAATCCTAGGAATATATAATAAGCAAAAAACCCTAGAATTGAAAGAATATTAAATGATATACAGCTATTTCTATGAGATTTATCATTAGTTGAAATAGCAGATATTATAAGGATAATTGATATAATAATCATTAAGCTAAAGCAAGAGCCAATCATAGAAATTCTAATATTGAAAAATGCATCAATCATCATATCCATAATTGCTGTAAATTCTTGCGTTCTATTAATGCCAAAAAGCTCTTTTGTCCCTTTTATTAGCATTGTGAACATTCCTATTTCTTCGCTTCCACCGATATCGCCAAATGTGTCTGCCCCAGTTACATTTGCAATATACTTTGCCCAGCCAAAAAATCCGATTAATATTACAGATAAATTCAAAACTATATGCGATACTTTAGCCTTTATTCCTTTTAAATGCAAAAACTCTACATCATCATTGAAAAATAATATATCAACTGAGATTATCCCCCACGCAATCAGCGAAAACGGGAATGCTGTATCCTTAGTCATTAATAAAGCAGTTAAAACAAGGGGAATTGGCCATAATTTCGCCTTTTCAAATTTTAATAGATAGTATATCGAAAACCCAGCCCCAACTAGCCAGCCCATAGGGATATCAGCAAGCGCCGTCATATAAACGTTGCTAGGCTCTAAAAGTGGCCTATAAACAGTGAATATATATGAAGATAGATAAGCTATAAATAATAATGGTATTCCAATATATTTTTTATTATTTTTAAAAGGCGAAAGTATCGCACAAAAAACAGATATAGCAATAATATTTATTCCAATAAAAATTCTCCACTGGCTATACTCTCCAAAAAACTCAAAGAAATATCCAATTGCAATCAGCCCTGCCTTTTGCGATGCAACCCACGCCCAGCCAATTTCAGCTGTTGCTGGAAGTTCGTGGTTTACTTTCATCATTTTAACAGCAGTTCCCCAAAAGCTAAATTCATCCCAAGAATATAGTAGTGGTTTTCTTATTCCAAAAAATA
The DNA here is from genome assembly GCA_964525015.1 of uncultured Oscillospiraceae bacterium. Classification (GTDB taxonomy): domain Bacteria; phylum Bacillota; class Clostridia; order Oscillospirales; family Ruminococcaceae; genus RGIG3102. The sequence goes on from CAZGFY010000002.1 coordinate 90,117, forward strand.
TTATCAAACTAATCGAAACCAAAATAAACCCATAAAACCAAACTGAGAGTTTTGGTATTTTAATTTTTTTAATAGCAAATAGAACTATAATTATTACTGCTAAAATAAAATATAAGTACATCCCTATCAGTAAGGCATCAAAAACGCCGAATAATAAAATATATATTATTGTAAAGCTAACTGCCACTAAAGGGGCAATCGCATCCGAAACTTTGAATTTTGCAGTAAATAACAAAGCAAAACTTAATAGCCCAAGAAAACTTAAAATTGTGTATATAATTTCCATTAAAAACTCGCAATCTATATATTAATAATTTAAAACGCTTTTTAAATTATAGCATATTTACCTTTTATAATCAATAAAGTTGTAATGTGAAAAATCTGCAAAACTTCTAGGTTTTGCAGATTTATTCATCATTTTATAACGCCAGCTATTCGGAATCGATTTCAACTAGATGTGAGAGATGTCCGTATCCTTCTTGAGCCATATTTTCATATGGAATAAATTTTAAAGCTGCCCCATTTATACAGTATCGAAGTCCGCCATCATCAACTGGGCCATCTTCAAAAACGTGTCCTAAATGAGTATCCCCAACTCTTGATTTAACTTCAACTCTTTGCATAAACAATGTGTTATCTTCTTTTTCAATTATAACATCTTCTGATATAGGCCTTGTAAAACTTGGCCAGCCTGAACCTGAATCATATTTATCATTTGATAAAAATAATGGTTCTCCTGTAACTATATCAACATATACTCCAGCAGCCTTATTATCATTTAATTCGCTAGTAAATGCTCTTTCAGTTGCACCATTTTGAGTTACATCGTATGCTAGTGATGATAAATTTTCTTTTATCTCTTCATCTTTTGGAACATCGTAGCTTTCTTCTTCGATAACTAAAAATTCATCAGCTAAATCAAGATTAATATGGCAATATCCATTTGGATTTTTTTGCAGATAATTTTGATGATATTCTTCAGCTAGATAAAAATTATCAAGTGGAAGATTTTCAACCACTATTTCCTTATCATATTCTTTTTGTAAATCATCTAAAACATCTTTTGCAATCTCTTTATCTTCTTCATTTTCATAGTATATACCTGAGCGATACTGACTTCCCCTATCGTTACCTTGCTGATTCACACTAGTTGGGTCTACCACTTTAAAAAACTTTTCTAAAAGCTCTTTTAAACTTACTTCTTTTGAATCATACACAACCCTTACCGTTTCAGCGTGCCCTGTTTTTTTATAAATAACATCTTCATAACTTGGATTTTCAGTTGTGCCGTTTGCATATCCTGATGCAGCATCATACACCCCTTCAATCCTTGTCATATATTCTTCAACGCCCCAAAAACATCCACCTGCAAGATATATTGTGCTTAAATCTTTTTCTTTTATTAATTCTTCTATACTAAGATTTGAATATGCATCTATTGTTTTCATTTGATTTCCCTTTCCACTTTGCCCACTTGCAAAAACTATAAGCCCCATAATTCCAGCTACCATTACTACCATAAATATAGTTTGTCTATACTTTTTCATCTTATTCTACCAACCTTTCTGAAACTAAACCTAGCCTTACTCACATAGGGTAACTGATATAATTCGACTAAAATCGGGTAAATTTTTTATAAGGTTCGAATTAAGTTCACTAAATAAGTATATTTTAAGTTTACTTTGATTATATTGCTTATTTTTGTGAAATGTTTGATAGAAATATATAGATTGTTTCTTTTATTTGAATAATTTATAGATAAAAAGAAAATTTTATGTTTACAGATATTTTATTATCATTTTAAAAAATAAAAAAATAACAAAACAGCTTAAAAAATCTGTTTTGCTATTTTTAATTAATTTATTTCTAAAAGATAGTCTATCGCTTTTAAATATCCACTAAATCCAAGCCCTTCATATGTTTTTTTAGCTATCGATTTAACATAGGATATCTGCCTAAAATCTTCACGCTCTGAAACTTTTGATATGTGCACTTCAACTGTTTTTATATTAGTAGATTTTAAAGCATCTAATATTGCAACACTTGTGTGAGTGTAGGCAGCTGGATTTATAATAATTCCATCAACCTTATCAAAATAAGCTCTTTGAATTGCATCAACTATCGCCCCTTCGTGATTAGATTGAAAAAATTCCACTTCAACATTTTTTTCTTTTGCATAGCTAGAAATTAAATTTAATAAATCTTGGTAGGTTTCTTTTCCGTATAGTTCTGGCTCTCTTATTCCTAAAAAATTAATATTAGGCCCGTTTATTACTAGAATTTTCATATAAACACCCTTTCTATCTCATTTAAAACATTATCCCAATTCTCTCCAACATCAATGGTGTAATCAGCAAGGGATTCATATATTGGCTTTCTAAAATCATATAATTCTTTTAAATTTTTAGAAAGTGGTCGATTTTCAGTTGCAAGCTTTTCAATTGGTGCTGATAGATAAAAAATAATGCTGTTTTGCCTTAAAGCTAGCTGATTTTCCTTTTTTAATATAGCTCCACCACCTGTTGCAATAACATATCCTGTTTTTTTAGAAAATTCTTTTACAATTTCGGTTTCAATATCTCTAAAAGCTTTTTCACCATCGGTATTAATAATATCTGCTGGCGTCCTTTTAGTTTTATTAAAAATTTCTTCATCAGTATCAACTAATTTTAGATGTAATTTTTCAGATATTTTTTTGGCAGTCGTGCTTTTTCCAACTCCTGGCATTCCTATTAAAACAATATTGCAAAACATATCCGTTGCTTTTTTTAGCCCATAGTTTAAAGGGGATAAATCATCTAAATCAAAAAATATATTATGCGCTAGTAAAGCTTGGCCAACTAGCATTGAAAGCCCACCAACACAAGGGATATTTAAATCTTCTGCTTGTAAAATAAGCTGAGTTTTTAAAGGATTATAAATAACATCAACAACGCCAATTAAATTTTTAAACGGCTGTAAATCAATAGGCTTTTCATCATTATTTGGATACATTCCAACTGGCGTTGTGTTAATAATAATATCAGCATCATAGTGATTATTAATATTCTGATAGTTATTTTCGCCATTTCTAGAAATTTGTATTATCTCTTTAGCGCCATCTTTTTTTGCAACCCAAGTGGCAGTTTTAGATGTTCCACCACTACCTAAAACTACAACTTTTTTATCTTTAAACTCTAAATTAATTTGTTTTACACAAAGGCGAAATCCCATAATATCAGTGTTGTAGCCAAATAATTCGCCATTTTTATTAACAATAGTGTTAACCGAGCCAATCTCTAAAGCCTCACTTGAACAACTACAAAATGGCATAACAACTTCCTTGTATGGAATTGTAACATTTATCCCTTTAAAATCTCTTTTAAGCATAAAATCATTTACATCTTCTTTTTTAATTTCGCAGATTTTATAATCGTGATTATTAAAAAATCCGTGAATTGGAAGTGAGTAGCTATGCGAGAGTTTTTCTCCAATTAATCCGTATTTCAAAAATTAAACCTCCTTATAACTTCCAAGGTAAACAAATTTTTGGCAGTTATGCTGAATTTGAGTTATTAATTTTTGAATATTTATTTCGGTTATATCTGCATCAAAATCAACATAAAACATAAATTCAAAGTTTTTTCCGGGAATTGGTCTGCTTTCAAGCTTTGACATATTAACTCCTAGTGCTGAAAATTTTGAAATTATATTATATAAAGAGCCCGGTTTATGTGAAATTGTAAACATTAAGCTGATTTTATCAGCAGCTGGATAAATTTCAGCCTTTTTTGATATGCAGATAAATCTTGTGTGATTATTATCGCTATTTTGAACATCGGATTTTATAATTTCTAAATTATATAAATCAGCACATCCCTCATCGGCAATTGCAGCTATATCATCTCTACTTGATTTTGAAATCATTTCTGCTGCCATACCAGTGTTTGCATAATTACAAGGGGTGAATTTTGAATTTTCTTTAAAGAAATCACTACATTGTGCTAAGGCTTGTGGGTGAGAATATATTTCTTTAACATTATTAATATCTGTTCCTTTTTTAGCAAGTAATGTGTGCTGAATTTTCACTTTTACACTGCGAACAATTTGAAAATCGTATTTACTCATTAAATCATAAACGCCTGTAACTGAGCCGTGCAAACTATTTTCAATTGGAAGTATTCCATAATCACAAAGCCCTTGGTCTACTGCTTTAAAAACCCCTTCAAAATCATTGAAATATGTAATGCTTGCACGAGAAAATATTTTATCACAGGCAGTAGAAGAGTTTGCCCCTTCAATACCTTGGCAGGCAACAACTGCACTTTTTGGAAACTTTTTATTTGTATCAAGTAGCGTTTGCGTGATTTTCTTTTGCAAATCGCTCTCGCCTGTCACTGTGTGCTCCTGATAAGCTTTTGATAAATCAAACATTGTTGTGTATAGAATTTTAGTGTATTCAGCCATCTGGTCGTCCATATTTTTAGTAACGCTGTATATTATTTCTCTTTCTCTACCTGCTACTAAAATAGGAAGATTGTTTTCTTTTTTATGCTGGGCAATGTTATTAACAATATTCATTCTTTTTGTGAATAACTCAGCTAGGTTTTTATCTATTTCATCAATTTCTTCTCTTGATTTTTTTAATAAATCACTCATTGTCTAACTCCTTATTATAATAAATTAATAATAGCTATTGCAGCCGCTGCCTCAATACAAGGAACAACTCTTGGCACTATACACGGGTCGTGCCTGCCTTTAACGGCTAAAACATCGTTTTCTTTTGTTGTAAGATTAATTGATAACTGCTCTTTTCCAATTGACGGCGTTGGCTTTATTGCAGCACGGAATATAACAGGCATACCCGTTGAAATTCCACCAGTTATCCCCCCTGAATTATTAGAAGTAGTGATAACTTTATCTTCGCTGTATCTATAAGGGTCGTTGTTTTCGCTGCCTTTCATACTGCAAACTTTAAAGCCTGCTCCAAATTCCACCCCTTTAACAGCTGGAACTGCAAAAACAGTTTTTGCAATTGAATTTTCAATCCCATCAAACATTGGCTCGCCTACTCCAACAGGCATTCCAGTTATAGCACATTCAACACTTCCACCAACTGAATCTCCCTCAGATAAAGCTGACATTATTTCTTTTATCATCTCTTCGCCTTTAGCTTTATCATTAACGTATAATTCGCCATTTGTGTAGCTTATATTTTGGATATTAACTGGATTATAAGGGGTATCAAAAACATTTCCAATATTATTTATATGAGCTATTATATTAATTCCTTTTTCTTCTAGAATTTGCATACAAACTGCCCCTGCAAAGCATAATGGAAGGGTTAATCTTCCTGAAAAATGCCCACCCCCACGAACATCGTTTGCGCCATTGTATTTAATATGTGCAACATAATCTGCGTGAGAAGGTCTTGGAATTTCTGTAATATTTTTATAATCAGCACTCTTTGTGTTTTTATTTTCAAAAACTGCTGTTAGTGGCGTTCCACAGGTTACGCCATTAACAATGCCACTTACTATATTTGGAATATCTTCTTCTTTTCTAGGAGTTGAATAGGCATTATTGCCCCCTTGACGCCTTTTTAAAAAGGAATGAATTTTATCCATATCAAGCTTTATGCCTGCTGGAAGTCCATCAATAACAACGCCTATCATCTCGCAATGAGATTGACCAAAAATCTGAATTTTTATTTTATCACCATAACTACAAGACATCAACTACACCCCCAAGCTTTTTAAAATCTTCAAAGAATGCTGGATATGATTTATTAACAGCGCTTGCATTTTGTATAACAACTTCGCCTTCACAAAAGATAGATGCAACAGCTGATGCCATAACTATTCTATGGTCATTACAGCTATCCACAGTGCCTCCTGTTAATTTACTTGGATGAATTATCATACAATCATCTTGAACTTCGATTTTTCCACCTAAAGCTGTTATCATATCAGAAACTGATTTCACTCTATCGCTTTCTTTAATTCTTAATCTTTGAATATTAAATATTTTAGTTTTCTTTTCCTTTTGAGTTGCATAAACAGCTAGTGCTGGAACTAAATCTGGAATTTCCATAGCATCTATAACATCAGAATCGCAAACTTTTATAAACAATTTATCCTTTTGAGCAGAATTTTCATTTAAATGATTTGGCATAATTCCAGCACACAGCCAGTATGACGCATTAGACCAATCCCCTTCAACAATAATATCTTTTGGAGAAATATATTCTTGATTTCCTTTTATATCATAAGATGCATCAATTCCAAATCTTTTTAAAACATCGATAGTTATATCAACATAGCCTGAAGATTGAAGTGGAGTTGTTAAATTTATTTTGCTACCTCCATTAAGAAGTGGAAGAGCGAACATAAGCCCTGAAATATATTGCGAGCTTTTATCTCCAGGAAGAGAATAAGTTCCTGATTGTAGTTTTCCTGTGTATTCAATTGGCAGATTATATTGATTAAATTTTACTCCGTTTGGCTCCATAGCCTCGCACAATTCTAAAAACGGACGACTTGGAAGTGAGCCTGAGCCATTTAGCACCCCATTTTTAGAAATTGCAGCCATTATTGGCAAAACTAATCTTGCCGTTGTTCCACTTTCGTGGCAGAATACATCTAATTTTTCAGGATATGCATTCGGAGTTACTAAAACGCCTGTTTTTGTATACTCAACTTTCGAGCCTAGTGCTTGTATTGTTTCTATACTTGCTTTAATATCTTGTGAGAAATGATTTATATGTATATGAGTTTCATCTTTGCAAAGTGCTGATGCTAATAGTATTCTATGTGCGTAAGATTTTGAAGAAATTGCATCAATATCTCCTTTTAGTTTTCTTGGCTGAATTTTAACCTTCATTTTTATTTATTCCCTTTCATAAAAAACTCTTCTATTTTATCTAAATCAACTGGCTGTATTCTCGCACTTCCTATTTCATTTAAAAGTATTAAATTCAGCTTTCCAAATCTCACTTTTTTATCGCCAGTTGCCTTATTTGCTAAATCTTTTGCTGAGTAATTGCAGTTAATATCTATATTGTAAACATCGAGTATCTCTTTTATTTTCTGTGCATTTTCTATATTATTTGATTTTTCAATCATATACATTCCCATTGCAACAGCTCTTCCGTGAGAAATTGAAAACTGGCTAAGTGTCTCTATTGAATGTGCAATAGTGTGTCCAAAATTTAATATCTGTCGAGTGCCTTTATCAAATTCATCTTCTTTTACCACTTCTGCTTTTATTTCAACGCATCTTGCTATTATATCAATGATATCTTTTTGAAAATTCCCTTTTAAAAGCTGTGAAAATAAATCTTTATCTAAAATACAGCCGTATTTAATCACTTCGCATAAGCCATCTTTTATTATTTCTTCTGATAATGTATCAAAAGTTTTCACATCACATAAAACAAGTTTTGGCTGATTGAATGCCCCTGCTAGGTTTTTCCCTTTAGTTAAATTCACCCCTGTTTTTCCACCAACTGAAGAATCAACTGCCGAAAGAAGAGTTGTTGGAACTTGGACAAAAGGAATTCCCCTTAAATAAATAGCCGAGCAAAATCCTGCTACATCTCCAACAATTCCACCACCTAGAGCGATAATAATATCTGAATGAGATATTTTTTTCTCGCTCATTAATTCTAAAATTGTTTCGATAGTGTCTAATGTTTTTGATTCTTCACCTGCTGGAAAATAAAAACTCTCAACTATAAATCCTGATTTCTCTAAAGATTTTATAGCACTATCCCCATACAAAGGAAAAACATTACTATCGCTAATTATCATCGCTTTTTTAGCCTTTGTTATATATCTAGTTTTTTCGCCTAAAGTATCTAGTAAGCCCTCGCCTATAAAAACATCGTATGATGGATTAATATCAACTGTAATTTTTTTCATATAATAATCATTCCTTTTTATAAATTATAAAATAGCAGTTCTAACCTTTTGGATTTTTTTAGCTAAATCATCAAAAGCCTCTGGAGTTAATGATTGTGCTCCATCGCATAAAGCACAGCTAGGATTATTGTGAACTTCGATTAAAAGCCCATCTGCCCCACAAGCAGCCGCAGCAAGAGATAAAGGTGCTACATATCTTGAGTATCCAGTTGCATGACTTGGGTCAACGATAACTGGTAGATGTGTTCTCTCTTTTAAAACTGGTACTGCTGATAAATCTAGTGTATTCCTTGTTGCAGTTTCGTATGTTCTAATTCCTCTCTCGCAAAGGATAACCTTATTATTACCGCTCGCCATAACATATTCTGCACTCATTAATAATTCATCAATAGTCCCAGCGATACCCCTTTTTAGTAAAACTGGCTTATCTAATTTACCAACTTCTTTTAATAAGTTAAAGTTTTGGATATTTCTTGCCCCGATTTGGATAATATCAATATCTTCAAATAGTGGAATTTGGCTCATTTCCATTAATTCTGAGATTATTGGAAGTCCTGTTTTTTCTCTTGCAAGCTTTAATAAATCAAGCCCTTCGCTCCCCATTCCCTGAAAAGCATATGGAGATGTTCTTGGCTTAAATGCCCCACCTCTTAAAACTAATGCTCCACTAGATTTCACCCTAGATGCAACTTCTATAATCTGCTCTTCTGACTCAACTGAGCAAGGACCTGCCATCATAACAAAGTTTCCACCACCGATTTTAGTTCCGTTATTTAAGGTTATAACTGTGTCTTCTGGATGAAATTTTCTGTTAGCTTTTTTATAAGGCTCACGAATTCTTGTAACACTTTCAACAACTTCCATCGCTGAAATTAAATCAGCATCAATGCTAGAGCAATCCCCAATAAGCCCTAAAATTGTGCTTTGCTCTCCTGCTGAAAGATTAATTCCTAGGTTTCTAGCCTCTAGCCAGTTTGTTAAATTTGCCACTTGTGCTTGGTCTGCATTTTTCTTTAAAACGATAATCATAATTTTTTCTCCATTTCCTTTTCTAGCAATAAAAAATGCCTGTGGTTCCTTTGAACCACAGGCAACATCTTTTATAATCAAATTCTTATTTCTTGACTAACGAATGTTCTCTCTGTACGACAAAGCAACCTTATTAACAAAGTTAATAAAGTAAAAGAAATAAAAATATACAGTTAAATTTCTTGTGTTTGTCATAATTAATAAATTCCTTAATCTTTTTGTTTCACTGTTTAATATTATAAAACAATTAACCAGTAAATGTCAATAGTTAAAATTAATTTATTTTCAGTGTTGACTTTTTATTGCCAGTGTGCTATATTGTACTTAAACAATCAGTACACCAAGTACACCGATTAAAATAAAGGAGGGGCGTATAGTGGAAATAATAATTAGTAGCAATACAAGTAAACCGATATATGAGCAGATAACTTCGCAATTTAAAGCGATGATTATGAGTGGTGAGTTAAAATCTGGCGATGCTATTCCTTCAATGCGTTCACTTGCAAAAACAATACACGTCAGCGTTATAACCGTTCAAAAAGCGTATGAAGATTTAGCAAGGGACGGATTTATTCAAACAACTGTTGGAAAAGGCAGTTTTGTTTCAGCTCAAAATAAAGATTTTATAAAAGAGCAGGAGCAAAAAATCATTGAAGAGTATCTTTTAAAAGCCAGCGAAATTGCAAAAGCAAATGGGATAACCTTGGAAAAACTAAGCAGTTTACTCGCAATTTTTTACACTAGCGATGAATAAAAGGAGAATAATATGAACTACGCATTAGAAATTAATAATTTAAATAAAAGCCATAAAAAATCAGATTTTAAGCTTTGTGATATATCATTCAATGTTCCTAAAGGGAGTATAATGGGCTTTGTTGGGAAAAATGGCTCTGGCAAAAGCACCACTATTAGCACTATTTTAAATTTAATACAAAGAGAATCTGGAAGCGTTAAATTTTTTGGGGAAGAAATGATTGATAATTCAAAACATTTAAGAGAAGATATCGGTGTTGTGTTTGATAGCCTTCATTTTTCTAAAGATTTAACTGCGATAAATCTTGATAGCATTTTTAAAGATATCTATAAAAATTGGGATAGCGATTTGTTTTTTAGCTACCTTGAAAAATTTAATCTTGAAAAAAAGAAGAAAATCAAAACATTTTCTCGTGGTATGGGAATGAAGTTATCAATAGCTGTTGCCCTATCGCATAAAGCAAAATTTTTAATTTTAGATGAGGCAACTGCTGGGCTAGACCCTGTTGCAAGAGAAGAAATTTTAGATATGCTATTAGAATTTATAGAAGATGAAAATAATTCTATTTTAATATCTTCTCATATTTCAAGTGATTTGGAAAAAATTGCCGATTATATAACATTTATTGATAATGGAAAAATAATTTTAATCGAAGAAAAAGACAAGCTAATTTATAATTATGGGATTGCTAAAATGAAAGATGCTGATTTTAAAAAGCTTTTAGAAAATGAATACCTATCTTTTAGAAAAAGAGGCCTACAAACCGAAGTTTTAGTTAAGGATAAGGCTGAATTTTTAAATAAGTATCCCGATATAGTTGTTGATATTCCTAGCATTGATGAAATACTTCCAATGATAACTAAAGGAGATATTTAAATGAAAGGCTTAATTAAATATAATCTTTACTATTCTAAATCTACTCTTATCGCTTTAATTTTAGCAGTTTTATCTCTTTCCTTTATCGCAATATTATTGCCGTTATTTTTTAATATCGAAGAGCCTAGTATACTTTATATTGTGCCATTATTTTTTCCTATACTCTTTGCTATGCTTAATGCTATTGGTTTTAGAAATAGAACTCGGGATAGTTTTGGAAAGATAGAATTATCTCTTCCTGTAAATCGAAAAGATGTTATAAAATCTTTGTATTTAACAGATATTTTTTGCTATACAATTTATATACTTTACCACCTTTTTTATGCTATATTAATAGGGGCGTTATATGGGTTTAATGATATTTTTAGCGCTTTAAGTATAACTAGCTTATTTGCAGTCACTGTTTTCCTTTTCATATCAGCTTTTACTCGAGTAGTTTGCATATGCTTAAAGCCTGAAATGGCAGAAATAGTTGTGACTATCAGCATTGTGGTAATTCCAAACTTATTAAATTTTGTAAATTCATTAAATGCAAAACCATTCTATTTAACATATGGAATTTTAGCTATATCTTCATTAATATTTTATATACTATCTTATTTTATTTCTGTTTCAATTTATAATAAAAAAGATATCACCTAGAAAGGGGTTTTTATATGAAAGGATTAATTAAATATAATCTATATACAATGAAATCAAGCCTTGTGTTTTTAATAGTTTTATTAATATTATCAAGTGTAGCAGGGCTTATAGCTCCACCATTTTTAAATCTTAATTCTAATCAAATTTTTGCTATCGCTCCATCATTTTCACTTATATTATTCGGTGCTTTTGGGCGAAACACTCTTAATGATAGAATTAAAAGTGGCTGGAATAAATTTGAGATAGTAGTGCCAATCAACAAAAGTAATGTAATCTCTTCAATATATCTAACCGATATTGTTTGCGTAATATCTTATCTTGTATTTCATTCAATTTATATTTTAGTATTCTTATGCTTTTATGGATATGAAAATATTTTCAATACTATTATGCTTGCTTATTTTATGGATATAGTGATTTTAGGCTGTGCCTTACTTATGATATCATTTTCAAGGTTAGCTTTTATCCTATTAATTCCTGCACTTTCAGAAATAGCTGGGCTTATCGGATTATTTGCTTTTATGATTTCAGTAAATTATGTTCATTCATTGGGCATTGAAATGTTTATTATAGGAAATCTCGTTTTTAGCATATTTTTTATATTGCTATATATTTTATCCTATTTAGTAATATCAAAAGTTTATCAAAAAAAGGAAATCACCTAGAAAGGGGTTTTTATATGAAAGGATTAATTAAATATAATTTTTACGCAGTTAAGTCATCATTTTTTGCATCAGTAATATTTTTATCTTCACTTGGAATTCTTGGAATACTTATCTCTTTTTTTACTGATATTTCAAATAGTAATCTTTTTTCAGTAATCTTAATAGCTCAATTTAGTGGACTTTTTTCACTTACCCTATCTGTACAGCCTGAAACTGATGCTTTTTATAAATTAGAAACCACATTTCCTATTAAAAGAAAAGATGTTATCACTTCGCAGTATATTTTATCTATCTTTTTTATTATGGTTGGCTTTATTATGGCTAGCCTTACTCACATAATCCGAACCGCCTAAAATCGGATAATTTTTTCCTAAAACTGCGTTAAATTCACTTATAAGGCGAAAGCATTATTTCGTAAATTTGCCTTGTTTTATAAAAAAATTATTGGATTTTAGGTCGCAGATTTAATAATATTCAAATAGGTTTTATATCAAGGCAAAGGCTTGCAGTAATGCTTTACGCCTTGCAAAAGCTTTTAACGCAGATAGAGAGCCTATTTGATTATTATTAAACGTGTTCGGATTATGTGAGCAAGGCTAGTACAACTTTATTTATTAGTAGTTTTTTCTTTTTCACAGAGCCCGAAGATTTATTAATGGCTTTTTGCATTGGCATTGTAGTGAATTTTATTTCACCTGCTTTAATAAAGCCATTATCTTTATTAATACTTTCGCAAAAAATAATTATATTATTGCTTATAGTAATTATAGCTGTCTTTACTATTTTGATTGTGATAATAACAAGGCTTAATTTTAATCAAGCTGTGTTTTTGCTTTTATCTATTGGAATAATTATATATATAATATCCTATTTTGTTTCTATTATGATTTATAATAAAAAAGAAATCTTGTAAATATAAAAAACTCGGCATCAGCCGAGTTTTTTTAATCTTCATAATAAAATACGCCATAAAATGATGGTTTATCATTTGTTTTATTATATCCTTGTATTATAAGTTTATCATCTATCATAGTTTTATTTAAATTAAATTCATCCGCGTTTTTAAGCTCGGAAACAAAATAAATTTCCATTCGCTTTATTTTTTCTAAATTTGCCTGAATATCATTCATTGCATCGTAGCAAAATTCGCTGTATTTTAAATTATTAACGTGACCCACCATATCAAGATAGCTTTTTTTAACCTTATTATTATCAAAAAATTCATATTCAAATTTTTCTTTAAAAGTTGGCTTTGCTATCATTAATTCATTTTCTGTTGGAAACACTAATTCAAATGGCAATTCCCTACTTCTATAAACACTCCTTGTGTTTAAATCAATTAAAGTTGAATACAAGGTTGCATTTAAAATATGCGTTCCATCTTCGCTGTGCAATTGCACTTGACGACGAAAAACAACTCCTTTTCTTCCTGAAAACCAAGTTTTTCCTATTAATTTTTGTTCTCTATTTTTAATTGGATTAATTATATCAATAGTAAGCGATAGTATCACCCAAGACACACCACTTGGAAAAAGCTTTTCAAAATGAATATTATAATTCATTAAATGCTTATCCACCATAGAATTAATTATATAATGATACGCAGGTGGCGTAAAATACCCTTTTTTATCAAAATGATGGAATTCTAAAAATATATCATAATTATAGTCGGTTTCATTTAAAGGCATAGCTTAAAATCCTTTCAATTCTTTTCTCATACTGTCTATTATATAAAAATATCCCTGCCATAGCAAGGATATTTTTATATTTTTTGATTTTTCATTTTAATACTTAAATAATCTTCCATTTTGATAAAATCGCCATTATGAGAGAATTTAATTGTATTCTTATTCTCTTTTTTAACTTTATACATTGCCTTGTCTGCTAAATGGAAAATTTCTTTAACATTAGTAGCATCTTCAGGATAATGCGCAACACCAATACTACATCCACATTTCATTGCTTTTTCATCATATTGATATTCTTCAGTGAAAATTTTAAAAACACAATCTATAAGCTTTCTAAATTCTTCTTCTGTTTTATTATCTTTAACAATTAAAACAAACTCATCTCCACCCTGCCTATACGCTCTCACATCATCACTGCAAATTTTCTCTAATTTTTCTGCAATTCCTTTAAGTAGCGCATCTCCTGCAAAATGCCCTAGAGTATCATTAACTTCTTTAAATTTATCTAAATCACAAAACAGTAAATACCATTTATCTGAAAATTTAGAATCATCTTCTACAAAAGCTTGCACATCATCCTGTAAACTTCTTCTATTAGGAAGCCCTGTTAGATAATCGTATTGTGCCAATTTTTCTATAAGCATTTGATTTTTCTTATTCTCTGTTATATCAACACTAGCAACTAAATGTGCTATTCTTCCATCACTCCAAGTGAATGAAGAACTCAAAACCCTAAACCAAGATTTATCAAAAGGTCTTTCATAGTCCCAAGTGTAGGTTTTGTTTAAATTTCCGTTTTCGTCTAATAATTTAGGTTGTGGGCAAAAATCACAAGGTCCTGTTTTATCATCAAAAATAGTTCCCCAGCATTTTTTGCCTATCATATTTTCAACTCCACCATAAGGCGCTGCCATTGATTTATTAACATATAATACATCGTGTGTATAATAATCATTTACATAAATATCTATTCCTATATGGTCTAAAACATTACTTAGTGCAGCTTCTGTATTAGCTATTCCTTTTTGAAACATTTCAAGTTTAATATTATTTGCAAGCAAGCTTAATAATGCACAGGATTTATATAAATCTGCCTGTGGACATCTTGCTTTTCTTCTCCTATCTCCAATACCCACAAATCCTGCAATTTCATAATGCTGATTTAATATAGGAATGAATATCAAAGTGTTCATTTGAAGTATGTCGCAAAGCTTTGTTTCAATTTCATCTTTTTTTGTATCGCCTTCACAGATAACAACTTTTTTTGAACATAATTCACTTAAAAGCTCTAAGCCTAATAAATCTTTTAAACTATATTCATCTTTTAAAGAATTTGTATTTATAACTTCATAATATTCTTTTTTATTAAATACACCTATATGGTTTGATTCGTAAATAAATCCATGGGATATATCAAAAAATTCACATACATCTTTCAAGAATTCATATTTTGAAAATTCAGCTTCATTTAAAAAGCTTAATTTTTCTATCATTTCTTGTAAAAATATATTTATATTATCACTCATTTATTTTCTCCAATATCATTTATTGTTACATATATAAAACCAATATATTTAATATATCACCTATTAGTATACCAAAAAGCACAGATGTATTGCAAGTATATTTTGTTGGTTTTTAAACTTTTACACGGTTAAATCTAATTATTTTGCGCTAATCATAAGGAAAACATTGCTTGAATTTTATTATTTTAAATATTCAGATTTTTCTATCACATTAATTTCCAATTTAAAACTAATTAAATAAAAAATAAAAGAGCAACAAAATGTTACTCTTTGCTTTTAAATTAGCCCTGCGTATATTTGCATAATTATAACTGTCATAATCCCGCTTAATGCAATAGATAAACTGCTCATTGCGCCCTCAATTTCTCCCATTTCCATAGCCTTCACTGTTCCTATTGCATGGCTAGAAGAGCCTATTGCAATCCCTTTTGCTATCGGATTTTTTATTTTAAATAGTTTTAAAGTAAAATCTGCAAATAGATTCCCAGCCACACCAGTTAAAACAATAATTGCAACTGTTATCTCACCTATTCCTCCAAACTCTTCACTTAAAGGAAGTCCGATCGCTGTTGTTATGGACTTTGGAAGCAGCGTTATATACTGCTCACTTGTAAGAGATAAAACTTCTGCTAAAAGATAAATAGATGTAACACTTATTAAAACACCTGTAAAAACTCCAATTAATATTGCAAATAAGTTGTTTTTTAAAAGCTCTAATTGTCTATATAAAGGAAGAGCTAAACAAATCGTTGTAGGAGTTAAAAGATAATTAACATATTGTGCTGATTGCATATAAACTGTGTATTCAATATCAAACACTAGTAAAACTATTATAATTATAATAATAGCAATTATTAAAGGATTGAATATATCTTTTTTTAATTTTTCTTTAACTAATCCTGCTAAACAATAACAACTAAGCGTTAAAAAGGAGCCAAAAAATATTGAAGAAGTTATATTATCTATCATTCTTACAGCCCCCCTTATTAGAGTTTTTTAGTAGCATTTGAGTTATTTTGGCAGTAAGCCCCATAATAATAACTGTTAAAAAAACAACACTTATTATAATTGCAGGTAGCATTAACATTATATCCTCATAATTATTAACAACTCCAACTCCAGCTGGAATAAACATTATCCCCATAATTGAAATTAAAAAATCTGCAACATTTTCTATGTCTTTTGGCTTTATAATTTTAAAAGATAATAAACTAAATAAAATAATCATTCCATATATGCTAGATGGAACTGGTAGTGGTATAATAGTTTTTAATATTTCAGCTATAAAAGTTATTAAAAATATAATACTAAGTTGTTTTAAGTATTTCATTTTAGGAAGTTTTCCTTTTCTTATTTTATATGATAACTTAATTTTAATTAATAATATTTAAATAGTCAAGTTTTTATTTGCATGTAATTTAAAAGGTGGTTTATTTAAAAACCACCTTTGTTATTACAATAATTTATTTAATCCATTCTCTAAATCTTCTACAATATCCTCAACATTTTCAAGCCCTATTGATAATCGAATTAAACCCTCTGGTATACCTGCCTCTTTTAATTCTTCTTTTGTATAAACTGAATGTGTCATAGAAGCTGGGTGCTCAATTAATGTCATCACATCTCCAAGGCTAACAGCTAGTGTGCATAAATTTAAGCTATCTAAAAGCTTTATACCTGCTTCTTTTCCACCTTTAACTTCAAAAGATATCATTGCTCCAAAATCAGTCATCTGTTTTTTTGCTATCTCATAGTTTGTATGAGTTTCAAATCCTGGGAAGTATATTTTATCAATCGCTGGATGATTTTTTAAAACTTCAGCAACAATTTTTGTATTTTCACAATGCCTTTGCATTCTAATTTCAAAAGTTTTAAGCCCCCTTAAAATCAAATATGCCTCTTGTGGGCCTAGCACTGAGCCTGTCATATCTTTAATGCCAAACATTCTAACTTCATTTATAAATTCATTAGTCCCTAAAGCAAAACCAGCAATAACATCTCCATGACCATTTAAATATTTAGTTGCAGAATAAACTACAACATCTGCACCTAATTCAATAGGCCTTGTTATATAAGGAGATGCAAAGGTATTATCGCAAATCACCTTAATATCCTTATTATAATTATGAGTTATTTTTGATATTTCTTTGATATCAACTATTTTTAAAGTAGGATTTGCAGGTGTTTCTATGTACACGGCACAGGTATTGGGTTTTAATGCTTTTTTTACTTCTTCTAGATTTGATGTATCTATAAAGCTTACCTCAACTCCATACCTTGTCAATCCATGAGTTAGTAAGGTATGTGTGCAGCCATATAAAACTTCATCAGCAATTATATGCTTTCCTGCCGCTGCAACAGTCCAAAAAACTGCCGAAATAGCGCCCATTCCCGACGAAGTGGCAACGCAAGCTTCTGCATTATCCAAAAAAGCAACTTTTGATTCTAAAACTGCAGTTGTAGGGTTTCCAAGACGAGTGTATATAAATCCTGTTTCTTCTCCAGCAAATCTATTTCCACCCTGCTCACAATTATCAAAAATAAATGTTGAAGTTTGATAAATCGGAGTTGTTAATGAGCCATACATTGTATCTTTAACATTTCCTGCGTGAATTGATTTTGTTCCAATTTTTTTATTAGAATAATCCATAATTATTTCCATACCTTTCTTTTTTTACTTCTATTATTTCCCATTATATCACATTTTTTGACATAGTAAAGATTTAATTCATATAAATATATTGAGTTAATTAAATTAATATGATATACTAAAATTTAAATAGAAATTTTTTCAAAATAACTATACAAAAAATTAGGAGATTTAATAATTATGGAAAACAAAAACAATCAGCCTAAATCCAATGGGCTGGCACTCATTCCCTTTTTAGCTTTTGTAGCTATCTATCTTGGTGCTGGAATTCTTCTTCAATCTCAAGGAGTTGAAATGGCATTTTATGAATTCCCATCAGTTGTTGCTCTATCTGTCGGTGTGGTTTTAGCATTTATTATGTTCCGCGGTGATATTGATAAAAACTTTAAAGATTTTGCAAAAGGATGCGGAAACGAAAATATCGTAACTATGCTTATTATCTATCTTTTAGCTGGTGCTTTTGCTGGTGTTTCTGGTGCTATGGGTGGCTCTGAGAGCACGGCTGCTCTTGGTATTTCTTTAATCCCAGTTGAATATTTAACTGCTGGTATATTTATTATTTCAGCTTTTATGGCAGTTTCAACTGGCACTTCAATGGGTACTATCAGTGCTATTGCTGGCACTTCACTAAGTGTTGCACAGCAGGCAAATTTATCAACTCCTTTAGTTATTGCTGCCGTGGTTGGTGGGGCAATGTTTGGGGATAATTTATCTGTTATTTCTGATACAACAATTGCTGCTACAAAAACTCAAGGTGTTGCAATGAAAGATAAGTTTAGAATAAACTTTACAATCGCTATACCAGCAGCTATCATAACAATAATCTTGCTTTTAATATTTGGAGCGCCCGAAACTGCTAGTACAATTCCACCAACTGAATATCAGTTTATTAAAGTTATTCCGTATTTATTTGTTTTAATATCTGCTATTGCTGGATTAAATGTATTTTTAGTGCTACTACTTGGAACTATTCTTTCTGGCGTTATCGGTATATTTACTGGTGATTTAACAATATTAACATTCGCACAAAGCATTTATAGTGGATATACTGGAATGAACGAAGTTTTCCTACTTTCTTTTGCAACTGGTGGATTATCTAACATGGTAACTGTTAACGGTGGCCTGCAATGGTTAATTGAAAAAATCCAAAAATTCGCAAAAGGCAAACGCTCAGCTGAATTTAGCATCATAACTTTAACTGCATGTGCTGATATTGCCACTGCAAACAATACTGTTGCTATTGTTATAGTTGGACCAATTGTTAAATCTATTTCAACTAAATTTAAAATAGACCCTAGACGAACAGCATCCCTTTTAGACATAACTTCTTGTGTAACTCAAGGTGCAATACCATACGGAGCTCAGCTTTTAGTTGCCGGGTCTATCGCTGGAATATCGCCTACTGCGATTATCCCTTTGTTATGGTATCAAGGGCTACTAGCTATATTTGCTATTCTTTCTATTTTCATCCCATTTGCAGACGGATTAATCAAAAAACAACCTTGGAACTTTGAAGAAGAAGCTTTAAATATATAATTAAAATTAAATATCTTACTTATTTATAAATTCAAAATGACGATTTCCCTGAAAAGAAAATCGTCATTTTTATATATAATTTTAATTCTATTTGCAGTCCATATAAAGAACTGCAAGTGCCATAGTATTTAAAACGCCCTCTAAATGAGTTCTCTCCATTCCGTGCGAAGCATGAACTCCCATTCCAATTAAAGCACCTTTAATATCATTAGAGCCTTTTAATGCAGCACTAACATCCGAGCCATAGCTTGGATAAATATCAACTGCATAATTAAGATTATTTTCTTTTGCAAGATTAACAAGCTTTGTTACCATATCATAATCATAAGGGCCACTTGAATCCTTTGCACAAATAGATACATCATATTCTGTGCAAGATAAATCCTTTCCTATACATCCCATATCAAGTGCTAATAATTCACTTATCTCACTTGGCAAATACGATGCACCGTGTCCTGTTTCTTCATAAACAGTTATCATCATTTTCGTATTAAATTCTGGCTTTAAATTGTAATCCTTTAAGTATTTTAAAATAGTAATAATTAATGCCACATTTGCTTTATCATCAATAAATCTTGATTTTAAAAACCCACTTTTAGTTATAGTAGTTTTTGTGTCTGGAAAGATAAAATCTCCTGCGCAAATTCCAAGATTTTGAGTGTCTTTTTTGTTTTTAACTCTTTCATCAATTCTCACTAGCATATTGTCTTCATCTCGTGGTGCTGAATTAGCTTTTTCAAAAACATGTGCTGCTGGGTGTTTACTTAAAAAAGTTCCTGTATATATTTTGCCATCACGAGTACGAATTTTACAGTATTCACCGTCCATAGTTGGTAAAGTTATTCCGCCTATTTTAGTAAACGCTAGAGTTCCATCCGAATTTACACTTCTAACCATTGCACCGATTGTATCTATATGAGCTGATACACCAACTGTTTTTTCGGTATTTCTTCCTAAAACTTCAATAATTAGATTTCCTTTTTGAGTTTTATAATGAGAATACCCCATTTCATCTGCATATTTTTCAATTAAAGCGATAGCTTCTTTTGTATACCCCGTAACACTGTCTGTTGCCATTATTTCTTTAATTTTTTCTATGAAAAATCCTTCATATTCTCTTAACTTTTGCATCATATACTATTCTCCTTTTATAAAATCTTTTTTTAATAATATGTATTTTGCATTCTCAATTTCTTTATTTAGCTGTGGTGCAATAAATCTAGTGTTTTTAATGAATTTAAATCCACATTTTTCAATAACTCTTTTTGATTGATTATTATCTAAAAAATGAGTGACACTAAATGCAGTTATCTCTGTGTTGTCAAAATAATATTTCATAACAGCTAAAGATGATTCTTTTGCTATACCTTTTCCCCAGTAATCCTTTGATATAACATAACCTATTTCTCTTATCTCTTCATTTTTAAAATCTTCATCCTGACTAAAATGCGAGCTCATAACGCCAACAGAACCGATAACTTTACCAGTTACTTTATCTGTAATAGCAAACTCATTTTTATTTTTTAAAAACATATCTAAAATCTTTTTTGATTCATCTATATTTTTATGATGATTCCAGCCAGCCATCTCGCCCACACCTTCTACTCTAGCATACTCATAAAAATCTTCTAAATCCGTTTCTTTAAAAGCTCTTAAAATCAACCTATCAGTTTTAATCATGATATGAGTAGTATCAATTATCTTATCCATATAGCTTTTCACCTTTCTTTAATTTAATTTTAATGAAATATTACACATCTTTTGTATCTAAATCTTGTATGTATTTATCACCAAATGTATGCAGAGCCGATAAAACTGGTAGAAAACCTTTTCCTACTTCACTAAGGCTGTATTCAACCTTAGGTGGTACTTGGTGGTATTCTTTTCTTAAAATTAATTTTTCATCTTCTAATTTTTTAAGCTGCCTTGAAAGAGTTGTGTGTGTTAATTTTTCTGGCATACTTCTTTGTAGCTCATTAAATCTTTTTTCCCCACTTGATAAAAGATACATAATATAAATCGCCCATTTTCCTGATAATAGCTTTTGAGCTGTTACAAATGGGCATTTTCCAAATAAATCTTGTTGCATTTCAATAAATCCTTTCGTTAATTGTTGTGTAAATTTAAATTTAGCTTGTTTTCATCTAATATTTTTCATAGTATCAAAAAAGAGCGTACTTGCTTTTTTTATCAGTTTAGATTATTATAAATTATATACATATATTTGTCAATTAATAAAATGAGATTAGTTTGAAAATAAAGTTTCAAACTTTTGAGAAAGGAATTATCATTATTATGAATTTAGGAATTATATCTTTACTACCAATAACCGTTTGCCTGGTTCTGATTTTACTTACTAAAAATGCTTTTATTTCAATTTTATCAGGCCTTTTTACTGCATCAATTATTATCTATTTTGAAACAGGCGCAATTTTTACAACTGTGAATTCCGTTATTGGAATCGCAACCGATCCTTACCAATTTAAAATTATAGGATTTGTTGCTTTAACTGGAGCCCTAGTTGGGGCCATGCAGCAATCTGGGGGAATTGATGGAGTTGTTAATCTTTTGCAAAAAAGAAAAAGAAGTACATCTTCAAAAATTGCAGGCCAATTATTTACTATGCTTATTGGAATTTTAATGTTTATGGATGGCACTAGCTCAATGGCCGTTACGGCTGTTGTTGGAAAACCAATTTTTAAAGAATCAAAACTTTCAAAAGAAAAGCTTGCGCTAATTGTAAATAGTACAGCTGCTCCTATTGCTTGGATTATCCCTTTTGGTGGTGCTGGAGCTATGATAGCAGGCGCTTTAAATGGTGCTGGAGTTGATGAAACTGTAAGTTTTGGGTATGTGCTTGAAGCTGTTGGATTTCAATTTTACACTATAATATTATTAGTTGTACTTTTCTTATCAATAGTTTTTAATAAAGAAATTGGACCTATTAAAAATATAAATTACGAAGATCATATTTTATCTGATATAGCCGTAAATGATAAAAAGGCTATTAATATGATTTTACCAATTTTAGTTTTAATAATTTCGATTATTAGTATGATTTTATACACAGGCGAAGGTAATATTTTATATGGCGATGGCGCTACTGCTGTTTTTACTTCTGGTTTTATCACCCTAGTTTTCACTGTTATTTTTTATCGCTTACAAAACCTTGCTGATTTTAATGCGATTATGTCTTGGGTTTTTGGTGGAATGAAAAATATGGTTGAAATATGCGTTTTACTATTAATCGCTTTTGCTTTTGGTAAAATTATTGGTGAAATTGGAACAGCATCTTATCTAGTTCAGCTAACCAAATTCATCCCAACTAGTATACTACCTCTTGCCATTTTAGCTTTATGCTCTTTAATTGCATTTGCAACCGGAACCAGCAGTGGTACAGTTGCAATTATGATACCTCTTGTTATACCTGTTATTATTTCAACTGGTGGGAATATTGCATTAGCTGTTGGTGCAGTTGTATCAGGGGCTGTTTTTGGGGATCAGAATTCTGTTATATCCGATAGCGTTATAATGACTTCTTCAATGACAGATGTTGAGCCAATCACACATGTTAAAACGCAAATGCCATACACTCTTATCTCTCTTGGTATTTCTGCTATTTTATATTTAATTCTCGGTTTTGTTTTATAAGAAAGGATATTTTTATTATGGAAATCACAAGTATTCAAAAAATTTATGAAAAATTTGATAAAATCGGCTGTCTTTCATTTACAACAATTAATGAAAAGAATGAGCCTATTTCAAGAATTGCCCACCTTCGTGGCTATGATGATGATGGAATTTATTTCCAAACTATGTTCACAAAATCTTTTTACAATCACCTTAAAGCAAATGGAAAGCTATCTCTATGTGGTTTGCATGCAGCTAGCACCGAAGTTGAGCACGATGAAAACGGACTTCCAGTTTTTGAGCCCGGGTATGCAATAAGAATGACTGGCAAGGCAGTGGAAATCTCAATTGAAGATTTAAAAGCAAAAAATAATCCAATGTTTGAAATCTGTATTAAAGATTTTGAAAAATATCCAGCAATGGTAACATTTTGTATCACTTCTGGAACTGGCGATATCTTTGATTATGATTTTGAATTAAACACTCGTGAAAATAAAGTTGAGCGAATTTACATTTCATACAATGGTGCAAAAATCAAATATTCAGGGCTTATTATTAATAAAAATGAATGTATTGGCTGTGGAATTTGCGAAACAAAGTGTAGTTTTAAAGCAATATCAAGCGATGAAAATAATAAATATGAAATTGATAAATACAGATGTGATGAATGTGGCGACTGCTATTTAAATTGCCCTGTTAAAGCGATACATCTTAAAGAATAATCAAAAAAAGGAATGGCTGAAAGCCATTCCTTTCTTAATTATTAGAATTAATAAATTCATCTATCTTTTCAGCCGTAATTTCCTGCTGAGTTTCTCTTGAAATACCTGCCTTTTTATCTCCTGGTTGAAGTCCGTAATTTCCAAATTGAGAATGATTTCCACCTTCTATTTTAACAACATTTTGAGTGTAATCAATTATACTATCAACCCTTGTTTCTAAACTTCCATAAATAGTAAGGGATTTTTCAGCTGGATAATCCCCATATATATATCCTCCCAAATAAATCACGCCGTCTATAATATCTTCATTCTTTTCTGAAAAAGTGCCAGCCATACTTGAGCCGAGCGAATGTCCCGCCATATACCAAGAAGTTATTTCTTGATTTTCATTTATAATATCAAGTGCCTTGTCTTCATCTAAAAACGCATAATTAAAAGGCATTTCAACTAAAAAACAATTAACTTTAGCTTTATTTGAAATTTCTATAAGTAATGGCAAATATGCCTCAAACTCAACCTTTGCTCCAGGATAAAAAACCAAGCCTATATCAGATTTTTCATCTGGATAAACTGCTATTACATCTTCTGATATAATGCTAACATTTTCATTTTCAAGGCTGTCATAAGCAATTTCATCTGCCACAAAAACTTCTAAAAGCCAGCTAAGTATAACAATTAATAGCACAGCTAAAATTCCAAGTAGAATATAGACTATTCTATTTTTTCTCTTTTTCATTTTATACTATCACTTTCTTTTGATATGGGTAATCGATATAGTTTGAAACTGGTTCGGATTATATCGCTTACCTTCGTAATAAACTTACTAAAAACCACATAACACTAGATGCAATAAGTGGAATTGTTATAAACAATGAGCCTGAAAAAACGGCAAGCCATCCTGCCGAAGTAATTATATCCACTACTATAAAAGGAATAATTGTAAGGCTTGAAAAAATTATTAAAGTTTGTAATTTATTTTTATAATAAAAAACATTGATAACCGACCAAATTATCATAACAGCTAAAGCTATCATTATAAGGCTAGAAGGTATTCTAAATGAAATAAATTCTCTCAAATCCACAAAAAGTCCAACAGCTAATGCTAGCGATAGTGTTATTGGTAAAAATAATTGAATTTTATAAAAAATATTTTTCTCTTTCATTATATACACTCCTTTTTATTTTCATTAATATATTTATAAGCTAAGCCAGCTGCAATACCCACTGCTTTTTGGCATTTTTCAAACTTTAATTTAGCAATATCATCACCTTCAACATCTAGTATCTCTTTACAGACTGTACTTCCCATTTCATTTTCAAATTCTTTTACAAGACTATTAAATATAGAATACACTCCATTTTCAGCTGATAACTCTGATTTTATTTTTGAATATTCTTTTAAATAAAAAGGATCTTCTCTTCCATAAACAGAAGATACACAAATAACTGCACCCGTTAGTGCTCCACAGGTTAATCCATATTTCCCTATTCCACCACCAAATCCTGTTGCAAAGCGAACATCTTCCTTTTTAATATTTGCAGTATTTGAGTTTAGTATCGCAATTAAAACACATTCAGCACAATTTGGCCCTTGTGTAAATAAATCTTTCGCATTTTCACATATTGCATTT
Source organism: uncultured Oscillospiraceae bacterium (assembly GCA_964525015.1). GTDB lineage: Bacteria > Bacillota > Clostridia > Oscillospirales > Ruminococcaceae > RGIG3102. The sequence continues at coordinate 115,367 of CAZGFY010000002.1, forward strand.
AACCTATTTAAGTCCATATAATACTCCTTATATATTATTAATATAAATGTGGTAGATTATACTGATTTATTAGTACAGCAAAATAATATTATGATAATTTTTAAATACTTAAAATATCTATTTGAATTTAGATTATCAAATAAAACTCATACCCACCTATTTTAGATAAATCTTTCTTATTATTTATCTATAATTATACTATATCAAGTTTAAAATTAAAACCATAAATTATAAAACAGAAAAAACAGCTGTTGATAAGCTGTTTTAATTTTACTATAAATATTGGTTATTTTTTTAAATTGTTACTCATTTTTAAATCGATGTAACAATTTTAGAGTAATTGTTACATCAAAAACTCACTCAAAAGACAATGTGCACAACCTGTATTATCATCTTGTTACATTTTTTAGTCAACATCCCAAATGATGTTACATCAAGAATTTTTAATGTAACACAAGTCTAATTATTCGCAGCATCCACCTTCTTGAGTATTCACCACATTTAAGTCTACACTTGTTAATTCTAATAAAATTTTAGCTGCATTTTGCCTACCTTCTTCAGATATGGTATAATGCGTCCATTTTCCTTCTGTTCGGCTTGAAACTATGCCTGACTCACATAATATCTTCATATGATACGACATAGAACTCTGAGCAATTTCAGCTTTTTCACCTATATCACAAGAGCATTTCTCTCCATTTTTAAGTAATTCTAAAATCTTTAATCTTTTTTCATCGCATAATGCTTTAAAAACTTTAACATTCTCTTTGTAATTTTCCATCCTTAATCCTTCTTCATTCATATAGTTATAATCTAAAATTAATAGCTGTATTTTAATATTTATATTATAAATTATAATTAATTTTTTGTCAAATTTAAATCAAGAAAATTTGATTTAAATAAGAGCTTTATTAAAATAAAGCCCTTATTTAAATATTATTAATATCTAATTTTTTATTTATCTTTTAATAAATTATTTTGCTTTAAGAGATTTTTAATATCTGATAGCTGTTCTTTTTTAGCTACAGATAATTTATTCACATTTGCAGCCTCAACTAGCTCTTGCCTTAGTATTTTAACTTCTTTTGGGGCATCTATTGCTATTTTAACGCTATCAGCTGTAATATCTTTAATTGTTATTACAATGTTATCATTCAAAACGATACTTTGTAACTCTTTTCGCTGTAAAATTAGCATAAATCTACTCCCCTTTCGCTAAACTTTTAAATGAATGGCGAAGTGAATATTCCTCTGTTTGCAAAACTGCTTGAATAGCTTTTCTATTAATTGCATTAACAACTATTGGGCATTTTAAATTTATTGTAATATTTTCAGGTTTATCTGCTAAAACACAAATAGCATAAAAAGATAAATCTTCTTCGCTACTAGTTTCAAGCTTTTTAAAATCATCTTTACTTAGTTTTGGTTTGTAATTAATATTTAAAGAGAATGGATTTATTAATAAAAAAGACAAATTTTCATCTTCAACACTTGTAATAGAAATAATGTTTCCTGATTCATCTTCAACTGGAAGTGGCAGAAAACTAGTGTATTCTTCAAATCCAAAAATACCTTCTTTGAAAATTATAAGTTCTTCTTTTGTGTATTTTAATTCTTCTACTTTATCTATCATAAAACCATCAATTCCTTTATATATAAATTTAATTAAACCTTTGTATCAAGCACTTCGCCAGATAAAAATCTTGCAGCAGAACTTGGCGGAACATAAATTGGATCGCCTATGTATTCAATTTGAACTTCTGGGTGCTGATTTATAACAAGTTCGATAGAGCCTGGTATAAATTCAACGCTACCTGAATCAATTTTAGTGTCAAAATTCAACTTATCCATATCATATTGAATAGATAATTCAGGAGGTATCCAATCGATATTAGGACCTACCGTTGGTAAAAATTCTATCCCAACTTTTGTTCCGTCTGGCTGTACATTTCTATTTTCAAAAACTTGTTTTAAAGCATCTGAGCCAGAGCCAACAGAAGCTTTTAAAAGCATTTTGCCTTCACTTGCAAACTGTGCTGTTGCACTGTATGCTGCCTGTGTTCCAGCACTCGCTGCTTGGCTTATAGCCGTTCTAGTTGTTGGTGTTATAGAGTTTCTTGCATCAAATGTATCCATTTGAAGTTTTATCGGACGGCTTTTAATTTTTAGTCCGCCTTTATCCCTTGAAATTTCTACTTGCGCTGAGCTACTCCTTCTTTCAAGCTGAGCGTCATTTATCTTTAGCTCATATTGAATTGGTATAGTTGTAATTTTAATTAGTTGATCCACTTTTTATTCCACCTTTCAATTTATTTTATTTTTTTATTGAATAAAGTCTAGTAGCGACGGAGTTAATATGTTAGAGCCAATTTTTAAAGTTAAGCTATAAACGTATTCTTGATAGGTAAAGTTTGTTATCGCTTCTGCTTCATCTATATTAACAGTCATATCAAACTGTTCTATAATACTTAAATTTTCATTTTCTAATTTAGTTAGTGTTGATTCTAATAAATTAGTTTTTGTACCAATAGTTGTTAAAACATTTCTATTATCATCAGCTGCAGCGCCAAAATTTTCCCACATTGCTATATAGGCATCTCTATCAAAATCAGGAGCTTCAAGTGCATCTGCCATATCTCCTAAAAGAACTAGCATACTTTCCGATACTCCATCAGCATCGTGCCCAAATCCAACAATGTTAACCCCTGGTAGTGCTGAATTAAAAGCACTTGATGGTACAACTTCTCCACCTGAAATTGTAAGCCCAAAGCCTAAATCAACAAAAGCTGTTTCTTTAGACATTTCTTCTAATTTTGCAAGTTCTGTTGCATCTGTTGTTGCTAAATCAATACCCCTATATGTTATAGAACCATCATCTTCTATGTTGAACGGAGCATTATCCCCGTCATTCCCTGCAACTGAATAAGTTTCACCGTAACTTGTATTTAATATATTAACCATAGATTTTTGCATTTCACGGAATAAAAGAGCATATGTTTCTCTTTCTTCACTATTAGTTCCATTAAGTGCTTCCATTGAGTAGTTTTTCTCAACTTCTTTTGCCATATCATTAATTTGACTAACGATATCTTCCTGAACATCCTGCCATTTGATTGTATCTTCAACGGCATTTTTATAATCTTCATTTCTTGCATATCTATTTTCTAGTGTAACAGCTTTTGCTGCTGCATTTGGATCTTCATAAGAATCCTGAAATCTTCTACCTGTAGAAACTTGTTCCCTTGTTTTATCAAGCCCACTTAAAGTTGATTGCAGTCCACTTTGATAATTGTGGTATATCATACTATTTGTTATACGCATAATCAATTATTTCCTTTCTATATTACTATCTTCCAACTACGCCAGTTTGATTAATTAATCTATCTAGTAATTCATCCATAACTGTCATAATCCTTGAAGCAGCATTGTAAGATTGCTGATACTTCATTAAATCCATTGTTTCCTCATCTTGGTTAACTGATGAAATCGACATTCTTGAAGTTGAGATTTGATTTAATACAGTTATATGGTTTGAAAGCAAACTTGAAGCCGCTTTTCTATCGATAGATTGAACACTTTGAAGAGTGTCATACATATCTTGAACTGTTCCTTTATATATACTAATATTAGTTCCACTTCCATCTGGATTTGGAATTTCAACATTGATTTCATCACTTGTTAATGATTGAATCATTGCCAAAATATTACTATAATCAGTAGACGGTGCATCTGGGTCTTTACTTAGTGTTAAATTAACTTCACCATTCATCCATTTATCAGAAACTTTGATGTTTGTAGCTGTAAAAGGACCAGTTCCACTTGTTGTTTCAAATAAATCATTTCTAATTTCAGCACCTGTAGCAGGGTCTACTGTTGCATTTAAATCATTTAATGTTGTTGCAAGTTCATTAACAAAGCTATTAAACATTTTTTCATAATATCCAATACCTCTAACATCGCTACCATCAAACACTTCTGATTTATTCATCATATCAAGTTCGCCTTTAAGAACACCATTTGGAAATGAATCCACTAAATTCGCACTAACAGTTCCTGTTAAAGCATCTTGAATAGTTACAGTTTGTGGCTCAGTTGTTGAGTCAAATGCAATCTCTGCACTTTTATCATTTGATATTAATGTATGCACATTTCCATCTGTATCAGTAAATGTAACTGTTAATTCTTCATATGCTGTTCCGTAAGAAGTGTTAGTTGTGATTTTTGCATTAATTGGCAGGTATGTAGCCAAATCATCAAGCAGTAAATTTCTTTGGTCTTGAAGTTCTAGTGCTGGCTGACCTAGAATTTGACTATTTTTTATAGATACATTTAATTCTGTTATAGAATCTAAAATTGTGTTTATATTAGGAATTGTGGCATCTTCCATCTTGCTTATTAAATCTGTTTTAACATCTTGTATAGCTGTACCTTTTTGATACACTTGATTCATTAAAACTTCCATAGCACTTCTAACAACGGCTTCGATATTCCCTGTTGAAGAATTTTGAGTTGTTGCCATAGTATTTAATTGAGTGATAACATCATTTAACGCTGCTCTAATCCCCTCTGCATCTGTTTCATCGAATATATTTCCTATATCCTCTAAAATCGCATCAGTTGCATCAGCTGTTCCCACTTTTGAAATTTGATTTCTATATTGTAAATCAAGATAAGGATCTCTAATTTGAGATATTCCAATCATTTGAACACCTTGACCTACCCCAACATCATAAGTTGGCGCCCAAAATCCTGGTGCAGTAGGGCTAAGGCTCACTACATCAAGTCTTTGTCTTGTATAACCAACTGTATTCATATTCGTTAAGTTTTGGCCAGCTATATCTATTGCAGTTTGTGCTGCTTGTAGTCCCATTTGGGCTGTGGTAAATCCCGTAAAAGTTGAACGTAACATTTTTTTCTCCTTTTTTAAACACTTCTATCTGTTAAAGATGATTCCATTCCATTATTTTGCTTTGATTGATTATAAATACTGCCTCTTCTATCAAGCTCTTTTTGTATTTCTTTTAAATTCACCTTGATAATAGTGTTAACATCTTCATTAACCTGTGAAAACATTTGAATTTCTCGGCTTAAAGCTTCAAAAAGTGGTGCTAATTTTTCAGTTTCTTCTTGCGAAGTTTTTTCTAGTATTTCTCTAAAGGATAAATCTTTAAATCCTAATTCTTCTTGAAGTGTTTCTCTTTTTTTATCTAATCCTTTAATTGCTAAAATTAATGATTGTTCTTTTGTCATACATTCATCTATTGTAGCTGTTTTATTATCTTTTGCAGCTTTTAATTTAATATTTGCTATTACAGTTAAATCCACAAAAACCGCTATTAAATCTTTGATAACCTTTTCAAATTTTTCCATAAACTACTCCTTTAGTTATAGGCCTAATATCCTTTTTGCAATTTCATCAGCATTAATTTCATAGCTGTTATTTGCAATTGCATTTTTAAGATTTTCTATTTTGTCTTCATCAGTAATTTGGTTTACTTCTGCATTAATTTTATCTGCTAAAGCTTTATTTATAGCATTTTCTTTATCTGTTTCTTTGTATGAAGAAATGACAATTTCATCAAACTGCCTTCCTTGAGTTTTTTTGCTAGGTGCAGGTTGATTTTTATGGTTTTGTGATATTTTATTTTGTGAATGATTATACACTTTATCTATTGAAATACTCATTTTCATTCCTCCAATTCTTTACTATAATTAATATCGACCAAAAAAGTAATATATTAAGTATTATTATCTTCATTTTTATTAAATTTATCACTAATTTTATATCCGATATTTTTTATGCTTCTTATAGTTAATTTAATTGCTCTTTTAATATAGTTTTTCACACTAGTGAAAGCTAATTTTATCCTTTTTCCTATTATTCTAAAAAATCTTGTTAGTCTATACACCCTTAATAAATGCGGCTTTTTTTCTAAAGATGGATACAAGCCTTTCATATACTCAAGATCTGGAAACAGCCATTCTGTTAGCTGACTCTTTTCTTTAGTTAAATCTTTATTTTTTTCTTCTTTTATTGTTAAACTAATAATGTTTTGAGCAAAATTTACGCCTTGATTACCTTTAGTTAAAATATATCTTTCAAGCGCTTTATATTCATTATTTTCAGTTGGAAAAAAGCTTTTTCCAAACCAATATTCTAAAAGTTGCATTATATAGTCATTGAATTTTGTAAGTTTTAAGCTTTCAATTTCTTTTTTTACACTTATTTTATCCAGTAGTTTTTCTTCCATTTTATAAAAGCAGTATAAATCAATTAATTTTTGCATATTAAGATTTTTTAAAACAAAATCTTCGGCTATTTGAGATATTAAATATATGTATGTTTCCTCAGGTGTCATTTCATGAATACACACTTTATCTCTTTTAATTTTATAAATAGTAACAGGTTTTACAAAATATTTTTTTAATCTTCTGGATAAAAAATCCATTTTAACACAAAGTTTTAAATTAATATTACCATTTAATTTATAGAATATTTTTTCTTTTTTTTCATTCTCACTAACAAAGACAAAACCTAAAAGTTTAAGTGCTGTTTCAGCTTGCTTTTCTTTGCCTTTTTCAATTAAAATACTCACATGATTTAGTGCACGCATCTGAGTTTTTGGGTAATATTTTCTAAAATCAAATCCTGATATAAGCATACTATGTATATGTTTTTTTTCTAAAGCATCAAGTACACCCCTAACTACGCTTGGATATTTTTCATCGCTTAATATAGCTTTTTTATAGCTATCTTCAACCTCTTTTTTCCAAGCACCTTTAATGTCTTGTCCAATTATTCCGTAATATAATAAGTTCTGAACTTTTAATTCTTCGGATAATCTATTTATTTGAGACCATTGTGGATTTATATTCCATTTTGGAAATGGTTTTTGATTGATAATAGAAGAAATCACGCTGATAAAACAAATTTCTTCATATTTCCTATTAATTTTTTCGATTTTTATCAGCTCCTTTGTAAAATTTCACCAATCTAATATACAAGTATAAATCCCCTAACAATATCAGGGGATTTATATAATTATTTGTTATAAAAAGAATTTTTTCCAGAAATATGCCTATTTAACTCTTCATCTTTTTTAATGATTTTTTGCGCAACAAGTTTTGACTCTTTAATTATTTTTATAAGTTCTTTTAAACGTTCATCTCTTATAAACTCACTTTTTGATTCATCGCCTTTTAAAAACATTACAAAGTTTTTTAAATTAACATCCTTTTCTTTCCTTGTAAGTTTTGCGATATTTTCATCAATCATCTTACAGCCATCTATTTCAATAGCTCTTTTCGTAAGAGTTTCACGAATTCCAGCATTATCATCACTTTTAAAGCTTTTTTCAAGCTCATTTGTTAAAGAATGAACTTTTAGTAATGCTTTAAATCTCAAGTTCATCTCATCTATGATATTTTGAATAAAAGTATCTGTCATGTATTTTTACCTGCTTCTTGAAATGTTGATTTTAAATCTTGAACAAGCGGACGCAATTCTTGTATAACACTAATATTCTTTGAAGCTTTAACACGAGAAATCTCATACATAAAGAAATTATACATATTTGATAGTTCTCTGCTTATTGGGTAATTATAATCTAGTGTGTCCTTTAAGTATGTAACAATTTCTATACATTTATCCACTGAACTTATAAATAATTCTTGATTATTAATACTAATAGCTATCTCAGCTTTTTTTAATCTATTAAGAAGCTCATCATAAACTAAATCTAATAGCTCAGATTTTGTCATTGAAAATATTGCCTGTTCTTTATAATTTTGCTGATATGTGTTCATAGCTTTTTCGCCTTTCTTTTAGAATTGAATTGAACTTAGATATGAGCTTTGAGAGTTCATTTCTGCTATAAGTGTTTCAAGGGTTGTAAATTGTTTTGTGTATCTATCTGTTTCCATTTGAAGTGTATTTTTAAGGCTTTCAATCTCATCTTCCATATCTTCAATCATATCTAATAATGAGTTTTCTAAAACAGAAGTTGGAGCAAATTCACTACCTGCTTTTTCAACAAGTAATCCTTTAGTTGCACCAGACATACTTGCATATTTATCCATTACATCTTTAATTTCTGTAACTAAACCATTAATCCCAAGGCTTGAAGAATCTTCTTCACCTGAAAGTAATTCTTGAACCATGGTTGGATCTTCTTTTAAAGCAGACTCAAATTTAGATTCATCAAATATAAGTTTACCATTGTCTGCATAGTTTGTTGAAACAGTTATTCCCATTTCTTCAAATTCATTTCTTAAAGTTGCTGGTATCATAAATCTTAAATCATCAACTAATGATGTCATAATTGAATCGCCATATAATAATCCTTTTTTAGCTTCTTCTTCCCATAATTCGATTTCGCTTTCGCTCATTTCTTTCTTTTCATCAGCAGTTAGAGCGTAATAATCGTTATCTGGTCTTTCTTTAGCTTGTGTGTTAACCATTTCTAAAATCTTATTATATTCATCGATAAACTCTTTAACTAAATCAGTTGTAGCCTCGGTATCTATTGCAACATCAAATGATACAGCTTCTGATGCTGTGTCTAATTCTAGTGATGTTGTTCCATCTGCATTTACAACTTCATTATATCCAAAAGTTCCAGAAACTGTAACTTCCATACCTTCAGAAGTGATTGTATTAGTTCCACGAGTGATTTCTACTATTTCGCCAGAAGCATATTGAACAGCAACAACGGCATCTTTTCCTTCTTGACCTTTAAGCACTGATGGATTAAACATAGCCTGAGCTAAAGTTCCTTTTAAATCAATTTCCCCAGCTGCACCATCATAATTTGAAGTGATGGTAAATTTATCAGTTTCTTTTTGATAGTCAACTTTTATTCCAAGTTCATCTATACCATTGATTGTGTTAATAATTTCACTAATTGAGCTATCCCAAGTTAGCCCATGCTCTGTTAAATCAATTAATTCTCCATCTGCATTTTGAATTGTCATTGCACCTGAAGCTAAAGACGCATCATATCCAGCAAATCCTGATTCAGCTAAGCTTTTTGATGTATTTAATCTGTTTGAAATTCCAGCTTCAACACCAAGCACGCCATTTTCACCAAGTAAATTATTACTAGCATATGCAAGTGAAAAACTTGAAGTTGCATCAGCCGAACCATCTGGAGTAATTGTTTGGAAAGTTAGTTCACCTTCTGAAGATAAGCCAACTTCAACTCTTCCTTTGCCAATTTCTGTATTAATTTGATTTTGAAGCTCAGCTTGTAAATCTGCAAGTGTACCACCTGTGAATTCGCCTAAAGTAATATCATAAACTTTGCTATTATATTCAAATTTAATTTCAGCACCTGAAAGAGCCTCTGCCATTGTTTGCTCTTTAACAACATCAGCAGTATTTTTAGCTGTAAATCCAGAAGTTAAGATTTTTGCACCATCTTCGCCTAAATCTGAAAGTGATTCGCCTTCTGCTAATATACCTAAATCAACTAAAGCATCGCCTGTGCTTGAGTAAAATTCAATTTCTCCGCCTCTTGGGTCAGTGTTAGTGACTGTGATTTTACCTCCAGAAGCTGAAAAATTAATAACATCAGCTAGAGTTTGACCATTTTTTAATTCAACGCCTTCTGCAGATTTATTTATTAAATTAACAATTTCTTCTGGTGAATCGATATCTGAAATCGGTAGTCCATCTTCATTTTCTATTTTTAAAGTGTATTTATCTTCACCATATTTAAAAGTTATAGTATCACCCACAACTGAGCTGATATTTGCTGAAGAAGTTAGGCTATTATTTAATTTTCCAGTTGAAACAACACCCGTGCTAACTTTATTTGTACTAGTTGCGAATGCATTTTGAGCAAGACTTTTAACGCCTAGTATATCAAATGGATTTTGAGTTTCAGAAGCACCTGAAACTGATACATATTTTGCATATTCACCTATCGCTTCAATATTATTCATTGCATATAAAGTGCTTGATAATAAATTAGAGTCTGAAGTGAATGAAGTGTATTTTTGAGTAAATTCATATAACTCTTTTGAAACACTTTGAAACGCTTCTTGCTCCCATTTTAATTCTTGCAAATCCCTATTTGCATTATCTATTTTAGTTTGTGTACCAATTGTCATTCCTTCAATTAAAGAATCTCTATCAAGACCGGAAGCAAGACCACCGTACCCATTAATTGAACTTGAACTTGTTGATGATAATCCACCTATTGATGACATAATATCCTCCTTATATTTAACGTGCTCTGCACCAAGATTACATTCTTATAATACTATTATCGACATAAAATAAGAATAGTTAAGCAAATCTTAACTATTCTTATTTGCAAAATTTAATCTCTATGGTGCGGCACTTGAGCAACTCTCATACACGCTTTTGTAAGCTCTACGGCAACTTGACCAAGATACTTATTTTCGTAAAAATTAAGTAGTGGAGAAACTCTATCAGAGGCTGTTACAACATATTTTGATGGAAGATTTGTTAATGCTAAAGCTACAATATCTGCTTTACATCGAGTGCATTTACAAACATCAAAATCTTTAATATAATCATCTAAACGCAGTTTAACAATATATTCCATAACGCTAATGAACACATGCCCATCTTCCTCTGGAACTGGCTTTTTAGCTTTTAGAGCTTCATCTGTTTTAGTAACAGTTTTTTCTAACGCTAATTCTTTTAGCTTCTCTTCTTCTTCTTTTTGCTCTTTAAGAGTTTTCGTATTTTCATTATCTAATTCTTTTTCTAAAGAAGCCTCAATTTTTATTTCGATTTCATCGTTAACTTCCTTTTGATTTATAACCGACACATTGCTTGCTTCATTTATAATTGTTTTATTTACTTTTTCATTATTAACTTCTTGCTGTTCAGGTTGATCATTTGATAGTAAGCTTAAAACCCTGTCTGTCTTATTCGTTTTTTTAGGCATACACCTTCACCTCTTTTAAACTATTATTTTATTAATTCTAATACTTCATCAACAAAACGCTTATAATCCTGTGCAGGATTTGATCTTGGAGCGTAGTCAACAACAGTTATTCCATGTGCTGGAGCCTCAGCTACTGATACACTTGTTCGAATTTTAGTATCAAAAGTTTTGGTTCCAATTTGTTTTGCAACGGCGCCTGCCATCTCTTCAACATCTTTTGCAAGATTTGTTTTTTTATTAAATCTTGTTAATAGTATGCCTAAAACCTTTAGATTTGGATTTAATGAATTTCTCACTGCATCCACAGTATCTTTTAATTGTATAAGCCCCACTAAGCTTAAAATTTCACTCGACATTGGTATAATTAAATAATCAGCTGTTGCATAAGCATTAACAGTTAAAATATTTAAAGCTGGTGGAGTATCAATGATAATATAATCATATGCCCATTCAACTTCTTCAATAGCCTTTTTTAATAAAAGACGTCTGTCTTCTTTTATATTAATTGCCTCTGTTTGACTTAGTAGAATATTAGAAGTTAATATATCGCCATAATCTTCTGTTCTTTTAATTGCTTCTTTAACCTGCTTTGTCCCAGTTAAAACTTCATATATGCCAAACCCATCTTCGATATTTACACCTAAAGAAAAGCCAAGGTTTCCTTGCGGGTCTAAATCTATTGATAAAATCTTTTTTCCTTTTTTTGCTAAAAGTGAAATTAGTGCAGTAGTGGTTGTAGTTTTTCCTACACCACCTTTTTGATTCGTTAAAACAATTTTTATTGCCACTATATTATTACTCCTTTAATTACCAACAAATTGATCTACAAGACCTATTAATCTTCCGATTTCTGGTTTTGAAAGCTGACCGTTCGCTCCAATTTCTTCGCCTTTGCGTTTCATTTCTGCACTAATTAGTGATGAGAATATAAGTACAGGAATTTGTTTGTATAATTTATCATCTTTAATAAGCTTTGTTAATCTATGTCCGTCCATTTGTGGCATTTCGATATCTGTAATAATTAAATCAACATTTGCTTTTAGTTCTTCCTCGGATGTGATTTTTGATAAAGAGTCCCATAATTCTTGACCATTATTAAAAGTTATAACTTTATTATACCCTGCTCGTGCAAGAGAATCTATAAGCATTTTTCTTAAAAGACTTGAATCTTCTGCAATTAAAATTCTTTGCTCTCTTGAAACTAAAGCAGAAATATTTTCAACCTCTTCGATATCAATAGTTGTTTCAGGTGCTATATCTGATAAGATTTTTTCAAAGTCTAGGATAATTATTAGCTCATCGCCTTTTCTGACAATACCAGTTGTAACGCCGTCTACTTCCCCATTTAAAGTAACGTCTGGTTTTTGGATATCCTGCCAAGACATTCTTTGAATATCTATTACAGAGTTAACTCTAAAAGCAACATTTATTTGATTAAAAGTTGCAATCATAAATAAATCTCTTGGATCTTTCTCACTAACTTTTCCTGTTAAATAATAAGGAAGGTCGATAACTGTAAATATATGATCTCTTGGTTTAAATATCCCTTCAACAGCCTTGTGTGAATATGGAACCGGCTTTACTCCTTCAGATATCATAATTTCACGGATTTTTGCAACATTAATTCCATATAATTCACCATTAATAGTGAACTTCATAATTTCGATTTCATTAGTTCCTGATTCTAATAATACGCTTGTTAATGCCATTTTCAGCCTTCCTTTCAATTTTAAAAAATTGTCAATTTAGAGTTTTATTTCAGGCGAGCCAATACTTCTTAGTATAACCTGCCCAGTGGTTACATCTAAAATCATTGTTCTTGCCGTTTTTCCGCCTGTTTGTTCGGAAGAAATCCTAATTCCTTCCTTTGCAAGCGCTGCTTTTACAGCAGCTATATTATGTTTTCCAACATTTGCTACTGCTGATGTTGAATTAGTTTCAAACATTTGTGCTCCACCTGCTATTTTACAGACATAACTACTTTTTAAGCCACCCATAATTGATAGCTTACGTACAGTTTCGCTAATTGCAGTGTCGGCAAATTTATACACATTTTTTGATTTATCACTTGGTGGACATGTAGGTAACATTATATGTATTAATGCACCTAGCTTTATTCTTGTATCATATAAGCTAATTCCTATACAAGAGCCTAGTGCATAAGTGATAATTTTTCCCTCACCCCGAGTGAATTTCATATCAGCTATGTTCACTATTAATTGTTTTTCCACATTATAACCCCAGTTTCTTCATCAATTTATCAACAGAAGATACGCCTGATACCAATAATAAACTTGCATTATGCTCTATTTCACCTAGTTTAAATTGCCCAGTTACTAGCATTAATTTATCAGCCTCATAGCCAACTTCAACCATAGCCACATTTAAAAGTCCGCCTAGCATATTTATAGAAGATGCCGGCGTGTCCATTGCAATATTAAATCCTGTTAGAGTTGCGAGCGAATTAATATATGATGACATCAAAATATTCCCAACTTCTGTTATCGCAGAAAGCGACATTTCATCAAGCTGTGAATAATCGAAAACTTGTTTTCCCATCATAGCCGTTGTAATTGTATTTGCAAAGTCCATTCTTAAAATGAACATCATAAGTCCTTCAAAATCGCCATTGAATTCAGATAAGACAGCTATAACTGCTTCCTCTGGATCACCTAATGCATATATTGCATCGCTAAAGCTTAATATTCTAACTTCTGGTAACTTAATACTTACATTTGTATTAAGCATAGATGATAAGGATGTGGCTGCATTTCCTGTACCTATACTACTAAGCTCTTTTAGTGCATCTTTCTCCATTTCGCTAACATCATCAAATCTCTCAATTTTATCATGCATACCAGCAACACCTATCCTTTCAATCTTTCAATAGTTATATGTATTTATTAGCCTTTAAGTGAATTGATAATCCCTTGTACTTCATCTGAAGTTTGCATCATTTTCACTACATATGAATATGCTCTTGAAGTTTCAACTATATTTGCCATTTCCTGAGCCATATCAACATTTGATACCTCTAAATTCCCTCTTATCAATTTTGAAGAGGTATTTAAAACTGGTTCCCCATTTTTTTCAAGTGGAACAAATTCATTCATTCCAACACTCAGCATACCATCTGTATTTTGAAAGGAATATACTCCCGGCATAGCCGTTAAAACGTCTTTTGCCTCTGGATCAGTATCAGCAACAATTGGGTTATTATTAGCATCTAAAACTAATTTACCACCATCAGTTGCAAGATAGAAAGTTCCATTTGCTCTTTCTGATAAATAGAAGTTACCATTTCTAGTGTATGAAATTTCACCAGTTGTTGGATCTTCTAATTTGAAAAATCCATCTCCCGATATTGCAAAATTCAAATCATTATAAGTTGGTGCAAAGCCTGATTGAGAAAAATTTGTATTTGTATGGCTGATTTTTGCACCAGCACTATAACTTAAGCTTGTGTTTTCATCCTCAGGTGCTGTCATATTTGCATATATTAAATCCTGAAAAACTGAAGTTTTACTTTTATAGCCGTGAGTGTTAACATTTGCAACATTATTTGCTATTACATTAAATTTATTTTGCTGTGCAGTAACACCTGCAGTAGCCGTGTAGAATGATGCGTTCATATAAAATTCCTTTCATTTAAATAAATGGGTTTTAGCCTTGACCGATTTGAGTTACTATTTTACCAATCAATTGATCATACATTGTGAATATTTGAGCTGAGCTTTGAAGGGCTCTTTGAGATGCCATCATCTTCGACATTTCAGCAACTGAATCAACATTAGACCCTTCAACTGAACCTTGCACAATTGAGCCAGTAATTGCTGTTGCTCCGCCATTTGGTGCAATAAAAGTTCCGCTATTACCTTTAACTAGCTGTGTGTCGTAATCTTCAAAATCAACAACAGATAGCCTTGCAACAAGTGAATTTGTATCTGCATTATATATATTTCCTTGATTATCCACTTTAATATTAGTTGTGTTTAATTGAATTGGCGCACCATTAGTGCCAAGAACTCTACCAACTCCTTGAAGTGATAGATATCCTTCTTCATCTAATGAAAAGGATCCATTTCTAGTATATGCGTTTCCTTCGGCTGTTTGAACTGTGAAAAAGCCTTCAGTTGTAAGCATAAAATCAAGTGGCATACCTGTTTGCACAAATGCACCTTGAGTGTGGTCTGTGTAGTTTCTATCTGCATAAGTGAGTCCACTATATCCACCAACAGCCACTGAGTTTTGCATTGATTTTTCATAACTCATAGCAACTAGATTTTCCTCAAATGAAGAAATTGTCATTTGATCTGATTTGTATCCCGGCGTTGAAACATTTGTCATATTTGTACTGATAACATTCAAATTTCTAGTTTGTGTTAGCATTGCTGATGTTAAACTATAATATCCTTGAAACATTTTGTTTCCTCCTTTTAGGTATTCTTTATTATATGTTCTTTTAGTTTTTTTAAAGCTTGCGAATGAATTTGAGAAACTCTTGCCTCGCTCACCTCTAAAATTTTTGCAATATCTTTCATATTAACTTCATCTACATAATAAAGTGATACCACAAGCTGTTCTTTTTCTTTTAAAAGTTTTATACCATGAACTAAAACGCCTTTTAGCTCTTTTATCTCTAAATTTTCACTTGGGTGGCTATCTATTTCCTCGCTTGGAATTTGAATCCCAACCCCGTTTTCCTGTGTTTGTTCGATTGCCATATCAAGAGAAAGAATTGAAAATAATCCTGATTTTGACATAACTTCATTGTATTTTTCTTTTGTTATACCAAGTTCTTTTATTATTTCATCTGCCGAAGGATCTTTTCCATTTTCGATATAATAAAGATGCATAAAATTATTAATATCGTTATATATCTTTCTAATTCCTCTTGGCACCCAATCCTGTTTTCTAGCTATATCAATTACCATTCCCCTTATTCTTTTTGAAATAAAGGTTTCAAAGGTTGCATTTTTATCTGGTTGATACTTATCAATACAACCCATTAAAACTATAACACCTTCGTTTATCATATCTTCTGTTTGTTCAAATCCAATATATACATTTCTCATTTGAATAACTATACTTTTTATAACATAAAGATATCTTAAAGCAAGTTCCTGCTTTACATCTAAGCGTTTAGTATTTCTATAAAGACAAAACAATTCTTCGTTTGAAAATTTCTCGAATTGTTTGTTTTTACTACTTTCGCTTATCATGAAACCACTACCTCTGCTTCCTTCTTAATATTTCCAATAGCTTGAATTTGAACATTGTTTGCTATCTCATTAAAGGCTAAAACATACACATTAGGATAGAATTGCTCTATCATTTTATATAAGTATGGACGTATAACCTGAGATGTTAATATAACAGTGTCACTGGAAATCTCTTTAAATTTTTTCATTCCTTCGCCAATTTGAGCTATCATACTTTGCATAACTTGCGGATTAACTGCAAGATATATACCTTGATCGTTTTTTGCCATATTTGAAACTAACAATCTTTCAAGTTCGGAATCTATTGTCATAACTCTCATCTGACCGCTTTCACAAAACTGCCTTGTGATTGTACGCTTTAAGGCAACTCTTATATTTTCAGTTATTGATGTTAAATCAAAACCTGTTCCTGCAGCATCTGCTATTGTTTCAAGAATTGTTTCCATATCTTTAATTGGAATACCTTCTTTAATTAAATTTACTAATATTTTTTGCAGGTTACCGTGAGATATTAAGCTTGGCACTACCTCAGTTACTAATTCCTCAGCAACTCTTTTTGTATTTTCTAAAAGCTGTGTAACTTCTTGCCTTGAAATTAATTCGTGAGCGTGAGTTTTAACCGTTTCAGAAAGATGGGTAAGCATCACTGAAAGCGGGTCGATAACTGTGTATCCATAAATTTCAGCGAGCTCTTTGTTTTCTGGAAGTATCCATTTACTTGGTATACCATAAGCTGGCTCGATAGTTTCTATCCCCTCAACGCTTCCTGCTGGAGTTGATGGCTCTAATGCAAGATAATGGTCAACTAAAAGTTCACCTTTTGCAACCTCTTCTCCTTTTATTTTTATAATATATTGATTTGTGTTAAGACTAGAACGGTCACGCAATCTGATTGATGGGATAACAAGTCCCATTTGCTGTGCAAACTGTCGCCTGAAAATTACAATACGATTTATCATCTTACCACCACTACTTTCATCAACTAGTGGTATTAAGCTATAACCAAATTCCATTTCAATTGGCTCAACACCGATAACAGAATACACATTATTAATATCTCTATAAAATTCTTCTTCAGTAGTTGGCGCTGTATCAACTGGTCTTTCTTCTTTTGAGGCTATTAATGCATTTTCTGCCATTTTCCTTGATAATCTTAAACCAGTATAAATGAAAACAGCTGCTAGTAAAAACATTGAAAGCATTGGCATACCCGGAACAAGTCCTAGTATAATAAGTACGCCACCTGTCATAATGATTGCTCTTGGCTGTGCTAAAAACTGCTTTGAAACATCATCATTCAAACTTCCTTCAGAAACAGCCCTTGTAACTATCATACCAGTTGCAACTGATATTAATAAAGCTGGTATCTGTGAAACAAGCCCGTCACCTACCGTTGCAATAGAGTAAACTTGTAATGCTTCATCAAGTGGCATTGCAAATTCAATCATACCAATTGCAAAACCACCAATAATATTAACTATGGTGATTATAATAGACATAATCGCATCGCCTTTAACTATCTTAGTTGCACCATCCATTGCACCATAGAAATCGGCTTCTCTTTGTATTTTTTCCCTTCTAATCTTTGCTCCAGCTTCATCAATAAGCCCAGAGCTTAAATCAGCGTCTATTGCCATTTGTTTACCTGGCATTGCATCAAGGGTAAATCTTGCTGCAACTTCTGCAACCCTTTCAGCACCTTTTGTAATTACTATAAACTGAACTAATACTATAATTAGGAATATTATAATACCAACAACAACGTTTCCTTGTAAAACGAAGTCACCAAATGATTTAATTACCTGTCCTGCTTCACCCTGTCTAGTTAAAATATTTCTTGTTGAAGAAATATTAATACCTAGTCTAAACAAAGTAGTTATCAATAAAAGAGATGGAAAAATTGAAAATTCCAAGGGCTCTTTTATATTCATACTTATAAGCAATATAATCATAGATATTGAAATATTAATAATTATCATAACGTCGAGCATAAAAGGCGACATTGGGATAATTAGTAGCAATACAATCACTATAACAAAAGCTGTGGCTGTATTATTTAAGATATGCTTCATGAATTACCTCATTTTGTTATTTAGTTTGTATACATAAACTAAGATTTCAGCAACTGCACTATAATGCTCAGAAGGAATTTCTCTATTTAATTCACAACTAGCATATAAAGCTCTTGCGAGTGGTATATTTTCCACTACTGTAACATTATTTTCTTGTGCCACTTGTATAATTTTTAAAGCTAGGGAGTCTTGTCCCATTGCTACAACTATTGGTGCTGCACTCACACCTTGTTCGTATTTTAAAGCCACTGCATAGTGGGTAGGGTTTCTTATAACAACATCGGCTGCGGGAACTGCTTGAATCATTCTACTTCTCGCCCTTTGCCTTTGCATATTTTTTATTTTACCCTTAATTTCAGGGTTACCCTCTGTTTGTTTAAATTCTTCTTTAATTTCTTGCTTTGTCATCATTAGTTTTCTCTCATAGTCCCATCTTTGGAATAAATAATCCGCAAATGCAACCACTGTAAAAACTAACACAACTCTTAGAACTAAGTCCATTCCCATTTCTAGCATTAATGCTGAAGAAACAGCAATTTCCATATTTAGCATCTTAATAACTTGGCTGGCATAATCAAATAATAATTGATAAACCACATAAACTAAGATTATTATTTTAAGTATATTTTTTAAAAGCTCAACAAAGTTTTTAAGTGAAAATAATTTTTTTATCCCCTCAATAGGATTTAATTTACTAAGTTTTGGTTTTAATGCTTTGCCTGCAAATAAAAACCTTGTTTGCACCCCTGAAAACATAATTGCAGCTATAACACAAGTTATTGCGATTGGTGCAACACATATCAGTGCTGTAAAAAACAAATTCCAGCTCATTTCGCTTACAAATTCACCCGTTATCTTAGTTTCATTTGCAATAAGCTCAAAGTATGTTTGAAAAGATTTATCTAATTGGTCATACATACTTGAAAAGGACATTGATATGGATAAAAAAGCTAGAAGTAGAAATCCTACATTAACAACGTCTTTACTTTGAAAAACATTTCCTTCTTTTCTTTCATCACGCCTTTTCTTGGCGGTGGGTTTCTCGGTTTTTGATTGTGAGGACAAAGTTTAATCACATCCTTAACTTAGTAAAAGCAATACATCTTGTATTCTAGAAATCATAATTGTTATTGTCGTTGTTAAAAATTCTCCCATAGGAGAAATTAAGAATAACAAAAGAATTAATCCAACTACAATACGAATTTGTATACTTAATATAAATAGGTTTATCTGAGATATAATTCTCATTAACAATCCTATTGCAATCTCGCATATCAGCTCAAAGGCTAATAGCGGAAAAGCTAATTTTATAGCGAGCGACATACATTCAGCAAAAATCATCACTAAAGGCGTGTATAAATCTTGCGAAAATCCAACCGCTGCATAAGGAACAACTTCATAAGAAGTTATCAGTATTTTAAATAAGGCTAAATGACCATCTACCGCAAAAAACAACAATAAGTAATATAATTGTAGAATATTACCCGTTACAGCAACTTGTGCTCCTGTTTGCGGGTCGTAGATAGTTGCCATTGAAATACCCATTTTAAAATCTATCGCCGTTCCAGCATATAAAGGCACCATTTCAAAAAAATACATAATAATAGCAATTAAAAATCCTATCAGCATTTCTTTAAAAACCAAAAACGCAAACATAAACGAATTTGGTATATCTGGCGATGAAACTGTCGCAATTGGGAATATAATAATAGCTAGAAGAACTGTAAGCCCTGATTTAAATAAATTTGGAATATTACTTCTTCCAAATATCGGATTAAAAAACACAAAACCCGACATTCTTGCAATTATTAAACTAAAAAGCAAAAATTCACTCGTTCCTGGAATAAACATAATATCTATCCCCTAACTATCAATTCTAATATATATCTAAAATAGTCTTGAAGCTCAGTAAGCATCATATTTCCCATAACTACAATCATTATTCCTATAACTAATATTTTGGGAACAAATGTTAAAGTTTGCTCATTTATCTGAGTTGCCGCTTGAAGGATTGATACTACAACGCCAACTGCCATTGCAACTAATAATATTGGTCCTCCTAGCCTTACAGCTAAAAGAAACATTTGATAAAATACATCGCTGATTTCGCCAGTTGTCATTGTTATAATCATTCCTTTCTTAGAGTTTTGAATTTTTTTGCCATTAATTAAAGTAATGGTAAAATTTCTCTAATTCTAATAGAGATATCCAAAAAAATCAAATTTTTATCTCTTTAAAATATACTCCTACACTTTTATTATCATATTAAAAAGCTTTGTGCAATAGAAGAGAATAACAACTCCCATCCATCTAGCGAAACAAACAGTAGAATTTTGAATGGTATAGATATTGTGGCTGGAGAAAGCATAATCATACCCATAGACATTAAAGTACTTGAAACTATAATATCAATTAACAAAAATGGAAGATATAGTAAAAGTCCTGCTGTAAATCCTCTTGCAAGCTCATTTGTCATAAATGATGGAACTATAACAGTTAATGGTAAGTCCATAGGATCAGCAGTTTTTTCTATGCCAGACATATCTATATACATATCTAAGGTATCTACTTCTGTTCTAGCGAGCATAAATTCTTTTAACGGATCTTGTGCAAGTTCTAGTGCCTCTTCCTGCGTTATCTCTTGATTTGAATAGGGCTCATACGCCGTTGTGTTTATCTCATTGATAACCGGAGTCATTATAAACAATGTTAAAAGCAGCGCCATTCCAGTTAAAACCATATTTGGTGGAGTTTGCTGCATTCCCATTGCTTGTCTTGTAAAAGAAAGGATTATTATGATTCTAACAAATGATGTCATCATTATAACAATTGATGGCAGTAGCATTAAAATCGTAAGTAGCATTATAATCTCAAGAGTTGGTACTGCGCCTGAGTTAATGCTCACTAAAGAATCTGTCATTTATTAGTATCTCCTTTTTTAAATTTTTCTAATATCTCTTTAAAATCTAATTTTTCAAAACTTATTGGCTCTAAAGGATTTAAATCTAAATCCTCTTCATTAAGTTCTTTTAAAATACTAATAGAATTTTGAGAAGAGGAAACTAAAAAATAGTTTCCTGCTATTTTCACTATTAAAAGCGACCTGTCTTGCCCTAACATAATCCTATCAATCACCTGCATATTAGATGTAGAATTTTTCATAAAAGGCACTTTACCAATATTTTTTGAAACAAAATAGGCAAGATACATTATTAAGGCAACAACTATTAAACTACCAATACCGGATATAATAGCTTCAATCATATTTTAATTATCCTTCTGATTCTTCTGATAATATTTCTGTTATTCTAATAGCAAAGCTATCATCTACAACAACAACGTCGCCGTGCGCTATACATCTTCCATTAACAAATAAATCAACTTGTTCACCTGCTAGTTTATCTAAAACCACAAGTGAGCCTTTATTTAATTCTAAAATATCTTTAACAAGTTTTTTAGTTCTGCCAATTTCCACACTAACCTCAACTGGTACTCCCATAACTAAATCAAGGTTTGCATCTTCTGCTACAAAGTTTTCACCTAAATTTAAGTTTGGTTGTGGCATTGGGTTAACTTTTATTTTTTTATTCCCTTGTGAATTTTGCATAACAGCTTGTGTCATTGCCATTTGCTGTTGCATTAATTGAGCCATTTGTGCAAGTGTTTGATTTAATTGATCATTTGCAATTGGAGCTGCTTGCTGTACTGGCTGAGTTACGGTTTGCGTTGGTGCTATTGTTTGCACTGGAGCAGAAACAACTGGAGCAGGCTCTTGAACTACTGGCGCTGGTATTTCTACTGCTGGCGTTGGTACAACTGGTGCAGTTTCCACTGGTGTAGGCACTGCAGGAGTTTCAGCTGGTGTTTCTTCATCAGCTGGAAGTATACCAGTTTCTTTAAAGAAACCATTAACAATTTCTTTAACTAAATCAAGTGGTAGCATATTTATAAATTCACTACTTACTTTATCTCCAATACTAAGCGTAAAGTTTATCTCAACCATCAATTCCTTACCTGAAAAATACTTTTCTTTAAAAAGTTCAGAATCTTCAATTTCAAAAACTACTGGAGTTGTAATATCAACTGTTCTATTTAGCATTTCTGCCATTGCAGTTGATGATGCTCCCATCATTTGATTCATAACCTCGCCAATAGCACTAGTTGAAATTTCATCTAGTTCAAAATCAGCTTCATATTCATATCCTAAAAGCATGCTAATAATAATGCCAACGTCTGAGCGTTTTAGCACCATCACATTACTTCCTGTTAATCCTTCTTGATATGCAATCTCAACGCCCACTGCAGGCTCTAATTGAGAAAACTCAAAAGAATCTTTTTGTCTTACTCTTACTTTTGGTGATGTTATATCAACACGACTACTAAGCATAGTGGAAATTGCTGTTGCAGCAGAACCTAAGCTGATATTAAGTATCTCACCTATTGCATCAATTTCCATTGAAGTCAAATTATTCGCATCCATTTATTTATCTCTCTTTCCAGCAAACTATATTTTTAATTATTTTCCGATTTCAAGTGCCTTTTGAGCCATTGAATGAACTGTGTTAAATGCAGTAACATTCGCCTCATATGATCTGTAAGCCGCCATTGCATCGGCTGTTTCTTTAACTAAATCTATATTTGGCATAAACACATATCCATCTTCATTCGCATCGGGATGACTTGGATTATAAACAGGGGTAAGTTCACTATCATCTTCAATAATTTCTGAAACTACTACTCCTGCAGTTTTTGTTTCCTCATTTGTCATTTTCCCGCTTAAAATTGATTCAAAATTACTCTCAACACTCTCTAAAACAACCATTTTTCTTTGATATGGTGTTCCGTCTTCTGTTCTTGTTGTTTCGATGTTTGCAATATTTTCTGAGGCTATATCTAGCCTTAATCTTTGTGCTGTCATTCCTGAGGCACTAATATTTAATGAACTTAAAAAAGCCATAGTGTTGTCAGTCCTTTCTTTTAATTTTGCATTTATATGTAAAATCTAATGCAAAACTATTATTTAAATTTTTTAAATAATAAAAAAGTTTAATTATCCTAAAATTTTGCCAACAGCCTCAATTATTCTTTCTGCTTTAAAAGGCTTAACTATAAAATCTTTTGCTCCTGATTTTATAGCATCAATAACCATTGATTCTTGCCCCATTGCAGAACACATAATAATTTGAGCTGCAGGATCGATTGCTTTAATTTCTTTTAATGCTTCCAAACCATTTTTGTTCGGCATTGTGATATCCATAATAACAAGGTTTGGTGATTCTGCTTTAAACTGCTCAACAGCAATTGCACCATCCGCAGCTTCGCATAAATCTGTGTAGCCACCTTTTGTTAAGGTGTCTTTAATCATCATTCTCATAAATGCAGCATCGTCTACTACTAATATTTTAGCCATTTTTCTTTACCTACCTTTTTTAATAAAATATAATTAATTTAAAATTATTCAGTGCCAACTTCTTCGGCTATTTTCTTTTCAATTTGAATAGCTGAATTTTTATTATAAACCCCTAGCTTGCCCTCAAACCAAGGCTGACCTTCAACACAAAGTGTAACTTGTGAATCTTTTGGCTTTGCCAAATCAATAACATCGCCAACTTGCAAATTATACACCTCTTGTAAATCAAGAGTTGTGCCACCGAGTACAGCGCTAACTTCGAGCGTGCTTTTATGCAGAGATTTCATAATCATTTCACTAGTGGAGAGGTATTCTGCCTCATCCAAATTACTATTAAACTTCTTGCTATCCATTTCACTGAATATAGAAGCAACTATATTGCCTGGCATACAAACTGTTAGATTTCCAGTAACTTCACCCATTTTTAAACTTAGGATTATAATTATAACCGCCTCGTCTAGGCTTATATCTTGGAACATCATCGGATTTTCTTCAACCACTTCGTGACCAGTTTTTAAAGTTACATAATTTTGCCAAGTTGTATTTGTTGTGCTAACAAAGTTTGACATTATTTTTTCATAAATAGCCAGTTCAATTTCAGTATATTTATATGAATAATCTATTGTTGAAAAATCTTCATCACCACCACCTAGCATTCTATCTATCATATTAACCATAATTCCAGGGTTCATATAATAGATAACAGGTGTGTATTTATTTTCTCCTGCTATCTTGGTTTCAACTGTTGTGATAACATCATTTTCATCAAGCATATTATTAAATTCAAAATATCTTTGTTCTTCAACTAAAGTTATTTCAACTTCAACTACTGTTCTTAAAACACCATTTAGCCTTAATGATATCAGCCTTGCATAGTTATCATAAATATTTGATAGTAATCTTAGCTTATCTTTTGTAAATTTTTTAGGGCTATTAAAATCATATTTTCGCCATTTTTGTTCTTCTTGCTTTTGCACTTCCACTTGGGATTCTTTTGGGGCTGCATCTGCTGGCGAGTTCATAGAATTCAAAAGCTCATCTATCTGGCTTTGGCTTAATATTTCTGCCATCTAATCACCTCTAATTATATATTTTAATTTATTTAAACATTTTACTCAGCTGGAGTAACTTCATAATTATAAACTTCGCTATAATATTCATCTAAAGCCTGCTCAACTGCACCTGTTTTGGTAATAATCATTTCAACACGCCTATTTTTTGCTCTTCCTTCAGCTGTTTCAAATGTATCTATAGGGTGAAATTGCCCATATCCCGTAGAAACTAATTTTGCTGGATCTACTATATCTTTATCTTGTATATAAGCTACAACTACTGCAGCCCTTGTTGATGATAATACTCTATCTGTATAAACATTATTAGGAACAGTTGCATTTGCCTGTGAAGTATGCCCTAAAACGTGAATTTCTTGTATAGCATCGGATGCTGGAGATATTGCTGATGCAAATTCATCTAATAGTCTTTGCCCTTCTGGAAGTAAAACAGAAGAGTCACCGTTAAAAAACACGCTATCATTAAAAGTTATGAATTGATATCCATCTCCTAAAGTTATCTGCACATCAGAAGTTTCCTGATACTGATTTGCAACTTCAACCAAATTATGGTAAAGTTCTTCAAATTGAGCATCAGTTGAGCCTTTAAGTGGGTCTTCACCCGGCTCAAATTCTGTTTGGTCGGTAACTATTTGAGAAAATTCGTCTTCAAGGTCTGGATTCAAACTTTTTACAAGGTTCATATACTTTGTTTCATCAACCGTTGAGATTGAATAAAGCAAAACAAAGAAACAGAATAACAGCGTTACTAAATCGCCATATGTTCCCATCCAGTCTGCGCCACCTTCTGCGGCTTTTTTCTTTCTTTGCACAGCGTATCTCCCTTTCCTTACATAAATTACTTTATGCTAATGTTTTTAAAATATGTATCATTGTTAATTATTTCTTGCCTTTTTTACCACCCTCAGCGCCACCTTCGCCGCCTTCTGCTGAAAGCATACGCATTTTTTGTTTTTGTGGTAGCATTGAAGATAATTTTTCTTTTAGGTTTTTTGGGTTTTCGCCTGATTGTATCCCCATAACACCTTCTACTATAATTTGCCTATAAAGAACTTCCTCATTATTTCTAACTCTTAGCTTTTTAGCTATCGGC
Source organism: uncultured Oscillospiraceae bacterium (assembly GCA_964525015.1). Lineage (GTDB taxonomy): Bacteria > Bacillota > Clostridia > Oscillospirales > Ruminococcaceae > RGIG3102. The sequence continues at coordinate 141,156 of CAZGFY010000002.1, forward strand.
ATAAATATTAGGTTTGCTAATATACATCCATAGAATGTTGTAACCATCGCTATCGACATTGAAGAGCCTAGTGAGCTAGAAGAGCCTGCTGAAAGATCCATACCTGCTAGCATATTAATAAGCCCAACGAGTGTTCCTATCATACCAAAAGCAGGGCCAAAGGCGGCGGCTTTATCATAAACTCCGGCTTCCTCTTCATGCCTTGCGTCCATAAATGCAATTTCATTTTCAAGCATACTTCTAACTTTTTCTGCCTCTGTTGCATCTACAACTAGCATTATTCCTGTTTTAAAGAATAAATCTTCTAGTTCATTTGCTTTTTCTTCAAGAGCTAGTAAACCATTTTTTCTTGCAATTTGTGCAAATTCAACTAATTGCTCGATAACTGGCTGTGGCTCAAAATCTTTACCTTTTAGTAATTTGGGAAAGTGTTTAGCTGTGTTTAATAAAGTTGGCAGTGGGTATGAAGCGATAACCGCCGCTAGTGTACCACCAATAACTATCATTATACTTGCAGGGTCGAAAAAGTTCATTAAATCCCCGCTAAGTAATATTGAAACAACAATTAGAACAGCTCCTAATATAATACCAAATACTGTTGTAATATCCATTTTTTATCCCTCCAGTTTTTGCACAAGATTTTGACAGCTTTTTTTATATTGTATAATCTTTTCAACTATTATGTCTTTATTTTCTTCCACAATATGGTATCTACCGTTAACCATAATAATTTTTGATTCAGGGATGATTTCGATATATTCCATTTGATCTGGGTTAATTAGTATAATTTCTCCGTTTAACTTTGTTAGTTCAATCACAATTTCTCACCTTTCCTTTATGACGGCAGGTTTCAGGCTGCCGTCATTATTTATCTTTTAAATTAGGTAAAATTATCGTTTCATATTAACTAAAACTTCCAGCATTTCATCTGTTACTGTGATAATTTTACTGTTCGCTTGATAACCTCTTTGAGTAGTTATCATATCTGCCATATCTGTTGCAAGGTCTACGTTTGATTGTTCTAGGTATCCACTTAGGATTTGCCCTAAAGAACCACCTGGAGCAAGCGCAACAACCTGACCTGCGTTACCACCAATTTCATATAAGTATCCAGCACTTTGCTCTAAACCAGCTGTGTTTTCAACTGAAGCTAATGCCACCTGACCAATTACAATTGTTTCGCTTGTATCAACTGTAACGCCTGTTATTACACCATCTAATCCAATTTTAATTTGGCTTAATTGGTATCTTTCGCCTTCAACTGGTGGAGTTGCTGTAGCATCTGGTGCTATTTTCCAAGGCACTTGTAGCGCTTGAAGTTTATCTGTTTCCATATCAGTTGGCTCATCTGTAGTATCAGCTGTTTGGTTAAAGCCATAAACATAGTTACCTTGATCATCAACTAAGTATCCATTATCATCTAAAGTTAGAATACCAACTCTTGATAATTGAAGAGCAGAGCCACTTAAAGCATCTGAACCTACACCACCTGCAACCATTGGTCCAACGATGAAAAATCCTGTTCCGTTTACCATAAAGTTTGAAGCAGAACCAGTGTATGCTCTACCACCTTGAGTGTAGTTTGTTGAAATTGAGCCAAGGTTAACGCCGTAACCAAGTTGTGAAGCGTTAACACCACCTGTGCCATTTTCAGCCTCATTACCACCTGTTGAGTTTACAACATTTTGGTATAGAGCATCTTGGAAGTTTGCACTTCTTGATTTATAACCCCAAGTGTTAACATTAGCGATGTTATTAGAAATAACGTCCATTTTTGATTGGTGTGTACGCAATCCAGCGATTGCAGCAAACATTGATTTAACCATTATAAGTTCCTTTCTTTTATTATAGAACTTCGTGAATTAATCTTAAATTAAATCATTCGGATTTAATTTAAAGCCCCCATAACGGTCCAGCTTATAAAATAATTGCACTGTCTATATTTGTAAAAATATTCTCTTTCATTTCAGCTGAGTTCATAGTTGTTACAACCATATTGTTTTTAACATTCACTATAAACGCTGAGTTTGGGCTAATAATAACCACATCTTTTGCTCCTTTACTTCTCGCTTTTTCAACCGCTGCATTTAAATCATTTTGAAGATTTTGATTAACATCAATCCCTCTTTCATTCATTCTATTAATTGCATGTTTTGAAAATTGAAGTGTATTAGAGTTTTCTAATTCTTTATTAAGTATATCTGTAAAGCTTAAACTTTCGCTTTGAATATTTACAGTATCACTTTTAGTATTAATTAATGATTTAACGCTTTGCGTTTGCAACTGATGTGCCAATCTTAAATCATTAATATTTTGTAAACCGTCTATTGCCATAGATTAAACTCCCTTTCATTTTAATTTTTAGGAGCTACAGTTTTATGGAGTTGTTGTATCTGCACCATCACCAGCTTCTGGGGCTGTTGTATCATCAGCGTCTGGGTCTGTTGGAGTTGTTGTATCTCCAGTATCCGGATCAACTGTTCCATCATCTGTGTCAGTGTCTGTTTCTGGTTCTACTTCTAGTTCTGGAACTGTTCCAATACCCATTATTTGTGAAATAGCATATTGCTTTCCATTAATAACAATTGTTGGATAAGAGCCAAGGCTAACGCCTTCGATTACACCTTTTATAGTACCCGTTACTTCTCCAGTTTCTTCATCGATTTCTGCCACTGTAACTTCTTTACCCATCAAAGAAGTAGCATAGCTTGTTAAGTTTGAATATGTAAGCTCATTTATAGCATTAACCATAGAGTAAGTTGCGTCCATCATTTCCATTTGAGATAATTGAGCTAACATTTCGCTACTGTCTGTTGGGTTTGTTGGATCTTGATATTGTAATTGAGCTGCTAAAAGCGCATAAAAATCATCCATTGTAAGAGTATTAGAAGCTTCTGCCGACGCTGTCATAGTATTAACATAGTCTGTACTTGTAACCCCTGTAAATTGAACACTGCTCATATTTTACAACCATCCTTTCTTATTTAAACTTGCGTAAGGCCTAGCCTTAATTGTTGTAGAAAATCTTGTGGATTTTCTGCTGTTTCTTCTTTTTTGTTTTCCTGCTGATGATTTTGCCCTTTATTATCTGTGTGTTCATTTTGATTATCTAAATAATCGCTTTTTGGACTTTCAACAACGACTTGTGTTTCATTCCCAGTTTTATTTTGCATAATAAGCGCTAAATCGTCTGCACTTTTTTGTACTACTTCTAGAGTTTTTAAATCTGTACAAATGATTGAAACTATACTTTTACCATCTTCAAAACTAGCTTTAATTGTTAAAGTGCCTAGGTTTTCTGGAGTTAGTTGAATTGTAAAATCATTTTTACCAATTGCTATATTATCTGCAATTTGATTATTAATTTCATTCACATATTCACTACTCATAGTTTGCCCTACTTGGCTAGTTATCTGATTTGTGAAAACATTTGTAGTGTTAGTTGGCTGATTTTCTAAAGTTGCAACTTGTGTGTTTTCTGTTAGCATATTATTTGTGAAATCAGAATTACTGTTTGTATCAGTTTTTGAGTTTTCTAAACTTTTTGATAATGCATTAACCTTACTTAGTAGTTCTTCTGGCATTTCAGCTTCACTTTTTAAAAGGTTTACATCTAAAATTTTAATTTTTCCTTCTTCTGTTTCACCCTCTAGCTCTAATGCTTGTGCTTGCTCTAGTTGAATAGGGTTTTCTAAGATTTCTGCACTAACACCCTCAACTGTGCTTTTGGTTTGTAATTCTGCATGTTGATTTTTAATATTATCTAATATTTCTTTAACATTTGGCATCATTACAGCCAGAACACTAGCTTCGATTTCATCATTTACTTCGCTATCTTTTGAGTTCTCTTCTGTTTTAGTTTCTTCTTTTGGCTTTTCATTTTTAACTTCATTAGTTTCCTGTTCAGCCTTTAAAACTTCATTAAAATCTTTCTCATTTGAGCTTTTAGTAGTTTCTTTTGCATTTGTGCTTGTAGTAGTTGAAAAAGTTTGCACAATATTTACTTGCATATTTTTCCTCCTTTCCTAAAAGATATTTATAGATACAAAGATATTTCTTTGTTACTATCTATGGGCTTTCATAAATTTTGAAGTTGCCACAAACTCTTCGATAAAAACTTCTTCTTTTTTCATTAAATCTTTATTATATTCTTCCATTTTTTTATCTTTTAGTTTAACTATTGTTTTAGTTTCTTTTTGAGCCTCGATAACTTCCTGTCTTTTTTCTTCCTCTTTAATTTTGAGTTTTTCAATAACAGCTATTTGGGTTTTGATTTTATAGGCTGTATTTAAAAGATACCCTTCGTAAAAATTTATCCTAAGAATTGTGCATCCTGATGCCTTTTCTTGTTCAAATTTTATTGAATAATGCTTATGTTCATCTTCTAATTCTTTAAGCTTTTTCTCTTCTAAATTCACCTGCTGAATGATATTTGCAAGCTCAACTTTCAAATTCTCTTCCACTTGCTCTTTATAAATCAGCACTTTATCTAAAGAAAATTGAAATTTTTTCATTACACTTATCCTTCCTTCTGTATTTTAATCGCCCAAAAAACTATTATACTAAGAATTAATTTAATTATACCGTGTCAATTTTTGCCATTTTATCTCTTTTTTCAATTATACCAAATTTTTTAAGTTTGTAAAATACTTTTCATTTGATTTAACACATCTTCTTTGGAAACATTTTCTTCAATGTCTTGTTTTAAAAATGAATTAACCTTTTCAATCTTACTTATTGCGTGTGAAAGTTTTGGATTTGTGCCTTCTTTATATGCGCCAATAGAGATTAAATCTTCATTTTGAGCGTATATACTTGTGATATCTCTCATTTGAGATGCTAACTGCTGATGCTCTTTTGAAGCTATATTCACCATAACACGAGATATACTCGCATTAACATCAATTGCTGGAAAATGATTTGAATTTGCAAGTTTTCTACTTAAAACAATATGTCCGTCTAATATACCACGAACGGTATCTGAAATTGGCTCATTTGTATCATCACCCTCAACTAAAACTGTGTAAATACCTGTTATTGAACCTCTTTCAAAATTACCCGAACGCTCTAACAGCTTTGGAAATTCTGCATATATAGATGGAGTATATCCTCTTGCAACTGGTGGCTCCCCTGTGGCAAGACCTATTTCTCTTTGCGCCATTGCAAACCTTGTTAGTGAGTCCATCATTAACAAAACATCTTTGCCTTGATCTTTAAAGTATTCCGCAATAGTTGTTGCCACCATTGGGCATTTCATTCTTAGCATTGCAGGCTGGTCTGAGGTTGCCACAACAAGGATAGTTTTTTCCATTCCTTTTGGACCTAAGTCTTTTTCAACAAATTCTCTAACTTCTCTGCCACGTTCTCCAACTAAAGCTATAACATTTATATCAGCTTTTACGTTTCTTGCTATCATACCAAGAAGGGTACTTTTACCAACACCACTACCTGAAAAAATTCCTATTCTCTGCCCTTTTCCAACAGTGTTAAGTCCATCTATCGCTCTAATACCTAAATGTAGCTCCTCTCTAATTGGAGGTCTGTCTAAAGGGTTTATCTTTGGATTTTCCACATAGCAGTAATCACTAGTTTTAACTTCGCCTTTTCCATCTATCGGATTACCAAGTGCATCTATAATCCTGCCTTGAAGTGCATTTCCAACTGGAATTCTCAGCCTTCTTTTAGTATTTCTAACAAAGCTATCTGTTCCAATGCCTGGAGTATCTTCGTATGCCATTAATTGAACTTTATCATTATTAAATCCAACCACTTCAGCTGGCACCTGCTTTTTCTCCTTATCATTATAAATAAGAACTATATCTCCGATATTAGCCCCAGCACCTGAGGCCGTCATCGACATACCTGTGATGTTTTCAATTTTTCCTATATAACTTGTTGTTTCTGATTTTAAAATTAAATCTTTTAAATCTTTCACTTTCTTGAAAACACCCCTTTTAAATTAATTTGTATTCTTTATTATATCTTTAATATTATTCACCTGTGTTTTCACACTGATATCCATCGTTCCATTTGGAGTTTCGATAATACATGTTCCCTCTTCGTCTGCCTGCATTATTATTACTTTAACATTATCAGCCAGCCTTGAAAGTTTTTCCAAAAATAAAGTATCTCCTTTTATATTAATTGCCTCTTCTGTATAACCAATATAAATTTTTGCCCAAGAAGATTTTTTCATTTTATCAGTGGCTTCTAAAATCATTTTTTCAATAACATCTTTTGATGATTTCAGACTTGTTAAAGCAATTTTTTCCCCAACTGATATAGCAATATCTTTTAAATCTTCAATATGCTCTTCTAAAATCTTTTGTTTTTCAATATCCACAAGTTTTATTTCCCTTGCAACATTGTATTTTAGTTCATCAATTTCATCTTTAACTTCTTTTTGAGCTATCTGTTTTGCATCTAGTTTTCCTTGCTTTAGCCCTTCTTCTTTTCCTGAATTAAAGCCTACACTATATGCTTTACTTTTTATCTCTTCTGCCTCAGCATTAGCTCTTCCAATAATTTTAAAAGCTTCCTCTTTTGCACTATTAATAATTTCAATTTCACGCATTTGCGCATTCACAACTAATGATAAAGCTTCTTCTTCAGAAGATTGTTTAATTTCTTGCTCTTGTGTGTTTTTATTTAAATCAAAATTTTCTTTTTCTTCATCTTGATTTTCCTGTACAGCTTTTTCAAAGTCGAATGTTTTAATCTCTTTTGGCTCGGTTGTATCATCAAAATTAGTTGCAAAATTTATAAAGGATTTAAAGGAATTAATTAAATCTCCGTTATTAGAATCATTTTTAATAATCTTAGACAATTATATCATCCTTCCCGCCTTTACCAATAATAAGCTCGCCTTCTTCCTCGAGTTTTCTTATGATACCAACAATTTTTTGCTGTGCAGCTTCAACATCACGAAGCTTTAAGTTGAATGTTATCTCTAAATCTGATTGAACAGTTTCTGCCTGTCTTGAAGACATATTTGAATAGAATGTGTTCATCATCTCTTGGCTTGCATTCTTCAGTGCATAAACGATGTCTTTAATATCACATTCTCTAATGAAACGCTGAATTGAATGAGCGTCCATTTGAAGAATATCTTCAAAGATAAACATTCTTTTTCTAATTTCTTCTGCAAGAACTGGGTTTTCTTTTTCCATTTCATCGAAGATATATTTTTCATTGCTTCTATCCATATTATTCATAACATCTGCGATATAATCTATACCGCCAACTGTCGTAAAGTCGGTTGAAACAATGCTATCAAATTTTCTAAGAAGCTGATTTTCAACTATTTTAATAACTTCTGGAGAAGCACTATCCATCGTTGCTATACTTTCAACAACTCTAATTCTCTTTTCATCTGGAAGTTCTGCAATTAGTTCTGCAGCCTGCCTTGGATCGCAATATGAAAGAATTAGTGCAACTGCCTGCGGTCTTTCCCTTTGTATAACTGAGAATATACTCTTTGTATCCATTTTAGAAATAAAATCAAATGAACGCTTTTCTAAATGCCTTGTCATTTTTTTTAGAAGCTCTGCTGCCGTTACAGCACCATAAGTTTTTTCTAAAACTTCTCTTGCATAATCAAGCCCACCTTCTGTGACAACCTTTTGTGTTAAACAAGATGTGTAAAACTCATCTAAAATTAGTGCTGTTTCATCTGCTGAAATATATCCAAGTCTTGTAACTTCTAAAGTTAACTTTTCAACTTCTTCTTCTGATAAATATTTATATACTTTCGAGGCATTTTCTGCACCTAGTGCAGCCACAACTGTTGCTGCTCTTTTTGAAGGAGTTATATGGTCTATACTTACTACTTTTTCTTCAACAACAACCTCTTCAACTGGTTCTGGTGCTTCTTTTGCGCCTTTTTGTTTTTTCTTATCTGCCATAAATCAGAATTTCCCTTCTTAAAAGATTTTCTTATTTGCCTATTCCATTTAGCCAGCCTTTAATCATTTGAGCTGAAATTTCTGGGTTTTCATCTGCAAATTCGCGAATACTATTGCGAACTTCATTACTCTTCTCATTATTAGCATTAAATTCTTCAATTTGATGTGCTTTTTCTTCTTGAAGTGTTATCATTTTTGCTCTTTCAGATTTTTCAGATTCTTCTAATGCAAGAGCCTCAGCTGCTAAACGTTTTTTCTTTTTACTTTTTGAGCCTAATATAATTAGTATTAAAAGTAGAATAATTAAAAATGCTACTACTGCTATAATTATTAACTGAGTAGTTGTTAGTGATGAAATCAATGCATCAAATCCATTTGTTACAACTCCCTGACTCGGATCGTAGAATGGTGCTGAAACAACTGTTATTCTCTCTTGTCTATCAAGTGAGGAAATCCCAGCAGCCTGACCTATTAAATCCAAAATTTCATTTTGTGTAACGCTTTCTGGTGCTGTGTAGCTATTAACTGAAACAGCAACTCTTACATCTTCTAAAACATTTTGATAAACTTCTTTTTGCTCTGTTGTTTGATTAACTAAATAATCTTTTATATATGATTCATCATAACTATCAAGTGTTCCATCTTCGCCAACGTTGTATTGTGGAATTTCTGCATTCCCTTCTGTTCCTGCAACACCGCCTACTAAGCCTTCACCATTTAAGCTTACATCGCCTGATTCATTTGTTAAAATACCTTTTCCATCTTCTTCATTTAAACCATCTGGAACAGTGTATGTAATACTCTCACTAATTCCTTTATCTTGATTTAAAACACCAGTAACAGAAACCCTAAAATTTCCAGAGCCATATATTGGTTCTAGCGCATTTGCAATCTTAGTTGCAAGGGCATTTTCCATAGATTTTAATTCACTTTGTGCATCAAGATTCCCAGCTTTTTCTTCCTCTGTTTTTGAAAGTTCTATACCACTTCCATCAACAACTACAACGCTATTCATATCAAGATGATTTACACTAGCTGCTACTAATCTTTGAATACCTTCAACCTGTTCGTCACTAAGCTTTGCCCCCGGCATTAATTCAACTGCAACTGAGGCACTTGAAGTGTTTTGACTATCTCCTTGAAGAACATATTTATTATCTTCAGCAATACTTATACTAACAACTGCATTTTCAACACCTTGAAAAAGTCTTACTGTTGCCTCGATTTTTTGCTCTAGCGCAATACGCTTATATTCCTCTTCTTGAGATGTAGTAGTCATTCCACCTGCATTTTCAAGATATGTTTCATAGGCAAACCCACTACTTGGATACCCTTCCACAACAAGAGTTGCTCTTGTTTGATCTGCTATATCTTTTGGAACTAGAATATCGCCAGTTTCAGTATGCTGATAATCTATTCCATCACTTTGAAGCCTCGCTGTTATATTAGCAGCTTCCTGCTCTGGAACAGCACTAAATAGCACCTCATAAGAGCCAACGTTTGCATAATAAGCTATACCAATAGCTAGTATAATTATACCAACACCTATTAGCATAAAATTGCGCAACGTCTTTTTATCGTATTTTGCCGTTAGCTTATCTAGCTGAGCTTTTATTTGTTCTAATCTTATTTTAACTGCTTCCAATGTAGTTACTTCCTTTAATTTAAAATTTACTAACTTTTGATTTTATTTCACTTGAATTATAGGCTAGTTCTCATCAATTCATTGTAAGCTTCCATTGCGCTATTTCTTATTTGAACTAGTAAATCAACTGAAAGCTGTGCATTTGCAGCAGCTATTGTAACAGTATGCGGATCATCAACTTCGCCAGTTGCAAGCAGATATTGCTGCATATCAAGTTCTGCTTGAGTTTCTTTAACGCCTTCTATTGCATTCTCAAATATATTTGTAAAAGAATTTCCAGTTCCAGTAGTGTTTGCCACTGAGCTTTGTTGCTCTTGCAATGTAGCAAGATTTTGTATAGGAGTTATAAATTGAGTTATCATTTCCATATCTTAAATTTCCTTTCATTAACCTACTTTAAACAGCAGGGTTACAACGCTTTTAATTATTGACCTTTAATTGCAGTACTTAGCCTTGCTATATCACTACTAATTAAAGAAATGGCATAATCATATTGCTGCTGAGTTTTTGAAAGTTCTATCATTTCAACTTCTAAATTAACATTATTTTCATCAACTCTTAAACCATCGTTCGTGTTAGTTGCAACATTTATCATACTTAGCCCTTGATTTAAAACATTTTGGATATCAGAATTTTTTCCAGTTTGCATTGCTGCATCAAGTTTTTCTTTGAATTCAGTTTCAAAGGTTACATACCCTGTTTTAAATCCAGGAGTGTCAACATTCGCAATGTTATTTTGAGTAACCGTTTGTTTGGTCCACAGATAATCTAGAGAGGTTTTTAAAGTGAGCATTGAATTTCCAAATAAATTTGACATATTCTTTATTCCTTTCATATATAATTAATGTTACTTATAATTTTCAACTATATTTTTATGAGCTATGTATACAAATTCATACTTTAAGCATTCATACTTATCAAATCATAAAAGATGCATATGTTAGTAGAAATATATACATATGTATTATTATATCATTACTGAATACAAATTTCAACATTTTTAGACTAATTATTTTAAAGCAAATAATGTTATTTTTTACTAGTATTTACTTGGTTTTTTTAGTTGTTTAGTATTAATATTGCATGTAAAATTTTTGTTAAATTTCCAAATTAGTATGATTAACTACTTTTTGCACAAAACTATTGATTTTTATTAGTATAAATTCACAAGCGCCGATGTTTTTTTATTCATATTTTATTAATAATTTATACATATTTTTCCTTTTAATATTTTCTCTTGTAATCTAGTGGTATTTTAGTATATAATATTAAAGTAATAAATATTTTAGGAGAAACTATATAATATGAACTTATCTGCTTGTAAAAATGCAATAATATATTCCGCAATTGATAATTCCACTCCCTTAGCAGAAGTGCCTGTATCAGGGGTTGTAGATAATGTTGCAACTTTAATAATTAAAGATGATGTTATTGATGATTTAGACTCTCAAATGAACATAACTTTCCTTGATGCAAATCATGGGCTAGTTATCTATAAGTGCAATCTTTCAGCACCAAAAAGATATCTCTCATCTAAAGGTGGTGAATGGCTGAATGCTGTTGAATGTGAATTAATCGAGGCTTTATCCTCACTTCAAAGAAGAGAAGATTTTAAAATCAAAGTTGATCTAAATGTTTCGGCAATTATCCCACTTGAAGTAGAAATACCTGATGATTTTAAAGATTATTCAGCTGAATTCGGGCATAATATTGTTAAAGGCAAAAGCGTTAATATTTCAGCTGGTGGTATATATTTTACCTGTAATTTTAAATTTCATTCAGATTTACAAACAAATATATATATATCACTCTCTAGTGGAAATAAGATAAGAGTTTCTGTTGCAATTCTTAGAATTGACGAATTAACTAATAAAGATGGCTCAAAATATTATGGATATGGCTGTAAATTCACAAAACTTCCATCTGGAATTGAATCAACGATTAGGAATTTTGTATTCCAAAAGCAACGAGAAAATAGAAAATATTAAATTAAAAGATAATATAAAAATCACACAAGGAACAGAAATATCTTTTCCTTGTGTTTTTTATTTTTAAAAGTTGTAATTTTTTTTATTTTTTTACTTAAGTTTTATTCTCACTCGCCGATATACTATTTGAAAGCAAGACAAAAGGTCTTGCAAAATAATAAAAAAACTAAACACGGACGTTTAGTTATTACAAATTTCACGGAGGAAATTTTTTATGCGTATTCAACATAACATTACAGCGTTAAACGCTAACAGAAACCTTACTAACAACAACTCAGCTGTTGGTAAAAGCTTAGAAAAACTATCATCAGGTTACAGAATTAACCGTGCTGGTGACGATGCTGCTGGTCTTGCTATCTCAGAAAAAATGAGAGCTCAAATCACAGGTCTTGAAACAGCTCAAAAGAATGCTCAAGATGGTATCTCAGTTGTTCAAACTGCTGAAGGTGCTCTAACAGAAGTTCACTCAATGCTAAACAGAATGGTTGAACTTGCAACTCAAGCTGCTAACGGTATCTACACTCTTGAAGCAGATGTTGGTAATGACGGTTCAAGTGATATCCAAAAAATGCAAGCTGAAATGAATGAATTATCAGATGAAATCACAAGAATTGCTACTCAAACTACTTTCAATGGTAAAGTATTATTAGGTGGTGATTTATCTGGCACTGATGCTTTAAGATTACAAATTGGTGATACTGCTGACCAAGCTTTAACAGTTGCTATTACAGACATGAGTGCTGGCGGACTAGGTGTTACACATGCAGAAATCGCATTAACAGACCCTGCTACTGCTGCTGATGTTGTAGATACTGTTAAAGATGCTATCAACTCTGTTTCAACTCAAAGAGCTTCACTTGGTGCTACTCAAAACAGACTAGAGCACACAATCAACAACCTTTCAGTTACAACTGAAAACATGACTGCTGCTGAAAGCCGTATTCGTGACGTTGATATGGCTACAGAAATGATGGCTTACACTAAAAACAACATTCTTGTTCAAGCTTCTCAATCAATGCTTGCTCAAGCAAACCAAACACCTCAAGGTATTCTACAATTACTACAATAATTTTTCTAAGCAGAAAATTATTCTTTTTTCGCATAAAAAGATTGTAAAGAATAAAAGCGATTGCATTTTGCAATCGCTTTTTTCTTTTATTAACTTTAAATTATATTACATAAAAAAACAAGAGCTATTAACAGCTCTTGTTTTTTGATATTTTATATTTTGCTACTATTATTAAATAATAACAATAGGAAATCTTACCGCTTAATAAAATTTTCTTCAAAATCTTTAATTGGGATAGGCTTTGAAAAGAAATATCCTTGCCCAAGCTCACACCCTATTTCTTTTAAGAAGTTAACCTGCTCTTTTGTTTCAACGCCCTCAGCAACTGTTTTCAAATTCAGTTTATGAAGCATATCAATAGTACTGCCAACAACTAGATTTCCTTTTTCTTCATCATCTGATTTCAAGAAGAAACTTCTATCAATTTTCACAACATCAACTGCTATATTTTTTAGCTGTCCGAGTGAAGAGTATCCACTGCCAAAATCATCAATCGAAACTTTAAACCCTTGTGAGCGAAGTTTTTGAGTTGTTTCGAGCATCTTCTCTTCATTATCGAACATAACGCTTTCAGTTATCTCTATTTCAATTAAATCCCTTTTAACATTATACTTATTAGTTATATAAACAAGCTCATCTATAAAGTTTTCATTATAAAAGTGCAGTCTTGAAAAGTTTACTGAAATCGGAACAATTTTATAATTCAACTTTTTCCATTCTTCTATTTTTTTGCAAACTGTTGTAAATATATAAATATCCACATTTACTATAAATCCATTATTTTCAAATACACTAATAAAATCGTTTGGAAAAATCATATTTCCATCTTTTTCAACCCAGCGAACTAAAGCCTCTGCGCCTGCAATTTCATTAGTTTGTATATCGAATTTTGGTTGAAGATGGGTTTTAAATTCATCTGTTTCTAATGCTGTAAACATTTTATTTTGAATTTCTGTTTGCTTAATTATCAATTTTTCAACTGTTTCATCGTAATCATAAATAATATCACTTGATTTACCTTTTGAATTTGCGTGAGCTAGTGTTACTTTATCTATAACACTCTCAATATTCATTTCGCCTTTATCTAAAATATATCTTCCATATCTAAATTCGACATTATGTTCATTAATTGTTGGAAGTTTTCTTTTAAACGCAGCTTCATAAATATATTTTGCATTATCTAAATCTTTTAATATAAACGCCTTACTAAATAATAAAAATTCATCAGTGCCAACTCTTGCAACTAGATATTCATCACCATATCGTGCATCTATTAACACGCCTGCAATCGCTTTAATAACCTTATTTCCGATATCAAAATCATACATAACATTAATCGTTTTGAAGTTTACTATATCTAATTTAACTATTCCAAATTCAACATCTGTATTCTTTTTGAGCATTTCTTTAACATCAATTTTAAACTTGTTAATATTTGGCAACCCTGTTAAATCATCGTAATACGCCACCTGCTCAATATCTTTAATATAATTTTGCCTTGAAACAAAAACATATCCTATAAGTGCCATAAAAACAAATATAATGCCAATAGTTAAAATCGAAATCATTTGGATAATATTTTGTACATCACCTGATATAAAATCGCTATCAACTGTTGCAACTAACATCCAATCGTTAACATTTAAAGGGCGATATTCAACATTTAGTTCATTCCCCTCAACATTAATCGTTGCTCCGCCACTTTTACTTGCATTAATATTAAAAACAAAATCTTCATATTCGCCTTTTTCAAAAATAGCATCCTTAAAAGTATCACTTAAATATTTATTTTCTAACACTTGATTAATACTTACATCTTTAACGTCCAATACAACTCTGCTATCACCCGAAACAATATATATCGCCTCACTTGCATCAAAATATATTGATTCACTAAACGATGATAAGCTATATTCTGCCGCTAAAACCCCTTCAACAGTTCCCATATAATATAGTGGCATTGTTATTACTATAACATTTTCATCACTATTATCAACTGATTGCCTTGGCTCTGTTACAATTATTTTTCCATTTATAGTATCTTGAAAATAATCTTCATTACTTATATCAACCACTTCACCTTTATGATTAGTTCCAATACCATTTACATTAACTGCAAATAAAGTATCAAACAATGAATAATGTTGTACATCATTTAAATATTCATAAGTTTCTTCGCTATTTTCAATTGAAGAAAAAGTTTCAAGTGTTGTGGAAACTCTTTCTAGTGAAGTAATTTCTGCAAGCATTTGAGAATTAAAATCTTCTTGCTGAGTGTTCACATGGTCTACTAAATCATTAATAGTTATATCTGTTAAAATTTGATTAATATTTGAAACATAGCTCAAAACAACTATGACAAACACTAAAACAGTTGCAGATATAATTCCTGCAATTATAGTTTGCTTTAATTTACTCATATTACCCCACCTTTCATAAATATTGCATATATATCTATAATACCATATTTATATATCAAAAATCAAGATTTTCCATTATATCCCTAACTATTTTCAGTGGTTTTTATTATATAATTAATTTAAAAAAATAAAAAGCTCATAAAATGAGCTTTTTATTTTTTTATTTAATTTTAAATATATATTTTAAAATTCCTTTAAGCATTTTCGGGCTTTTCACAACAACAACTTTCATAAAAATATCCTTTCTAAAAAAGCTTTCAATATAAACTAATATTATATCTCTACCTATTTTATAATACGCAGAATATATTTAAAAGGTTCAGAAATTAGATTATTTTTTTATTGCTTCTCTTGCAGCCTTTACTTCATTTAAGCTTTTAATTAGATGCTCTTGTGTTGATATTAACATCCCATCACAAAATTGTGTTAGTTGAGATTTTAATTGTGCAGCCTGTGTTAGAGAAACTGAACGAATTTCTTTTGCCTGTTCTGTCGCTTTTTTTACCACTTCTTCTCTATCAATTAAGTATCTCGCTCTCTCTTCAGCTCTTCTAATTATGTCCTCAGCCTCTTTATTAGCTTTTGAAAGAATACTTTTTCTATCTTGAACTATTGCTCTTGCCTGCAAAATTTCTTGAGGAAGATTAATTTTAATATCATCAATAATATCTCTTGCAATATCAACATCAACTAATTTTTTACCACCGCTTAAAGGCAGTGCCACAGCTTCATCTAGTAAATCTTCTAAACTCTCTATAATTTCTTCTACTAACGCCATATAATCACCCTTTCTACCCTTTTATTATTTTTTTTAATAGGTCATCTTTTATTTCTTCCGGAACAAACTCTGTTATATCTGCACCGAATTTTGCAATCTCTCTTACCACTGTTGAGGATAAGAACATATACTCTTGGCTAGTTACTAAAAACATTGTTTCAACATCTGAATTTAGTTGTTTATTAGTTAAAGCTTGCTGAAATTCATTTTCAAAATCCGTTACAGCTCGAAGCCCTTTTATAATAGTGTTAACATTATTTTTTCTAGCGTAATCTACAACAAGGCCAACATAGCTATCAACTTCAACATTGTCAATACCACTTGTAACCCTTTTAATAAAATCTATTCTTTCCTCTGTTGAAAAAATAGGGGTTTTAGAAGTGTTAACCATAATAACAACTATAACCTTATCAAAAATTTTACTTGCTCTTCTAACTATATCAATATGCCCTTTAGTAACAGGGTCGAAACTTCCTGGATATACTGCAATTTTCATCTAAGTATTTATCCCCTTTATTCTTTAATAAATTTTGAAACCTTTAAATTAGAATATTTGTATTCTTTAACTAAGTTTAATCCAGCAATTTCTTCTTTTAACTGCCAGTTTTTTTCTGATTCAACTATTATTATACCATTTTCAGAAAGTAATTTAAATACTTTTACCAAAATTTCATCTAATATTCCACTTTCAAATGGTGGGTCTAGAAAAATAATATCAAATTCTTCATCGCAAGAATTCAAATAATCTTCCGCCCTTGTTTTTATTAGCTTTGATTTTTCTAATAAATTACAAGATTTTAAATTTTTTAAAATAATATCATTCGCTTCCTTACTACTATCTGTAAAAACTGCAAAACTTGCATTTCTTGATAAAGCTTCAATTCCCATCTGCCCACTGCCAGCGAATAAATCCAAAACTCTCGCCCCTGGAACATTGAATTGTATTGAAGAAAACACCCCTTCTTTCACCCTTTGCAAGGTTGGGCGAGTTGCATCTCCTTCTAATGTTATTAAATTTTTGCCCCTAGCTAGTCCACTTATAACTTTCATAACTTAAAATCATTCCTTTTTTAAATTTCTCTAAAATAATTAAACACATTTTCTGCATCTTTTTCACTAATTCCCTCAGCCCTACTTAAAGATGATATATCCTGCTCTTTTATATTTGCCAAAGTTTTAAATTCACGCATAAGGCTTTCCGCCTTTTTCTCTCCTATGCCTTTAATTTTTGTTAATGTAACCGCATAAGATTTAGTTTTTTGAACTCGCCTTTGATATTCAATTGAAAATCTATGAACCTCATCCTGTATTTCGGTTATAAATTTAAATATCCCTTTATGCATAGCCACTTCTATTTCTCCATCTTTTGAAACTATTGCACGAGTTCTATGCTTTGAATCTTTAACCATACCAAAGATAGGCACATCGCTAAAATCAGTCCCATCTACAACCTGCAAAACAGAGGATAAATGCCCTTTACCACCATCTAGAAGTATAATGTCAGGTTTTATAGAAAACTGCCCTGTACCACCATTAGAATACTGCATTATCCGCCTTGTTATCACCTCTTGCATACTCTTATAATCATCTGTTGTTTGATGTGATTTTATTTTAAATTTTCTATATCCACTTTTCTTAGGCTTTCCGCCTTCAAAAACAACCATTCCCCCAACTGAAGAGTTTTCTCCCCAATTTGAGATATCATAGCTTTCTATAACATATGGTGCTTTTTTAAGCCCTAATAAGTTTGCAACCTCATCTAGGAATTTTTGAGATTTATCAATTCTTCCTGTTTCTCTTGCTAGGCGCTCAATAGCATTTGTGTATGCCATTTTAATTATTTTTATATTCTCACCCTTAACAGGCTTTGAAATAGTCATTTTAACTTTTGATTTTTGCTGAATATAATTTAAAATCTCTTCATCTGTTGGCATTTCATCTAAAAATAAAAATTTAGGTGGCTCTTCAACAGAATAAAACTGAATTAGAAACTCTTCTCTAACATTATTAACATCCTCTTCACCTAAAAAGATATGCTCTTTTTTATCAACTAATCGTCCACGGCGATATCTTAAAACGCTAACTGCGCAGTTTCTCGCGCTTCCTACTACCGAAATAAAATCGTGATTTTGCAAAGACTCATTAACAACATTTTGTCCAGCTTTTAATTTTTCAATTGCATTAATTTGATCCCTTATCATCGCTGCTTTTTCAAATTGCAAATTTTCAGATGCAGTTATCATATTTTCAGATAAAATAGCTATTATCTTATCGCTATCTTGTTTTAAAAACTTGGTTGCACTATCTATTATTTCATTATAATCATCTTTTTTTATTTTCCCTGCGCATACACCCATACATTTTTCTATATGAAAATTAAGGCAAGGTCTTTCTTTTCTAAAATCTCTTGGAAAAACTCTCGCACAAGTTGGTAATTTGAAGATTTGCTGAGTTGTAGACACCATTTCCCTAACTGCAAAGCTAGACATATATGGTCCTAGATATTTTGCGTTGTCATTTGCTTGAAATTCAGCAGTTATCCTTGGATATTCTTCTTTTGAAATTTTAATAAAATTATATCCTTTATCATCTTTTAAAAGTATATTATATTTTGGTGA
>CAZGFY010000003.1:0-137396 GCA_964525015.1 uncultured Oscillospiraceae bacterium
TATCCAAGAAAAAACTCGGATATATCTTTAGATATATATTCCCCTATAGCTCAGTTGGTAGAGCACATGACTGTTAATCATGGGGTCGTTGGTTCAAGTCCAACTGGGGGAGCCAAAGAAGTAAGGAAGTAATTAATTTTACTTCCTTGTTTTTATGTTATCGAAAAGATTAATCCTGCCCAGTTGGACTTTATCCAAACTGGGGGAGCCAAAATAAAGGAACACCAATAGGTGTTCTTTTTATTTTGGCTTTCTTAATTAGATTTAAATTAGAGTCCATGATTTCATGGGGGAGGTAATCGACCGCCGCCAGTGGCGGATTAAGGGAGAATGTCTTGCGAGCAAGACATTAAGAAGTAAGGAAGTAATTAATTTTGCTTCCTTGTTTTTATGTTATGCAAAAATTAATTATTTATTATCTGGTTATAAATCTAGCGTTAAAGTAGTTGTGATTTTGAATGAAAAGATAAAATTAAACACATTGAAATTACTTATTAAAACTGTTATACTATTGATATAATCAAAAATTTAATTAATTGAATATTTTGGCTAATATTAGAAGGAAAAAGGTGTAATTATGAGAAAATTTAATAAGATTTTTAAGCTGATGATAGCTTTAGCAGTTTGTGTTTCTTTAACTGCTTGCAGTGAAACGAATACGGATAAATCTGTGGATGAAGAAACAAATAGCACAGTTGAAAGTGCACTTACTGAAAGTGCAGATGAAGTGAATTTAGATAGTGATGATAATGAAGAAACAAATAGCACTGCCGACAGTGCACTTACTGAAAATACAGCTGAAATGAATTTAGAGAGTATTGCTTATGATTATTTTCAAGGAATGGTTTTCTTTTTACAGGAAGATTTTAATAGAGATAATGATGGCTTTTTTAGCAGTGAAAAATTAAATTTTGTAAAGGCGACTTTAGAATTTTTATATAATAATGAAACTGGCAAAGAAATTAATGATGAAGAAGGCTATGTTTTAGTTGGAGACTATATAGCTGTTGCAAATAAATACTTTGATTTAGACACCACAAATCTTGAAACTATTTTTAGACAGGCAAATAACTATGTTGAGACTGAAGATAAAATCTCAATGTCGGACGGGTTAGGGAGCATTGTATTAACTGAGCCAGTTAGCTTTACTTTTGAAGAAGGTATTTTAACTGTTGAATATAGATATGGCTATAAAGATTTTGAAATTAATGCATACAGCTTTGTTTTAAACACTCTTGTGATAGAGATAAATGATGATGGAAGTTATAAGTATATTTCAAATACAGTTGGCACACAGGAATATTTTGCCGATGAAAATGGAAATGTGAGCGAAAAAACAGAATAAAATAATACTAGTAAAATTTTATAGCTACCTAATAACAAAAATACGCAAAGCCACAAGAAAGGAAATCTCTTTTTTATGAGTAAAAAATTAAAAATAATATTAGTAAGCGCTCTACTTATAGTTTGTTTTACAGCTTGTGTTTTTATCTATCAAATAAACAAACCACACCACTATACCCCAGTTACATCTGAAATAATTCTAAATAATGAAGAGAGTATAAAAATACCTTTTTTATTAAATGATGGAGAAAGCGAGATTGAAATAAATCTTGGTAATAGCCTATCTTTTGTTTCTGATATTGAAAATAACACTGCAAATTTAGAAGAAACACAGCGTGTTTTTGGGTTTTATGAATGTGAGATAAATCGAGTTTATGATGAATATATCCCAGTGATAAGCTACTCATCTTCAAATGAAAATATTGCAAAAGTTGATGAAAATGGAGTTGTTACAGCTACATCTAAAGGGAAGGCGATTATAACAGTTAAGGCTGATGAAATAAGCACCCAGATACCGATTACTATCAATAAGGTTGTGATGGTTGAAGAGCTTGAACAGAATATCACTATGCTAACTGGGGAAACTAAAAATATTATCTCACTTGGCGAATACGAAGTTGCTTTTTCGGATTTTCATTCTTCTAATGTACATCTTGTAACGGTTAGTCAGCAAGGGGTGATTGAAGCGATATCAAAAGGAACAGCAGAAATTTTTACATACACCGACCAAGCGAAAACTCAAAAGATTTCAACTAAGGTTACAGTTAAACAGCCGGTTGAGTCGTTGACAGTGTATGATATGACAGTTAATCAAACTAGCCAGCAAAAGGTGAGAGTATCTTATCTGCCATTAACAGCAGACTATGGCACAAATCTTACATATAAAACTAGCGACCCTAGCATAGCAACGGTTAGTGGAAATGTTGTAACAGGGGTAAAAGAAGGAACGACGACGATAACAGTTACATCTGGAAATGGAATAGTGGGACAAGCGAAAATAACTGTTACAAAACCACCAAGGGCGAATGTGTCGGTTGTTGATGTGTCAAAGGCTGAATTTGATGCATATACTGGTGAGAAATATTCGGATAATTCACCATATGCAACACATATTAAAATAAGCTTTGACCAGCCTGTAATAGGATTTAGAATAAATTATATAACTGATAATAATAACAGCTTATTGACTGGCGGTGCAACTAGTAACACTTTAACGACTGGCTCTGCGATATATAACAATGCAAATCTTCCTGCGAATACGCCGATTTACTTTGAAATTATGGTAAATGAAAGCGATATATTTAAAACTAGAGGTTTTTCATACACAAACCTTGATGGAAGTACATTTTACTACGCGCTATATGAAAGTGGGGCAGATGGTAGTATATTATTTAGAGCGTATTAGGATATAAATAATTAAAACGATAGTAGCAAATTTAGCTATTATCGTTTTATTGTTTTTAAATTATTTATATAATAAGCATATTGCGATGTTTTCCTTGCGTGGATAGTGGATTGCACGCAGTTTGATAAATCAAACACTTGAAAGCTACAATAATGAAAATTATTAACATCTTATCTATTGATTATTAATTAGTAGAGTGCTAGAATAAAGATGTACTAATTAATAATTAGTAGTTGATTATCGATAATAGATGCTTAAATTACACCACTAATAAAATGAAAGGTAAGGGAAATATGATGAGTAAGGCTAGAGAAAAATTTTTAAGAGAGCTTAAAAATAAGCTTTTTATGCAGATGTCAAAAAAAGAGATAAGTAAGATTTTAGACGAATATAATGAATATTTTGATAAAAGCGAAAATGAAGAAGAGGCAATAAAAGAGCTTGGAGATATATCGCTTATAGCAGAAGAGATTATTCATCCAAATCCGTTTATAGCAAATAAAAAATTAAAAGTTAGATTAGTTTTATCAATTTTTATTATAATTGGATTGTTTTTTTATCTTAGTGTTTGGTTTTCTATGCCGATGAGCGAAAGTTTTGTTGTTACATTATGGCTAACTTTTACTTTGGCAACTGTTTTTATTGGGAAAGATGAAATATTTGAAATAAAGATAAATAGTAAACATCAAAAAAATATGTGTGTGTTTTTGAGTATATTTTTAGGATTGTTTATAGCTGTTTCGCTGGGTATAGTTTTTTATTCTTCCAATGTTTTTCTTAATGAAGTTTTAACTGGCAGTAGAGATTTAACATCTTGGTCTTATAATCAAACAGCTATTTTTACTGATATAGGAAATTTAAGGAGTATTATATCCGATACACAAGCCTTGCTTTTTATATTGATAGGCGCTTTTAGTGTTCTTATATTAAAAATAGGTAAAAATGCAGTAATACTAGGATTTTTTAATATTCTATACCTTTATTCACTATCTCTAATTAGCGAATTTATATATTCAGTAGACTTAAATCCTAGCCAAAACCCTGAAATTATTAATCAGCAATTAAATTATATTGGCTATGCTTTTATGCAATCATTTATTTTAAATATAATATGCTTTAGCGTGATTACAATAGTTTTATTTATGATAATAAAGAAATATAGGAGTGAAAAGTATGCTTATACAGCTTAAAAAAGGGGTTTTGGAGTTTTGTATACTTTCGATTATTTCAAAAGAAGAACTGTATGGATATGAAATAGCAAAAAAGGTTTTGATAGTATTTCAAGACACAAGCGAACAAGCTGTTTACACTATATTGCGAAGGCTTTTAAAGGAAGGGTACACAAGCTGTTATGGAAAAGAAAAAACATTTGGCCCACCAAGAAAATATTATAAGCTAACCCAAAAAGGCGAAAATTATTATAATCAATGCGAAAAAGATTGGGATTATATTATAAACTGTGTTGACTTATTAAAAAAATAGATTTAAGTTCGAAGCCAAAACCAAGCCTTACCATAAATTGACAAAAAGAAACCTTTATGATAATATGAAATTAAGTTAATTTATAAATTTAAGAGAGTGAGTTTATCAAACGATAGGCTTAATGAAAGGGTGGCTAGGTGTATGAGCGAAGTTAATATTAAAACAAATCAGGAAACAAATAGTAAAAAAGCAGATAATAAAAAGAAAAAATTTAATAAATTAATAGTTTATATTGCGATTATTTTATTAATTTTAGTTATCACAAATCCAGATGTCATCCCATTTATGCCAGTGTTTATATCTGAATTTTTATATAATACTTTCGGCTCAATGTTTGGGGACACTAGTGGGATTAGCGAAATGCTAAGCTTTGATTTTGCAGGGGTAATCCAAGTATTTGTGATGATTTTGGTGCTTTTAGTTTTTAAAGAAGTGCTTATAGTGGTATTTAATCTTATTAAGCCAAGTACTCCAAGGGGGCAAACTCTTCATCAATTAGCAAAAAGTAGTGTTCAATACATAACTGTTCTATTCGGAATTTTCTGGGGGCTTAGCCTACTTGGGGTAAACACCACAACATTGTTTGCGAGTGCTGGGATATTTGCTTTAATAATTGGTTTTGGTGCTGAGAGTCTTATTGCCGATGTTATCACTGGGGCATTTATGATAATTGAAAATCAATTTAATATCGATGATATTATTGAAATAGACGGCTACCGTGGAACAGTTACTCATATGGGACTTCGCACTACAAATGTTAGGGATTTGAGCGGGAATGAAAAGATATTTAATAATAGTGATATTAGAAATATTATAAATCTTTCAATTGATGATAGCTTTGCAGTTTGCGATATAACGGTTTCTTATTCTGCTGATTTAAATACAGCAAAAGAAGTTATCACTGTTTTAATGCAAAACTTAGCCGAAGAAAACTATGATTTATTTAAAAAAATACCAGAATTTCAAGGGGTACAAGAATTAACAAATGAAGGCGTTGTGCTAAGAGTTCGTGCAAATGTGAGCGAAAAAGATAGATTTGATGCAGCGAGAAAGATTAACTGGGCATTAAAAGAAGGGCTACAAAAAGCAGGAATGGGAGTTCCACATTCAAGTGAATTAGTTGTAGTTAATGGGTAGATAATATGAAAGATAACGAATATTATTACCCGAGTGATACTAAAAAATCAGTTAGTGATGAAAAGAAAACTTTAGTAAATCAAGAAACAACGATAGTTAAAAAAAGATTAATTCCAAAACTTAATAAAAAGAAAAAGGCAAAGCAAGGCGCTTTAAATCAAAGCGCTGCACTTGTTATGAGTTCAGTTGCTGTTTTAATGGTTAGCTTAGATGCGTTTCCAGCGAATACTGCTCCTGATGGATTTTTTATTGGGGAGTGGGAGAGTGTGAATTCATCAGGGCTTTATATGGAAATCGATACGGCTTACGATATAATCTTTTCATCAAATCTTGTGTATAATGAGTTGGTATTAACACCAGACGAAGTAACTAATAATGAAATTAATATGGTTATTGATATAAATGAAGAATATGGAGAAGTTTTAGCAAATTTTGCAATTGAATATGAAGGGCAGTATGAAGGTGTAGGAGTGTTGAATCTTCAAAGAGAAGATGATAGCGTAATATTAACATCAACTGCTTTTGGTGAAATAATTTTATTTGAAAAAGTAAATGATGTAAATAGTACAGCTGAGAAATTAAGCCTATGGCAGAGTGATAGTGGAAAAGAAATGCTTGTAAATCAAGAGCCTCATTATGAGAATACTTATGAGTATGAAATAATAATTTTTGAAGGGGAAGAAGATGCAACAAAATACTCTTTATATCCTGATGAAAATAATGCCAGCATATGTGTAGACTATACAGAGTATAGAGAAATTATAGGGTTTGATAGGGTTTCTAGTCAGCCCGTTTTTGCAGGAAATGCTGGATATAGAAGGGTTGAACTTTCTTTTATAAATGAAACAGAAATTAATATGATAATTGATAATTCTGGAAAAATAGCACTGAATGAAAAATTTTATTTAAAAGAAGAAGATGTTGCAAAAAGCTTATGGGAAGAAAAAATTGAGCTTATTGAAGTGATTGTTAATACGCCATATGTGTATGAAGAAAATTTACAACCAATAACCCTAGAAAATCTAGAGTGGGGATTTGATACTCCATATGCTGGAATATGGGAAGGCGAGAGTGAAGATGGCAAAGAGATAAAATTAGTTATAACTGAAGAGCTAAGCGATTCACAAAGAACTGTTCTCATTGCTGAAATTGATTATTTTAATAACACATATTCTGCTTTTGCCCTAAAAGAATCAGGATATGATACAGTTAGTGATGATTTTATTAGCTCGAATGGTCAGATGTATCGAATTTTACATAAAGGAAATATGGCAAGAAATGTAGAGACGTTATACTGGGATATATATATTGAAGGGGATACTCTAATTTATAACACAGGTGTGTCGGGCGATAGTGAAAAATTTGTTGCATACACTCTAACAAAAACTAGCAGTGATATAAATCAAATACAAAACGAATGGCAAGATATCTATACTCAAAGCGAAGAAGAGTAAATTAATTAAAACACAAGAATTTTTAAAAATAAAAGTTCTTGTGTTTTTTGCCTTTTTGATAATATAAACTCCTTTTAAAATCCACATTTTTATGATAAAATAAGATTATCTTTTTAAAAAGGAATAGGTTGATGAAAAATAATAAGATAATAGATTTTTTAAGTGTTTTTTCTTTAGTGGGAGCAGTTTTGATATATTTAATCTCAGTTGTTATGGCTGGGGGGAGTTTGTTTTTTCTAATTAGATTTAATATATGCCTTGTTTTTATAATATTTGCAGGTGCGTATTTTTTAGAAAAAATAATCAAAGGCAGAGAAAAATCTTTTTATATAATAGCAGGCATGCCTTTAGCAGTAGCTCTTTCGTTTATAAGCTTTTTAGCTTTTAAAACGGCAATACCAGTAGCCTTATTTGGTTTATTTTATCTAAGAAAATTAAAATTAGATTTTAAAAGAGCTATTCACACTAATATTTTAATGCTTTCATTTTCTGCATTTTTAGTTTTGTATAGCTTTATCGGAGTTTTGCCTTTTGCAAAGGCAGAGATGGGAGTTGCTTTTTCATATCATCAAGATATGCTATGGAGCGTTGGCAATGTGGCAAGCGTTTTTAATGGGTTTCCTTTTGAAGATATGCGCCTTGCTGGAACAAGCCTTAACTATCATTATTTAAATGATGTGTTCGCAGGGATAATAGCAGTTTCAACGGGTACTTTTGCATATGATGCCCTATGCTTTTACTACTATCCGATATTAATGGCAATGCTAATGTATGGCACTTATTATATATCAAATAGGATATCTAATAATAAAATCATATCAAGCTGTATGCCTTTGTTTTTCTTTTTAATCACAAGTTCAGTTTCGGAAATGCAGTTTAATTATATTGCTAATATTAATGGACAGGGCACGTCTAGCCTTGTTTTAGCTAGCTGTTTAATACTGTTTGAGTTTATTTATAACCAAAAAGTTGATTATAAAAATATTATACTAGTGTTTATCTATTCGCTAGTTTTAACAATGTTTAAAAGCACGATAGGGGCTCTTTTTTCACTCGCTCTTTTATCAGCTAGCCTTGTTTATATATTCATTAATAAAGCTGGAGTTAATAAATTAATTTATAGTATATCAGCTTTAACTGCCTTTTTATTATGCAATATTTTAATATTTTCAAAAGCTGTTAATAATTTAGTTTTTATCGGTTTTGAAAGATTAATAACGGTGACGGATTTATTTAAAACTGCACCAGTTATAGCTGTTTTATTTATAGTTTTTGCCTTTTACTATCTGTTTAATTTAAAAAAGCTATCCTTTATAGAGCTTGTTTTATTTGCTGTGGCAAGTGGGGGAGTTATCGCTTACACTTTATATAAACACTATTCATTTTCCGAAATCTATTTTTTATTATCAGGGATATATTTTATGATAATAATTAATGCTAAAATAATAGCTAGTATTAATAAAAAGAGTATTTTATACACAGTTATTACAGCTTGTGTTATCTCAAGCATTTTCACAATTGATAAACTGGCAATTTTCTCTTCAAACGGAATTCGAGTAGTAGGCAATATTACTGGAATTTTAAATGACCCATATGATGAAAGCTATATAACAAATATCGAGCAAGAAGGAATGGAATGGCTAAGGGATAACAGCGAGCAATCGGCAATTTTTGCAACTAATAGGAATAATAAATATCTTCAAAATGGAGATGGAATTTTCCATTACAGCACGGCAGTTAGCCAAAGAAGATGCTATTTAGAGTCTTATAGATACACTATGGATTACAGTGGAATGTATACCGAAGTTGTAAGGCGTCTTGAAGATGTTAGCGATAATATATTTTTCAATTTAAATGAAGACGACGCTTTTTCAATAGCAAAAAAAGAAGGGATAAACTATCTAGTTGTCTACACAAGGGTGAGCGATGTTAGCTGGGAAAAAGAGCCTGTTTTTGATAATGGAGAAGTTAAAATTTATATGGTTTTATAGAAAATAAAAGGAGGAATTAAATGAGCCTTAGAGATATAAAAATAGATGTAGAAATTCAAGATAAGAAAATTACGGAAGATATAAAGCTAGAAATTTTAAATTCAGCTTTTGAAAATTCTATGCAAACAGCAATAAGCTATGGAATAATTCCAATAGACGAAACTGAAATTAAAGAAAAACTTTATAGAATGTATAATCAAGATGCTTTTACAAAAATACCACTTATAGTTTTCTTTGTTGCACAAACTAGCGATTGGGCAGTGAACCTTGGTAGAGAAAAGCTAGGTTTTTATCCAAGGAAAAAGCAAATTAAAGACACCGATATACTATACGCAGTAGACCAATCAGCAAAAACCCTTATGAAAACGGCAAAAGATTTAGGAATTTCGAGCTATTATATACCTGATATCATAAATGAATCGGATAGTTTAAAGGATTTACTAGAATTAGAAAGTGGCGAAGTTGCAGCGTCGATAATGTTTTTGGGATATATTAATAATTAAAATTATATAAATGAAAGGAATATTAATAATGAATGAAGTAATTAAAAGCTTATTTAGTAGAAAATCAGTGAGAGCGTTTTTAGAAAAAGATGTGAGCGAAGAGATAAAAAATCTTTTAATAGACTCAGCTATTCAAGCCCCATCTGCTGGAAATCAAATTATGTATAGCATAATTGATGTAACGAGTAAGGAGTTAAAAGAAAAGCTAGTAAAAACTTGCGATAATCAGCCTTTTATTGCAAAAGCACCGATTGTTTTCATTTTCGTTGCCGACCAGAAGAGATGGCACGATAGCTATAAATTAGCAGGAGAAACTCCAAGAGAAATGGGAACAGGAGATTTATTTTTAGCAATTACCGACACTGCGATTGCAGCACAAAATATGGTTGTGGCAGCGGAAAGCTTAGGGCTTGGCTCTTGCTATATCGGAGATATTTTAGAAAACTGCGAAGAGCATAGAGAAATTTTAAATCTTCCAAAAACCTGCGTTCCTGTTTGCATGCTAGTTATCGGCTATCCAACGCAGGTGCAAGAGCAAAGAAAAAAACCACAGCGTTTTGATAGAAAATACATAGTTGGCACAAATACTTATCCGCATTTAAATGATGAAGAATTAATTGCCTGCTATGAAGATAGAGCGAAAAAAGAAAATGCAGAAATTAAGCCATTTAATGAATATATGAAAGCATTTTGCAATAGAAAATACAATAGCGAATTCTCAAAAGAGATGACACGCTCAGTGAATAAATATTTAGAAGAATTCAAATAATTAAAAAATAGAGATAGTTAACAAGTTGTTAATTATCTCTATTTTAAAATACCACTTAAACATTATTTTCAACTAGATACGCAAAAACAAAAGACTTATTATATTTTTTATGATAATATAAAGCCATAGAAAGGAGTGATTAGGGTGACCGATATAATCCAAGCCAGCCTAAAATCTGATAAATTTTTTCTAAAACTGCGTTAAATTCACTTATAAGGCGAAAGCATTATTTCGTAAATTTGCCTTGTTTTATAAAAAATTTATTGGATTTTAGGTCGCAGATTTCAAAATTAAAAAAATCCTTTATATCAAGGCAAAGGCTTGAAGTAATGCTTAATGCCTTACAAAAGCCTTTAACGCAGATAGAAAGAGATTTTTTTATTTTTGAAACTGGTTTGGATTATGTCGGTCACCCTGCTATGAAAATAAAGCTAGAAGACGCTGATATTAGCGAAATAGAAATCACGATAAGGGGAAATTTAGCTGATAAAAATATTCAGCATTTAATTTCTGTTTTAAAAGAAAACAAACTCACTTCTAAAATACTGCTTTTTGCAGAAGAAAAAGAAATTTTAGTAGATGCTGGCGATATTTTATATTTTGAAGTGCAAGAAAGAAAAACATTTGCCCAAACGATTAATGGCAGATACCTTTGCAGACACACATTGCAAGAAATACTATCTCTTTTTAATAATCAAGGAATAGTGCAAATATCAAAAAGCAGTTTAGTTAATATTAAGTATGTAAAATTTTTAGAATCAGAATTTAGCGGGAATTATATAATAACTCTAAAGAATGATGAAAAATTAATGGTTTCACGCTTTTTTATGAAAGATTTTAGAAAGGCTATATTAGCTTAGAAAGGAAAATTATTATGAAAAAATTAAATTATTTAATCACAGGGCTTGGAATAGGCTTTATATTCACAACATTTTTTATGCTTTTATTTATAGGCTTTAATGAGATAACCACCCAGGTTTTAGGCTGGTTTATAGCAAGTGGAATTTATGGGCTTATTGGAATGATATATGAAAATCAAAAAATCAGTTTAGCTGTGCAAAATATAATCCATTTTTCAGTATGCCTTAGCACAACCTTAGTTATGGTTATGATGTTTTATAAGGAATACACAGCAACGGTTATTGTATCTTTTGTGATAACATATATTATAATATTCACAGCTATGTGGCAGATAGAAAAAAGAAAAATTCAAGAAATGAATGAAAAATTGGCGAAGAGATAAAAAATAAAAGGGCTACCGCACTAATGTAATATTAAACAAATGATGTAGGGGCGAACCTGTGTGTTCGCCCCTACATTTAGGGAATTTATTTGTTTTCCTTCGCCCACATAGGAGCGATCCTACAATTTCACCCAATACAAAACCCTGCGTCGCATAAATTTTTGTAGATTTCTTCTTTATGAAGGGTATTTCTTGTTTCGATTACAAGGTTAACCTTGCAAAATCCGATATTTGTTTCCTTATCGTTTCTAAAATGGGAAACTTCTAGTATATTAGCGCCCATATTTGAAATAAGGGATAGAAATTTAATTAAACTGCCTGGTTTATCGGGCAAATCAGTTGAGATTTGGGAAATTCTATCTGAATAAGTTAAGGCTGAGTTTAATAATTTAGTCATCTGATTTATATCAACGTTTCCTCCCGATACAACGCAAACAACCTTATTAAATTCACTTGCATTAATTTTATTAAACATAACAGCAGCACTACTTAATGCCCCAGCCCCCTCGCAGACAACCTTATGTCTTTCAAGCAGGGTTAGCATAGCAAGGGTTATCTCTTTTTCACTAACAGTTACAACTTCGTCAATGTATTTTGAGAGGATATCAAAAGTTATATCACCAGGATTTTTAACGGCACATCCATCTGCGATTGTGTTGCAACTTGCAGTTGAAGTTAGATTATTAGTTTTAATAGATTTAACAAGGGCGTCGGCTTCTTCTGATTGAACGCCGATAACCTTGCAACTTGGCTTTAAAACTTTAATAGTGTAGGCAATTCCAGCAGATAATCCACCCCCACCCATAGGCACAACTATGCAACCAACATCGGGCATATCTTCTAGAATTTCAAGAGCGATACTGCCTTGTCCAGCGATTACATATTCATCATTATATGGATGGGCGAATGTGTAGCCAAATTCTTCTTGCAAACTTTTTGCTTTTTGATAGCTATCATCATAAACGCCAGGCACTAAAACAACCTTTGCGCCATAGCCTTTAGTGGCTTCGATTTTAGTTAGTGGTGCAGACTCAGGCATACAGATTGTAGAAGATACTCCCATTTTAGTTGCAGCTAGGGCAACTCCTTGTGCGTGATTTCCAGCAGAACAAGCGATAACTCCTTTTGCTTTTTCATCATGAGTTAATTTGCTTATTTTATAAGTGGCACCACGGATTTTAAATGAGCCAGTTTTTTGCAGATGTTCGCACTTAACATATGCATTTTCTGCTATTTTTGAAGCTGATACAATTGGCGTTTTTATAACTTCGTTTTCTCTTAAAACATTGTATGCTTCTTTTACCATTTCGATATTTATCATAAAAAATAACCTTTCTAGAATATATTAATATATAATATTATTATACCACAATTTATTCATTAATAAAAATATTCAAATTCACGAAATGTATACAGAAATTTAATAAAAAAGTGATAAAATAAAAGTATAAAATAAGAGTTACTTATTTAGAAAGGAACGGTATTAGTTTGAAAATAAATTTTCAAACTATAAGTTTTGCAACTTTAAAACTAGACGTGGCAAATATGCAAAACTCAAAGGAAGGAAAGGTATTATTATGAAAAGATTAGAAAAATCTGATAGCAAAATAAAATACTCACTCTACTCATTAATAATTATTTCAATCTTATTTATTTCACTCAACTTAGCAGTTGTATATATGGGGCAGGAATTCACCTTTAGTGAAGCGATAATTGGTTCGATAATTATCCTTTTTGGGCTTTTATATCTATACAAAACATTGATAGATATTTCCTTAAAAGATTTAAAAGAACAAGTTTTATCAGCGCTAATTCTATCAGCAGTGGCAGTGTCGCTATCAATATATTCAGCGTTCACTGAATTTAATCGCGGGGCAGTAAGCCTTATTGTATTCTTAGTTTTAGTGTTGGTAGTTAGGGGATTATTCACATTTAGAAAACATATAAAAGCTAGTTAGCTAACTGATAAATTTTTTCAGACAAAAGACGATTTTCGTTTAAGAAAATCGTCTTTTGTTGTTAGTTTTTATTTTTAAGATAATAATTGAAGTACTATTAACACTGTGCAAATTAAAGTGAAAACTATAATACCAGCGTTTAAAAATGCCTGCGATGTTTTAATAGTTTGGCTAGATTTTGCATAGGATGCATACTGTTTAAATGTTTTTATATTTTTAATAAAGAAGATAAATCCTAAAATAACAAAAACAAATATACAAGCTTCAATTATTAAAAGTGGAACTATGGTTGTGATATTATTCAAAATTAGCTCAGTGCTTTCTACTGAAGAAGGATCAAGAGTTGTTAATTCATTTGATATTTCCAGTAGATCATCAGCAGGGAATAAAGAGATTAAAAATCCAACACTGTTTATCATCATATGAAGTAGAATACAGTTTTTAATATTTCCATAGTTCACATATACATAAGATAAAATCAGCCCAAGTAAAAAAGCATAAACAAACTGATTAAAATTCAAATGAAAAAGTGCAAACATTAATGAGGATATAACTATCGCAGGAACCGCTCCGTGATTATAAACTTTATCAATAATAAATTTTCTAAAAAACAGTTCTTCGATTATTGGTGCAATAACTACAACTAATAAAAATGTGGTGAATGGGGATAAAACTTCTAATGTGTCAATTAACACATTATCAACTCCATCACCTTTTAAATTTCCTATATAGCTAGTTATGATAAGCCCAAATATATTCCCGACAATCATTAAAAAGTAGGAAATAAAAAATAGGTGAGAAAATCTTTTAAAAGATATCTTAACCTTTGGAATTGGTGAATTTAATTTACTGCTTTTTGCAATGGTAAAATAAATTAATAAAAATCCAGCTAGATGAGTGAATACTGTATTTAATAAAGTTAGCATGTCAGTGCTTAAAACATCTGAAAATAACAATACGATAAATTGAATTGGAATAGTGCTTAAAATATATAGACTGAAAATAAAGCCTACAAAGGAATAATCTTTTTTCGCTTGCATATAAAAGTCCTCTTAAAACTATAAATTAATTATTGAAAAGTATATCAGATAAATCTGAAAAATTCTGAAGTGTTAGCTGTTCGGGCCTTGAAAGTTTATTTAAATCAAGGCTAACTAAGGCATTATCGATATCGCTTTTTGAAAGCGATAATGCAGAAGAAACGCCGTTGGTGAAGGTTTTTCTTCTTTGATTAAAGGCGGCACGAATTAAGGAAAACATTCGTTTTTCATTTCTTGGCTTTACAGCTTTTTCTTTTAAAACATCTAAGCGAATAACACTACTCGTAACCTTAGGTGGTGGATAAAAGCTACCAGGGGACACATTAAAGCAGATATTAGGCTGACTGTAAAATTTAACAGCAAGGCTGATAGCTCCAATATCCCTTGTGCTCTCTTTTGCACAAATCCTAGTTGCGGCTTCTTTTTGCACCATAACAGTGATGTTTTTTATTGGCAGATTATCTTCTAAAAGCTTCATTATAATAGGGCTTGTGATATAATAAGGAAGATTTGCACAAACAACAACTTCCATTCCTTGAAATTCTTCTTCAATGAGCTTTTTTAAATCTGTTTTTAAAACATCTTGATTGATAACTTTAAAATTTGAAAATTCTGCTAGGGTTTCTTCTAAAACTGGAAGTAGGGTTTTATCAATTTCAATAGCCACAACTTTTTTAGCATTTTTACAAAGCTCTTTTGTTAAAACGCCAATACCAGTTCCGATTTCTAAAACACCGATATTCTCATTAACTTCAGCGTGCTCCACGATTTTTGGACAAATTCCCGCATTTACAATGAAATTTTGCCCAAAGCTTTTTTGGAACGCAAAGTTATGGCGTTTTGCTAAATCTTTTATATATGATAGATTGGTTAATTCTTTACTCATTCGGCACAAAGTTTGTAAATGCTAAAGGTAAAAGCTCACCAGCAGAGTATTCTAAAAATTCTCCATTAGTTCCAGCTACTAAAATAGGGGTGGTTTTTAAATCTTTAGAAAATTCAGCAATAACCTGCCTACAAGCTCCACAAGGCGCACTACCTTCTGGATTTTCAGCAGCGATAACAGCTAGAGCCACAAATTTTTTGCATCCCTTTGATACCATATTAAAAATAGCAGTTCTCTCGCCACAAACAGTTAGCCCATAAGACACGCTCTCGATATTACAGCCAGAATAAATAACCCCGTCTTCCCCTAAAACAGCAGAGCCAACTTTAAATTTTGAGTATGGCGAATATGAGTTTTCCCTTGATTTAGTGGCAGAAGCGATTAATTCTTTTTTTATTTCATTTGTTATATTCATAAAAATCTCCGTTCCTTTATTAAGATTTAATTTTGGTTTATCCGTATGAAATATTATACCACAAAAAAATAAAATTTTCATTGATTATTTTGTGTTTTTATTTTAAAATATATAATATAAATAGAAAGGGAAAGAGTTTTATGAGAAAAAGCAAAGAAAACTACTATCTTGATATTGCTCAAATGGCACTTTCAAGGGGAACTTGCCTTAGAAGAAATTACGGGGCAATTATAGTTAACAATGATGAAATTGTGTCCACTGGATATTCAGGGGCTCCAAGGGGAAGAGAAAACTGCCTTGATTTAAATAGATGTATAAGAACCGAGCTTAATATCCCAAGGGGAGAAAGATACGAAGTTTGCA
Source organism: uncultured Oscillospiraceae bacterium (assembly GCA_964525015.1). GTDB lineage: Bacteria > Bacillota > Clostridia > Oscillospirales > Ruminococcaceae > RGIG3102. The sequence continues at coordinate 15,991 of CAZGFY010000003.1, forward strand.
GAAGTGTTCACGCAGAAGCAAACGCTATTATTTCAGCCTCCAGAGAAAAAATGATAGGTGCAACCTTGTATTTATGTGGCATTTCAATGAGCGATGGGAAATATGTTGAAAACACAAGTAGCTGTTCGATGTGTAAAAGGTTAGTGATAAATGCAGGAATTAAAAAGGTTGTTATCCGTGATGATGAAGAAAACTACCGAGTTGTAGACGTTTTAAAAGATTGGATTGAAAACGACGAATCGCTAAATGGGGTTTTTAATTATTAGAGCGAAGTATTTAAAAAGCAAATAGTGAAACTAAATATTTTAATAGGAGATAAGCTTATGATATATGAAATCAGAGAATGTGAAGTTTTTGATGCAGAAGATATTAATCAAATTAATATCGAGCAGATGGGATATGATTATGGCAAGGAAAAAACCAAGAAAAAATTAGAAACACTGCTAGCGGGCTCAAAAGATAAAATTTTTGTGGCACAGGTTGAAAATAGAGTAGTTGGATATATTCACGCTGCTGACTATGATGTAATATATGCCCCACACTATAAAAATGTTATGGGAATTGCTGTATTAAAAGAATATGAGCGAAATGGCATAGGAAAAACATTATTAACGCATATTGAAAACTGGGCAAAAGAAACAGATGCCAATGGAGTTCGACTAGTTTCAGGAGAAACAAGAGTGGACGCACATTTCTTTTATAACAGCTGTGGATATATAAGTAAAAAAAGTCAAAAAAATTTCATTAAAACATTTGAAAAATAACTATAATATTAAAATGCCGATTTTCTTTTGAAAATCGGCATTTGTTCATTATTAATATCTACTTTTTATTCAATACAAACCGTCCAGTTGAATTTATCTTCAATACTTCCAGTTTGAATTCCACTAAGTGTGTTATAAACTTTTTGGGTTAAAGAGCCAGTTTCGCCGTTGTTAATGGTAAAAGCTGTATCCCCATATCCAAGTGTTCCAATAGGGGAAACAGTTGCAGCTGTGCCAGTTCCAAAACATTCTTGCAAATCGCCATTTTTTGCAGCGGATACTAATTCATCAACTGAAATTTTTCTTTCCTCTACATCAAGGCCAAAAGATTTTAAAAGAGTTATCGTGCTATCTCTAGTTATCCCTGCTAAAAGTGAGCCGGAAAGTGCTGGAGTGATAATTTTATCATTAACTTTAAAAAACACATTCATTGCCCCAACTTCTTCAACGTATTTTCGCTCAACGCCGTCTAGCCATAAAACCTGTGAATAGCCTTTTGAGATAGCATTATTAGTTGCAAGCATACTCGCAACATAGTTTCCACCTGTTTTAGCTTCGCCAACGCCACCCCTAACTGCTCTAACCATTTCATCTTCAATTAATATTTTAATTGGTGCAAGCCCTTGTGAATAATAAGGGCCAACAGGGGTTAGGATAATCATAAATTTATAGGTTGTTGATGGCTTTAAGCCAAGGTAAGGATCGGTTGCAATCATAAATGGGCGAATATATAAAGAAGTTTCTTCCCAGTGTGGCACCCACTGGCTATCAAGCGAAATCAAAGTTTTTAATGCATTTAAAAATACATCTTCTGGAACAGTTGGCATACATAATCTTTCGCAGGTTCTGTTTGCTCTTTTAATATTCATCTCTGGTCTAAAAAGTAAAACCCTATTATCATTTGTTTTATATGCTTTTAATCCTTCAAACATTTCCTGTCCATAATGAAAAACCATACAAGACGGGTCTAGAGTAAGTGGGGCATAAGGCGTTATTCTTGCACTATGCCAGCCTTTTTCTTGGCTGTAATCCATAGTAAACATATGGTCAGAAAAAGCTTTTCCAAAAACTATGTCTTCCTTTTTTTGAAATTTCGGCTTTGGTGATAGATTTTTTTCAATTGTGATTTCCATAAACATTACTTTCCTTCATTAAATAAAAATTATTGCACAAGGGCAGGATTAGAAGTGTTATAAACTGTGTGTGTTCTTAAATAGTTTGCCCATTCAGAATATCCAGATGGAGTTAAATGTATGCCATCAGATGCTGCGATATCTTCTCTTAAATATCCACTAGCACTTTTAAAAACTTCATATAGATTTATAAAAGCTAAATCTTTTTCATAGCACATTTGAGCTATTCTAGTGTTAACATTAAAAACTCTAACAGGCTCAAGCCCTGGGTGTGCATCTATTTTATAAGCTGCAATTGGCAAAATACTAGTTACATAAATTTGAGTTTCTGGCAGATAAAGCCTTAATTCATCAATAAACTGATAATAAGTAGCCATAAAGTCATCTTCACTCATATTGCTATTTAATGCATTAGTTCCCATTGTTATATAAACTTTGCCAGGGTTTGATGCTGCTATTGCCTCAAATCCCACAACAGGTACACTTGCTCCAGTTTCATCAGTTACATTAATATATCCCCCGTCAAGATAGCTTTTTGGAGAAGTGTTTTTAGCTGTTATAAAAGTTGCGTTTGTAATCTCGGTTGTTTCTCGATAAACACGAAATCCATCAGCTAAACTATCTCCAACAAATACAGCATCATCAAAATATGATAAAGGAACTAAATCGCTTTCTTGCACCTGCACCATTCTAAAATCAAAGGCATTATACGAAAGATTAATAGTTGGTACTTCACCTTCTTTAAGTAGATTTATTTCAGTATTTGTTTGAAGGATGGAATCATCACTTGGAGTTATGATATTAGGCATATCACCGTTATCTGAACTAAAAAATCCTGATATAATATGATATCCAGCAAAAGAAACAACCCCAACAAAAAGTAAAAGTGTTAAAATTCTAAGATTACGCTTTCTTTTTCTGCGTTTTTTTCGTTTTTGTAAGGTTTCCTCAGAAACGTATTTTTTCATAAAAATCTCCTTAGTATAGTTACTCAGCTGGAATAAGTGCTGAATTAGAAGTGTTGTAAACGGTGTGTGTTCTTAGATAATTTATCCATTCGGAATATCCAGGAATGGTAACGTGTATACCGTCTTTCTGCGCTATATCAGCTCTTAGATATCCAGCATCATCAGTTAACACATCATAAATATTAAGATAGGCTAAATCTTTCTCATAGCACATTTGCGCAATTCTTTCATTGATAATTTGAACTCTTTCAGGCGCAAGCCCGGGATAGGAATTTAAATCACTTAAAGCAACAGGCAAAACGCTTGTTATATAAATTTGAGTTTCTGGAAGATAAGCGCGAAGTTCATCGATAAACTGAGAGTATGTAGCCATAAATTCATCATCAGTTATACTACTATGAAGAGCATTAGTGCCCATTGTTATATATATTTTACCAGCATTTTTAGATGCGATACCCTCAAATCCAACAAATCTTTCCTGCTCTTTAGTTAGCCCATCTGTAAAAGTTATATATCCGCCATCAAGATAGCTTTTTGGAGATGTACTTTTGGCAGTAACAAAGCTTGAATTTGGTATTTCAATTTGATTTCGGTAAACATTAAATCCATCAGCTAAACTATCGCCAACAAATAATGCATCATCAAAATAAGTTAGGGGAACTAAATCGCTTTCTTGAACCTGCACCATTTTTGAAGTAAAGGAATGATAGCTTTTATTAACGCTTGAAACGTCCTCCTCTAAAAGCAAATCTATGCTTGTGTTGGTTTTTAAAATAGAAGCAATTTTAGCTGTGGGAGTAGGGGCCGGCTCAACTGGAACATCATTTTCCTTATTTAAGTAAAACTCAACAGCAACAAAGGTTACAGCGCCAATAAGAAGTATAAAACTTAGATATGTTAAAACACGCTTTCGCTTGTTTTTTTTGTTTTTCTTTTTTAAAGTTTCGTTAGAAACATATTTTCTCATTAAAATCTCCTTAATAATCTTCATTATTGTAGTTTTCAGTGTTTGGCTTGCCAAACTGCGTGCTATCTATTATGCACGCAAGGAAAACTTGTATTTATATTATCGCAAGATAATATAAATTATTCTGGCTTTATATAAGGTGAGCCGATAACAAATGGCGAATTTTCATCGTAAAATGTGTGGGAGAGTAGATAGTCTGCCCAGTTTTTATATCCAGTAGGGGTTAGGTGAATTCCATCATAATTTAAATCTTCATTCAAATGCCCATCCATGGTGGCAAATATCTCATAAGTGTTTACAAAACTAATAGATTTTGAAGATGCTAGTTTTGCAAGGGAATTATTTAAGCTTATAATTCTATTAGCGTCATAAATTGGATTTTCGGCAGATTTTTGAGCAGTTACAGGCGTTAGGCTGTTTATATAGATAACGCTGTTTGGGCTAGCTTGTTTAAGGCTGTCTATTAGCAAAGTGTAGTCGGCTAAAAATTCTTCATCGGATAAATTCATTGCATTAGTTCCTAAAATTATATAGATTTTGCCCGGCTGAATTTCTTTTATTTTTGCCATTGCATCAACTGGCTCTTCATATGCACGAACATTCACATAGTTACCATTTAAAAAGCTTGATGGTTGTAAGCTAACATTTGTAAAAAATGTAGCAGTATCAATTCCAGTGGTTTTTTGATATTCGTAAAATCCATCAGCCAAGCTATCCCCTAAAAACACTGCATCATCAAAATATTCTAAATGTACTCGACCATTTTCGCTAAGTGCTAAATTAGAAGAATTTGAAGAAAGGATAACCTGCTCTTCTAAAAGGGGCAAACGAGGATATAAAACAGGGGTACTACTTTGGCTAGTTTCTGGGGCAGGGGTTTCCTGTGTGTCTAAAAAATAGCTTGGTGTAGTTTCTTCTTTTGAAAACAAACCAATAATAAAGGTTATCAATAAAGAAATTGCCAAAACAAAAATTATTGCAAGCGAAATAAAAGCAAGTCGCCTTGCTTTTCGCTGTTTTTGTCTTCTTAAAAGAGTTTCACGCGAAGTGTATTTTGGCATAAAAATTTCATAATCCTTTATTTATTCATATTTTATAATTATAAATTATATTTGTGTAGATTTCAAGAGAGTTTTGCGTAGTATTATAAATAAAACCTTTTTGTAAGACTATTGTAATTATATTAGTTTAGTGCTAAAATTAAATCATTGGTAAAAATAAATACTTTAATACAAAAAAGGAATGTTAATTATTATGAACAAAGAACTATTTGCAAATTTTAATGGGCAGGAAATTTATAAATACACGCTAACGGATAGCGAAAAAAATTCAGTTTCAATTTTAAACTATGGCGCCACGATTCAAAGCCTTGTAATTAAAAATAAGCAAGGAGAATTTATAGATGTTGTATTAGGTTTTGACACGTTAGAGGAGTATTTAAATCACACAGCATACTTTGGTGCAGTTTGCGGTAGGGTGTGTAATAGAATAGAGGATGCAAAATTTTTTATAGATGCTAAAGAATACACTTTAGAAAAAAATAATAACGATGCCTGTTTGCACGGGGGAAGTAATGGATTTGATAAAAAGGTGTTTTTAGTAACTGGAAGTGGGAGCGATTATTTAGAGCTATCATATTTTAGCAAGGATAATGAAGCAGGATTTCCATCCGATTTACTAATAAATATTAAATACACATTTAAAAATAAACTTCTTTTAATTGAATACACAGCAAAAACAAATGGAAAAACTCCAGTTAATTTAACAAATCATTCCTATTTTAATTTAAATGGCAAGGGAGATATAAAAAATCATACCCTAGAGTTAAAATCAAGTTTTTATATGCCAGTTAGAGATGATGGAGTTGCAACAGGTGAAATAATTAAAACAGAAAACACATTATTTGATTTTAAAACAAAGCGAAAACTAGGGGATGTAATAGATAAACTCAAAGAAATCCAAAAGCCTGTAAATGGGCTGGATAATCATTTTTTCTCAGATTACCAAACCACTGATTACAGAAAATTTGCAGTTTTACAAAATGAAGATGAAAGCCTTACAATGGAGGTTTTTTCAAATCAAACAGGAGCGCAAATTTACACAGGGAATTTTATAGATAAAATGAAGGCAAAAAAAATAATGGTGGGCGAAAATAGCGGGATAGCAATAGAAACCCAATTGCCACCAAATGCTTTAAAATACTCATATCTTCAAAATATGATATTAACTAGTGAAGATAATTATTATCATAAAACAGGATATAAATTTTATTAAATAAAAATGACGAACTTTAATTTTTTAAAGTTCGTCATTTGTTTTTTATTAATGTTTACGATTTTTTTTGCTTTCTTTTTTAGCCTCATACATTCTTTGGTCAGCTATTGCGAGCAAACGCTTTGCGGATAATGCGTTTGAAGATGGAACAAACACTGTTCCGTAGCTAATAGATGTATCATATTTTTTCTTATAAATTTGCTTAATACCAATCACTCTATTGTAACACTTTAGTGTTTTTAAATGGATAAGCGATTCATCATCATAAGTTCCAATAACAACAAATTCATCGCCACCATACCTACAAACAAGTTCACTTGAAAACTCAGAACCAATAATATTGGCAACACGTTTGATATAAAAATCGCCCTCTTCGTGTCCGATATTGTCGTTAACATTTTTTAAATTATCCATATCTAAAAAAACAATAAAAAACTTTTGCTTTTCCTGGATATACTGTTCTATTAAATTATCAGCAGAATCTCGTGAATGAAGTCCTGTTAAAAAATCGGTAGAGGCTGTTGCTTCTAGTTTTTTTAGTAGCTTTTCTTGTTGTGAGTTTTCAGAGGATATCCTTTTATAACTCTCAACGTTTAATCTTAAATCAGCTAAATGGTAGGCATAGATGATAACTAACATAAAGCCTAAAAGAGCCGTTGAGCCAACTATGAGATATAGATATAAAAACGACTGAAATTCACTACTAACCCCATTGCTGATAAACTCAAATACACATAGTAATGCTAAGAGTAGTGTGAGTAAAGTTGTTGAGAAAACCATATTTTGCTTATCAGAAAGGATAGTATCAAGATATCTTCTTGGAAGGCTTTTTCTTGATAAAGAAATAGTTGATAAAGATAAAGTAAATGAAAGAATTAAAACAATATAATGAATTTCTGCATTTTGAATAATTTCACTAAAAGATGTTGCCTGAGGCTGTAAAAGTGCAAACACAGCGAACAGAATCATTCTTTTTGAAAATGTGTTTATTGTAAAAGCGAGTGCAATAAAGAATGCATATGAATTGCTAACTTTAAAAATAAGCTTGTTTTCTAAAAATAGAGCTACCAAAATTATTATAGTCAATAGATATTCATTCCCAAAAAACGGGCTGTTTGTGTATAAAATCCAGATAGATAAATTTATAATACCGGATAAAACTCCAAATATTGCATTGTTTACATTTTTTGAAAAAACATAAGAAGAAAAGGAGAAATAGCTATAATGATATGCTACAAAGGTAATTAAAAGAGCAACATAAATATAAGGTAACATATTATAATTCCCCCTTAAAGTAATCTTTGTTATAAAAGCCTTGCTTTTGCTTTCTCATTAAATCATCGGCCTTAGAAAGCAGTAAATTAACTCCACCTTGCTTGCTTTCTTCATCAACTAAAAGAACTCCAATACTAGCAGAAATTAAAAAATCTTCGGTTTCATTTTCGATGGAGATATTTTCCAAAATCCTATTTGTAACAAGAGTGTTTATCTCTTCATTTGTATCATTTAAAACAATCAAAAATTCATCTCCGCCAATTCTTGCAGCAAAATCATCATATCTAATGGATTTTGTTATTGCCTGACCAATTTTTACAATAAGCCTATCGCCAGCTTCGTGTCCAAAGGTGTCGTTTGTCTTTTTAAGTCCATTAACATCAACAAATAAAATAGAAAAAACAGAATTAGGAGTTTTGCAAAGCGACTCAAGAGTTGAAATAATATATCTTCTTGAATAAATCCCAGTTAAGCTATCTTTATCAATTTTATCTGAAATTTTTCGCTGAGTATCTTTAATTCTATCCCTTTCTTCTCTTGCTGTATCCGAGTATCTTTTATATAATGAGGCATTAATTAAAAGAATATTATAAATAAATACATAATAGAAAATCAAAGCAAATATAATGCTTAAAAATAAGCTTATATAAAGCTGCTGAGGGTAAATTTCAGTGCTAATTAATAACGCAGCCTCGACGGTTAAAAAAATAACAATCATAAAAGATGTGATAAAAAGAATAGCTGTGTATTTATCTGCCATTGTTATCCTTTTTATATCATTAGCAGGGATTAAAGCTTCAATAAGAAATAATATGATAAGCAATACTGCACAGGAAATAAGAAGAGTAATGCTTCTATGCGCTGTATCTTGTACAGTGTATAAAGGGAAAAAGCCAGAGATGTGCGAATAAATAATCGAAGTTGGGATATGTATTAAAGAAATATTCAAAATAAATATAATAGAGCCAGTGAAAGCTTGCAAAGGCTTAGATTTTGAAATAAGCAGAAATTCAATACCCAAAACAAAGAATGCAATTAAATAAAAAAGATAGTGAGGAATATTAACAGCATAAAAAATTATTAAAAAAATCGAATTTATAGTTGCGAAAAGTATGTATAAAGCTGAGTTGTTGTAAGGCTCATCTAATATTCTAGATGCATAATGTAGTATTTTAAATTGATATATAAAATAAACTAGAGTTCCTGAAAACATCCATATTAAATCCATAAAAATATATTCCTTTCCTTAGTCTTTCTTTTTCTTAACACTATATCCAAAAGTGCCAATGCTTTCGCCAAGAGATAAGTATTCTCCATGCGAATAAACTAACAAATTAGTTTTGTTAAGCTCAAATTTTCCAGTGTCATTTATATATTCATCGCTCACTTGAACGCTTTTAACATTTGCTAAGAATAAATCATGAGAGCCAAGCTCTTTTATTTCAAATACTTCACATTCAATATTAACAGGGCACTCGTTTATAATCGGTGCATATGTTAATTTTTTTGCAGGAGCAGGCGTTAAATTCATTTTTTTAAATTTATCAACATCTTTTCCAGATTTTACTCCGCAATAATCTGTTTGAAATGCTAAGTCTTTAGTAGTTAGATTTATAACAAATTCTTTTGTTTTTTTAATTAGTTTATAAGAGTGTCGATTTTTTCTTACAGAAATTCCCACCATAGGAGGATTTGTGCATATGGTGGAGGTCCAGGCGATTGTTATTATATTTTTTTCTTTTTCATCTCCCACGCTAACCATAACGGCGGGTAGGGGATAAAGCATATTTCCAGCTTTCCATTCTTGTTTTGGCATAAGTCCTCGTTTTTATTAGTTTACTTAATATTATTATGTAATATTATAACATATTAACATTAATGAGTAAATACATTAATATAGACTAAATATTAACAACAAATTTACATTTTTTAATTTAATATGAACTTAAAGATAAATATAATGGCTGGCATTAAGGCTCTTTGCTTCTTTTTTATCATGTGTAACTAAAATAATGGTTTTATCTTTTGTTAAAGTTTGGATTAAATTAATAGTATTTTCTTTTGTGCTATCATCAAGCCCTTTAAAAGGCTCATCTAAAATAATAATATCAGTATCGGCTAAAACAGCTCTTAAAATCGAAACTCTTCTTTTCATACCTCCAGAAAGCTCGGATACAGGGCAGTTTATAAAATCAGAAAGGCCGATTTTTATTAAGTTTTCACTAATAACGTCTTTTTCAAGTGGTGAAACAATGGATATATTTGCGAGTGCTGAAATATTCTTGATTAATCTATCTTCTTGAAAAACTGCTGTGATTTTTTTGTTTTCAAATCCAGAAAATTCCCCACTATCAGCATTTATAAGCTGTAAAAGAATTTTTAAAAGGGTGGTTTTTCCTTTTCCAGAAGGTGCCATAACACAGCTTGTTTCATTTAAAGGAAAGCTAACTGAAAAATTATCAAAAACTATATTTTCGCCAAAAGATTTATAAAGATTTTTAATTTGAATATATTTGTTCATAGAAATTCACCATTAAGCTTTCTGGATAAATTTATATAATTTATCCAGTAGATATAAAAATAATTTTTCAAATAAAGTGCTTATTAAAACTATCACCATTGTCCAGGCAAATAAAGAGGCTGTATCTAAGAATATTTTAGAATTAAAAAGATTTTCACCAATAGAATTATTCGGAATACCAATAACCTCAGCTGCAATCCCTGATTTCCAAGAAAGCCCAAGAGCAACCTTTACCCCTGAGATAAAAAAAGGATAAACTCCAAAAAAATAGATATATCTAATTTTTTTTAAAGTGCTCATTTTAAAAACTTTAGCCATTTCTAAAAGATTTTTATCAGTGTTAAAAATGCCCTCAAGCGTATTTGTGTATAATATAGGAAAAACCATTAAAAAGCTAATTAAAATAGCCAAATTTTTAGATGAAAACCAAATTAAGGCTAAAATTACAAAAGATGCAACGGGTATGGATTTAATTGTTAGAATAAAAGGGGCTAATAAATCTTTTATAAATTGATATTTATAAGAAAGAATAGCAAATATAATAGAGGAAAACACACCAATAAAAAAACCAAGTGTAATTCTAAAAAAGCTATGAGTTATAGCAAGCCAAAAACTAGAGGTGAAAAAAAGCTCATATAGCTTTTTAATCACTTCTAGTGGCGATACAATTAATATTCTTTGGTTTATAACCATGGCTGTTATCTGCCAAATTAGCAGTAAAACAGCCACAGCCCATAGTTTTATTTTTTCAGGATTATTATTGGTTTTCATACATATAATAGAATTCTTCGTCTGGAAGATTAGCACCGATTGAAGCAGGGTTTTGCTCATATAAAACATTTAGATATCCAGATAAAGCGTCTTTCATTTCTTGGCTATGAATAAATACGATATTAGAATTTGGAATAGCTATTTTTGCAATAGCTTCAGGTACTATGTCGTATTGTCCTATTAAAACAGCGCCCTGGTCGATATTATCATTAACAAAATTTACTGAAGTTTCATAGTGTGATAAAAATGCTTTTACAGCTTCAGGATTTTCGCTTATAAAATCTTTTCTAGCAACAATTACGCCAGTAATAAGAGAAGATGGAGTTTCCTTATCCATTTCAACAGTATCCCATTCGCTAGTTAAATCTAAAACGACTTTTAAGTTTTCATTTTGAGTTAGTGCAGTGCTTACAAAAGGTTGTGGTAGCATAGCGATTGCGTTTTCAGTTGCAGAAATTGCAGAAAGAACTTCAGCAGCTTCGGATTTCCATTCGATTGTAACGTCGGTATCTGGGTCTATTCCATTTTGTGAAAGAATATATCTTAAAGAGTATTCAGGAGTAGCTCCTTTACCAGTTGCGTAGATGGTTTTTCCTTTTAAATCTTCAATTGAAGAAACAGTTTCTCCATTTTCAACAATATATAGAACGCCAAGAGTGTTTATTCCTAAAACTTCGATAGCTCCTTCAGTGTTATTATATAAAACACTTGCTAAATTTGCAGGAATAGCGGCTATATCAATTTCACCTTTTGCTAAAAGAGCAGTAACCTCAGCTGGATCTACAACGATATCAAAAGTGTAGTTATTATCTGTGATTTCTCCAGTTTCACTCGCATTCATAAACTGAACTAGCCCCATAGCAGTTGGCCCTTTTAAAACAGCAGTTTTAACATCAACTGCTTCAGTGGTAGTTTCTTGTGTTTGGCTAGATTGAGTTTCTAAGGTGCTTTCAGTAATTGTTTCGCTTTCTTGTGAGCAGGCAGCTAAAGAAATAGATAATGCCCCTGCTAAAATTAGGCTTAATAGTTTTTTCATAAATAAGTTTCCTTCCAATTAACTTTGATTATATCGCTTGCCTTAAGGCTGGTAAAATAAAGATTCATCTTTGATTAAAATCTCAGATTTACTAAAAGCTATCGCACCAATTTTTTGAAAATGTGATAGCTCTCTATAAAGGCCAGCTCTGCTTATTCCAATATTTGAGGCAAGATTATCTTTTGTTGAGTCAAGAAAGATTTTATTATCTTCATTTTTATTTTCTGTTAAAAATTTGATTAATTTTTCTCTAGCTGATTGCAGAGTGAAAAATTCTAATTTTTTAATTAAAAAACTTATCTTTTCATTGCAATGTGCACCATATCTCATAGCAAGGCTAGCATCTTTTGACATAGCCATTCTAACAACCTCTTTTGGGATATATAAAATAATTGTGTCAGTTTTGCATTTTAATATTGTATCAAGTTTGTGATTAAAAAGAAGATTGCTTATACCAAAACAGCTTCCTTGCCTTAATGTGTTTACAATAGTTGGCTTTTTATCATCATTATCAATTAAAACCTGCACTTCTCCACTATGAATAAGTGCAATTGATGAAACTCCATTAAGTTCATCATAAACAATATCGCCCTTTTTAAAATTAACAACAGTTACATCATCTTCTTTGAATTTAACTCCAGATAAAAATTCTGACTGATCAATACTAACTAAAATTTCAATATAGTTCATAATAACGCTCCTCTCAAAATATTAAAAAATATAAAAGCGGTATACTTTTATGTTTTTAGAATAGCATATTGATAAAAAAATGTCAATTAAAATGTATCAAATGAGATAAATGTTAACTAACTATAAATATATAATTGATAAAGAATGAATAGATAGTAAAATGCTTGTTAAAAAATATTAAGGAGTATTGTTTTCTTAGTTTTTGAATGATATTATTTTAGTATATAAGATTTTAAAAAGGCAGATGCAATTATAAAGAAGGTGCTTTTAATGGATAAATATTATAAAAATTTATGTGAAACAACACAGGTTATAGGATATATTTCAAGAATTGATAATTGCGAACTTTTAGAGGTGTCGGATTATCTGTTAGAGAAATTTAATTTAAAAAAGGAAGATTGCATTGGAAGGAAATGCTATGAAGTTATCCATCATAGAGATAGCCCTTGTTTGTTTTGCAATAATCATAAATTAAAGCTTGGAGAATACGATAAATGGTATGCATATAATCCAGTTTTAGATATTCATTTATCAGTAAGGGATACATTAATTGAATATCCAAATGCAGGGCTATCTAGAATGTGTATCAGTTTTGAGATAACTGATGAAGTGAATTCGATTAAAGAAATTCAAAAAAATGAATCAAGGGATAGGCTTATTAGCTCTTGCGCTGCCCTTCTTTTAAATAGCCCTTCTATTGAAGGGATAGAAGAATTGCTAAAAACGGTTTGCAATTATTTTGATGCAGACTATGCCTGCGTTATAGAAAATAAAGATGGATTTTTAGATTTTACCTATCAATACCCACATAAATTATTTCCAGAAAGTTTTAATAAACTACCAAGCAGTGTGATGGAAAAGTGGTATAAATTCACAACCAATGCGGATTATGTTTACATTGATATGATAAATCAAAATCTAGGTGAGGACTCAGAAGAGGCAAATATGCTAAAATTGAGCAAGATTTTTTCAATTATTATAGCACCTATTCGCCGTGAAAGAATGAAAATAGGGCATATTTCAGTGGGAAATCCACGAAAAAACTTAACCGATGTTGAATTATTAAAAATACTATCCTCATTTGTAATTAATTTTATTGAAAAACAGCGTCTTTTAAATGTTTTGGAAGAATTAAGCTATCTAGATATGCTAACTGGACTTAGAAACAGAAACTATTTTGAAAAAGAAATTCAAAGAATAAAGCTGGAGCCGCCAAAAACACTTGGAGTTATATTCTGTGATTTAAATAGCTTAAAAGAAATTAATGATAAGTTTGGCCATGAGTACGGAGATGATTTAATAAAATGTGTAGCAGCGGTTTTAACAAAAGGGATAAATGATAGCATTTATAGGATAGGTGGAGATGAATTTGTAAGTATTATTCTAGATAAAACTAAAAAAGAATTTGATGAATTGTTAAAAAACTTGCAAGCTGAACTTTCAAAACTAGACTGCATTAATATATCTATTGGAAACATTTGGAGAGGAAAAAATATTGATATTGATAATCAATTAATATTAGCTGATAAAGAAATGTATAAAGCTAAAAGTAATTATTATGTGGATAGAAAGTATAATAGAATGAGCGATAGTGATTATTCTCAAAAAATAAAACAAGAGATAGAAATAATTAAAAAGATGTATAAAATTTAAAATATAGGATTGAATAATTAACATCTAGCCTTACTCACATAATCCGAACGCTTGGATTATGTGAGTAAGGCTAGGTGAAAAAATATACTAAAAAATTAGACTTTCTAAAGAGTTATTTGCATTTTAAAAAAATTACAGATATATTATATGATAAAACTACGATTTCCCATATGGAAAATCGTAGTTTTCTATTTGCTTGTGATAAAATTAATTAGTACGCATCAAGAAAAGCAGATAATACACATTGGTAGTTAATACAAAAAATCTCAAAGTACTAAAAAATTCGTGCAATGCTATCACAGATTTCGTTTTATTATCGCCTTGTCTTTAAACATACATTCATCAATGTGATGAAGATAATCCCTTATATTAGAATAGTTATCTTTATCATAATTTGCATACCCAACAGCAACACCTGACATATTATTATCATCAAAAGTTTTGAACTTATCTTGAATGATAGATAATCTTTCTTCTAATATATCAAGTGATATATTATATATAATTGATGTAAATTCATCACCACCTACACGATAAGTTGTTCCGAATTCATTTAAATATTCTTGAGCTAATTCAGCAAACCAAATTAAATAATTATCACCAGTTTGATGCCCCATATTGTCATTAAAATATTTCAAATTATTTAAATCATAAGTAACTATTATTTTTGTTAAATCTTCGCTATCCTTGAACACTTCTAAATCTCTTTCAAATGCGTGCCTGTTCTGTAATGATGTTAACATATCTGTATATGCAATATCACTTAAATATTTTGCATGCAAGTTTTCAGCCCAAATGTTTCTTAATTTTAATGAGGTTGCTATTACACAAGCTAAAAGATATAATAGCATGCCTGTTTGAAGGCTTGCACCTACGGAGTTCATATTATTACCAAAATAGAAAACGCCTAATTCCGCTAAAGCCGCAAAAATCAAGAATGAAATTTGCAATAATATTACTTTTGCATCATTATTCTTTTTCGCAAAAGCTTCAAATAATAAAGAAGATATAAAATACACTAAAGTAGTAACCATAAGCAGATGCACTATCCACAGTGTGCTATAATAATAGGCTATTCCCGTGATATGCAAAGCAGTAGACATGATAAAATTCACAATGATTGCAAAGCAAAGATATTTTGATATTGATTTGTGAGATGGTGTATACATGCTATCCATATAGAAGATAAAAGGTATAAATAATAGCTGTATCGACCAATAAGGAAGATTTCCTATTATAAATGTATTTCCTACAAAAAATTGCAGTAAATTAGATTCGCTAATTAACCAAATTGCAATATTAGTTGATAATAAACCTAAATACAATATTAAATTATCTTTTTTTAATCCTTTGGAAATAAATAAATTGATTCCAAGCAGAGTAAGACCGATTATTAGTATAATCGATGATATAAGCAGTTTTGTAGCATTATTATATATTAAATATAAAAAAGCGTCGCTTTCTTCTGATATAAATATCTCGGTTATACCTATTGATGTTTTATCATCACTAGGTATAATATCTATATTTATAATATTATCCGAGCTAATAGGTAGCTCTACAAGATGCCAAATCCCACCATGAGGCAGGGCAAAAAGCGTGCTGTCCTCATGTCCAAATTCATAAATAATTTCTGAATTCACACTTAGAGTAAAAGTTTGGTGCATACTTTCAAAAGCTATAACTGGTTTTGTATATTGACTTGTAGATATAGTGCTTGTAAGACTATAAGGCTCAAAGTTTGTGTCTTGTGGACTAAAATCTATCATATCGATTTGTGTATTTAATCCACCGACTTCTAATGCCCATTCATTAAGTTTTGTCATACCTGTTTCATCATAAGTTAGCAGTGCATCTTTTTCAGTATTAGAAAAAGATGAAACGGTACACAAAGCAACTAAAACTAGAATACACAAAATAAATAAGTTAAATAATTTTCTAGTCATATTATTATCATCCATTATATAACAACCCTTCATATTATTAGTTTTCCGTAATCGAAAAGCAACCTTTGAGTTGTTCATATTGAAAAAAAGAAAAACTAAAGTTTCATATTATCCAAATATATCTTTACATTATCCACTATTTAAACCCATCACAGGATAATGAAAAAATTTAATTAAACATATTATACACCTCACTTTCAAGTTCGTCAATAAAAAGTGTTAGCCCTAACATCTTGTAAAATTCAGATTAAAATCTAAATTCAAGATTTATTTAAGGACTAACACAGCTATTTATTCCGCGATACTTTCAGCTGATTCAATCATATTTTCAATAGAGATTACCAGAATGCTTGAAAACCCTTATAGTTACTAGCTTTTTTGGTGGTCAAATTTAGTGTGACACCATTTTTACACCATTATCTTAATATTTGCCATTGCTTGCTCTTTTGACTCGTCAGAAGCGTGCGTATAGATGTTTAATGTGGTTTCGATATTTGCGTGTCCTAATAGCTTTTGTATCACTTTGTCAGGCACACCTTGCTCATAGCATCTGGTTGTAAATGTGTGACGAAAAGTGTGGCAAGTGAAGTGTTTGAACTTCTTAGGCTCTCGGTTTTCTTCTGTCGCAAGCTCATTTTCATAGACATTGATTTTTTGAACGATACCACGAATGGCTTCGTTTAGAGTACCAATTTTTAGTGGTTGCCCTTTTGTACCAACAAATACTAAATCCTCAAAACCTTCTCGTGGTTTCCATAAACCCTTGTTTCTAAATTTTGCTCTAGCTTTATGCTCTTTTTGCAACATTAGTAATGAACACAATTCATCGCCCATCGGAAGTTTTCTTTTGCTAGCTTCCGTTTTAGTGGATGTATAGAAGAATGTATAACCTCTATCACTTCTAGCATCTCCATAGTGCAAAGTTTTGTTTATATCAATTACTCTGTTTTCAAAATCAATATCTGCCCAAGTCAAGCCAATAGCTTCACCAATTCTCATGCCTGTAAGTAATGCAAATTTGAAAACATTGATATGAGCACATTTATCTGCAAAATCAAAAAATTGTCTTTGCTCATCTAGCGTTAAAACTCTACTCTCAACAGTTTTGATTTGTGGCAGTTCCACACCAACACATGGATTTTTTGTAATATAGTCATTTTGCATTGCATGACGCAACATATTATTAAGTAAAATCTTGAAATTACTCACTGTACTAATATTAAAACCAATATCTAACAAATCATTTAAAAATTTTTGAATATGGTATGTTTTAATGTCCTTCAAGTACATATTTCCAATGCTATCTCTTACCCTTGAATTATAAGTTGCTCTTAAAGTTTGTTGTGTTTTAAGCCCTACTTTCTTTTCCTTATAGAGTTTCATCCACGCTTCAAACCATTCATTCAAGGTAAGACTAATACCATTACCACTTAACCCATATTCATCTTCATATTGTGCATCACGTAGCATTTTCTTAATATCACTAATTTTACGAGAATATATTGTTCTGCGTTCTCCATATTTGTCGGTATATCTTGCCTGATACCTTCCATCTGCACGTTGTGTAATACCTTTACCTAATTCTTTGCCTTTTAAATCTTTACCCATTTTCTTTCTCCTTTATAATTCTAAATTTAAAAGAAAATGGTGTAATTGCTTAAATATATTATATCATGCAATTACACCATTTTTCAAGATGTCATAAGTTAATAATTTCCACTTTGAGCATCTACCCATTTGTCGAGCAAGGATTTATTTGCATATAATCTATTACCTTGACGAAATGTAAATCCGTTTTTTGGTGTGTTAAGTAGCTTTCTAACAGTGTTTTCTCCTAGTCCTAAGTACTCACACATTTCTTTTACGTTTAATAATTTTTTATCTATATATTCTTTTCTATCTACCATTCATTTCCTCCTCTTTGACCTTAGATATATTTTGTTTAAACTGTTCAAACTTTTCTCGAAGTTTCATAAAATCTAAAAACTTCATAAGTATGTCTATAATTTTTTCAAGCTCTTTAATTTTAGATTTTTCTTTGCCTGCATTTAATTGATTGGTAACAGATTTGAACTCAAAAAGTTCTTGTGCTTGTGTGGCATTTTGGATTTTAAGCAACTTATTTTCCTGCTTTAATTTTTTATTTCCCTTGATAGCTTTACTATCTTTTTTGTCGCTGGCAATTTGTTTTTGTGCTAATGATTTAAGATTTTCAAATTCTGACTTATCCACTATGATTTTACTTTTATCAAGCAAAGTAGGCTTTGTTTCAATAGTATCAATTTCTTTGATTTTTGTTTCTTTAGTGGCGATAACTTCAAGCTTATTTTCTTTTGAAGCAATAACATTTTCTTGCTTCGAAATTATCTCATTATTTCGCTCAATATCTTTATCGGTTTTGAACTTCATTGTAGATTTATGTTTATCTGTCGAGCCTTTTTCTCCACGTTCCACATCTTTATAACCACAATTTTTCATATACTCAAAATATCTATCTTGAAGCAAACTATATGATGGTATTAAATGTGATTTGCCATTTTCATCAACCTCTTTATGTGATGCCCATTTTTTAGAGTGGCTGACTTGTGTAATCACTTCTTTAACAGTTCCAACGAGTGATTTATCCTTACAGCGTTTAGACCACTTTATTTCTTTTTGCACCACTGGAACATAGACAACATGAAGATGATAATGGTAAATATCTTTGCCGAATTTCTCTGTTAAATCTTTATTGAGTTCATCAGCGTGCATAACAGCAGATAAGATATATTCTTCTCCACCAACTTCTTTTACTGCGAAGTCATAGGATTTTTTAAAAAATTCTTTTGCAAAATCAAAACCACCATTGTTTTCAAAATACGAGGAATTTACATCGCAAAGCATTTCATCAATAATGATTGCATCTTCACGTTGACCTCTGGTTGAAATTATTCCTTTTTCGCACATATCATCAAACATAGATAAGTATGTGCCAGTTGGTTTTTTGAAATATATGTTCATATCACTGCGTTTTAAATCTACATCTATATTTTCATAATTAGTATTTTTGCGTTCGTGATGGCGTTCTATATTTTGAATACTTGAACGTGTATATTCGCCTTGTCTAGCGATAGTACGGTTTACACCATCATTTCTTGCCATAGGCATTTCTCCTTTCAAACTTACTGTTGTAGTGTGAGCGTAGCGACGTAGACTAACACTTTTTCAAAGTGTGTAACCCACTATGACACTTTCAACAAGTTGCAAAGATGTCGTGGGGTCTAGTGCCTAGACACGCTTTTGTTGCTACGCTCCAGTGACAGTTGACACTGCTACTATACACACCCCTCTGTGCTAACAACTTCCACATCAATCACATTTTGTGGCAGTTGTAGTAATTCAGAGGGGGTAGGTATATCTACTATGTCATCTGTCATTATGAACTCACGAAACAAAGTGATAATTCGCTTGTTTTTCGTTCTTTCGTAATCGTAACGAACACCGTAAACACTAAGTAAAATGTCTTTGTTTTTATTTAGCTTTTTGGTAATGGCAGTAGGTGAAATTGTAGTTTCAGTTATGCTATCTACAAGCTCGGTTGCAGTGCCTTGCCACTTGCAATTCACAAAATTATTGATGATATTGCAGAAATCATTATCATCGTCGGAAGTGGTTTCTTCGTAGTTTCCTAAGTTTTGCCATTTGCAATTTTCCTTGTCGAATTCCACCTTGAAGCAATAACCTTCTGTGTCACGATTGGCGATAGTCAACTTGCCTTTGTTTTCGGTGCGTTTCTCTTTTTCAAGCACCCACACACCATCAACTGCACCAACTAAACCAGTGCTACCTGTTAGCATATTTAGTGGGTCTGGGTCAAACATTTTTCGTGTGTGATGAATAAGAACTACTGTTACATTGTGAACTTCCGTAATAGCTCTAATCTTTTGAATATCGTTGTAATCATGAGAGTAAAGGGAAGTTTCAGCTGTGGTGTTTCTGATATGTTCTAAGGTATCAATTACAATTAACTTTGTTGTAGGGTAAGTAGTCATAAATTGATTAACTTGCTCTATAAGTCCGTTGCTAATACCAAGCGATGCAATGGCAAAATGTAAGCGTTCATAGTTGTTATCGCTTTCTTCTATAACCTCTAACATTCGGCTTTGTAATCGCCTGTAATTGTCCTCTAGGGCAAGGTAGAGAACTTCGCCAACTGATGTGTTTTCTTCCCAAAAGTTAGCACCTACTGATACGGATATGCACATATCAAGTGCAAGCCAAGACTTACCAATTTTGCCACTGCCAGCAAGAATAAAAATGCCTTGTGGGAGTATTTGTTCAATAGCGAATTGCAGTGGTGGGTATTCGGTGTTCATTAAAGTATTTGCTGTTATAGTTTCTAATGGTGGGATAGTTTTTGTTTCTATGTTTTCCATCTTAAAGCACCTCCTTGTACTGATTTGTAAATAGAAAAAGTTCAAGTTCTGTAACTTCAATCAAAACTTTTTTGCCAGACTTTATATGTGGTAACCTGTTATCTTTGATTAGCTTTCTAAAGTAATATTCAGACAAGCCTTGATTTTGCTTTACAGCTTGTTTGATAGTTATAAATTTCTTTTCGTTCATGATTTTTATCCTTTCATTTAACAACCTACAAATTAGAATTAAATTCGTGGTGGGTCATAATATTTTGTGTTTAATATTTTGCTGTTTCCCCAATATAGTTTCCTAAGAGGTTACCTTGCGTGGCACTTTCTCGTGTTCTGCTCTTGGTATGCTCACTTAAAAGGTCTTGGCATACTTCCCTAAGTCAGTAGTTATATTGGACAGTCATTTAATTGTGTTTTTATAAGAACCTCACGCTGTTAGCAAAATCAAAGATTTTGACAGCTGAGAGAACCTTGTTATTCGCAAGGCTCATAATAAATCAACGTTGTTTATGTTTATATGATAGCAAGAAAAAACCACTCGTGCCGTATGTTGCAAAAGTGGAAATTTTCTAAAAATATTCGATTTTTTTCATCTTTGAAAATGATGTCAAATTTTGTTATAATAGGTATATAAATTAAAATTTAGGTGGTGCAATATGCAATCAAAATTATCGCTACAAGAAATCTTGGGAGATTTAAGACACCCTTTAAAATTAGAAGATATAGCAAACGCAACTGGAATATCAGTGGCTACATTGTCACGTTTTGAAAAAGATGATAGGCAAGATATACCATACCAAAGCCTTTTGAAATTGGCTCATCATTATGGAGTTTCAATGGATTATTTATGTGGATTGACCACAAATGTTAAGCATAGAAATACTCCTGTTGAAGAACTAGGGCTTACAGATGAGGTTATAGAAATGCTTAAAAATAAAAAAGTCAACAATCGCTTTTTATGCGAATTGCTGACTCATGAAGATTTTGCTAAACTGCTTGCTGCTATCGAAGTTTATCTTGATAAAGGCTTATCAGATAGCACTAGACACGCAAATAATATGTTTGATTTTATACATAAAAATTTGAGAAATCACGTGGATTTAAAACAAGGTGAAGATGTTTTTGCATTTTTAAAAGAGGTAACTATTGCCGAAGATGAATATTTGCGTTTTCGTATTTCTGAACGCTTTAATTTGCTGTTACAAAATCTTTTAGCAGAACATAAATCACGTTTTAAAATGAACAAAAGCGAAAATGAGCAGATGAAAGAACTGCAAGCCGACCTTGATACTTATGTCAGCTCAAAAGAAAGTAGCCAGCGTATGAAATTCAACCTTTTGGCTAAAAAAATAGGACTTAACACTAATCATCTTACCGATGAAGAGTGCCAAGTCCTTATGAAGGCTCTTGAAAAATCTGATGTACTTAAACAGGGTCGTGGTGGGAAGAGGAAGTAGCTTTAACCTTCATTTACTACTACTTTTTCCTCTGCATAATTAAGTGTACCATTTGAAACTAAATCAGTAAACACCCTTTCAAATGCTGAGTTGATATTAGCCCCTGTTCTGTTAAAGCCAAACTCTTTAGCAACAATTTGAAAAAGATTTATTTTAGATAAACCAAAACTATCCGATGCAACCATAATCATAGCAACACCTATTTCATCATCACTGATATGAGTAATATTTCTTGGTACTTCTCCTTCTGGTGGTGATTTTGGAACTATTTTTCCATAAGTGTTCGGATAGAAGAAATCTCCCTTTCTTATAAAATTATCTTTGATTTGTTTCAAACCATAATCAACTTCATTGCGAATTTTAACAGTAGCTTTTTGGTTACCGAAAATAGGAGCTATTCTTTTACACAACAATTCATAGTGAATAGGATATTCAACATCAATAATATGACTAATTGCCAAACAAAGACCTTTTATGCCTAAGTCACCTTGACGAGCACTAAAAGCATTAGCTTCAACATATGTATCAAACTTAAATTGTTCTACAGTGCTTTCGCTAATTTCAATTTCCTCAGTATCACAATATTCTTCCACTATTTCTTCGTTTAAGTCTTCGCTTTGGACAGAAACTTTTTCAAAATTATCAACATAATTCGCTATTGCATTCTCAACTGCATTTACAAGCAATTCACCTTCGGTTATTGGGTCTTTAATCCAATCAGTAGACCAAATTCTATGAAATTTCCACCCCATATCTTCGAGTACAGATTGTCTTAATCTATCTCGTTCTCTTGCAGTTCTTGAAGAATGATATGTTGCACCATCACATTCCACACCGATAACAAATCTTCCATCAAGTGTAGGGTGTTTTACTGCCATATCTATTCTGTAGCCAGAACAACCAACTTGAGTTGTGATTTTATATCCTTTTGATACAAGAAAATCATAGACAGCTTCTTCAAATGGTGAGTCAACATCAACAAACTTATTATAATTCAGCTCACTTTCAAGTGCTATTCTGCCATTTGTAGCAAATTCTATGTAAGAACGTAGCATTTTAACACCTTCAGCATTAACATCACTCTTAATATCTGTTGGTCTAATAGAACCTACAAGTTTAATGTTATATTTAGCACGAGTAATTGCAACATTAAGACGACGATAACCACCATTTCTACTTAACGGACCGAAATTCATATACATTACACCTTTTGAGTCTTTAGCATAACCTATACTGAATATAATGATATCTCTTTCATCACCTTGTACGTTTTCAAGGTTTTTCACAAAGAATGGTTCGTCTAAATCTTCATTAAAAAATGGTTCAAACATAGGATTTGAAAGCCTTAATTTTGTAATTTCATCATCAATAGCCTGCTGTTGTGAACTACTAAAAGCTATTACACCAATCGAGCGATTTGTTCCATTTTTAAAATGCTCAAATACCATTTGTGCAACTCTTTTGGCTTCATTAATATTATTTTTCTTTCCACCTCTGTCATAAATTCCATCTTCAACATAAACATACTCAACTCCGTTGTCTGGAATATTTTCGCCTACTGATGGAAACGTTATAAGTGATTGATTATAGATTTTTACATTTGAAAAAGTAATAAGTTCTTCGTTTTTACTTCTGTAATGCCATTTTAATGAACGTTCAGGGAAAGTAGTTAGCATTTCATCTAAAATAGACTCATAATCACCATCTTCAAATTCCTCATCATCGTCAAGCACATCATAATCGCTATCGCTTGTTGTGGCACTGAAAAAGTTTGTCGGAGGTAGCTGTTTATTATCTCCAGCTACAATTATTTGTTTAGCACGCATAATTGCACCTATTGCATTTTCCGTACAAACTTGTGATGCTTCATCAAAGATTACTAAGTCAAAATTATATAATTCTGACTCTAAAAATAAACTTACAGATAAAGGTGACATCATTAAGCAAGGTTTAAGTGCTGGCAATAAGTTTGGTATTCTTGCAAATAATCGTCTTATTGGCATTATTTTGCGTTGCTTTGATAGTTCTCGCTTTAATATACCTACCTCATCTACAGAAGATGTTGTTTTATTTACATCAGGTAATTTGGAAATAAGACTTTCTTTTATGCGAAGTTTTGCGATATTCATTTGTTTTAAATCAAACTCTTTAAACCTTTCAATCATTTCTTCATGAGATTTTCTTCTAAAGTTATTAACAGATAAATAGTTTGGAATTATAGCATCTAGCCATAATTTATAAAAACGCTTTTTAAATGCTGAAACAACGTACTCTGGAGCAATTTTATCATTTAATATAACATCTACAACATTTCCTAAATTATTGTCATAACATTCTTTTCTTGCAGTTTTAAAATCGATCCATTCTTCTAAACCAGACAAATTTAATATGCATCTATTTAATTTATTAATAGCATTTGATAGAGGTAATTTAAGTAGGGAATATTCTTTTTCGTATAGTAAATTAAACCATATAAAGTCATCTTCGGCATTGGATTTAAGTTTATCAACACACGATAAAACCTCTGAAAATGACGTCTTATGTGCCAGTGATATAACATTATCAACAAAGCTATCATTTAAGTTGTGGCTTTTTATAAATGGAATAAATTTACCAGTCCATTCAAGAGATGCTTTTATTTCTTCCCAATCAGTATCAGTGCCTTCAAACATAAATTCAAAGGTTTGAGTTAATTTTTCTCTGTTTTCTAAAAGTTCACTTTCAATGCTTTGAACAATGAAAAGTTTAGCAATATTATCATCCAATATATCAAATGATAACTCTGTTTCGCTATGATTTGATATTAGCTTATATGTATCACTCACCCTTGAAAGAAGAATTTTTAATCTATTTAATTTTTCTAAAAGCTCAAGGGTTGTCTTGACTTCAATATCACTGAGTTGATTTATGCCAATAAATAGGTTTTCATCTACAAGGCTATCTTCTATAATCTGCACTTTATCAGTGAATTTGCTTTCATTTGACCCATCTATCAGCATTGTTTTGAGTTCGTGAGGAACATTGAAATTGAAGTATTCGCATATTGTTCTAACTGATGATATACAGTCCTTTATCTTTTCAAAGTTTGTTTCTTCTCTACTAAAAAGTGTTCCAAGCAACTCTTTATTTGTTGCAAGCTGATTTGAAAAATCAGTTTCCTTTTCCTTTATATTTTTAATAGAATACAGAACTGACAGAGCATCGTTATCACTAATTTTTTTCACTGGAGTAATTGAGCATGCACGAATTTCATTTAAATCTTTTTTGTATGATGCTTTAAATATTTTAAAGAACCCTGTATATTCTGTTTTAAAACGCTTAGCGATAGAGTCATAATCTATTGACAAAATATCTTTTTCATATACAGCAAACAACTTTTCGCGTTCATTTTTTAACTGTTCTCTTAATGAAATAAGTTCTTCACAACGTGTATGAGCTTCTTCTAACTTATTTTTGTCGAACCATAATTCTGATATGCTTAGCGATTTGTTCATCTCTTTTAGAACAGGTAAGTATTTTTCAATATCAATAAGGTTATCATAAATAGGGATATTAAGTGGCGAATTTGTATTTTTTATAGTGTTATTTAAGTTCTCTAAGATTAATATTGCATTATCACAATCAGCTATAGTTTTGCTTATATTTTCAAATGTAGTCTTATTATCAACGAAATTAGACACGCTTTCTTTGATAGATGCAAAGTAATCAGATAAACTATTTTTCAAAGATATTGCATCTAATTCATAAACACTACTTTTGAAATTAGTATTAATAAACGCAACACTGTCATCAAATTTCTTTTGTTTATCGGAAAATTCAACAACCATATCCGATATTGATTTTATATCTTCACTCTCAAACCAATCTTTAGGAATTTTATGAGCATCTAAGCATAAAGAAAATAAATCCTTTAAACTGTCTATATCCTCAAAGGAAAGTATTTTAGTATATCCTAAAGTTTCTAAGGGGGTTTTTGTTTCTTTACAAAATTCGTCAAGTTCCTTAATAATCGACGTTGCTTTTCTTTCTATGTCTTGTCGTAGCTCGTGAATTACCCTAGAAACATTACTACCTTTCCATACATTACTATCGTAATCTTCCGTTAGTTTTCCTACGGTTTTTGAAAATCTATCTAATAAAAATTCATAATTTCTTAAATCATCAGCAGAAACATCAGAAATATTCTCAAAATCAAATATAATATTTGGCATATCTTTTAATTTTGCTAAAATACCATTTACTTGATAGATTGATTTATTCATAGGCACTGCTATACTATGTAAATCTCTTGCATAGTCATTAAGTGATTGTCTTTCTTTTTGAAGAACTTCAAGCTCATACAATGCTTCATCTTTTAATCTAATTCTATCCATAGCAAGTGCATCGCTTAAATGTTTTAATATTTCTTTTTTATTTGCCTTATGATTATGTAGTGTTAGGCAGAAATCACCCAACCCAACTTTGGATAGTCTATTATAAACAACTTCTAAAGCAGCCATCTTTTCTGAAACGAATAGTACTTTTTTGCCATCAGCAAGTGCCTCAGAAATTATATTTGTTATAGTTTGGCTCTTGCCAGTTCCAGGAGGACCTTGAAGTACAAAGCTGATACCTTTCTTTGACAACACAATAGCATCTTGTTGGCTAGAGTCGGCATCAACGGTTTGGAATATATCAATAGGTCTATCTACTTTATCGTGCTCATAATCATTAAGTTCTTCTGACACGTGTGGTAGCTCAGTCAAATCACCACATAAAGCCTTAATAGCAAAGTTATCTTTTAATATCTCAGACCTCTGGTGCAAATCCATGTACATATTTATTTTTAAGAAGGAAAATAATGCCAGACTCACTTTAGAGTCAATACTCCAATTGTATTCAGTTAATAAAGTTTTTATTTTCTCCAAATACTCTGTAATATTATCATTTTCGGAATCAAAATCTGGAAAAATAATATTAAAGTCATTTTCTAGTTTATATTTTAGAGTTGGATTTAAAACTATTTCATCATCATGTATTTGTAGTTTATATGGCGATGTTAGTGACTCGATAGTTAGAGTAACTGGAACTAATATAATAGGTGATACAAAAGACTCTTTTGAATTTATACTTTCTTTCCAGTTTAAAAAACCAAATGCTAGGTACAAAACATTTACACCTTGCTCCTCGATGGCAGTTTTTGCTTTGTTTCTCAAGGATTTTAAAGTGCGTTGTTGTTCTGTAATTGTTTGATTAGTTATTAAATCTCCTTCAATCACTCGAATATTAGGAGCGTTCTTTTCGTTGTCTTCTTCAAACATATTATATTCTTCTATAAATCCTGTTTCGACAGGGTGTGAAAAAGTAAGAATTTGTTCTTCGTTTACAATAAAATCATATAATTCAGATATTGACGGAGTTAAAATGTTGATATTAGAACGCTTAGTTTCTTTAAAATTCAAAAGCCTATTTCGTTTACCCATATCAAGCAACTTCTTTTTCCACGACTCAATTTTAGTATCAATAATTTGCATACTATTTACCTCCATCAATTTTTTCTAATTGCATTATATCTGCTATGTCACAATCTAGTAGTTTGCATAATCTTACTATCATCTCTGTTGTAACATTTTCATCTCTACCCATTTTTGCTACAATAGCTGGGCTTATAACATCGTACAAGTCCTTTTTCATCATACCTTTATCAATTAATTGCTTCCAAAGTGGTTTATATGTGATTTTCATTTCTTACCTCGCTACAAAATTATCTTAACTTTAATATTATATCATTTAATTCACTATAATTCAATATAATTTATGCGTAATCGTAGTTTAACTGTAATATATATTTATAAAAAACGACTAAAGATATTTTACATCTCTAGTCGCTTTAATATTTATTTATAAACTATTTCATCAAATATATTTTCCTCAATTTGAGCAACGATATTATTCATTCTGCCAACCCATTCAAGTTGGTTTAACATTTTAAGCTCATCAGTCACACCTTGCTCCACTTTTAGCTTAGGTATCATTGTATCTAATAAATGTTGTGCTTGCTCATCTACTTCGTTCAAATGTGGCACTAGCTTTTCGCTAAGCAACAAATGATTAAACAACGGACTATGGTGTTGCATCAGCCATGATTTCCTCATTCGCCCATATTTTCCTAGTGGCTTGTAATTCTCGTTGTTGAGTTTAAGGTTTGGAATGTAGTAATCTCCACATTTTCTGTATGTAATTTCGCTCATAATAAAAATTCCTCTCTATGTAGTCCGACTAAAGAAATTTCTCTAGTCGGATTTTAATATTTAGCAATTACACCATTTTCATACTGCGTTTGACACCACTTTGACACCAATAATCTAATAACTTATAAGATTTCCTAAGAACTTATAACAAGCAAAACCCTGTATCTATCAGCGTTTTCGCCTATTCTCCTATGCTCTCTGCACTCTCGAGCATATTTTCAATAAAAATCGCATACCCACGGGTAGGATCATTCACAAAAACATGGGTAACTGCACCGACGAGTTTTCCGTTTTGCACGATAGGGCTTCCAGACATTCCTTGAACGATACCTCCAGTTAAAGCTAAAAGCTCGGTATCAATTATTTTAATGACCATATTTTTAGTTTCTTCACTTGAATTAAGATATATTTTTTCTATCTCAATTTCATATTTTTGTGGTGCTGTGCCATTTATGGTGGTGTAAATATATGCTGTTCCCTCAACGATTTCATTTGAAGAGGCGATAGGCATCATATTATCATCTTTTGGAAAATAAACTGTTCCATAAACGCCAGTTTCATTATTTATTAAAAGCTGCCCACTGGGAATTTGAGTCATAAAAGTTCCTTTAAGCTCGCCAGCTTCACCAGCTGTGGATTTATCAATCCCAGTTATACTAACGGGAACTATTTCGCCAGTGAGAAGTGGGATTTCTTCTCCCGTATCAACATCTTTTACGGCGTGTCCAAGTCCTGCAAAAATAGAATTGGTTGTATCATAATAAGTCATTGTTCCAATACCAGCAGAGGAATCCCTTATCCACATTCCAGTTCGATAAGAGCTAGAATCTATATCAAAAACAGGTATTAGCGTTGTTGTAAAAGAAACATTATCTCTAATATATTCAACAAGAAGTGGTGAACCTTGACTTTTATTTATAACAGCTTCTATATCATCTTTACTTTTGATTTTTTCACCGTTTATTAAAGTTATAATATCTCCCATAGATAGCCCAACTTTTGTAGCGGGGCTTTGGTAGCCTGTTGGCGTTTTAATATCAGAAAATCCAACTATCATCACACCATCAGAAAACATTTTTATCCCAAAAGGCTCCCCTGAAACACAAACATACTTTTCCTCTAATGAGGTTATCACCATATTTTTTATAGGAATAACCCCTAATAATTTCGCATCATAATTTAAATTACTACTTTGTGCAAAAACGCTTTCTTCGTTTGAATTATCGGCTTTTGTAGGAGTTAGGGAAATCATAGGTAGAGATTTAATACTAACTTGAGAACTATCAGTAACATACATGGTGTCAGGCAATATACTATTAAAATATACCATAGTACCTATAAGTATAAAAACAGGTAGGCTTAATGCTTTTAGAAACTTTTTTATCATACTTATAACCTTGCCAAATTCTTCTAATCTAGGGTGACCGATATTATCTGAACCAGTTTCAAAAATTAAAATATTTTGGCTTTCCTTTCTTTTTAAAGTTAGTATTGAGAAAGAAAGGTTTAATATACACTTATTTTAAAATGTCAAATATTAAAGCAAAACAGACGGTTTATAAAAAACCGTCTGTTTTGCTATAGTTTTAGAGGAGAATAATACAGCGACAAAGCTGTATTATAAATATATTACTTGTCACCACTCAAGCAATATATTATAAGCTCATTAATCAGCTTAATAATAGTATACATTAGATTTGTGTATTATTATTGCTAAAATAATGTATAAAAAGTTAAATAAGAGCGTATTGTTTTGCAAATATTTACTGAGTGTAAAAATTTTGTAAAGTTTTTTGTAAAGTATGTATATTGACTTTATAAGGTATATGTATTAATATTAATATATAAAATAAAATTAAGAAAAACAGCTTAGCCTGTATTTAAAAAATGCTTTTAGATAAGCAAATTTACAAGACTATCCCTTTTCCTTTATTCATATATCTCAAAAACAAAAAGCCAAGATTTTCTTGGCTTTTTGTTTATATTAATTTATCACAAACATACTGTGAAATCATTATTCCAGCCATATTTGGGGCAAAAGGGGTGCTCCCTGGAGCATTTCTGCCATTAGAAGAATTAACGCTTTTGCTCTTAGGTGCAAATTTATTAAATAAGGAGATATGTTTTTTTATTCCCTTATTTCGCAGTTCTTTTCTTATAACTCTAGAAAGTCCGCATCCATTACCAGCTGTGTTTTCCACTATATCAATAGTAAATCCCGAAATATCAAATCGATTTCCAGTTCCCATACTAGATATAATATTCAAATTATTTTTATGAGCAAGCTCAATTAAAGCAAGCTTTGCTGTAACATTATCAATAGCATCAACTATAAAATCAGGCTTTAAATCTAATATAAAATCCAAATTATCTTTATTTAGAAATGTGTTAAATATATTTATTTCTAAATTTGGATTTATTGATAGGGCTCTTTTTTTAGCCACTTCAACTTTTAATTCGCCGATATTATCAATATTTGAAATTAACTGACGATTTAAATTAGAAATATCAACAGTATCAAAATCAATAATAGTGATTTTTTTTATTCCAAATCGCACAAGGCACTCTAAAACAGCACCCCCAACGCCACCAACTCCAGCTATTAAAATATGATTATTTACAATTTTTTCATAGGCTTCATCACCCAAAACCATTAAGGTTCTCTCATTAAAACTCATTTATATTATCCTTTATTAATTAAAAAAATAAACCTACAAAAGTAGGTTTATTAAAATTGTTTTTATAATAACACCCGCCCAGCCGTAAGCGACTATATCAAAACCCCGCTTGTAAGCAAGGATGGATACGCTCTGCCGTCTATTCATGCTCCCTTCTTCCCCAGTGGGGGAGGTCTGCAATCCAAGAACAAGGACCCGAGCTTCCGATTATATGAGTGTAGGATTAAAAATAGTCACTTTTTTATCGTGCAAGGCAGGATGGTTATAATTAAATGTTATGCAGAATATCAAAAAATATACTTTATTTGAAAAATTATCAAATATCTAAATTACTCTTCAATTTCAAACATTTCTTCAAGACGAGTTTGGAAAATACCAGCAACTTCATAGTATTCTTCATCATCATCTACGATATCATAAGTTTCAAGCCCTTCTTCATCAGGCTCACCAATTTTAAAAATAAGTAAAACTGGCTCTTCTTTTAATGCTTGCTCTTCATCTTCATAGTATGGAACAGCTGCAATATATCTTTCTTCATTATGTTCAACTTCATCGATAACATCGAATTGATGAGTTTCATTGTTTTCATCAGTAAGAGTTAGGATATTAGGTGTATAATCTTCGTATTCGTTATTTATATCTGTCATTTCGTGATACCTCCAAATTAAATACTGTTATGTATCTTGCTTATATATTACACCAAGAGGCAGTGATTTGTCAATAAACAGGGTGTGAAAATTTGTTTTAAAAAAATAAATTTTAAAATTCATATATTATAATTATAAAATTCAATAATATACATAGCTTTTTTACAAATTGATGATATAATGGATATGTAAATATGTCATCATATAAATAAAGCATTAGCAATTTATATATTTCTTATTATTGGAAGGATAAAAGCAATGAAAAAAGTTTGTAGTTTAATTTTAAGTTTAATAATGGTAATAAATTTATCAGGGTGCACCACAGATGCTAAAAGCTATGATTCAACCATCGAAACAACAAGTTCGGCTATGCAACTCGCACAGCCTAAAACAGGGGATACAATTGCTGAAATACAAACAAGTGAGGGAATAATTAAAATACTATTATTTCCAAATGAGGCTCCAATAGCAGTTGAAAATTTCACTTCACTAATTGAAAATGGATATTATAACGGAGTGTCTTTTCATAGAGTGGTAAAGGATTTTGTTATCCAATCGGGCGACCCAACCGGAACAGGTGCTGGGGGAGAAAGTGTTTTTGGAGTTCCGTTTGAAGATGAATTTTCAGATTTACTTCATAATTACACGGGGGCATTATCAATGGCAAATAGTGGCGAGGATACTAATGGTAGTCAGTTTTTTATCGTTTGCACGCCACAGGATATAGTTACCCAAAATCAGATAAGCGATATGGAAGAGAAAGGATACTCAGCCGAAGTGGTAACGGCTTATAAGGAAGTTGGTGGACTGCCGTATCTTGATTATGTGCACACAGTTTTTGGTCAGGTTTATGAGGGGCTAGATATCGTTTATAAAATAGGGGATAGCGAAGTTGACGAAAACTCAAAACCAATAGAAGATATAACTATAATATCAGCAAGCATTAGTGTTGTAGAGTAAAAGAAAGGAAGGCTTAAAATGATTAGAATTATAACCGATTCAACGAGCGATTTCACTAAAAAAGAAGCAGACGAAAAAGGTGTGTCCCTTGCGAGTTTAACAGTTAATATAGAAGGAAAAGATTATTATGAAGGGGTGGATATTACCTATGATAATTTTTATGATTTATCAGCAGGAAATGCCAAAGTGCTAACTTCTCAGCCATCTCCAGAAACCTTTTTAAATCTTTATAATGAAGCGAAAGAAAAAGGGGAAAAAGTGCTTGGAATATTTGTTTCAACTCACCTTTCTGGAACATTTCAATCAGCTAAAATGGCAAGGGATATGATTGATTATGAAGATATATTCCTTTTAGACACGAATAATATCTCAGTTAGTATTCGTTTAATGGTGGAAACAGCTCTTTCTTATATTAAAAAAGGGATAGAGTATAAAGAATTATGCGATATAATGATGGGATATAAAGATAGATTAAATGCATACGCTATTATTGATGATTTAAGCCATTTAAAACGAAGTGGCAGATTGTCTTCTGCTAAAAGCTTTATGGGAAGTGTTTTGCAATTAAAGCCGATAACAACTCTTTCAGGGAAAGTAGATGTTGTATCAACGGTTAGGGGCGCTAAGGGGGCAATAGATAAAACTATCAATCTTATTAAAGAAAATGGCGGGCTAGACTCTAGCGAGATTTGCGTAGTTGGCTATACTGGCAAAAATAACGTGTGGTATAAAGAGTTTAAAATGGCAATTGAAAAAGAGTTTAATAATTCTCAAAATATTATCCTAACACCAATAGGTGCCTCAGTTGGAAATCATGTGGGCTCTGGAACTTTTGCTGTGGGATACTTTAAGAATATATAAGGAGAGAAAAAGGCAATGTATAAGCTATTAAGGTTTATATTTTCTAGAAGATTTATTATAGCGCTTTTAGCGCTAGTTCAAATAGCATTAGTTTATTTATTTTTAAGTGATATTATTTTTTATGGCCCAACTATCTACTTTTTGATGACACTTTTTAGCGTTATAACAATGGTTTACGTTGTGGAAAGGGATAATTTAAATCCATCATATAAAATATTATGGATACTTTTTATGGTGGTTTTTCCAGTTACGGGGGCTTTGATGTATTTCTTTTGGGGCAATAGAAAGCTCACTAAAAATCATCAAGAAAAACTAGAACTTATACAGATTGATAATGAAAAAATATTTTTGCAAAATGATAAAATTTTAAATGAAATTAAATTAAAAGATGTAAATCTTGAAAAGCAGGCAAGATATCTATCGAATATTGCTAAAGGTATGCTTTATGATAATACCGATGTTAGATATTATAAAATGGGTGAAGATTTCTTTGTTGATTTTTTAGAAGATTTAAGAAATGCTAAAAAAAGCATATTTATGCAGTATTTTATAGTTGATGAGGGGTATATGTGGGATAGTATCCTAGAAATACTTAAAGAAAAGGCAAAAGAAGGGCTGGATATAAGGATTTTATACGATGGCTTTGGCTCACTTTTAACTCTTCCTGATAACTATGATAAAACTTTAAAGAAAATGGGGATAAAAGCAGAAATTTTCAGCCCTATAAAATTTAGCTTTAAAATAAAAGACTATCTAATTTTAAATCACCGTGACCATAGAAAATTATCTATAATTGATGGCAATATTGGATATGGTGGTGGGCTTAATATTGCTGATGAATATATTAATAAGATAACGAAATTCGGAGTTTGGAAAGATACAGCTTTTAGATTAGAAGGTGAAGCGAGCTTTGGGTTAACTAATATATTCTTGCAATCTTGGCAGTTTGTTACAAAGGAAGAAGTTGATTATAATAAATTTCTGCCTAGCGTTAAAAAGGCGGCAGAAGGAATAATTCAGCCTTATCATGATACCCCGCTAGACTCTTTTAATGTTTGCGAGAATGCGTATTTAAATGTTATAAATGGGGCGAATGATTATATCTACATAGCTACACCATATTTAATAATAGACAATGAAATGGCAACAGCTCTAACTCTTGCTGCCCAAAGTGGGGTTGATGTGCGAATAATTGTCCCTGGAATTCCAGATAAATGGTATGCTTATTATATCACTCAAAGTTATTATAAAATTTTAATTTCAAGTGGGGTTAAAATTTATGAATACACCCCAGGATTTCTTCACGCTAAAATGTATGTTTGTGATGATAAGCAGGCGATAGTTGGCAGTGCTAATATGGATTATCGCTCTTTATATCTTCATTATGAAAATTGTGTTAGCTTTTATGGTGGAGAAATTATAAAGGATGTTAAAGAAGATTTTAATGAGATGTTTGTAGAAAGTAAATTAGTCACCTTAGAAGAAATTAGAAAAACACCGTTTTTAAAAAGAATGTATCAAATAGTTTTTAAAATTTTAAGTCCATTAATGTAATAAAAAAATACGATTTCCATTTGGAAATCGTATTTTTTATATTATTAAAGTGTTATATTGTCAAATAGTTTAGAAACTTCTTTTTTTAGAAGTGGGAATTTTGATAAATCGGGGCTTTCTTGGATTATTAACTGGCTTTCAATTTCAGAATACTTTAAGATAGTTAAATCTTTAGATAATTGAGCAAGTTTTAGAGTTGGAAGTCCATGCTGTCTATCTCCAAAAAAATCACCAGGCCCACGGTTTTCTAAATCAAACTGGCTGATTTCAAATCCGTTTTGCGTTCTCTCCATTAATTTTAATCGCTGGCGAGAATTTTGGCTCTTTGAATCGCTTACTAGAATGCAGTAGCTTTGCTTATCTCCTCTTCCAACACGGCCACGCAACTGATGAAGTGCAGAAAGGCCGTATCTTTCGGCGTTTTCAATTATCATTAAAACAGCATTCGGAACATCAACCCCAACTTCCACAACAGTCGTTGAGCAAAGCAGACTAATTTCGCCATTTGAAAATTTTTGCATAACGTCATCTTTTTCTTTGGCTTTCATTTTTCCGTGAAGAATAGCAGAATTTACATTTGGCAAAAGTTTTTTGATAACATTATTATAATAATCCGTAACATTTTGCACTTCACTTTGCATATTTTCGCTCTCTTCAATTGCCGGTAAAACAATGTATGCTTGCTGGCCTAAATCAATATGCTTTTGAATAAAGCCAAACATTCTTGCTCTTGTATCAGTTGAAACAAGGTGAGTTTGGATTGCTTTTCTCCCTTTTGGCATTTCATCTATAACGCTCACTTTCATATTCCCATAGATAACCATAGCAAGAGTTCGAGGAATAGGCGTTGCAGACATAACTAGGATATGCGGATTTTCTCCCTTTTGGCTTATAATATTTCGCTGTTTAACTCCAAAACGATGTTGCTCGTCGGTTATGCAAAGCCCAAGATTTAAAAACTCAACCTTTTCATTTAAAACGGCGTGTGTGCCTATTAAAATATCAATTTTCCCAGCCTTTAAATTTTCAAGGATTTCTCGCTTTTCTTTTGCCTTAGTTGATGAAGTTAAAAGTGCAACATTAATATTTTGAGATTTCAGCATTTTACTAACAGATACAAAATGCTGATTTGCTAAAATTTCAGTTGGCGCCATCATACAGCTTTGAATATTGTTTTTTGCCATTATATACATAGCCGAAACGCCAACTAAGGTTTTCCCAGAGCCAACGTCACCTTGGAGCATTCTGTTCATAGCTGTTTTGCTTTTAAAATCTAAGATAATATCATTCACTGCATTTTTTTGAGCATTAGTAGGCTCAAAAGGAAGAGAGTTATAAAATGGCAGTATATCATCATAAATAATACTGCTAGTTTTTTCGTTTTTTTGAAGGCTTGATAAAAGCTGAAGTCCTAATTGCAAAACTAAAAGTTCGTTGAAAATTAATCTGTTTTTAGCGTTTTCAAGCTCCTTATTAGTTGTGGCAAAATGAATGCTTTTCACTGCCAAAAATAAAGATGGGAAATCATATTTATCTAAAATTTCCTTATCTAAAAAATCAGGCAATGAGTTTACAAGTGCTAGGGCAGATTTTATTGAGTTTTGAATTATTTTATCGCTAAGCCCTTTGGTTTTTGGGTAGATAGCCTCCTGCGTGATAACGCTGTTTACAGAAATAAAGCTAGGAGATGGCATTTGTTTATTTGTAAAAGAGCCAGTAATTTTGCCATAAAAAAGATACTCTTTTCCTACTTCAAGGCGATTAACAGTGTATTCGCTATTAAAAAAGGTAAGGTGTAAATCGCCTGTTTCATCACCACAATGAACCTTAAAAAGCGTGCGGCTATTAGAAATGCGAACAACAGGCAGTTTTCTTAAAACCATAGCCTTTATTATGCCGATTTCTTCAATAGGAGCCGAAATTATATCTGTGTAATTTGAGTAATCGATATATCTTCTAGGATAAAAACTTAATAAATCCAAAACCGAAACAACACCAAGCTTATTAAAAAGCTCAGCCCTTTTCTCGCCAACTCCTTTAAGAAAGCGAATATTCTGCTTTAAAACTTCTGTATCCATAAAGATTATCCTTTCATTTTATCTTTTTATTATAATATAGTTTTATCATTTGGGCAAGGGCGAGAATGGGTTTATTATAAGTTATATAAATTCATAAGTTTAAATAATTGCAATGGAAATTTTTTTGTGATATCATTTATATAATAAACATATAAACGACGTTTTATGTAATCGCTTTAGCGATTTTCCTGCGATACTCTTTGCAGGCAAATAAAACTCGAATAAATAATCGTAAGATTATTTATATTATCTTATGATAATATAAATAGAAGTTTTCCTTGCGTGCATAATGGATTGCACGCAGTTTGGCACGCCAAACACTGAAAACTACAATAATGTAGATTGTTTATATAATAAACATATAAACGACGTTTTATGTAATTGCTTTAGGATTTTCCTGCGATACTCTTTGCAGGCAAATAAAACTCGAATAAATAATCGTAAGATTATTTATATGATGGAGGGAATGTATGATAAATATAAGTGCTGTGTTTAATAGTTTACTTAATCCAAACAAATATACTGCGACATATTCTCTTTCGGGACACCTTGAAGCGATAGTAGGTGGATATTGGGTGGAGGGGGAAGGCTATGATGAATTTATCAGAGTTTATTACAATCCTAATTTCGATGTAGTAAAAAAATACGACCTTGAATTTGTTATACAGGAGAATTTAATAGCATATATATCCTTAGAACATCACTACGTACTAGTGAAAGGCACAATGGCAGAGAAATTTAAAAAAGATACAAAAGATTATGGATTATCTTATTTTTTAATTGAATCTTTTGATAATGAGCAATATTATTACACAGCCGATAGTGAAATCCCTTCACCTTTTAAAAATATTGTTTGGATTGATGATTCATTTTTAAATGACGACAATCTTGAATTTAATTTTAAAGCTTTTGAATATATAGACAAAGGTAACAAATATCTAAATCCAAACCATTTCTCTATAAACCAAATGATGAACTATCTATACAGTCCGTGGAGATTATAAGCGTTAAAAAATATAGCAAAATGATAAAAAATTACTTTAAAAAAGGGAGTAAGGTTATTATGAAAAAGAAAATATGGCTATCGTTTTTGGGTATTTGTGTTTTATCGTTTGGGATTTTTGCAATAAACTACACAAAACCAATGACAATTTCAGAACTTAGCCAAGGGGTCGAACTTTCTGAGTATCAATATATAGAAGGAAGATTTAATATTGCACCATCTTTTGAAAGCGTATCGTTTAAAACGCAGACACAAGAAGATTTAAATGCTGTTTTTGAATTATTTGATAATCAAACATTTAGAAAATCTCTTACAAATCTTTTGCCCGAAAATAGTGGGAGCAGTCGTATAG
Organism: uncultured Oscillospiraceae bacterium; assembly: GCA_964525015.1. Classification (GTDB taxonomy): domain Bacteria; phylum Bacillota; class Clostridia; order Oscillospirales; family Ruminococcaceae; genus RGIG3102. The sequence goes on from CAZGFY010000003.1 coordinate 54,218, forward strand.
TTGAAGATGGCGAGTTTCAATGGGAAATCACCTTTCAAACCGATGAAATTATAACACTAGGCGAAAATGGCGTGGTGGGTGGCCTACTTACGGTGACAAATTTCTATGGAGAACTAGAAATTCGTTTTGATGGCGAATCATATACTTCTACAACCGATAATCAAGAAGAATGGCTAGAAGATGTTTTAAATCTAATTTCTGGTTTAGAATTATCGTAAAATAATATTTACAAACCAAAACTGCCACGTTTAATAATGGCAGTTTTTTAGTATCAAATATTTTAATTTTTAATCATCGGATTATAATAATCTTTAGGTGGCTGGCTATTTAACCCATTTTCAACATAGTATTCTCTACTTTGATTATCCTGCTCCTTAACATTTACATCGTATCGTATAACTAAATATCCGTTTTCAGCTCGGTAGTATGGGCCGTTTGGGTTTTGGGTAGGGAAGATAGAACTGCTATTATAAAAATAATTCGGATACTTTAAATATATATCAATATATCCACCACCGATATTTTCGCTCGCTGTAATTCGTATATCAGAAAGGTTTGATTTTTCATCAATTCCTTTATAAGCATTCGCCACTGTGCCCCCATATTTAATATATGAAATTGTATGGCCAAAAAGGTCTTGGTTTAGGCTGAATGCAAATGTTTGATAAGGGGCAAGATTCATATATTCAGGCAAACCTAAATTTGGGAAATTAGGCACGGATACTTCACCTGAAACAGGGATAGATGGAACTATATTTTGAACTTCTTCATCTATAATTTCGCTTTCGCTATTTGGCATTGTTTCAACATTTCCTTGTCCCATATCTTCCTGTTTTAAAACATTAACTTCAAGAGTTACATTTTCGTGAGTTTCAATAACTTCATCATCAAAATGCTGGGTAACTAGTAGTTTTATATCAAATCCAACCATTCCAGATTTTTCAGCGATAATATCAAAACTTTTGCTGCTAACTCCATCACTTTCGGAATTTAAAATAATATTTGCATTTCCAATATACTCCTCATCACTTAAATTATCAATACTTAGCACTTCAATTTTTTCTATATAATTATTAGTAACTCCACTTCCATCCTCTACGCTAGCTAAAAGAGTGATTGATTGTGTGGTGCCCTCGGTAATGATTAAATCATTTGGAATAAAAGTAACTTTAACCTTGCCTACTTCATCTTCAAAACAAGCCGATAAGAATACAAAAGAAAACATAAGTGCCGTTAATTTAAAAATATTCAATCTTTTTTTCATAATTATTGCCATTCCTTTCTAAATTTAAAGGTTATCCTTAATTATATTATGGCTAAAATTTGAAAAATAAACATTTACATAGAAAAAAACCGACTTATTTAAAAATCGGTTTTTAATATATTTTATTCTACTGTAACAGATTTTGCAAGATTTCTTGGCTTATCAACATCAAATCCTTTTTCACAAGTTGTGTAATAGGCAATTAATTGCCCAGGCACAACGCTTAGAAGTGGAGTTAATAAATCATCAATTTTTGGAATGAAAACCATATCATCGCAAACGCTTTCTAAAAGAGTGTCCCCTTTGCAGCCAACGCCGATAACATAAGCACCCCTTGCTTTTACTTCTTGAATATTAGAAACCATCTTTTCGCCCATACTGCTTTGAGTTGAAACAGCAATAACCACTGTTCCATCTTCTATAAGAGCGATAGGTCCGTGTTTTAGTTCGCCAGCTGCAAAGCTTTCAGCGTAGATATATGAAATCTCTTTTAATTTTAATGCCATTTCTTTGGCTGTTTCCATATCAACGCCACGCCCTAGATAAAACATCGCCGTTTCATCTTTTATTCTTTTTGCAATTTCGATTTCTTTTGAAGTGTTTTTTAGCATTTCTTCTAATAAATCAGAAGTTTGATTTAATGAATCTATAAGTTCGAAATATCTTCTTTGATTAATAGTTCCTTTTGCTAGAGCTAAATTTAAGGCTATCATATAAAATGCGACTAGCTGAGTTGTGTATGCCTTAGTTGAGGCAACGGCAACTTCAGGGCCTGCCCAAGTGTAGAAAACATCATCTGATTCTCTTGCAATAGAAGAGCCCACAACATTTGTTATGCATAAAACTCTAGCGCCTTTTCTTTTAGCTTCTCTTAAAGCTGAAAGGGTGTCGGCAGTTTCGCCAGATTGAGAAACAACGATAACAAGAGTGTTTTCATCAACAAATGGGTCTTGATATCTAAATTCGCTAGCTATATCAGTTTGCACTGGGATTTTTGCAAGCTTTTCGATTGCATATCTTCCAACACAGCCTGCATAATAAGCTGTTCCACAAGCTACTACATATATTTTATTTATCTTTTCAATATCTGATTTTTTAAGTTTAATATCATCAAGTTTAATAAATCCATCATCGTCTAGGCGAGTGTTGATTGTATCTTTTATACCTTTTGGCTGCTCATAAATTTCTTTAAGCATAAAATGCTCATATCCGCCTTTTGAGGCAGCTTCTAGCGACCATTCAACGATAAATGGCTCTTTTGTTACTAATGTTTTATTAGTATTAAAAACTTCAACAGTTTCCTTTGTTATCTTTGCGATTTCGCCATTTTCTAAAAATGCCACTTTTCTTGTGTGCTCTAAAACAGCTGGGATATCACTCGCAACAAAATTTTCCCCTTCGCCATATCCGATAACTAAAGGCGCCTCGCATCTGAGTGCCACAAATTCCTCAGGACTATCTTTATGAATAGCTAGTATTGCATAAGTTCCCCTTAATTCTTTTTCAACTAAGAATGCAGTTTCTAATAAATCGCCATTATATAGTAAATCAAATAAATGCGCCACAACTTCTGTGTCAGTTTGGCTTAAAAATTTATATCCTTTTTCTATTAGCATTTCTTTTAAAGGCTGATAGTTTTCGATAATGCCATTGTGAATAATTGCGATTGTTTCCTCTTTATTAAAATGAGGGTGAGCATTTTCATCGCTTGGAACGCCGTGAGTTGCCCATCTAGTGTGCCCTATGCCAAGGTTTCCTTTAATCGGATTTAATTTTGTGTACTCATCTAAAACAGATAATCTGCCTTTGAATTTTGCACTGTCTAATTTATTATCCGAAACAATTGCAATTCCTGCTGAATCGTATCCACGATATTCTAATTTTTCAAGTCCGTCGATTATAACTTTTTGGGCAGACTTATGCCCAATGTATCCCACTATACCACACATAGTAAGACCTCCTTTTTCTTTTTTATTACACACAAAAAAGAAGTGCTAAAAAAGCCTCTGTTCATAAATCACTCTATGTTTTTATGCTTTTTCTTAGGCTGCACAGCCTTTAAGGCATCCGCCGAATTTTCGATAACCTTAATCCTCGTCACCAATTATATAAAACTAAAGATATTATAATTGGTCTGGCGCTTTCGTATTCATTCTTTTTGTGCTAGTTTATTTATTATAGCAATAAAATGTGAAAAAATCAAATAGAAGAGATAAAAATCAATTTATCCCTTCTATTTATATGAGTTTTATTTAATTAAAATACCAATTATCAAATAATTCAAGGCTATCAGCATAGCTAGCGCTAACTCTAAATCCGCCAGCCACAGGGGCAAAAACCATAAATGTTATAAACACAATTAGTAAATAGGCATAGACATATTTTATGTTTTTAGGGTTTTTTAATAGTGAATTTAGGATATAGCTAATAGCAAGTATTCCAAAAATGGTTGCAGGGTAGTAATGATAGATAAATGTTTCTCTTGAAATTAATATCCAAGGAAGTATGCACATTAAATAGGAAACAAGGATAAACACAGCCGTGCTATCTTTTTCTTTAAATGATTTATATGCAAGATAAACCATTGAAAATGGCATTGCCCACCAAATGGCGATATTGCCAAAAGAAGAAATACAGCTAACTAAATCCCCAGTCCTATCCACTGAAAACCAGATAGGCTTTTCAACAAAAAACCAAGTGTACCAAGGGCTAGCAAAGAAATGCTCACTAACTAATTGAGAATGATAATCAAACATATTTGTTTGCCAGCGAATAAAATCTTTTATTAATTCAAATAGATTATCCCCAATTAAAACAGGGGTAAATAAAATAAAATATATTAAAACTGGAATTATCACAAAGGCTAAAAAGCAAAATGCAATTGTTTTGTAAACGATTTTTATATCCTTATGATTTTTATATTTTAAATAAAGGATATAGAAAAATAAAACGGCAAGCCCTACCATCGCATAAGCCCCATTCCATTTCACCGAAACGGTGAGTGCCATAAATACTCCACTTAAAAATAGATATAAAAACGCCTTATTAAGATTTTTATCATCTTTTAGATTTTTATATTTTAGCATAAATATAAAGGTTGAAATCATAAAGAAAACTAAAAAACTATCACTCGTTGAAATTCTGCTTTGAGTAAATCTCATACAATCAAATGCGGATAAAAAAGCAGCAATCAGCCCAGCTTTACTATTTTTAAACAGCTCTTTTGCTAGAAAGAAAACAGCTAAAACAATTAGTATTCCAAAAACAGCCCCCATAAATCTAAATCCAAATGGGTTCATTCCAAATATCATAATTCCAATTGAAATTAGATATTTTCCAAGATGTGGGTGAGTTGTTTCGTAAATAGAGTAATCCTGAGTAAGTTCATACGCTGTTCGCCCAAAATATATCTCATCAAAATAGCTAGAAGAATAATAGCTTAAATCTTTTGTAAACATATATGCTTCATTAAAAAGATTAGCAGGTGGATATTCGCCAAAGACTTCGTAATCATATGAAAAATCAAATGTTATAATTTCGCCCTTTTCATCAAGGAAAATAAGCTCTGATAAAGTTTGGTTTTTATCATTTGCCACAATCGCAACAGAATTTGTGGATACTGGCTGTAATTCTGCCTTTCTCCAAGAGAATACAGAAGACTCCTTGGTTGAAGTTAAAAACTGCCAAGTGCCTAAATCATCAAGATAGAAAATTGAAAAATCGCTAGTTATCTTAGGGGTTTCATCGCCTGAATATTCATCCCCCATACCCATATAATAATAAACTTCACTTATAGTGGTTTTTTCATCAAAAGTTATTGAAAATTGCTCACCATACTCAATTGACTGATAAAAACTTTGCGGGGTTTTATTATTACCAAGGTTATAAAAGGTTAAAGCTGAGATAAAAAATATTAAAACTGATAGCAAGTAAACGGGCTTAATTTTAACATTTTTAAGCTCTTTAAAATCGATAAAGCTTATTTGATATATAGCTATTATTAAAAGTATAATAGCTGATAAATTAATCACCCAATCAAGATAACTTGCCCCAGCGTTATAAATTTCATATATATGCACAACATTTAAATCACTAAAAGCGGAAACTAGAAGATATAAAATAAGATATTTCATTTTTCCAGTTATTCCAGCTAATAAAATTGAAATTAATAAGGCAGGGAAGATGTATCTTTCGTGCATCATTGTGCAAAATGAGAAGAATAAGATTATAATGATATTTGCACTCACTAGATATTTTTCTTTGTTTTTATTAGTGAAAAAGTAGTAGCCAACTAGTAGGCAAATCATAGGGATTACAATTGTATTTATCATTTCCCCATATAAAGCTTCGCTTAAAGGCTTCCAGTTAAGCCCCAAGAGTGCATAGATATTAAAAGCGTTAACAGTTATACTTTTGTATCCACTAAAGGTGTTTAGATAAAACTGTATAACGGCTAATAAATCATAACCCTTTGAAATTGGAATTGTTAGAATATAAAAGCTTAAAAGTCCGTAAAAAAGGGCATCAACAAGTTTTTTAAAATCTTTTTTCTCAATAATATAAAATAATAATATAGGCCCAAATAAAAGAGATTGAGGCTTTGTTGCAAGGGCAATTCCGTAAATAATAGCAGTTGTTTTAACCTTATCTTGCATTGCGAAATAAATGCTTAAAACAACTAAAAGAGAATAATAACTATCTATCTGACCCCAAACAGCAGAATTAAAGATAACAGCTGGAGCAAGGATATACATAGCTGATAAAACAAGGGCTTTATATTCATCTTGATATTTTTTTGATATATTGTAAATAACAACTCCAGAAACTAAATCAGCAATTATACTAGGCATTTTTAAAAGCAAAACAAAAGTTTGACTACCAGTATCGATATTAAATAAATCGGCAATCCAATTTACAAAATATAAAATATAAATATATCCAGGAGGGTAATCTAAAAAGAATCCTGCATCATACACTGAAAACATACCTAAATCATATGCTGAATTAGACCAATAGGTGAACAAACTTATATCTGTTCCAAACCCTGTGTCAGGTGCAAGATTTACGCGATAAATAAAACCTATAAATATAATAATAGATAAAAGATATATAGGAGCAATCTTTATTTTTTTTAAAACCGATGAATATTTATAAAAAATAATTGAAAAAGCTGAAAACGCAAAGATTAGAAATAGCTGATTTATCATAAAACACTTCCTATTAAAGTAATTGGATTTTTAAATATTATATCATAATATCGCCTTGTAAATCAAAGTTTTTTTTGGTATAATTACTTAGATTACCCTTGTGGTTTAAACAAAATCTAAAAAAGATTAACGATTAGAGGATTTCTATGCTAACAGATTTAAACTTTATGAGCTTTACTTCGGTGAATTTTTTAATATTCTTACCGATAGTAGCTTTATTATATTTTAAAATTCCAAAGAATTATAAAAATGGTTATTTATTATTTATAAGTTACTTTTTTTATATATTCTACTCAGTTCAACTATGCTTTATTTTGCCAATAATGAGCATCTTGAATTTTTATTTAGGAAAATTAATAAGTAAGAGTAAGGATAAAAAAAGAAAAACAGCCTTTATTTTTAGCTTGTTTTCTAATATATCTATTTTATTGATTTTTAAATACTATAATTTTTTTGCTGATTTTTTCCCAGAGAGTATAAACAACTTAGTGGGCGTAACGCTTGATGATGGCAGTATTAACTGGATGATGCCACTTGGTATTTCCTTTTTCACCTTTTCATCTTTGAGCTATTTAATAGATATCTATTTAAAAAAGATAGAATCTGAAGAAAATTTTATTGATTTCTGCCTTTTTCTTGGTTTTTTTGCCTATGTTACCTCAGGGCCAATTTCAAGGGCGAATGCAATTCTTCCACAACTAAAAAAAGAAAGAGAATTCAATAAGGATAATATCGTTGTCGGGCTTCAATTAATGGCTATTGGATATTTTAAAAAGCTTGCGGTTGCCGATATTTTAATAAAATTTATAAGCGAAGTTCACTCGAATTTAGATGAATATTCTGGAATTATGCTTATTTTCACGGCTATTATTTATTCATTTTGGCTGTATGCTGATTTTTCGGGGTATAGCGATATAGCAAGAGGAACAGCAAAAATTCTAGGTATTGAGATAATTGATAATTTTAATACTCCGTATCTTAGCCAGAATATGTCAGGTTTTTGGGCAAGATGGCATATTTCGCTATCTTCTTGGTTTCAAGATTATATTTTCATGCCATTTGTTTGGGAAAATCCACTCAAAAAAATTCCTATTATCGGAAATTTTTTTGAAAAACCTCCTGTTTTAATTGCTATATTTTTAGTTTTTTTAACCAGTGGTATATGGCACGGAAACACATGGCCGTTTGTTGTTTGGGGTGTTTGTCACGCTGTGTTTAGAATAGGTGAGGATTTACTTAGAAAATACTATAAAAAGCCTGATAAAAAGCCGAAGTTCTTTAAATTTTGGGGCAAAACAGCATTCACATTTAGTTTAGTAACTTTTTCTTATATATTCTTTGCAAGTAAAAGCATTGATAATGCATTTATATATATTTCAAAGCTTTTTTCAGATTTTAGCTTAGCGAGTTTTATAAATCAGCTGATTAATAGTGTGGCTAATGGATTTGATTCAACTCCAATATTAATTTACGCTTATCTAGCATTTAGCTTTATATGTATTGCTATCTTAATTAATATGGATTTATACAGATATTTTAAATTAAAAGGCAAATGCCTTACAACCATTTTTCCAAGTATGAAAACGCATACTAGATTTTTGTGTTATTATCTTTTAATTGCTCTTATTTGTGCAGGTTTTATTTTAAATAATGGTGGATTTGCCTCATCTGGAAACTTTTTATATCAAGGGTTTTAGATTAAATAAAAATATTAGTATATATAAAAACTGCTAGAATATTCTAGCAGTTTTTATATATCACGCTTCTTTTGCAATTTCTGAATATTTCTTGCAGTTATCAATTAAAAGATTTTTGTAATCCTTTGCAATTTCGATTATTTTGCTATCCTCGCCCTCTTTTATGGCTTTATCAATGTTTTCTGTTGCATCAGTTATCCCCATATTAAATCCTTTAATAAGCATCTGTGCTAAGTGCTTATTTGATTTATCAGTTAGTGTTTGCATATTAATCGACATTTGACTGGAGAATTTCACTATTGGATTTATATCCTTTAATTTATCTTGGGGATTTCGCTCTTTTCTAATTTTGATGTAGAAAGCGTCGTATTCTTTTAAATCGTCTTTTAACATGGAAAGAAAATGAGCATCTTTTGATACATCAATTAATTCCTCAGTTGAGATTTTTGCCATTTCAATATTTCCTAGTAAAAAATAAGATAAATTTTTCTGCATAATAATACTTCCTTTCAACTCTTAGTTTAAACAAACTATTAAAATATATACCTCTTGATTAATTAAAAATAAAATGCTATTATAAAACCTAGTTAAAAGCTTAGATATAGGAGAATTTCATTGAATAATATAATAGCAAAAAATAGAGATTATGAGTTTTTAAAAGAAGAATTTTACTCAAAAGAAACAAAGGAGTATATTTCCTATAATAAAATTAAAAGCATAACTCGGATTTTTTTTGGGCAAGTTTTTAAAATTGAATATATCGATAGTAAAAACAAACTAAAGGTGGCTGAAATTTTTATATCAGTAAAAGATAGGGGAAATATAATTAATTATTTAAAAAGTATTGGTTTTAAATCAAGTTTTAGAAAGAAAACTTTTATTGAAAATTCAAAATTTTGGATTTCTTTATCTGTTTGTATAACTATTATAAATTTTCTAGCAATCGCACTTCCAATATCAAGCGAAAATCATAGGGTTTCGATTTTAATTATGCCATTTTTATATCTTGCAAATTTACTTTCAATATATGATTTAGTGATAATTAATATAGGTGTTTACATTTTATCAATTGTTTGCATTTGTATTAATGTTTTAAAGAAAAAACAGCTTGAAGTTTTAAAAAAAGATTATTTTGAATATTAAAAAAATACCGATTTAATTAAATCGGTATTTTAATTTTAAAGCATGCCTATTGTAAATCCTATAAAAAACACAACTGCCATAACAAAAATGAAAACATATGTTAATAATAAAGCTGATGCAATTTTTCTTTTTAATTTACTTTTAGTTTGCCCAAAGGCAAGGTATAATAAAACGAATAAACCGATAATTGGTACAAGTGAAAATAAAAATATCACCACTAAATCAAGAGTGTCAACTTCTTCTGGCTGATTATAAAGAGTCACACCTTGAGTAAATAAATCTCGGTTAATATTTGGATTTGGATAGTGTGGTATTTCAGCAAAACCTTCTATTAAAGCTTCTTCGCTTTCATCACTAACAGGGATTTTAAAAGGAGATTGCACTAAAGTTTCTGTATCTTCAAAAGTTTCCACTCTAGTTTCGCTAGGGTTTGTATCTTGAGTATCTAGATCATCTAGGCAAGAATCGTCCAGCTTTTCTTTTATAAAATTATCAACTATTTTATCTAAATCTACTTCAACCGTATTACTTGGTATTTCGATTTCCTTTGTATCTTCAAGGGAAATATCATCTGTAAAAACAGGTTCAGTTTGTTTTTCTTCTTCGATTAGTGAAGAAATTTTAACAGATTCTGGATGTATTTTAGCATCATTATCTAATTCGTTATTTAAAAAAGTTTTTATAGTTTCAAGGTTATCACTTTGAGTATTAGCTTGCATAAAAGTGGTGCTTTCTGTTATACTTTGACTAGAAAAGGCATCATCTTGCATCTTATTTCCACATTTATTGCAAAATAGTGCACCATCTTCAACTGCATTATTGCATTTAAAACAAATCATTATCTTACACTCCTTAACATTTTAAATCTATTATAACATTTATATGTGAAAAAATAAAGATGTAACAAGGGGAAAATAAAATATTTAAAGGAGTAAAAATTAAAATGGAAGAAATTTTACTTGTAAAAACTCTTATTGCAGCTGTCGACTGCGATTTATATGATATAGAAAACTCACTAAATGAGCTTTCTGAGCTATGCCTTGCAAATAATTTAGAGGCAGTAATACAAATTACACAAAAAAGGGATAAGCCAGATAATAAATATTATTTTGGCGAGGGCAAACTTATGGAAATTAAGGAGCTTTGCCAAAATAATGAAATCGAAGTAGTTGTTATAGATGATGAGTTATCCCCTAGTCAAATAAAAAATATCACGGATTTTCTTGATATTGAAGTAATAGATAGAACTATGCTTGTTTTGGAAATATTTTCAAATAGAGCCACTACGAGCGAGGGGAAACTTCAAACTGAACTTGCACTATTAAAATACCGCTTGCCAAGACTTCGTGGAATAGGAGCATCTATGTCCCGTCAGGGTGGTGGTGCTGGAGGTGCTGCTGGTGCAAGAAGGGGTGGAGGCGAAACAAAGCTTGAACTTAGCCAAAGGCATATTCAAAATAGAATTAGCTTAATTAAAGAAAAACTTGCAGAAGTTGAAAAAAGGCGAGATATGATAAACACACAAAGAAAAAAGAACGATGTGCCAATTATCGCCCTTACAGGATACACCAATGTTGGAAAATCAAGCTTATTAAATAAACTTACAAATAGTGATATATTAGAAAAAGATATGCTTTTTGCAACACTAGATCCAACAGCGAGAAAACTAACTCTTCCAAGTGGGCAAAACTGCATAATAGTTGACACCGTTGGATTTATTTCACGTCTTCCGCATAAACTAATCGAAGCTTTTAAATCAACTCTTGAACAAGCAAAATATGCTGATGTTATTTTAAATGTGTGTGATATTTCTTCAAAAGACAGGGAAGAACAGCTAACTATAACAAAAAGCACTCTAGATGAAATTGGTTGTAGTGATGAAAATATAATAACCGTTTATAATAAAATGGATATGGAGCATCAAGCTCTTTTTCAAGAGAATTGTATTAAAACAAGCACTAAAACAGGGCAAGGACTTGAAAATCTACTGCTAGAAATTGATAAAAGACTGAGTGATAGGATAGCTGAGTTTAGCATTAATTTGCCATATTCAAAAGCAAACCTTTCATCTACAATTAGATTAAATGGACATATTTACAGTGAAGAATATGGAGCCGAATTTATTACAATAAAAGGTAATATTGATAAAAAACTTTTATATTTGATAGAAGAATACCAAAAATAGCCTATTTAATTGCTAAAAGTTAACAATTAAGTATTTACAAAGCATTAAAAAAAATGTATAATATTGTAGTATTATCTTTTGCATTTTTTAAGGATTTGCAAAACTTATATAACATTCAACTATAAACTTAACAGGAGACGCACTACAAATGGATAATATCGATAAAAAAATACTTGAACTTTTACAAAAAAATGGAAGAATAACAGTTAAAGAAATTACACAAACAATCTCTCTAACAGCACCAGCTGTGAGTGAAAGAATTAGAAGACTTGAAAAAGAAGGAATTATTCAAGGGTATACAGCTGTTTTAAATCCTAAAAAATTAGGAAGAACAGTGCACGCTATCATCAATGTTTCGATTCAACCACAAGAAGCTGAAAACTTACTTAAAATTGCAAGAGAAGAGCCATTAGTAGTAGAATGTAACCACGTTACAGGGGAATACAGCTATATGGTTAAAGTTGATGCTTATGAAATCAGCGATTTAGAAAGATTAATTATGACCTTCCAAAAAATTGGCGAAACTTCAACACAGGTTATATTATCCACGCCAATTGAAAGAAAATCATTAGTATAAAATTAATGTCACTATCAAAAAAGATAGTGACATTTTTATTTATATTATAATATTTTTATTTTAGCAAATATTTAATTATTGCTGTTTGCATCTTCTTCAATTCTAATATCAACATATCTATCAGGATTGTTTGCAAGGTTTGGTATTTGGCTGGTATCTTTTATACCTGTTCTTCTAACTGATAAAAATTCTAGGCTTTGTAAATCATTTAAAGGTGAAATATCCACTAGATTATAGTTTTGCCCAAGATACAAATCACGCAAATTAGTTAAATCTTTTAAAGGGGAAACGTCGGTTATATCATTGGTGCTAAGCCCGAGATACTCTAAATTAGTAAGGTTTGCAATAAGGCTTATATCACTGCAAGCATTTTGATACAAGCTTAAACTTTCAAGGCTTGTAATTTTAGAAACACTTTCTAAATCATCGAATGTACTATTGTTATTATTTCCAAGGTCTAATAATTTTAAATTATTTAAATTCACAAGAGCTGATGCATCGCTAATATTATTATGGTCTAGCGTTAACCTTTCAAGATTTATTAGATTTTCAAGTGGTGTGATATCGCTAATTTGATTGCTTGTTAAATTTATGATTTTTAAATCGGTTAAATCAGCTATGCCAGAAATATCATTTATTTGATTTATTCCAATGTATAGCTCTTTTAAATTTGTGCAATGTTTTAAATCTTCAAGACTGGTAATTCCGCCTGCTTCTCGAACTCCGTTAAATTCAAGCCCTGAAAAACTAAAATAGGTTTCATCGGTGTAGTATGAATATAAATCATCACCAGCGATAACAATTACTTCGATAAGTTCTAAATGCTCTTTATATATTTCTCCAATTGGGATATTCAAATGCTTAGAAAGTAGCCTTTCCATCTCTTTATCGGCAAAAACTATTGGAGTAGAGCTTTCGGCTATTTCTATATGGCTGTAAATATCTTCGTTTTCTTCTCTTTTTTCAAAAACAACTGAAACCGAGCGCATATCATAAAGCTCAGTGTCGGTGTAGCGAATGTTAACATAAATTGAGTCACCCTCGGGATAAACATAGATATCCCAGCCGGCATATATTCCTCTATATGGAATATTAGCTTGTAAAAAAGCCTCGTGATTATCAAAAATCCACTCGCCATTACCATTAATATTAATGCTTATTTCGCCATTGGTATTAGTGCTCGTCATATTAACATAGGTGCTTTCAGGAACGACAATCTCCTTTTTATCAATAGAATATATTGTAACATCTACTGCACCCCAATGCTGAGTTTCGCCAGAATTTCCAATAAAAGATTCGGTTAATAAATTCATATACTCTTCTTGGATATAATATAATTCACCCTCTTCTCTATAATTCTCATCGGATTTTGATATATAAACTTCCTGTGCGCCATTTTTTATAATATAGATAGTTTCACTAGTATCTGAGCCTTTGCCATCCTCTAAAAAAACAGCTTCGTCAAACATAGTTTTTGAATCTTTTATAAATGCATATCCATTTTGAAATTGATTTTCTCCTATAAATTCAAAAGTTATTCCACTATCTCTATATTTTATATCAACAAAGTTTCCATCATGGTCTACTAAGGTGATAGCTAAAGATGGCTCCTGCGTATCATCGATGTATTCTATTTCTTCGCCTTTATTATCTTCATTTTCATTTACAGTTTCTGTACCTGTTTCTTCTGTGGTTTCAGCTATATCTTCGCTAGAAGTACTACTACACGAAACCAAAGAAAAACAAAGAATACAAACTAAAAAAACACTAATTAATTTTTTCATAAATATAAGCCTTCCTTTCAAAAGTTTAAAACTATACATACATTATACCATTTATGCCCATATTTTTACAATAATAAAAAACAGCTATATTTAACCCTTAAAGATTAATATATAGCTGTTTTATTTTTATTATTCTACTGAAATTAAGTAGTAGTACACTGGTTGATTGCCTTCTAGAATACTAACTTCAACTCCTTTTGGAGCCTTTGCTGTTACTAAATCAGCAACTCTTTGAGCGTCTTCTTCTTTAATTCCTTCGCCGTAAATAATAGTTACAAATGTTGTGTTTTTATCCATCATTTGCTTTGTTAGTTTAACGGCTGCCTTTTCAACATCTTTTTCAGTGAATGAAAGTTTTGAATTTTCCATAGCTAGGATTTCATCTTTTTTGATTTTATGACCATCGAAATCTGAGTTTCTAGCTGCAAAAGTGATTGAGCCAGTTTTAACGTTTTCAGTGGCTAAATTCATATTCACTGCGTTATCTTTTGCATCAATATCAAAATCAAAGCTTAGCATAGCAGTTATGCCTTGAGGAATTGTCCTAGTTGGCACAACGATAACCTCTCTGTCTGCAAGTGAGGCTGCTTGTTCTGATGCCATTATAATATTTTTATTATTTGGTAGCACAAAAACAGTTTTTGCACCAACTGAGTGAATAGCTTTTAAAATATCATCAGTTGAAGGGTTCATTGTTTGCCCCCCTGTTACAACTGCGTTTGCGCCTAAATCTGTGAATGTATTTTCAAGCCCTTCGCCAGCAGCAATTGCAACAAAGCCAAAAGGCATATCATCGCTAACTGCTGTGTATTTAAACTGCGAATCGCTATCCTTATCATTTTCTTGCTTTTCAAGGCCTTTGCCTTTTTCAGATAGTTCTTCCATTTGTTCTAGCATATTTTCAATTTTTAAATTTGTCATAAATCCGTGTTTTACGGCCTCAGAAAGCGCCTTTCCAGGGTCTTCTGTGTGAACGTGTGCTTTGATGATTTCTTCATCTTCCACAACAACAACGCTATCGCCAATGCTTTCAAGCTTTGCTCTTAGCTTTTCAGCTGATGCCTTATCGTTTTTATTAACTATAAATTCAGTGCAGTATGCATTAACAATATCAGGATCTAAATCTTTTGCAAAAACGCCTTTTGGAGTGAATGAAACAGATTTTTGTTCGCCATCTTCTGCTTTGATTATTCCTTTATCACTAAAAACTGAAAGCATACCTGTAAAGATATATACAACGCCCTGACCACCAGCGTCTACAACGCCCGCTTTTTTTAATACAGGTAGTTGATTTGGCGTATTATCAAGTGCTATTTGAGAAGCATTTACAACTTCGCTCCAAAGAGATACTATATCAGTTTCTTTATTTAAGGTTTCTGCTTTTTCGGCTGCAAGTCTTGCAACAGTTAGCATTGTGCCCTCAGTTGGTTTCATAACTGCTTTATAAGCTGCATCAACACCACTTCTTAAAGCAAGAGTTAAATCTTCGGCTTTTGCAGAAGTTTTGCCAGTTAGTGCTTTTGCAAATCCACGAAATAAAAGGGAAGAAATAACGCCAGAGTTACCTCTTGCTCCTCTTAACATTGCAGAGGCAACTGTGTTTGCAACTTTTTCAACACTCACTGTGTCGTCTAGTTTTTCAAGTTCTTTTTTTGCCGCAGTAATAGTCATTGACATATTTGTTCCTGTATCTCCGTCTGGCACAGGAAAAACATTTAATTCATCAACACTGCTTTTATTATTATTTAATAAATTGGCACCTGATATGATACTATCTCTTAATATTTTACCACTTATCATATATTTACTACCGTTCCTTTCTTTAGCACTTAAGTTTTAAAAAAAGTGCCTGCTTTGATTTGTTCAAAGCTAAAGATAAAATAAATCTTTTTTAAATTTGTTTTGCTACTATATCATCAACTGTGACATTTATTCGTTTAACTTTTAATTCAGTTGCATCTTCAATAACGTATTTCACTCTATCTTTAATGTTTTCCACGATAACTGGAATACTAACGCCAAACATTATTTTTATATGCAAACCTATAACTAATTCATCATCTTCTTTTGAAATAGTTATCCCTTTATCTGGCATATCTTTTCCGAATAAAAGAGCTTTCATTCCATCTGTTGTGCCTGATTGGTGCATACCTGCAACACCATAACAACTTTGAAGTGCTGTGCTAACTAGCGAAGCAAAGTAATCATTGCTAAGTTCTATCTTCCCAAGCGGAGTATAAAATTTCACCATAATAATTACCTCTTCCTTTCTTTAGATTATATTAATCATTTGATTGTTTAAATAATTTCTTGTAAATTGCCTATATATTATACACTTATTATTGCGTAATGTACATACTTTTATGATTTTTCATTAAAAAACACAAAAAACACATAGTAAAAATCATTATTTGAATTAGTTTAATATTAAATATAGCTAAATTTTATGATAAATATATATTACTAATTTTATGAAAACTTGCCTATTTTCTTAAATTTTACGATATCCAAGTATTTAAAGTTGAAAAAAAGATATAAAAAAGATATAATAAATTATATATATCTAAAATAATTAAAAAGGAAGATTTACCAATGGAAAAACTACTTAAAATAATTGAGAAGAATCCTATGTTATCAGCTGCACAGCTCGCTGATATGCTTGATATGAAAGAAAAAGAAATTGAAGAAATAATAGCTGATTTAACAAATAAAGGGATTATTAAAGGATATCGAACTCTTATAGATTGGGAAAAAGTTTCCAATAACCACGTTAAGGCTTTAATAGAACTTCGTGTTTCACCAAAAAAGGGAAAAGGATTTGATGAAATTGCAAAGCAAATTAGCGAAATGCAAGAGGTTGAAGCAGTAACTTTGATTAGCGGTAGTTATGATTTACTAGTTGAAATTAAAGCAAAAACCTTTCAGGAAATTGCAATGCTAGTGGCGAAAAGATTATCTCCTTTAGATGATGTAATAGGAACAGCCACTCACTTCGTTTTAAAGCCGTATAAGCAATCAGGAGTTATGTATGAGGATAATGATAAAGATGAAAGGAGAATGACATCTTTATGATTAACTACCAAGATTTACTAAATGAAGAATTCAAAACTATTCCACCGTCTGGAATAAGAAAATTCTTCTCACTTGCTATGCAAAGCGAAGATTCGATTGTTTTAGCAGTTGGCGAGCCAGATTTTAAAACTCCGTGGAGAGTTAGGCAAGCGGCAATAACAGCGCTTGAAAAAGGGCGCACTTGGTATACTGCAAATGCAGGTATGCCACAGCTCTTAGAAGCTATTTCAAATTATCAAAAAAGAAGATTTAATCTTGAATACTCAGCAGATGAAATTTTTGTAACTGTTGGTGGTAGTGAGGCTATTGATGTTTGTTTTAGGGTTTTATTAAATGAAGGGGACGAGGTTATTATGCCAACTCCGTCTTACGTTAGCTATGCGCCACTTGCAAAATTATGTAAGGCGAAATTAGTTGAAATAAAAACAACAAAAGAGAATGATTTTAAAATCACAGCCAAAGAATTAAAAAAAGCAATAACTGATAAAACAAAAATTTTAATACTGCCTTTTCCATCTAATCCAACAGGGGCTGTTATGAATGTAGAGGATTATGAAGAGCTTGCAGAAATTATAAAAGATACTAATATTATAGTGATGACTGATGAAATCTATGCCGAGCTTACCTTTGGTCAAAAGCATGTTTCATTTGCAAATGTAAAAGGGATGAAAGATAGAACAATTGTTATAAACGGATTTTCAAAAGCCTACTCAATGACTGGCTGGCGTCTTGGATATGTTATGGGGCCAAGAGAATTAATCGAAGCGATGACAAAACTTCATCAATACGCAACAATTTGTGCACCTACTATCAGCCAATATGCAGCAATCGTTGCTTTAAATGAATGCGATGAAGAAGTTGAAAATATGCGTGATGAATATGATATGCGAAGAAAATACATAGTGGGTCAGCTAAATAGAATGGGGCTTTCAACTCACGATGTGAGAGGGGCGTTTTATGTTTTTTGCGATATTCGCTCCACTGGGCTCTCTAGCGAAACTTTCTGTGAAAGATTATTATTTGAGGGGAAAGTCGTGGTTGTTCCGGGGACTGCTTTTGGAGAAGCTGGCGAAGGATTTGTTAGAATATCATACTCTTATTCGCTTGAGCATATAAGGCAAGGGCTTGAAAAAATAGAAGAGTTTATATCTTCTTTAAAATAAATTTTTACCATACCCTTACGCTCGTAATCCGGATTATGTGAGTAAGGTTAGAAAGGGATTGAAGCTATGGATAGCATAAAGGTTATAGCGCCTGCAAAAATAAATTTAAGCCTTGATGTAACGGGGATTGATGAAAAGGGATATCACCTATTAGATATGGTGATGCAAACTATATCAATTTTTGAATATATAACCCTTACAAAGCAGGATACAATTGAATTAAAATCAAATGCAAAATACATCCCAACAAACGAAAAGAACACAGCTGTTAAAGCGGCAATAAAATTTTTTGAATACACTAAAATATCAGGTGGAGTGCTAATTGATATAACAAAAAGAGTTCCAATAAAGGCTGGTATGGCTGGGGGCAGTGCTGATGCAGCGGGAGTTATTAGAGGGCTTGATTTTTTATATAAAACTAATCTTTCGACAAATGAGCTATTAAAAATTGGGCTGATGGTTGGAAGTGATGTTCCATTTATGTTAATTGGGGGCACTAAAAGAGTATCAGGAACAGGGGAGGTTATTTTACCAGCGCCTAAAATGCCAAACTGTTTTTTTGTGATTTGCATGCCGTTTGTTGGAGTTTCAACTCCGGAAGCTTTTAAAAATTATGATGAATTAAATGAAAAAACTTTAGTTGAAACAGATAAATTAATCTCGGCTATAAAAGAGCAGGATTTAAAGAAAATTTCAAAATATCTTGCTAACGACTTAGAAAAAGCAGCAAAAAGCGAATACACAAATGAGATTAAGGAAAAATTAATTTCACTTGGGGCACTAGGGAGTGTTATGACAGGAAGTGGTGCGGCTGTATTTGGGATTTTTGATAATGAAGAAATGGCAAAAAAGGCAAAAGAAGCCTTAAAACCAGATTATAAAAGCGTGTTTTTAGCACAGCCAATATCATTTGGGGCATCAATTAAAAGAAAATAAATAATTTTTATAAGATAGAAAGGAATTTCTTATGAAAAAACGAATTATATTATTGCTAAGCTTTGTGTTATTGTTTTTTTCGGCTTGTTCTTCTAGTGAAACAAGTGATGGAGTTGCCACGGAATTATATAATCCAGCAAGCTTTAATGAAGAAAAAGGATATAGCGTTTATATTAAAGATGGCTTGAATTACGGGATTTATGAATATGATATAAATAGCCTTACAAAAACTGATATAGGAGTAAATTTGCCTGTAAATAATAGCGAAACCTCATTTTTACATAGCTTTTTATTTAATGATTATATCTATGTGATTTCCTCATCAATTTACTATGATAGCTTTATTACACAAATTTCAGCATCTAATCCAAGTGAAATGCAAACTATCCGTTTTGAGGATGATGAATTTATAACCTTTGAAGAAGATTTTGATAATATTGTTTTTTCTAATGATAAACTTTATATAATCCTTTCAAAAAATAATTTTTTATCAGATGGGCATTCAGATTATATAACCGAAGTTGATTTTTCTTCTCTAACTTATGATACTTTAAAAGAAGTGCCAATTGATGCTTTTATTCTATCAAGCTATCAAAATCAAATTTATATTGATGCTGTTGAAAGCCCTGTGCATTTTATATATAACTATGATGTTGACACTAAAGAAATTGATATTTTAAAAGAAAGCCTAACTTTAACGGAAAGCTATGTTTTGCAAGGGGATTTTTTATTCACGATGAAAGAAGCAAACACTGGAATTAAAAGAGAAAATCTTTTAACCCACGAAATCCTAGATGTAACCTTAGAAAACACAGTGAAACGCTCTTCATTAGTTGGAGTTTATGATAATAGGGTTGTGTTTGGATATGAAAGGCTGGAGGAATACAATTTTTATAATATGAATTTAGATGGAATGGCACTAACTGAAATTCTTTTATATTATGATAATCAGGAAACTATCCCGCCGATAATTATCGCAGAGCTTGAAAATGATTTTATAGTAAAGCTAATAAATGATATGGGAGAGGAAGAGATTGCAATTATTAAAAAATCAGATTTTTGGATAAATCGAAATTCTTTTTCTTTCTTTTCATAAATCATAAATAATTCACAATTTTTTATTTGCTTTTTAAAGAGGATTTGTGATAAAATATAAATATGTTAAGGAATGATTTTAAATAAATCAATCCTTAGTGGCAATGCCTTATTATTTTATAAAAGAAGTGTTCTTTTTTTATAAGCTAGATTTTAAGGCATTGTCACACAACCAAAGAAGAGTTATCAAAGGAGATACAAATTATGTCAGAATTTAAAGGTACGCCGCACAATCATGCAAAGGTTGGCGATATTGCAAAAACAGTTTTAATGCCGGGTGATCCACTTCGTGCAAAGTTTATTGCAGATACTTTTTTAGAAAATGTTAAACAATTCAACTCAGTTAGAGGTATGCTAGGTTTTACTGGTACTTATAAAGGTGTTGAAGTTTCAGTTATGGGTAGTGGTATGGGTATGCCAAGTATCGGTATTTACTCATATGAATTATATGAATTTTACGGTGTTGAAAATATTATCCGTGTTGGCTCTGCTGGTGGCTACAAAGCTGAGCACGCTTTATTCGATGTTATCATTGCAGAAGAAGCTTATAGTAAATCAAGCTATGCATTAGCTGCTTTTGGATATGAAGATAAAGTTTTAAGACCAACTCCAGTTATTAACGACCAATTAAAAGCATCTGCTAAAGAAATTGGAAAAACTTTAAAATCTGGTATGATACACTCAAGCGACACGTTCTATGCAGACCCATCAACAAGAGGCAAATTCGATGGATTTGAGCCAGATTGCGTTGAAATGGAAAGCTTTGCATTATTCGCAAACGCAAAATATTTAAATAAAAATGCTGCTTGTATCGTTACGATTTCAGATAGCCTGGTTTTACAGCAATACACAACTGCACAGGAAAGACAAACTGCATTTTTAGATATGATGGAAATTGCACTTGAAGCAGCTATCAAACTATAATTAACATTTTTAAAAGCTGATTTATTTAAAATCAGCTTTTTTTATAGAATTTTTATTTGTATTAATTTATAAAAAGTGGTATAATAATATATATCAATAATTAAAAGGACAAGGTGGCAATTTTATGAATTTAACAAGCAAACTTTTATTAAATAAAAACACGGCAAAATTTGCTATTTCAGCATTGCAAATTTACAAAACTTATTTAAACACTAAAGTTCACGGGTTAGCTTTTACAATTAATAATCTAAAAAAACTCACTTTGCCAGCTAATTCAAAAACTAAAGAAATAGAAAAAGAAGAAAAAAAGGAGGAAAAGGATATGAAAGGATTTTTGAAGTTTTTTGCAGTGGCAGCTCTAGCAGCACTTGCAGCAGCGGTATATTATATGTATAAAAAAGATAAACACCTAAGAAATCTTGAAGATATGATGTATGGCGAACATTTTGAAGACGACTATTTTGATGATGAAGCATCTGATTTCACTTCTTATGAAGAAGTATTAGAAGAAGCTAGCCAGCCAGAAGAAACAATCTAATAAAAAACAAAAATTCCGATTGCTAAAATCGGAATTTTTTATTTATTATATTTAATAGCTTGCTGAAATTCTTTTATCTAAAGATTGTTCGATATCTTCTGGGAACATAAATCTTGAAATTGAAAATTTTTGCGGTTTTTTATTATTGTTTAAAACTAATGTATATTCAATAAATTCCATTGCTGGATAAATGCTTGAAATTATCTGTTTGTCACTGCTTTTTATATCACTGATTTTTACAAAAACGCCCTTACTCACTAAATAATTATCCCCGATATAAACTCCTATTGAACTAGAATATACAAATATTAGAAATGCTGAATGAAGAATTGTGCTAAGGGGGTTGTTTTCGGCTAAAATATTGAAAATATTTAATAAAAACATAAGCCATAAAAATAAATTCATTATCTGATTTTGAATAGAAAATGATATAGTTTTTAAATTATCTTTCTTTTTCATAACTCTAAAAAATATATAATTTTCTATGATTGCAGAAAAAATTATGCAGGATATAAGATAGCCAGCTATAAAAAAAGTGCTAGTAAAAAGCCCCATGCTATAAAAAGCTCCCATAAAAATTATACAGCTTATAAAAAACAAGCTAAAACGATTTACTTTACTCATTTTAATTCCACCTTACTAATTATCGAAAGATTGATTATATCATAAGAATAGTATATATCATATTTTTTATTAAGTCAATATAGGGTGGTTCGGATTATATCTGTCACCCTATTCATAAAAATAATACAAAAAAATAAACATCGCATAGCGATGTTTATTAAATGCAATAAGATTATTTAGCTTGAGCAGTTGCTAAAGCAGCTGTTACAGCTTCTTTGATAGCTTCTGAAGTGATTGTTGCCCCTGCAACTGTATCAACTTCTGCTGAGTTAGCTTCAACCATTGCTGCTGGAACGCTTGTTAGAGCTTCTTCAGCTGCTGGGATTAATTGACCTTGGTTGTCAGTTACTTCAACTGATACTAGAGCGCCAGCGTCGTCAAGTTCAACAACAACTGTCATTTCTGTTAAGTAAGCTTGATAGTCAGCGTTATCTTCTGTGTAAACAACTGTGTAAACATTTCCATCAACTGTTACAGCTGGTAGGTTTGCAACTGGTTCGCCTTCTGTTTCTTCAGTTGTATCTTCTTCAGTTGTTTCTTCTGTAGTTTCTTCAGTAGCTTCTTCGCCTTCTGTAGTTTCTTCAGTTGTTGTTTCTTCTGTAACTGTTCCTTCAGTTGTTGTTTCTTCTTCTGTTGTGCTTGAGCAAGCAACTAGTGATAGTGCAAGAGCTGCTGCTAATGCTAATGCTAGAAATTTTTTCATAATAAAAATCCTCCAATAAGTTTTGTTTTTTCCAAAGATTATTCTTAAAGATATCTCTAAGATAGACATATATTAATCCTTTTTAATCTAAAAATCAATAGTATTTCATTCTTTGTAACTAATTCGATATTTTTACTTAATCTTTTTGTAACCTTTGTTATTTATTTAGTAATGCAAATCTTAAATGATCTTCTCTAATGCCGTTTATTTCAAGGAATTCTTTAGAATATCCTTCCTCTTCAAAATTCAACTTTTTTAAAACAGCAAGACTTTTTAAATTTTTAGGCATAACAGCAGCTTCTATTCGATATAATTTTAAATCTGCAAATGCAAACCTAATTATTTCCTTAATTGCCTCATTCATATATCCTTTGCCTTGATAATCTTTATCGAGTTTATAGGATAAATAACAGCTCCTAACACTACCACCCATAACGCTTGCAATAGAAACAGTGCCTATTATGTTTTTTTCACCTTTTACTTGTAGCCAAAAGCGAAATTCATTCATTTTTATAGCCTCTTTTAAATCATCTTTAAGATATCTTTTTTGCCCTTGCTTTGTGTAGTATTCGGGATATCTTTCTGGCTCAGTCCAAGCAAAGCTTTCCTTATTTCTTGTGTGAAAATCTGCTACTTCCTTTGCAAGACGAGGATTTGATAGGATTAAATAAAGCCTTGGAGTTAATAATTTTTCCATTTATAAGCCCTTTCTTTGTTTTTTTAAAGATATTCCTTGTTTTATTTAAAAATATATCTTATAATATAATTTATTAAAATAGTTTAAGGAATGAAAAGTTATGATGAAAATGCGCCGACATGATAGACAAGTAAATGATATTAATAAAATAAATGAATTTATTAAAGCTGCCCCTTTTATGAACCTTGCAATAAACACTGATAGTGGTGCGCCATATATAGTTGCACTTAATTATGGATATGAAATAATCGATAATGATATTATACTTTATTTCCACTGTGCAAAGCAAGGAAGAAAAATAGATTTAATAAATAAAAATAACGCTGTTAGTGTTCATATAACAGCAAGCAGTGAATTACTTCCAAGCGAAAAGGCAGAAGATTTTTCTTGCGCTTTTGCAAGCGTTTACTTAGAAGGTGTTTGCGAAATTATAGAAAACTATGAAGAAAAAAGAAAAGCCCTTGATTTATTATTAGTAAACGCTGGGCACACTGGAGATTTTAATTATCCAGAAAATATGGTTGATATAACTGCTGTTTATAAAATAATTTGCAAAGACTACACAGCTAAAGCAAGGGTTTAAGGAGAAAATATATGTATTCATCAACAAAAATAAAACTTGAAAAGGTTAGGGAATTGCTTTCTAGAGTGAAGGCTGATGCAATAGTTGTAAAAAGCTATGAAAACCGCCTTTATTTAACAGGATTAAAAGCTAGCTGGGCTGTTGTAATAATAACAAAAAAAGGGCAGTACTTTTTATGCGATGATAGATATTCTGAAATTGCCACAAGAGAACTTGTTCCACTTGGATTTAATGTAGTTGTTGGGACAACGGTTCAAACTATGAAAAATATTAATAATATAATGCAAGACGATAGAGTGTCAGTTATGCTTTTAGAGAGCGATGGAATTAGCCACGAAGACTATCTAGCTTTTGAAACAGCACTTTGGGCAAAAACTTTCCCTTTAAAAACTCAGCTTCAAAAACTTCGTGCAGTTAAAGATTTATCAGAAATCGAAAATATAAAAACAGCCCAAAGAATAAATGAAAAATGTTTTGAAGAAATATTAAAATTTATCTCTGTTGGATTAACAGAAAAGGAAATTGAGGCAAAGCTTGTTCATTTAATGCTTGAAAATGGCTCAGATTTAGATAAATTTCATATCTGCTGTATAAGTGGAAAAAACTCAAGCCTTGTTCATGGCAGAGCGAGTGAGAGAATTTTAAGAGATGGCGATGTTTTGCTTTTAGAGTTTGGTGCTGTTTATAATGGATATAGAAGTAATATGGCAAGAACAGTTTGCATTGGCTATGCAAGCGAAGAATTTAAAAAGGCATACGAAGTTGTTAAAAATTCCTTTGTTATTGCTATGCAAAATATTAATAGCGAAAAAAGTGCTAAAAAAATTGATGAAGAAGTGAGAACATATATCGAGAAAAGCGGATATAGAGGCTGTTTTAATCATTCATTAGGTCACGGAATAGGAATTGATTTAAATGAAGCGCCTATTTTAAACCCAAGCTCATCAGATATGATAACGCCAGGAAATGTATTAGCAATTGAGCCTGGGGTGTATATTAAAGAGAATTTTGGCATCAGAATCTGCGATATGATTTACCTGTCAGAAAATTCAATCGAAAATCTAACAAGGGCTACAAAAGAATTAATTATTTTATAAAAAATAAATTGCATATAAATATAAAAAATGACGATTTTAAAAATCGTCATTTTTTTATATAATAGATTTTACAAAGGTAGAGTGTCTTTTAAATTTTTGAATTGTATAGCTAGTTCATTAAAATTATTATAAAATGTTGGCTGGGTTTGCCAATTATCAGGCATGCTATTAATCATTACCCAAATTAAGGTTTCATCCATTGAAAGATATAAATTTGAATCAAGTTGTCTTACATGCAAATCTGCCACAAAATGCATGACATGTTGTTCTTCTGAAAACATATCAACTTGGAAATTATTTATTTGATTATTTGAATCGTGCCAGATAGTTATGCCATTGACTATCTTTGTGGCATTGCTATTATATTGCTCTGCATACATTCTAGCTGTACCATTTAAATTATAAACTCCGGCTTGATATAAATTTCCATCATATTTTAGAGATATTGATAGGTAGTTATCCTTTTCAGTATCAAGTAAAATAATCACTTCCTCACCTTTGTATATAAACTCTATAGCACTAACTTTAGTAGAAGAGTTGGATTCATTTACATAAAAATGAATTGTTCCGTCTTCAATATCATCAAATAACATAATAATCATATCGGTATAAATTTTTACATTATTAACAATATAATTATCCAAATATTCATCATACTCTTCTATCGTATTAAAGTCTTTTTGCATTAAGCTGTATGCATCTTTAAAATCAACAAGGAAATTATCTAAGGCAAATATTAAATCTGTTTTATTAATAGTTAGTGAATATTTATCAGCACTTAATGTTTTTGTTGGTGATAGTGAAAACATTTCTAATTCCTTTGTTACATTTTCACTAACGGTGATTTCTTGAGTAGTGATTAAACTTTCAATCATATTATTTACACTAGAAGTAATTTTAATACTATTTTCTTTGTATGGTGTATTTAAAAAAGTTTCTATGTAATCAACATTTTCAGCAGATAACCCATAAACCAATGATAAATATTCTTCTATCGCAGCTAAATCATCCACATCCCCAGCAAAATCTCCCTCAACAAACAAAGTGTCGGTTATACTAACTAAATCTCTAGATACATTAAACTCGCTAAAGTCATCTAGGTATGATAGGCCAAGCGCCAATTGGTGATTTGGAAAATCTACCACACCATACACGCCATCCTCGGCCACAGTGCCATCTTCGTATATATGATTAACTGAAAAATAATAATTACTACTTTTATATGAATTAAAGTAATTAATAAGTTCAATATCATCCCATAATCGAACACGCTGCTCTTGGATTGCATCTAATGATGCATCTAAGCTTTCAGCTAAAATTTGAGCATTTTGAGCGTTTTCTGCTTTTTGTGCTGCTAATCTTTGCTGATATATATACACTAAACCAGATATAAGAATAATTGAAATAATAGAGTTTATTATAAAAAACTGCTTTATTTTTTTATTGTTCTTATATTTTTTATTATCTAATTTTTTTAAATCTTCGCCATACATATCATTTATAATATCACTCATAAAATTGCACCCCTCTTTTAATTACTATTAAAATAATTTTAACATATATATATGTAAAAATCTAAAATAATTTATGTGTTATATGTTAACAAATAGCACAAACAAAGTGTATTTTTGCATTTTTATAAAATAATGCTATAATAATTATTATAAATAATTATTAAGGAAATAAATTATGTATTATTCATTTTTAAGTTTTACAAAAGAAGATTTTATGCTTATCCCTATTGAGTTTTGGGTAGGGCTTGTTGTTGTTTTTTTTATAGTTTACATTTTAGTTTATAAGTATTTCACTAAAAAGCTAATTGAAAAAGAACTTGAAACCAACGATAAAGAAAAGGATAAGGATTTTAATTAGAATTATCCGATAATAAATAAAAATTCTTATAAATCCCTTGAACTTTAGGGGACACATATTTATCCATATGATACCAGCCGAAATACCATTTGGTATACTCGGTGTGTTTATTTACTTCATCTAAAAATAAGGCTGTGTTCCCAGGCTGTCTGCCATCGCTTAAATTTAAAAATAAATCTATCGAGCTACTAGGCCCGTGAGTTAAAATATAATCAACTTTTAGATTATGCTTTTTTAAATTTTCGTAAGCTGAAACGAATTCTTCGTGAGTAGGGGAGAAATCCTCTATTGAAAAATTCACATCGTCATTATCATATCCGCCAAAGCAGAATAATTTCTTGCCTTCAATTTCTAAAACTTCGCCACGTTTAATATAGTAAATTTTATTTTTTATTATTTCTTTTGCCTTTGCATTATTATAAACAGTGTCAGGGTATAAATTAATAGTTGGCATTTTATCACGGGTGCCATCGATAAATAGAATTTTAAAAGGGAGCTTGGAGAGTTTTTTTAGAGTTTTAATTTCAGCCTTTGAATTATCCCAAACAAAGCCAAAGTCACCTAAAATTATAACGGTGTCCCCTTTTTTTATTATTTTAGTTTCTTTAGAAGTTAAATGCTCAATATCTGCGTGAGTATCGGAAGTTAAGAATATCATTAAATCACCTTATTTATTTCACTTTAAAATTACAATCATTTATGGTATAATATTCCGTATTATATATTTTAGAAATGCTAAACCATATATGGTATATTATATCGAATTACAAAAGGAATGTCTATATGAAAAAAATTATAAGTATTATTTTACTAACAGCAGTGATGTTTTCTATTTTTGCTTTGCCTAGCTTTGCAATAAATGAGGCAAGATACGAAATCCCATTTGAGGTAGATGCACAAAGCTATGTTTTGTATTCTCTTGATACAAAGGAAATAATATTTGAAAAAAATATGCACGAAACATATGTTCCAGCATCGCTAACTAAATTAATGACAACCTATCTTGCCTTTGAACATATTGAAGATTTAGATAACACTATGATAACAGCGCCATCCTATGTTTATGATGAATTAGTTGGAATGGGGGGCTCACACGCTGATATCTGGGCAGGCGAGGCTGTTTCGGCGGATAATTTAATTCACGCTATGCTACTTCCATCAGGAAATGAGGCGGCTAATATAGTTGCTGATTATTTAGGTGGTGGAAATATGGGCAATTTTTATATGATGATGAATACCCAAGCACAAAAACTAGGTATGCTAAATAGTAATTTCACAAATGCCCACGGACTTTTTACTGATAATCATTACACAACTGCATATGATATGCTCCAGCTTGCAATAGCCTGCTATGAAACCCCAGGATTTATGGAAATTGCAACTAAGACTACACACTATATGCCAGCAACTGAGCTTGCAAGACATTCACAGCCTTATTTAATAACCTCAACTATAACAATGCAAAATCCATCTTCGGATTTTTATCAGCCATATATTCGTGGAATGAAAACCGGCTCTTTGCCAGAAATAGGGCACAACTTTGTAACGGTTTGCGAGGCGAATGGAGAAAAATACATTTTAGTTATTATTGGTGCAGATGATTATCCATCAAAATCAGCTTTTTATACAACGCCAGTTATAATGGATTATTTTTATGAAAACTACTCTTTAAAAAGTGCAAACAGCCTAGAACTTCCAGTTACAGAAGTTAATTTAAAATACGCAAGTGAGAGCGATGTTTTGCTTTTATATCCAAATAGTCAGGTTATGAGTATATTGCCAAACACAGTTGATGAAACTAGCTTTTCTAAAGAATACAATATCCCACAAAGTGTTTCGGCTCCTATTAATGAGGGGGACGTTGTTGGAACTGTTGATTATTTTTTAGCAGGGCAAAAGGTTGGCACTAGTGAATTAGTTAGTGCGAAAAGCTATGAGAGAGATAATGTTATCTATGTTATAGAAAAAATAAAAGAATTTGCAACATCTTTATATTTTAGAGTTGTTATAATTGTTACAGTTATTTTAGCAGGACTATACTTTTTATTTGCCTATATGCATATTAATAAACAAAAAAAGATGAATAAAATTATCAGAACTAAAGGCAATAAAAGATAGCTTACAATAAAATTAGTAAGCCTTTGAAAGGGAAAAATATTTAATGAAAGATGTTTATATAGTATTATCACGCTCGGGAACTATTTTAGCAAGGGCGATAAGAGCGTTTACCAAAAAATATTACAATCACACTTCTATTGCTTTTGATTTAAGCTTAGAGCCGTTTTATTCTTTTGGAAGAAGAAACCCAAAACATATGTTTCCAGCTGGATTTATAACAGAAGGGGTACACTCAGGCTTTTTTAAACTTCACCCAACAACTAAAATCTGCGTTTTAAAAACACAGGTTAGCGAAAGCGATTTTGAAATAATACAAGAGCGATTACAACCTTTTATAAATGAGCCTTTAAAATATAAATACGGCGTTTTTCAAATGCCATATATGATGTTTAATAAGCCATACACACCAAAAACAGAGTATGTTTGCAGTGTGTTTGTTGCAAGTCTTCTTCGAGATATACTGCCTTTTGATAGGGATTACACAATGATGTATCCAGAAGATTTTTATCAATTTAATTTTGAAAAAATCTATGAGGGAGATGCTGGAGATTATTTCTTAAAATAAAAGAAAGGGATATTTTTATGATTAATAGTAAATTCTCAGTTAAAGAGCCTAGAAACCTATCTATGCTAACAGATTTTTATGAATTAACAATGGCGAATGGCTTTTTTAGTAGCGAAATGAGGGACACTGTTGCAGTGTTTGATTTGTTTTTTAGAAAAGTTCCGGATAATGGTGGGTTTGCTATTAGTTGCGGATTAGAGCAGGTTATTGAATATTTAGAAAACCTCTCTTTTACTCAAAATGATATCGAATTTTTAAAAAGTAAAAATATATTTTCTGATGAATTTTTAGATTATCTATTGAAATTTAAATTTTCTTGCAATGTTTACGCGATGAAAGAAGGAACGCCAGCATTTCCAAAAGAGCCAATGATGGTTATCGAAGGGCCTGTTATCCAAGCACAGCTTATCGAAACAATGCTACTTGTTTTAATAAATCATCAAACCCTAATTGCAACAAAGGCGAATAGAATAGTTAGAAGTGCGATGGGAAGAGATATCCAAGAGTTTGGGGCAAGAAGGGCACAAGGGGTCGACGCTGCTGTTTTAGGCTCAAGAGCAGCTTATATTGCAGGCTGCAAAGGCACTTCAAACACCTTAGCTGAAAGAGATATGGCAGTTCCAGCGTCTGGCACTATGGCGCATAGCTGGGTGCAGATGTTTGATAGCGAATACGAGGCGTTTAAAACTTATGCTAAATTATATCCAGATAATTGCATATTATTAATTGACACATACTCTGTTTTAAAATCAGGAATTCCAAATGCAATAAAGGTTTTTGATGAAGTTTTAAAGCCTATGAATAAAAGGCCAGTTGGAGTTAGGATTGATTCAGGGGATATTGCATATTTTTCAAAAAAAGCAAGAAAACTACTAGATGATGCAGGATATGCCGATTGCAAAATTATAGCATCAAATGCTATGGACGAATATATAATTAGAGATTTAATTTTAAATGAAGCTAAAATTGATTCTTTTGGTGTTGGCGAAAATTTAATCACCAGCCGTTCGGCGCCAGTTTTAGGGGGAGTTTATAAGCTCGTTGCAATTAAAAGAGATGGAAAATACATTCCTAAAATAAAAATTAGCGAAAGCTTTGCGAAGATAACACTTCCATATAAAAAGCAGGTTTACAGAATTTTTTCAAATGAAACAGGTAAGGCGTTAGCTGATTATATCGCTATTTTTGATGAAGAGGTTGAGCATTTAAATGAAATAACAATTTTTTCTCCACTCGAGCCTTGGAAAAAACAGCATCTTGAAAATGTTAGCATAAAACCGTTATTAATAGAAGTTTTTAAAGAAGGAAAAAAGGTTTATAATACGCCCAAAATAGAAGAAATTAAGGAATATACAAAAATTCAATTAGATAATTTATGGGACGAGGTAAAAAGATTAGAGTTTCCGCATATATATTATGTAGACTATTCTTATAAATTATGGAGCGAGCAAAGAAGGCTCCTTGAAGAAAAACAAGGATAGAAAAACGAAAAGGGACGGTTTTTTATTATGGAAATTGTTTTTATTATAAGTATACTTAGTATAATGGGTATAGTTTTTTTATACTGGCAAAATAAAGGGCTTAGATTAAATAAAATTGAATACACAAATTCAAAAATTAAAAAAGGCCTAGACGGATTTAAAATTCTTCACATTTCTGATTTTCATAATGATAAAATATTATTAAATGATGTTGTGAGATTGGCAGAAAAGCAAAGTCCGGATATTGTTTTAATTACAGGGGATATTATCGACTCTAGAAAAACAGATAAGAACACGGCTCTTAAATTACTTTGCGAATTAAATAAAATTTCTAAAGTTTACTATGTTACAGGAAATCATGAAAATAGGCTGTTAGGCCTTGGGATTTTTAAGGAAGAGATAATAAAAACAGGAACTTTTTTATTAGATGATAGAAAAATAGTAATGAAAGTAAATGATGAAATTTTTTCGATTATCGGAGTTTCTGACCCTGATTTTCAAACAAAAGAAAGAAAAGAAAAGGAAGAAAAATATTTAAAGACAGTGAATAAACTATCCCTTGGAGATGGAACTTTTAAAATTCTTCTAGCTCACCATCCTGAATATTTTAAAAACTATGCAAATGCAAATTACGATTTAATCTTTTCAGGTCACGCCCACGGAGGACAGTTTTCAATTCCATTTACAGATATAGGGGTGTTTGTTCCAGATCAAGGCTTGTTTCCAAAATATGCAGCGGGAATTAAAAAAGAAAAAGAGTCTACTATAATTATAAATAGGGGAATAGGAAATTCGCTTTTTCCTTTTAGATTATTTAATCGCCCTGAGATAATTTTAATAGCATTAAAAAGCTTAGATGCTTAATGAGTATGGCTAAAAATAAAAGAATGGCGAAAGCCATTTTTTTTTGAAATAAAATTATATTGTATTGAGAATATATTTATGATAGTATAGGGATAGTTTTATAAAAAATCTAATATTTATCAAAGGAAAAAAATTATGGCTTCACTACTTTTAGCATTAATTTACCTAGCGTTTATCAGCCTTGGGCTTCCAGATGCCGTTTTAGGATCTGCGTGGCCAATTATATCAAACGAAATATCAGCAGATATATCATCAATGGGAATAATCACAATTATAATAGCCTTTGGCACAGTTGTATCCAGCCTTAATTCATCAAAATTAAGTGCCAGATTTTCTACACACACGATAGTTACAGCAAGTATTTTAACCACGGCTGTCGCTTTATTTGGGTTTTCAATTGCCAATTCTTTTTTAGCACTATGCCTTTTTGCAATTCCTTACGGGCTAGGTGCAGGCAGTGTTGATGCTGTTTTAAATAACTATGCAGCTATTAATCTTAAAAGCATACATATAAACTGGCTACATTGTATGTGGGGCGTTGGCGCGAGTATGGGTCCTTATATAATGGGAATGGCGCTAACTAATAATTTAGGCTATCAAACAGGATATGTGTGGCTTGTTTTAATTCAAACTAGCCTTGCAGTATTGATTTTAATAAATAAAAAGGTTTTTTCTAATCAAAAAAGTGCAAGCTTTGAAGATGTTGAAACTAAAGAGTTATCCCTAAAACAAGCGTTTAAAATCAAGGGCGTTTTTGAAGTTGCGATAATGTTTTTTTGCTTTTCAGCAGTTGAACAAACAACGGGGATATGGGCAAGTAGCTACCTTGTTTTTGCAAAAGGTGTTAGCGAGGAGATAGCTGCTGGATTTGGAGCATTATTTTATTTTGGGATTGCAGTAGGAAGAGCTTTTAGTGGGGTTTTATCTATGAAATTCACTGATAAACAATTAATTCGCGCGGGAAGTGCTATAATGCTTTTGGCAGTTAGTATATTATTTTTAAACTCAAATGAAATAATAACATACACAGCACTTATGCTTATAGGCCTTGGCTCTGCACCAATTTTCCCAGCTATTATTCATTCTACACCATATAATTTTGGCGCTGATAATTCGCAAAGCATAGTTGGCATACAAATGGCAGCAGCATACACAGGCACACTAACAATGCCAGCTTTATTTGGGGTTATAGGAAGAAATATAAGCTTTAATGCCTATCCTGTGTTTATATTAGTATTCATCATTCTAATGTTTTTAATGTATGAAGTTATGCTAAAAAGAGTTGATAAAAAAATATAGAAAACTCACTATATTTTCTATACTAAAATGACGATTTTCTAAAAAAGAAAATCGTCATTTGTTTTTTTGAAAAATATTAAACCTTTATATAATCATTAAATTTAAAGGAATAGATTAAGCAGGTTATATTATCGGTGCTGTATAAAACTTTTGCTGCGTGCTTATATAAATTAAGCTGATTTTCATATCTTTCTTTTAGGGCTGTAAGGGATGGGATATTATCAGTTTTGTAATCGATAATAATTATTTCGTCCCCTTTAATTAAAAGGCAATCGATAACCCCTTGCAGTAGAATTTCTTCATTTTCGCTATACTGATTTTCAAAAATATTTTTAGCAGGATAGGGAACTAAGAATTCCTTTTCATTAAATTTTTCATCGCTTGATAAAATTAAATCGGCAATAGGGGAATAGATAAAGTTTTCAATTGATTTTTTATTTAAAAGCTCGAGGGTGATATTGAATTTTTGGCAAACTGAAAGGTATTCGTTTTCTAAGTTTTCCCTTGCATTTTTAATATCGCAAAACTGGGCGAATAAATGCATAGCTGTTCCGATTTTTGCCCCTTTATCCTTATCAGATTTTATAAATGCTGGCACAGGAAGGCTGGTTATTTCAAATTTTTTAGAAATCTCACTTACCGACATTTTTATTGGCAGTGTGGTTTTTAATAAATCTTTATAAACAAAATTTAAATTACTATTAATTTTTTCTTCATCTAAATTTAATTTTTCATAAACAATATCTTGGCTTTCTAGGGTTTCTTCATTTGAAAATTCGGATATTAAATTTATAGAAAGCTTATTATTTTCTTTAAAAAGAGAAGATAAAAATGGGTATTCATTTAAAAATAAACTATTATCAAAGCTTGCCCTTAATATCCATTCCATAAAGCAAGACGCTGAAATTAAAGAATATGGATGTGGATATAACTCCCTTTGAGTGTAGGCAATTTTTTCAATAGATTTTGAAGTGAAACGGTTTGTGAATTCGCCTGTTAAAAATAGTCGATTTTTAGCCCTTGTTAGTGCAACGTATAAAAGGCGAATTTCTTCGTTTGCCCTTGATTTTATTATTTTATTTTTAATGGCTTTAATTGCAATAGTTGAATTATTATAGCCAAAAGCTGAATTTGCATACATTCCCATATATAATTCAGTGTCTAGGAAAAATCTCTTTTTTAAGTCCATTTCATTAAAAGCACGGGTTAAATTACTCGCAAAGCAGATAGGGAATTCTAGCCCCTTAGAAGAGTGCATAGTCATAATATTAACGCTGTCGCCCCTGTTACTGCTCGGCTTTTTCATCGCCTTATTATTTAGTAAATAGCTGTCTATATATCTTAAAAAAGCAGGTAAATCCCCTTTAACTGATAGAGAATAGTCTTTTGCAAAATTAATAAACCAGCGAATATTCTCCCTTTTTTCAAGGCTGTTTTTTGAAAGGGCAATCTTTTCGTTGTAATGAGTTTTTTTAATTATCTCTTTAATTAATTTATCTAGCGAATAAGAAGAAGATATAAAAGAAAATTCTTTTATTAAATTTATAAAATCCTTTGCTTTTTCGCTAGGGGAATTTAATAATAATTTATATAAATTTTGCTTTTCGCCCTTTGGCTTTAATTTTAAAATATCGTCTAGAGAAAAGGAAATCAAATCGCCAAACATACTTGCAAACAATGGAATTTCCTTTAAAGGATTAGAGATAACTCTTAAAAATGAAATAATACTTTGAACTTCATTTGTATCAAGAATTAATTCATCTTCCTTAATAAAAGAAGAAATGCCATACTCATTTAATGCATTTTTAAATTCACTCGCTTTGCTAGTACTCCTTAATAGAATACAAAAATCAGCAGGTACAGCATTTTTTAAGCCAGTTTTAGATGGGATTTTATATCCGTCTTTTAGCATAGTGTAAATACTTTTTGCAACTTCTTTTGCCTCGTTTTCGCTGTAAATATTAATATCAACTGCGATATTATCATTTTCAGGCTTTAAGGATTGCAAAAATTCATAGCCTTCATAGTCTACGCCACCAACTACTGGGGTCATAATCCTATTAAAAATACTATTCACACCTTTTATAACTTCTAAATCACTTCTAAAATTATGCGAAAGAAAGATAGTGTTTGCATCATTTGGATTTTTAATGCCACGCTCTCTTTTTTCTAAAAATATTTCAGGGCTTGCTTTTCGAAATCCGTAGATACTCTGCTTTACATCGCCAACAACATATAAATTGCTCTCATTGTCTTTAGCTATATTTTTAAAAATCGCATCTTGAACATAGCTTGTATCCTGAAATTCATCTTCTAAAATATATTCATAATGCTCAGAAAGTTGCTTTGCTAAAGGGGTTCGGTTTCCGTTTTCGTCTTGCAAAAGTTTAAGTGCAAAATGCTCAAAATCTGAAAATTCATAGCTATTTTTTTCTTTTTTAAGCTGTAATAATACATCTTGGTAATATATAAAAACATCTACAATAGCTAAAATATGCTCCCTAGTTTTCTCCATTTGACTTAAAAAGATATCTTCATCAAAATACGAAACATTTTCAGAAATAGACTTAAATGTTTTTTTATAAACATCGTATATCGTTTTTATCCCATTACTGCTTTCACAGCTAGGTTTTGCACGGCCAAGCTTTGGAATATCTGAATTAATTAAATCAAAAATCGTTTTTATATCTTCATTTTTTATAGCTAATGCGATATTCTTGCTGTGATTTGATAGGCTAAATAATCCGTCTGCATAGCCTGAAAAATCGCCTATATCATAGATTTCATTCATTAAAATAGAAAGATTAACAAGGTAGTCGGTTTCTATTTTTACAGTGTCTAAAATTTCTTTATACCAAACACTGCTTTTTAAATCAGCTGAATTTTTAATATAATTTTCTGCAAGCTCTCTTGCTTTTAAAGTGGGGTTTGGAAGGGCAGAAAAGAAATAATGCATTTCTTTTAAAAACTCTCTAACCGTTTTATCCTGACTGCTTTTCCCATAGTAAGACACAAATTTTGAAAAACTAGGATTATTATATCCATAAATCATAGCCTGCTCAATGGCGAGCGAATGAAGATTTAAAGATGCAGCATCATCGGCAATTAGAAAATCAGGACGGATATCAAGTAGTTCAAAATTTTCTCTAGCAAGCTTCATACAAAAAGAGTGAATTGTTGAAATATCTGCCTTTTCAAGGGCAATACGCTGATTTTTTAAGGCTTTATTAGTTGGGTCTTTTTTAATTAAATCTTTTATCGCCTCTTCAATTCTGTGGCGAAATTCTTTAGCTGAATCATTTGAAAAGGTTGCGATTAAAAATTTATCAGCAGAAACAGGGCGTGTTTCATCTAGTAGACGGCGAATAACATATTCAACCAAAACGGTGGTCTTGCCACTGCCAGCGCCTGCTGATACCACTGTTAACTTATTAGAATATTCAAGAGCCTTTGCCTGCTCTTTAGTCCAGTTGTTAGCCATTATTTCGCCTCCTTTTTCTTAAAATTATTTTTCTCTTTTGGTTTTAGCTTAGTTTTATTTTGGCAGATGGATTTATATGAGCAGTAATCGCAAGGTTTTGAATTTTGGGAAAGTTCGATTGGCATGGCAGAAAAATCCCCAGTGTAAACTGAATTCATCAAAGTTTTTATATTTTCTTTTGAGTGATTTAAAATAGTTTTAAATTCTTCATTCGAAACAACTTCGCTCCCTTTTAAACTTGCTATTTTTTCGCTCCCTTTAATAACTCCGAAATTGCCAGCTAAAGAAGAATCGAACGCTTTTGAAACATCGATATCTTTTAAGGCCATTCCAATTGGCATATAAAGGCTTTCATCATCTTTATCAAATTTAAATGAAACATCACTAGGCTGATAAACAACGGCTGCTGGATTTAAATTATCTAAATGATTAAAATTATTATCCAGTAGAGCGTTCATATATAATAAAAGCTGGCTGGAAAGCCCATTGTAAATATCATCGAGTGAAAAATCTTTTGTGCCCGTTTTGTAGTCGACTATACGAAGATAGTTAACATTATCTTTTGTGAATAAATCAATTCTATCCAAAACCCCTGAAACAACTGCCGTTTTATTATTATCAACTACTTTTAATGGCTTTAAATCTGAGTTTTCGCTAAAACGCTCTTCAAAGGCAACAGGGCGAAAGGCTGAATTTTGCTGCTCGATATAAATAAACTCTAAAAGCTTAAAAACATTGCTTTGCATACTTTCTTGTAAAGAAGAAAACTGACTAGTTTTAACTATTTCAGCTGGATAATTTTCATTAACATAGTCTTCGATTATTATTTTAGCGTCTTTTTTTATCTCATTAAAATCAGCGTTATGGTATTCGCCTTTGTATTTTTTTAAAATTCTATAAGTTATATAATGCAGATAATCTCCTGCGTGCCTTTGGGAAAAACTAGCCTTTTCAATAGGGTATAATCGATATAAATTATTTAAAAAATACATAAACGGGCATTTAAAATAATTCTCAACCCCAGTTGGAGATAAATTTAAAACTTCTCCAATATAGCTGTTTAGATAGGCGATATCCTTAATATTAAATTCCTTTTCTTTTAAAGATAACACATTTATATCCAAAGAAGATAATAATTTTACAACGCTTTCTTTATCAAAATCATTGGCTGTTTGCAGTATATAATCTTTAAAGAATTCTTTTGTTATTGCATAGTCTTCCTTTTCTAAAAAATCGCTAGAAATATTTAAAGAAGACTGGATATAGCTTATTTCGCTAGAGAGAATTTCGCTAGTTCCAATATTATTTTTACTAGCTGAAATAAATAATTTTTCTTTTGCTGTGGTTAATGCTTTATAAAAATATAGCATTCCAAAATCATATAAATTATCAAAATCGCTCCTTAAATCAAAGCCAAAGGATTTAATAAATTCCTTGTCTTTTAAAGATAAGATACTATTTTGAGAAATACTTCTTGGGAAAATATCCTGAACAGCCCCTAAAATAAACACAGCCTTAACTTCATCAGTTTTTATTCTAGCTGGCTCTGAAATCATAACGCAGTCCTGAGTTTGTGGGCTAAATCCGATTTTTGCCCCTTCAACCATAAGGCAGAATAAATCATAAAGCTGTTTTGGGGATAGAACTTTATCTCCGATTATTTCAAAAAGCTCATTTAAAACTAAAACAACTTCTTCCCATTCACTTTTAAGTAAATCGCTCGCTGTTTTAATGCTATCATTTTTATTTTTTATTTTATTTAAAATCACTTCTTCACAGCCAAAATCTAAAAATAAATTATATCCTATTTCTAGAATTTTACTGGCTGTGTATTCATTTTCTTTATTAAATCGATTTAAAATCTTAGTTTTAATATCTAGTTTTAAATCATTAATATCCTGCAAAATTTTAATATCAGTTTCGCTTTGTTTATTTTCTATTCCTGATATTGGCAGAGTAAAATCATTTTCAAAATCTAAAGGGTAGTCCTGCCAGATAAATAGATAATTTTCTAAATTATTTATACTATCTTCGGAATATAAAGTTAGGTGAGTTTTTAATAAATTCATTATCGACTCGCTATTAATCCCTTCGAATAATAAAGAAAATATCGCTTTAAAAATCAAAACAGGAGAAGACGCTGAGATTATCCTATTTTGGTCGATAAAATAAGGGATATTTGCAAAACCAAGGCTTTCTTCAAGCTGATTTTCGTATTTTTCAATTTGTGGGGAGATAATAGCGATATCATTATAAGAATAGCCTTCCTTAATTAATTTATGAATTTTTGCGCACACAAAGGCAACTTCGCTATACTGATTTTCAAATTCAGTGATATAAATATCTTCATTTATTTCGCTCACTTCTTGATTTTTTAAAAAATTATCAAGCGATAAAACCTTGCTGTTTAAAAATCTATAAGGGGTAGTGAGTTTTATAGGTGCTTTCACTGGAGTGTTTGATTTTTTTGCAGTTGAGATTAGTTTTTTCGCCGTTGTTCTTGAAAAAGAAAAATAACTGCTAGAATTATCATCTTCATATATATCATCAAGTGGTAAAGAGATGAAAACTTCGTTTGCATTTTTAAAAAAAGCAGAGATAATTTGCATTTGTCCGTGGCTAAAGCTTTCAAAATTATCTATAAAAACATACTCATCTTTTGCATAATCAATAGGAAAATTTTGAGCAAACAGGGATAAAATCCCTTCATCATCACTCAATTCATCATTTAATAATTCTAAATATTCAGAATAAATCAATGAAATTTCTTTTAGTTTTTCATTTTTATTTTGAGAAATTTTGAATAAATCAGCAGAAGAAATACCACTTCTTTTAAATTCATCAAATAAATCACTTAAAGAGTAGCTAAAGGTTATGTCTTTTCTTTGTTTTTGATAATTGGTTAATATTTTAGAATTGCTCATAGCAGTAGACACTAAAACAGCCTTTCCTGCCTTTGTTAAAAGGGAAGGAAGGGATATTTTTCCATCTTCTTTTGCGTGTTTAATTAAAGATGTAAAGCTGTAAACACTAGCAAAATTTAGCCCATTATCTGAAAGATTTGATGCAATAAGCCCTTCGGCAGTTTTTGAAAATTGCTCAGGCACAATTAGGGTGCATTTATTTCCATTCTGGGTGAGTTCTTTGATTTTTTCTAGAATATATGTGGTTTTTCCTGTTCCAGATGTTCCTAAAATTAACTGCATTATATTCTCTCCTTAGCATATCATACTTTATATATTATAATATCATAGATTTTTTTTAGTATCAAATAAAAAATCTATGATATGCATATTTTATGAAAAACTAAGCATACTACCACTAACACAAGAAAAGGAGATAAAGTTTATGCTTAGTAAAATATTTTTAGCAGTATTAATTATTGGCGGTGTTAACTGGGGTCTAATCGGACTTTTAAACTTTGATTTAGTTGCGTTTTTATTTGGTGGCGAAACTTCTTTAATTTCACGAATTGTGTACACCTTAGTTGGTATAAGTGCAGTTTGCTGTTTGCCAAATTTATTTACAGATAATACAAATAAAGATTTAGAACCTCGTGCCTAAAATTAAAATTTTCTAAATTAAAAAGCTCCCTTTTGGGAGCTTTTTAATTATTTTTTAATGGTGAATAAAACAGTTTCGCCGTTTATATCCCATTCTTTTGAATATCCTTCAATCTCTGTGAATACCACAGATGTAGTTAATGTGTTTTCTTTTATCTCTTCAATATTTTTATTTAAAATATCAGCGATATTTTGATTATTTAAAACGCTTAAAGTGATAGTGTCCATAACAAGGAAGTTTGCATCTTTTCTCATAGTTTGCACTTTTGAGATAATTTCTCTTACAAAGCCTTCTTCTAATAAACTAGGAGTGATAACTGTATCAAGTGCAACAATAATATTATTTGCACTAACGCTTTCAAAGCCTTCTGTTTGCTTTGTTTCGATTAATAAATCTTCGCTAGTTAAAACTATATCGCCATCTTTTGCTTTTAAAACGATTTGTCCGTTTGTGTCTAAATCTTTTTTAGCCACAGAGCCGTTTAATTCACTTAAAAGAGTTCGGATTTCGCCTAATTGTTTTCCGTATTTTGGCCCTAGAGTTTTTAATTGTGGCTTAAAGTTGTAAGAAATATA
The DNA here is from genome assembly GCA_964525015.1 of uncultured Oscillospiraceae bacterium. Classification (GTDB taxonomy): domain Bacteria; phylum Bacillota; class Clostridia; order Oscillospirales; family Ruminococcaceae; genus RGIG3102. The sequence continues at coordinate 95,326 of CAZGFY010000003.1, forward strand.
GCCAGCTTCATCTTTGATTTCTTCAACTTCTTTAACATTTAATTCATCTGCTAAAATAGCCTTGTAGTAATCGTTTAACTCTCTATCGGCCTTAATAAATAATTTATTTAAAGGCTGACGGTTTTTGATATTGGCTGTGTTTCTTGCACTTCTAGCAAGCGTTGATGCATCTTGAACTAATAGCATATCGCTTTCTAAATCTTTATCAATAAAGCTTTCATCAAATTCTGGATAAGAAGTTAAATGAACAGACATAGGTGCATTTTCATCAAAATTTACAACTAGGTTTTGATAGATTTGCTCAGTGATAAACGGAACCATAGGTGCAGCTAGTTTTGAAATTGTAACAAGGCAGGTGTATAAAGTCATATAAGCGTTAACTTTATCTTCACTCATATCCTTTTGCCAGAATCTTTCACGATTTCTTCTAACATACCAGTTTGATAATTCATCAACAAAGTTTTGAAGTATCTTTGTTGATTCTGGGATTTGATAGTTAGTTAAGCAGGTATCAACTTCTTTTATAGTGCTATTTAATCTTGAAAGCACCCATTTATCCATAATATTTAGAGTTTCTTTATTAAATGAATATTTAGTAGGGTCGAATTTATCAATATCAGCGTATAAAACAAAGAACGCGTAAACATTCCATAATGTTCCCATAAATTTTCTTTGATACTCTGTAACAGCCTTGCCGTGGAATCTGTTTGGAATCCAAGGGGCAGAGTTTGAATAGAAATACCAGCGAATAGCATCGGCACCATAGGTTTCTAAAGCTTCAAATGGGTCTACTGCGTTTCCTTTTGATTTCGACATTTTTTGTCCGTTTTCATCTTGAACGTGCCCTAAAACGATAACATTTTTAAATGGTGCTTCATCAAAAACTAAAGTTGAAACTGCAACTAGTGAATAAAACCAACCACGAGTTTGGTCTACCCCTTCACTGATAAAGTCAGCAGGGAATTGAGATTTAAATAAATCTTGGTTTTCAAATGGGTAGTGGTGCTGTGCAAAAGGCATACTTCCTGAGTCAAACCAGCAGTCGATAACTTCTGAAACTCTCTTCATTTGCTTTTCGCATTTTGGGCATTTAATTGTAACAGCATCTATATACGGGCGGTGAAGTTCGATATTTTCAGGACAGTTATCAGACATTGATTTTAATTCTTCAATGCTTCCAATTGAATGATAATGGCCGCATTCGCATTCCCAAATATTAAGAGGTGTTCCCCAGTATCTATCGCGAGAAATACCCCAATCTTGAACGTTTTCAAGCCAAGAGCCAAATCTTCCTTTACCAATTGATTCAGGAATCCAGTTAATAGTGTTGTTATTAGCTATTAATTTATCTTTAACCTTTGTCATTTCGATAAACCAAGAATCTCTTGCATAGTAAATTAATGGTGTATCACATCTCCAGCAGTGTGGATAGCTATGCTCAAATTTTGGACTAGAGTAAAGTTTTTTAGATTCTCTTAAATCTTTTAGAATTTCTTCATCAGCAGTTTTGCAGAAAACTCCTTCCCATTTAGTATCAGCTGTCATTTTTCCAGCAGCGTCTACATATTGGATAAATGGAAGTTTGTATTTTCTGCCAACTTGATTATCATCCTCACCAAAAGCAGGCGCGATATGAACAATACCAGTACCATCTGATAGAGTTACATAATCTGCACAAGTTACAAAGAATGCTTTTTCATCGCCTTTATAAAAATCCCATAATGGCTGATATTCTTTATACTCTAAATCTTTGCCTTTCATCTCTTCTAGGATTTCGTATTTATCTTCTCCTAAAACTGCATCGCAAAGCCCTTTTGCCATATAGTAAACATCGCCGTTTTCGTATTTAACTTTCACATAGTCAAACTCTGGGTTTACACATAGTGCAAGGTTTGAAGGAAGAGTCCACGGTGTAGTTGTCCAAGCTAGGAAAAATGCATCTTCGCCACTCACTTTGAATTTTGCAATAGCAGAACGCTCTTTAACATCTTTATATCCTTGGGAAACTTCGTGAGTTGAAAGTGGTGTTCCACATCTTGGGCAATATGGAACTATTTTAAAGCCTTTATATAATAAATTTTTATTAAAAATCTCTTTTAATGCCCACCATTCGCTCTCGATAAAATTATTATCATAAGTGATATATGGGTCTTTAAAATCCAGCCAGAAACCAACAGTGTTAGAAAAATCTTCCCACATTCCTTTGTATTTCCAAACGCTTTCTTTACATTGATTGATAAAAGGCTCAAGACCGTATGCTTCGATTTGGTCTTTTCCGTTTATCCCAACTAATTTTTCAACTTCAAGCTCAACTGGAAGTCCGTGAGTGTCCCAGCCGGCTTTTCTTGGCACATAGTTACCTTTCATTATTTGATAACGAGGGAATAAATCTTTTATAACCCTTGTTAAAACGTGGCCGATATGTGGCTTGCCGTTAGCAGTTGGCGGACCTTCGTAGAAGGTGAATTGTTTTTGTGAGTTTTTAGTAGCTTCAACTGATTTTTCAAAAACTTTATGCTCTTTCCAAAAATCTTCAACAGATTTTTCACGAGAAACAAAGTTTAAATCATTAGGCACTTTTTTGTACATAGATATTACTTTCCTTTCTTTTTGTGTGTAAAAAGGGGATTTTTGATATAAAAAATACATTTTATTAATTTTCCGATATTCTAAAGCAATATTTTGGCTGTTCTTATTGCCAAAAGAAAAATTAAAATTTATATTATTTAAAAATAATATAAAAAAATCTTGCCCTATAAAAAATAGGACAAGATAAAACTTGCTTATAACCACCTATTACAACATACTATTATATGTCTTTCAAATAACGGTGAAATACCGGCACAGCTTAGTTATTAAAAATGTTCAGCTTACAGCTCCAAAGTGATATTCGTCTAACCGCTACTTTTATATGGCTCACACCAAGCCTTGCTCATATAATCCAGTTCAGGTTATATTAATAAGGCTACCCATACTCGCTTGAATTTTGCAAAAATTAGATTACTTGTCTTTTTCATAGCTTTTATTATAAATAATTCACATTTAATGATAATATATTTCTTTTAAAAAGTCAAGATTTTTAGGTTTTATCATAAACAATATTATCTTCGCCGAGCACCCATTCTTTTATATCTTCAAAAATTTCAACCGATTTAAATTTAATTTCTATATCATCTTCTTTTACAAAAGTATCAATTTCTTTATCTTCATAATCGCATTCATACTCACCACTTGAAGGAAGAACGCATAAAGAAGGATAGACAACGCACCACCAATTATCCCCAGTAGCACTTCCAAGATAAACCGTTAAAGCTGGGTATTCTCCTTTTGGTAGAGTGAAATTATCATAGCTAGTTGTATCAAAATAAAAATTTTCAACGGCAACAGTGGCTGTGTAATCCACCCCTTGTTCTTTTAAAAAATCATTAACTTCAGTTTGAATGTATTCGCAGTTTTGGCTGGCAATATTTATGGCTGAATTAATATCGCTAGAAGAAGATAGGATATCATTTGCTAAAACTAATACCTTATCTCTAACTAAAATTTTAATATCTTGGTCGGCGTCGGCGTTCGACTGCGCTATTATATGTAGTCGTAAGGTTTGATTTCTAACGGCAGAGGCAGTTATATTAGTTTGGGAAAAAGCTGTTAAAATAAGGGAAAGTATAAGTCCTAGAAATATGCTGATTTCAATTTTTCTCATTTTTAAAAAATCCTTTCGCTAAAAAGCTGAATTTATAGTGATATTTACAAGTATTGGCAGGGTTTTTATAATTTATACAACATAAAAATATTTACACTAAAACTATTGACAAATCATAGTGGTTGTGATAGTATATTAAAAGCAATAAAGCAGTAACAGTTATGCTACTCACCTTGCCAGCGAAAGTAGGCGGGTCAATATAAAGAAAACACAAAAAGCAGAAATTTGCTTTTTATCGTTTGTTTATTTTGGCATGGGACTGTTTGTACCGTGCTTTTTATTTGCTCAAAAAACAAACTTTTAATATGGAGGTGCTTTATCATTAGTACAAAAAAAGAGCTTGAAATCAACGAAGAAATTCGTGATAAGGAAATTAGAGTTATAGGAGCAGATGGCTCACAGCTTGGGATTATGTCTTCTCAAAATGCATTAAAACTTGCAGAAGATGCAAATTTAGACTTAGTTAAAATTGCGCCAACTGCAGCCCCACCGGTTTGCCGAGTGATGGATTACGGTAAATTCCGTTTTGAGCAACAGAAAAAGGAAAAAGAGAACAAGAAAAACCAAAAGGTAGTTGATACAAAAGAAGTTAGACTTTCTATTAACATCGATACAAATGACTTTAATACTAAACTTAATCAAGCTAAGAAATTTTTAAAAAGTGGTGATAAAGTTAAGGTAAGTATCCGTTTTAGAGGAAGAGAAATGGCTCACTCAAAACTTGGCCTTGAAGTTATGAACAGATTCGCTGAGCAAATATCAGAAAACGGAACTATCGAAAAACCTGCAAAGCTAGAGGGTAGAAGCATGCAAATGTTTATAAACCCTGTGAACAACAAATAATAGGAGGAAAAACTTTTATGAAAAAGTACAAAATTAAAACTCACTCAGGTGCGAAAAAAAGATTTAAACTAACAAAAAACGGCAAAGTTAAAAGAGGTAAAGCATTTAGAAGCCATATCCTTACTAAAATGTCTACAAAAAGAAAAAGAAACCTTAGAAAAGGCGGCTACGCTGATAAAACTAACTCAAAAGCAATCAAACTTATGCTTCCATACGCTTAATTTAAAAGCTGTAGCATAAACAACATATTAATTTTAGAATTTTAAAAGGAGATATATAATGGCACGTGTTAAAGGCGCGATGATGACTCGCAAAAGAAGAAAGAAAACACTAAAACTTGCTAAAGGCTACTGGGGAGCAAAAAGCAAGCACTTTAAAATGGCAAAACAACAAGTAATGAAAAGCGGTAACTACGCTTTTATCGGTAGAAAACAAAAGAAAAGAGATTTCCGTCGTCTATGGATTACTAGAATTTCTGCGGCTGTTAAAATGCACGATATGAACTATTCAACATTTATGAATGGATTAAAAAAAGCTGGAATCACTCTAAACAGAAAAATGATTTCAGAAATGGCTATCCATGATGCAGCAGCATTTAAAAATCTTGTAGAAGCAGCTAAAAAAGCTCTTTAATTAATACTTAAAAACGCTCTAGCACCTTGTTGTGTTAGGGCGTGTATTTGTATTTAGAGCTAGAAAAATTAATTAAAAAATGCTAATTTATCTTTATTTTTTTAGAAAATTAGTGATATATTATGTACATAATACTTTATTATTAAGGAGAAATAATTTTAGGAATGTGTTTAAATAAATTTTAAAAATATTGCTAAGATTGTTTAAAAAAAGAAAATGAATATTATAAAAAGTAGGGACAACCCTAAAATTAAATATGCAGTAAAACTAAGTAAAAGCTCATCATTTAGAAAAGAAGAGAATGCCTTTTTTGCCTCTTCAATTAAAATTGTTGATGATTTAATCAGCTATGGATTTACAGCTAGGAGTGTGTATATTTCAATTGAATTATACGAAAAATACTCTCAAATGATAGGTGAAGAAAAGGTTTTTGTTATAACAAACGAGGTTGAAGAAAAACTTAACACTGAAAAATCTTCACAATCGGTTTTTGCTGTTTTTGATATGAAAAATAAAGAAGATGAAAACTTTTTTAAAAAGGATAAACTATTAATTTTACAAGATATGCAGGACCCACAAAATGTTGGGGCGATAATGCGAACTGCGCTTGCATTTGGATATAAGGATATTATAATCAGCGAAAAAACGGCTGATATATACTCAAGCAAGGTTTTAAGAAGCAGTATGACGGCGAGCGTTAAATTAAATGTTTATAAAATTAGTGATTTTGAAAAACTGACAAAAGAATTAAACGATAATAAATTCACTACAATTGCCGCCTGCCTTGAAGGGGCAAAGGATTTAAAAACAATTAAAGATAAAACAAAACCTGCAATTTTTATAGGAAACGAAGGGAAGGGGTTATCAAAAAGCGTTTTGGATAATTCACTCCTAAAAGTTAAAATCGAGATGGATAAGGATATTGAATCTTTAAATGCAGCAGTGAGCGCGGCTGTATTAATGTGGGAGTTTAAGTAGATGGAAGTTTATGATATTTGGCTTAATTTGTGTCTTGGAGTTGGAATTAAAAATGCACAGGATATATTAAAAATTAATCTTTCTCCAAAAGAAATTTTTGAAAACAGAGAAGATTTAGAAAAATATGATGTCTTTTTAAAAAATCAGCTTGAAAATTTAAAAAACATTAATCTTACTCACGCACAAAATATTTTAAAAATACACAATGAAAATAATATTAAAAGCATAAACTATCTAAGCGAAGATTATCCACTGTCTTTAAAAGAACTAGCCGATATGCCCTTAGTTTTATATTATAAAGGGGATATAAAATTGCTTAAAAATGAAAACATAGTTGGAATGATTGGCACAAGAAATCCAGATAGAAATGGAATTAAACTAGCTGAAGAAATTTCAAAAGAGCTTTCAAAAAAAGGAGCAGTTATTTTAAGTGGACTGGCTCAAGGTATAGATGGATTAGCTCAAAAAACTGCATTATTAAATAAAGGCAGGGTGATTGCAGCAGCTGGTCTTCCATTAAATGAATACTACCCAAAGGCTCATAGAAACCTGCAAGAAGATATAGCAAAAACAGGGCTAGTGTTAAGCGAAGTGGCAGCTACTCAAAATGTGGTTGATAATAAATACATCTTTGTTCAAAGAAATCGATTAATTGCATCTATTGGAAAAGCCTTATTATTAGTGCAAGCAAAAATCCCAAGTGGAACAGCGAGCACTATAAATTATGCAATTAATTTAGGAAGAGAAGTTTTTGCTTTGCCAGGTGCAATATACGACCCACTTATGGAATACAATAATTTTTTATTATCCGAGGGGATAGTTAGGTGCACTTTAAAAGAGAAAAACATCTTAGAGTTTTTAAATATTAAAATAGTGGAAACTGAAAATAAAAAGATAGATGAAAATTTATCAGAATACGAAAAAATGATTTTAAAAGAGATTGATAATAAAACTCTTAGTGCAAATCAGATTTTTCAAAATTTGAAAATTCCAATGCCAGTTTTAAAAGCAATGCTTACAAAGCTTGAAATGGAAGGATTTATAAAACAGCAATCAGCTGGAGTTTATTATAAAATATAAAAGAGATTATGAATTAAAGTAAAGATAATTTGAGTTTACTCAAATGATAAGAAGGGAATGGGTGTTAATATGTCAAAATTAGTTATTGTGGAATCGCCAGCAAAAGCGAAAACTATAAAAAAATATCTAGGTGAAGATTTTGAAGTTATCGCTTCAATGGGGCATATAAGGGATTTACCAAAGGGACAAATCGGAATAGATGTTAATAATAATTTTAAGCCAAGATATATAAATATTCCAGGCAAAACAAAACTTATAAAACAATTAAAACAGCTTGCAAGTGAAAGCGATGAAGTTTTTCTTGCAACCGACCCTGATAGAGAGGGCGAGGCGATTTCTTGGCATCTAGCGCATATATTAAAACTAGATGTAGAAAAGCAAAACAGAGTTACCTTTGGTGAGATAACAAAAAAAGGTATCACCGAGGGAATGGATAATAAAAGAAGTCTTAACATTGATTTAATTAATGCACAGCAAGCAAGAAGACTGCTCGATAGAATAGTTGGCTATAAAATTTCGCCGTTTTTATGGGAAAAAATTAAAGGCGGGCTTTCAGCTGGGCGTGTTCAATCGGTTGCAGTTAAATTAATAGTTGATAGGCATAAAGAGATAGAAAAATTTATTCCAGAAGAATACTGGAACATAGAAGCCCTTCTTTTAGCGCAAGGGCAAGCTAAAAAAATTAAAGCAAAATACCATTCAACTAATGGCAAAAAAGAAACAGTTACAAATGGCGAATGGGCAAATAGAATTAAAGCTGAGAGCGAAGAGGCTGGCTTTGAAATCTCAAAAATTTCAACTGGTGAAAGAAAGAAAGCGCCAGCACCACCTTTTATAACTTCTTCTTTGCAGCAAGAGGCATCAAGAAGATTAGGCTTTACAGCACTTAGAACAATGAGAGCAGCCCAAACTCTTTATGAAGGGGTTGATATTCAAGGGCAGGGAACACTAGGGCTTATTACCTATATGAGAACCGACTCTTTAAGAATTAGCGAAGAGGCTCAAAATGATGCAAAAGGCTTTATCAAAGATAAATATGGCGAACAATACATTCCAAATTATACAAGAACATATAAAACAAAAAATAATGCGCAAGACGCTCACGAGGCTATAAGGCCAACTAATGTGAGAATAACTCCTGAAGTAGCTTATAATTCTCTTTCAGGCGACGTTGCAAAATTATATAAATTAATCTGGGAAAGATTTACTGCAAGCCAGATGGCAGATTGCTTGCAGCAAACAGTGAGCGTTGATTTAACAGCTGGAACCCATTTATATAAAGCATCAGGATACACTGTTTTATTCGATGGCTTTACTGCTTTATATGAAGAAGTTGAAGATGAGAAAAAAGAAAAAGAAACAGCACTTCCTGATTTAGAAAAGGATACAAAACTAAAATTAAAGGAGCTTTTAGCACTGCAAAAATTCACACAGCCACCAGCTGAATACACAGAGGCTAGTTTAATTAAAGCTATGGAAGAAAACGGCATAGGTCGCCCGTCGACATATGCGCCAACTATTCACACTATTATTGATAGAGGCTATGTTGAAAGAAATCAAAAGAAACTAACGCCAACAGTTTTAGGGATAACTATAAACGATGTTTTAGTGGCGCAGTTTTCGGATATTGTTGATTTAAAATTCTCAGCTACTATGGAAGAACGCCTTGATAAAATCGAAGATGGCAATCAAGAGTGGACAGATGTTTTAAGAGATTTTTATGATATTTTAATTAGAGATTTAGAAAAAGCTGCAAAGGATATGGAAGGCAAAAAGGTTGAACTGCCACAAGAATTTTCAGATGAAGTTTGCGAAATTTGTGGAAAACAGATGCTAATTAAATCCGGTAAATTCGGAAAATTCTTAGCTTGTTCAGGTTTTCCAGATTGTAAACACACAAAGCGAATAGTAAAATACGCCCCTGGTGCTTGCCCTGTGTGTAGCTCTAAAATCCTAGCCTTACAAAGTAAACGTGGTATGAGCTTTTATGCTTGTGAAAATTCTACTGATTGCAAATTTATGTCTTGGGAAATGCCAACAGAGAAAAATTGCGAAGTTTGTGGCAAAACAATGTTTAAAAAAGCAGGGAAAACTGCAAAAGAACATTGCGTAAACCCTGAATGTAAAAACTATATACCATTCCCAGCGCCAAGAAAATCTAAAAAGAAGATAGAAGAAGAAAAACAGGCGAAAGAAAGCCAAGAAGAAAAAACAGAAGAGAAAAAAGAGAAAAAGCCAAGAGCGAAAAAAACAAAGGATGAATAGGCTTTGAAAGGAATTAATAAGCTATGCACAAGGAAAAGAAAGTTAAAATAATAGGTGCAGGCCTTGCAGGAAGCGAAGCAGCATACTTTTTAGCAAATAAGGGAATAAAGGTTGAATTATACGAGCAAAAACCAGTGAAACTTTCACCAGCACATACAAATGAAGGCTTTGCAGAATTAGTTTGCTCAAATAGCTTAAAAAGCCTAAGGGAAGACTCTTCACAAGGTATGCTAAAAAATGAAATGGAGCATTTTTCTTCATTAATTTTAGACACAGCTAGAAAAACAAGTGTTCCAGCAGGTGGGGCACTGGCTGTAAACCGTGATGAATTTTCTGAAATTATAACAAAAACGATTAAAAATCACCCGAATATAACTGTTATAAACGAGGAAGTGACATCAATTGATACAGATGAATTAACAATAATCGCTTCTGGCCCTTTAACCGAAGGGAAATTATATAAAAACATAGAAAAACTATGTGGCAACTATATGTCTTTCTTTGATGCAGCAGCACCTATAATAACAGCAGAAAGCATTGATATGCAAAAGGTTTTTGCGGCTTCAAGATATGGAAAAGGGGAAGATGATTATCTAAACTGCCCTTTTAATAAGGAAGAATACGAAACTTTTTATAATGAGCTTGTTAATGCAAAAAGGGCAGAACTTCACGGGGCAGATAAAGAATTAAAAGTGTATGAGGGGTGTATGCCGGTTGAAATAATGGCGAAAAGAGGCCCTGAAACTTTAAGATTTGGACCTATGAAACCAGTTGGACTGCGTGACCCTAGAACAGACAGACGCCCTTGGGCAAATCTTCAATTAAGAAGTGAAAACAAGGAAAAAACACTTTATAATTTAGTTGGATTTCAAACAAATTTAAAATTTGGTGAGCAAAAAAGAGTTTTCAGTTTAATTCCAGGGCTTGAAAATGCTGAATTTGTAAGATATGGAGTTATGCACCGAAATTCATTTATCAATTCTCCAAAGCTATTAAATATAACTTTAAATCTAAAAGAGAATGAAAATATTTACTTCGCAGGCCAGATAACTGGAACAGAAGGATATTGCGAAAGCAGTATGTGTGGCTTATTAGCTGGATACTTTGTTTATTCAAAAATTATGGGAAGAGAAATACAAATCCCAAGCGAAAACACTATGAGTGGCGCTTTATTAAGGCATTTAGTTCGTGAGAATAAAGATTTTCAGCCAATGGGCGCAAATATGGGAATTCTTCCAAGCCTTGAAAATCATATAAGAGATAAAAAAGAAAGATATATGCAGCTTTCTCTTCGTGGAAAAGCTGATATACAAAAAATTAATTTAGATTAAAATACAAAAAAGGAAAATATTATTATGAAAATAATTATAGATGCGTTTGGCGGAGATAATGCCCCATTTGCAACGCTAAAAGGAGCAGAACTTGCCGTTAAGGAATACGGGGTTGAAATTTTAGCAGTTGGCGATATTAAAAAAATGCAGGACTGTGCAAAAGAAAATAGTATTGATTTAAAAGATATAGAATTTTTACAAGCAGATGATGTTTTTGATATAGAAGAAGACCCAACCGACATAGTTAAAAAAAGAGATACAACTTCTATGCACATCGCCCTTAAAGCTTTAAGCGAAGGAAAAGGGGAAGGCATTGTTTCAGCAGGCTCTACTGGGGCACTTATTATGGGAGCAACATTTATTATTAAAAGAATTAAAGGCTGTAAAAGGCCAGCACTTGCAGCAGTTGTGCCATCATCAAATCCAAAAGGATTTTTATTAGTGGATAGTGGTGCAAATACAGTTGTTCGCCCAGATATGCTAAATCAATTTGCAACAATGGGCTCAATTTATATGGAAAAGGTTGCAAAAATCCCATCGCCAAAAGTTGCATTATTAAATAGTGGCTCAGAAGAAACAAAGGGAACAGATGTTCACGTTGAGGCACACGCACTATTAAAAGAAAATCAAAATATCAATTTTGTTGGAAATATAGAAGGAAGAGAACTTTTAAATGATGCAGCAAACGTTGTTGTGGCTGATGGGTTTTCTGGGAATATTGCTCTTAAAGCTGTTGAGGGTGTGGCATTATTTGTTAACACTGAACTTAAAAGAATGTTTAAAGCAAGCCCATTAACTATGATAGCAGCAATTCTTATGGCAGGGCAATTAAAAGGATTTAAAAAGAAGTTTGATTATAAAGAAACAGGTGGAGCACCTGTTTTAGGTGTATCAAAAGCTGTTATAAAAGCACACGGCTCAAGTGATGAAGTTGCAATTAAAAATGCTATAAGACAGGCGAAAACATATATCGAAAACGATGTTTCAACCCTTATTGAAAATTCACTTGCTAAAAATTCAGTAAACGAAAATTAATTTTAAATAAAAATTTAAAAGGACAGATTTTCATCCAGTAAGCATTATTAGTTTTAGTAAAGCTTTGAGAAAGGAATGTTCAAAAAATATGAAAGAATTAGAAAAAGATATAGGATATAATTTTAAAAATAAAGAAATTTTAAAACTAGCACTAACTCACTCTTCTTTTGCAAACGAAAATAAAAATAATGAATATAATGAGCGTTTAGAATTTTTAGGAGATGCGGTGTTGCAACTAGTAACGAGTGAAAAATTATATAACGAAAACAATCAAATGAGCGAGGGAAATATGAGCAAGCAAAGGGCAGGCCTTGTTTGCGAAGAGGCGCTTGCAAAATATGCAAATGAGATTTCACTTGGTGATTTTTTATTGCTAGGAAGAGGGGAAGAATCCTCAGGTGCAAGAAAAAGAGCCTCAACTTTAGCTGATGCATTCGAGGCTTTAATCGGTGCGATATTTTTAGATTCAGGCATTGTAGACGCTAAAAAGTTTATATTAAAATTTTTAGATAAGGCAAATGTAACCGTTGTGGATTTTAAAACCTTACTTCAAGAGATTATACAAAAAAATCCAGGGGAAAAACTTAGCTATATGGTTAAGGAAGAAAAAGGACCAGACCATGATAAGGAATTTTTAGTATCAGTTTTATTAAACTCAAATCCAATCGGAAATGGCTCTGGAAAAAGCAAAAAACAAGCAGAGCAGGCAGCTGCAAAAGAGGCGCTTATTTTAATGGGGTATAAATTATAAATGGTAAAACATAAAAATTTATCAATTTTTATCCCACACGAGGGGTGCTTAAATGATTGCTCCTTTTGTAATCAAAGAAAGATAAGTGGAAAAGAAATATCAGTAACAGCGAGAGAAGTTTTTAATATATGCGATGAATTTCTGCCAAAAGAAAATGCAATAAATTTTGAGATAGCTTTTTTTGGCGGAAGTTTTACAGCGATAAATAGAGAATATATGCTCGATTTATTAAAAACAGCGAATGAATTTATAAAAAATAATAGGGCAAATGGAATAAGAATTTCAACTCGGCCTGATGCAATAAATCACGATATTTTAAAAATTCTAAAAGAATACAATGTTACAAGTATAGAGCTTGGCGCTCAAAGTATGCAGGATGAAGTGCTACTTTTAAATAAAAGGGGGCACAAAGAAAGCGATGTTTTTTCAGCGTCAGAATTAATAAAAGAATACGGATTTAATTTAGGACTGCAAATGATGACAGGGCTTTATGGCCAAAAAGACTATTTAAAATACGCAGTTGATACAGCAGAAAAATTTATTAAAATAAAACCCGACACAGTTAGAATTTATCCAACCATAACATTAAAAGACACCCTTTTAGAAAAACTATATAAAAATGGCGAGTATCTGCCCCCATCTTTAGAAGAGAGCGTAGATATATGCGCAAAAGTGGCCAAAATGTTTTTGCAAAAGGATATTAAAATTATAAAACTTGGTTTGCACGCTCAAGAGGAAGTTGAAAAAGGGTTTGTGGCAGGGCCTTATCATCCAGCATTTTCAGAGCTGGTGTTTAGCAAAATTTACTTTGATAAAATAAAAGAAAAATTAGATAAAGATAAAAAAAGATATACTGTTTATGTACATAAAAATCGCCTATCTCAAGCAAGAGGGCAAAAAAGAAGTAATATACAAAAATTTCTGCAATTAGGCTTTGAAATTAATATTCAGCCAATAGAAACAGAAGATTATGAATATATAAAAGTAGTGAGCGAGTAGGAAAGGAAGAGTTAGAAAGTGTATTTAAAGGCAATTGAATTACACGGCTTTAAGTCGTTTCCAGATAAAACAAGGATAACCTTTGAAAAAGGTATGTCGGCTGTTGTTGGACCAAATGGGTCGGGCAAGAGTAATATTAGTGATGCCATTCGCTGGGTTTTAGGCGAAACTAGAAGTAAAGAACTTCGTGGCTCAGGGAAAATGGAAGATATAATCTTTGGGGGAACTCAAAAGCGTTCGCCAATGGGATTTGCCTCTGTTAGCTTAATTTTAGATAATAGCGAGAAAAATTTTGATTTAGACAGCGATGAAATTGCCGTTACAAGAAAATATTATCGTGGTGGGGATAGTGAATATCAAATAAATTCAAACAAGGTTAGATTAAAAGATATCTATGAATTATTTTTAGATACAGGCCTTGGTAGGAGTGGGTATTCGATAGTTGGTCAAGGTAAAATCAGCGAAATCGTTACGGCAAAGCCTGAAAATAGAAGAGAAATTTTTGAAGAAGCTTCAGGTATTTCAAAATTTAGATATAAAAAGAATGAAGCTGAAAAAAGCCTTAATAATGCCCAAGAAAATATAACAAGGCTTCTTGATATTCTTCTTAATTTAGAAGAAAGAGTTGAGCCACTTAGAAAAGACAGTGAAAAGGCGAAAAAATTCATAGAGCTTGCAAATGAGAAAAAAGAAATGGAAATTTCTCTTTGGATAGACACTACTAATAAATCAAAAGATTTACTTAGAGTAGAAGAGAGAAATCTAGAAATTTTTAGAAACGACTATGATGAAATAGACGTTCAGCTAGCTGATAAAGAAAAATATTTAGAAGATAAATTTTTTCATTCAAACACTCTTTTACAAAAAAGCGAAGAAAATTTAAACGATATAAGAAGAATTGAAAATGAAATAATTGATTTATCTTCACAAAAGGCAGTTTTTGAAACTCGATTAGAATACAGTAAAGAAAATATAACCCTTTTAAATAACCAATTAGAAACCCTTACAGGCCAAGATAGCGATTTTGAAACTCAAAAGCAGGAAAAATTAAATGAAATAGCTGATATTCAAAATAAAATAAAAGAGAGCGAAGAAGAGAAAACAAAAATTGAAAATTCGCTTTTAGAAATTAGCCAAAGGGAAGAAAATCAAGATAAAGAAAAGGCACAGCTTTTAGAAAATATCAATATTTATAATGATAAAATTCAAAATTCAAAAATCGAATTCCACTCATTAAAAACTCAAAATGAATCCCTAGAAGAAGGATTTAAAAGGGCAGAGAATGCAAAAAAAGAAGCCGAAGAATTTTTAGAAACTGTTAATGTTCAGGTGAATGATTTTAAACAGTTTATTGAAACGGCGAATGAAGAAGTTTTAAAAAATAAGAATATTCAATCTGGAATTAATTTAAAATTATCAAGAATTGAAGATAAACAAAACGAAATCTTTGATGAAATTCAAAAAAATCAGATTAGAAAAAATGATACCCAAAGTAGAATTAAACTGCTAACTGATATGGAAAACAGTCTTGAAGGCTTTCAGCACTCGGTTAAAAATATTTTAACTAGGGCAAAAAATGGTCAGCTTGCAGGAGTAGAAGGCTCGGTAGCACAACTTATAAATGTTGAAAAAGGGTATGAAACAGCAATAGAAATTGCCCTTGGCTATGCTTTGCAAAATATAGTTGTGGAAAATCAAACCAGTGCAAAAAGGGGAATTGACTTTTTAAAACAAACAAAGGGCGGCAGAGCAACATTTTTACCAATAGACACAATAAAGCCATCATTTTTTTCTGATAAACTCCCAGAAGGCGCTACTTTAGCGAGTAGCGTTATAAAAACGAATGAAAAATATAAGAATATTATTTCAAATTTATTAGGCAGAACTGTTTTGGCAAAAAATATTGATGAAGCGCAAAACTTTGCAAAACAGCTAAATTTTAAATATAAAATCGTAACGCTCGACGGACAGCAAATCAATGCAGGGGGCTCATTTACAGGTGGGTCTGTTTCAAAATCAGCTGGATTATTTTCAAGAAAAGGCGAAATTGAAAAACTAAAAATCACGCTAGAAGATATTAATAAAGAATTTTTAATTTTAGAAGAAAAGCAATTAAAAACTAAAGATGAATATGATTTATTAAAAGCACAAATATCAGGATATGACGCAGAAATCGAAACACTGCTTTTAGATAAAACAAACGCAGAAATTGAACTTGCAAGATGCTCACAGCAAAAATCTCAATACGAAAATGCAAAAAATATACAAGGTGATATTTTAGAAAATTCTAAAAAAGCAATTGAGAATAATCAATTGAAAAGCAAAGAATTAGAATTAGATATTCAAAAATATGAAAAATTATTAGAAGAAACTAGCAGTAGCCTTGAAAGCACTGAAAGATTTGATACTGAGCTACTTCAAAATCAAAGAGAGTTAAATGACGAATTACAAAATATTAAATTTAATATCTTAAAATTTGAAAGCGATATTCAAATTATCAAAAATACAATTCTTCAAATAGAATCTCAGGCGAGCGATAAATTAATTCAAAAAGAAAATTTATTAAAACAATTAGAAGAATTAAAATCAGAACTTTTAGAAAAAGAAAGCCAGATAGAAGAAATTTCTAAAGAAATTTCAAATAAAAAGCTAGTTATCCAAAATAAAGAGCAGGAAAATAAAGATATCACCAGCCAAAGATTTGAAATCGAAAAGGAAAGAAATCAAATCACAAATGATAATAAACAGCTATTTTCTAAAAAAGAAGATTTATCAAAACAAATTGTAAAGCTGGATGAAAAGATTAAATCTATGCAGATAGTTTACGATGATATAGTTTTAAAATTATGGGAAGAATACGAACTAACTATGCAAACAGCCTTAGAATTTGCAAAAGAAGTTGAAGATGCAAATCAGCTTAAAAAGGATTTATCAGTTGTAAAAGCGAATATTAAAAAGCTAGGCGATGTTAATGTTGGGGCGATATTAGAGTATCAAGAAGTTTATGAAAAATACACATTCCTAAAAGAGCAATTAGCTGATTTAGAAGAAAGCAAAAACCAATTAATTAAACTTATCGCATCTTTAAATGGTGAAATGAAGATATTATTTTCTGAAAGCTTTGATATTATTAATAGGAATTTCCAGAGTATATTTGTTGAATTATTCGGTGGTGGTAAGGCTAATTTAAAACTAACCGACCCTGAAAATGTTTTAGAATCAGGGGTTGAAATCGAAGTTAGCCCACCGGGTAAAGTTATTAAAAACTTAACTTCTCTTTCAGGGGGCGAGCAGGCACTTGTTGCGATTTCGGTTTACTTTGGCATACTCGCTCATAATCCGTCACCGTTTTGTATTCTTGATGAAATTGAAGCGGCGCTTGATGATGTTAATGTATCAAGGTATGCAAATTATCTCCATAGAATTTCAAATAAAACTCAGTTCATAGTTATTACACACCGTCGTGGTACTATGGAGGCAGCTGATGTTTTATACGGGGTTACTATGCAGGAAGATGGTATTTCAAAACTATTAAAGCTAGATGTTAACAATCTAAACACAGATATACTAAACTAAGCAAAATATAAATAATCTTCACTTTGTTACGATTATTTACTCGAGTTTTATTTGCCTGCAGGGAGTATAGCAGGCAAATCGCTAAGGCGATTACACAAAACGTCGCTTATATGTTCAAATTATAAATTAAAGGAAGTGATTTTAATGGGATTTTTCTCAAAAATTGCACAGGGACTTAAAAAAACTACTGATAGCGTTTTTAATGCTATCACAAAAACTATTATTTCATCGCCTATTACCGATGAATTATACGAAGAACTTTTTGAAGAATTAATTCTAGCAGACGTTGGCTATGAAACTAGCGAATTTTTATGCGAAGAATTAAAACAAAGGGCGAGAAAAGAAAAGGCTCAAAATGGACAAGAAGTTTTAGCTATATTAAAAAATATAATTAAAGAAACGCTTACTGCAGAAAATGAGATGGATTTATCTTCAAATCCAAGCGTTATATTAGTTATTGGAGTTAATGGAGTTGGAAAAACAACTTCAATAGGAAAACTTGCAAACCTTTATAAAAATGAAGGTAAAAAGGTTTTACTTGCAGCAGCTGATACATTTAGAGCGGCAGCTGCAAATCAGTTAAATGAGTGGGCAAATAGAGCTAGCGTTGATATTCTAATAAAAGAAGAAGGACGCGATCCTGCCTCAGTTGTTTTTGAAGCTGTGGAAAAAGCTAAAAGCGAAAATTATGATATAGTCATCTGTGATACAGCAGGAAGACTCCACAATAAGAAAAATTTAATGGAAGAATTATCAAAAATTCGCCGAGTGATAACAAAGGCTGATGAAAATGCAAGCGTTGAAGTGTTACTTGTTTTAGAATCAATAACAGGGCAAAATGCAATCAGCCAAGCTAAAGAATTCACAAGTGCTGCAAATGCAACCGGCGTTATTCTAACAAAGCTTGATGGAACTGCAAAGGGTGGTAGTGTGCTTTCTATTAAAAGGAGCCTTGAAATCCCAGTTAGATTTGTTGGCGTTGGGGAGCAGATGGATGATTTAATTCATTTTTCAGCCGAAGAATTTGCCGATGCGTTAGTGAGTTTAAAAGAAACTGAAGAGGTGGAGTAATGGTTTTTGCAATTGCAACTAATAATAAAAAAAAATTAGCTGAAATTAAAAGAATTCTAGATGAATTTTCATATAGCTATAAAAGCCTTGCTGATTTAAATTTAGATATTGAAATCGAAGAAACAGGAAAAACCTTTGAAGAAAATGCTTATATAAAAGCAAGCGAAATAGCAAAAATAACAAATATGCCAGCGATTGCAGATGATTCAGGGCTATCAGTTGATATTTTAAATGGGGCACCAGGGGTATTTTCGGCAAGATATGCAGGCGAGCACGGCGATGATGAAAAAAATAATGATTTACTGCTTGAAAATTTAAAGGATGTAAAATTAGAAGATAGAAAAGCAAAATTCATATCAGCTGTTTGCCTTGCTTTTCCAAACGGAGAATACAAAACCTGCCTTGGCGAGTGCGAGGGGTATATCGGATTTACTAGAAAAGGAAATGAAGGTTTTGGGTACGACCCTATATTTATGGTTGGTGATAGGAGCTTTGCCGAGTTTTCAGCAAAGGAAAAAGATGCAATCAGCCATAGGGGCAAGGCATTAAATTTATTAAAAAAAGAAATTGAAGCTTTAAAATAATTAGATTTTAGAGTATAATGATTAAACGGTGTCACTAAAAAGAGTGATACAAAGAAAAAGGATAAAAATTATGACATCAAAACAAAGAGCATTTTTAAGAGGGCAAGCTCAAAAACTGCCAGCGATTTTCCAAATAGGAAAACAAGGCATATCAAAAGAATTAATCGAAGGGCTAACCAACTCTTTAAAAGCAAGAGAATTAATTAAAATTAGCGTTTTAGAAACTTGCGAATACAATGCAAAAGAAGCTGCTAATATTATAGCAAATGAAATTGAAAACTGCTTTGTTGTGCAAACAATTGGAAGCAAAATCGTTTTATTTGTGCAAAATGAAAAAGAAACAAAATTTGATTTAAAAAGCATAAAATAATCATTCATTTATAAATTATAAAGATAAGTCTAGATAAATTTTCAGACTTTAGGTTTTGTGTATTGTACTAAGACGTAAATAAAAAAACACAAAACATTGAGAAAGGAATGGCTAAATTTATGAATATTCTACTTTTTGGTGGAGCGTTTGACCCTGTTCATAATGGACATAAACAGATTTTAGAATATGCTGTTAAGAATAAAAACTGGGATAAGGTGATAATTATTCCAACAGCAACCCCAGGGCATAAAGAAGGATGCAATGTTCCATATGTTATAAGAAAAGAATTTGCAAGGATTTCATTTAAGGACATTTTTTCTGATATTGAATTTTGCGATTTTGAGTATTTACAGCTGGATAAAAAAAGCTTTAGCTATCTAACACTTCGCCATTTAAAAGAAAAATATCCAAAAGCAAATTTCACCTTTTTAATCGGGCAAGACCATATTTTATATCTTAAAAAATGGAAAAACTATGATGAAGTTATAAAAAACACTTCATTTTTAGCCTTTTTAAGAGATGAATTTGATGAAGATACAAAGCGTTCGCTAGAAGAGATAAAAAAAGATGGTGCAAGGATAGATTTTATTAAAAATAAACCTATAATTATTTCATCAAGTAAAATAAGAGAAGATCTATTAAATGAAAAGCCTTGCGAATACTTAGATGATGAAGTTTTTGATTTGATAAAAAAATACAGCCTATATTCAAATAATGAAGAAGAAAGATTATTTAATACATCAAAGCTTTTATTAGAATTATTAGTTGATGAAAAAAGGAAAATTCATAGCTACAACGTTGCAAAAATGGCGATTTTGCTAGCACAAGTTCATAATATCGATATCAAAAAAGCAGAACTATCAGCACTTTTACACGATATTAATAAGAGAATTAGCGAAGAAGAGATGCATAAAAGGTGCTATGAAGGGTTAATTAAAAATCTTGATAAGAATAAGCCATTTAAAACTCTTCACGGATTTGCAGCAGCAGATTTTTGCCAAAGAGAACTTAAAATTTTCGATGAAGATATTTTGTGGGCAATTAAAAGCCACACCTGTGGAAGAGAAGGAATGTCGGATTTAGAAAAAATTATATATCTTTCAGATTTGCTTTCAGAGGAAAGAGAATTTAAAGAAAAGGATTACCTAGTTAAATTGAGTAAAGAAAATTTAAATTTAGCTATGCTTAAAAGCCTTGAATTATCTATAAAATGGCTAGAAGAACTAGGCAAAGAATTAGATAATGACACTCTTGAGGCAATAGAGTATTTTAAAAGCCTTAAAATCGAAGGAGAAAAGTAATGAGTGAAAAACAACCTAAAAAAAGAAAAGCTAAAAAGAAAAATAAGGGACTAAAAGTTTTACTAACTTTATTAATTGTAGTAGGGGTTATTGCAGTAGGAGTTAATGCATACATAAATTCTTTATATAATGAAGGTGAGGCTGTTCCTGATAAATTCGTTACGCCAGAAGATGTTAAAGATGATATTGTTAACATACTAGTGTGTGGGATTGATAATGAGGAGGGCAGAGAAGAAATGCTCACCGATGTTATCGTTTATGTAACGCTTGATACAGTGAATAACACAATTTCGGCTCTTCAAATTCAAAGAGATATCTTTATGGGTCACGATGTTCCGGGGACTGGTAAGATAAATGGGGCTTATAGCAATGGCGATGAATCGGAGCCAATTTTTAACACAATTCAGGTGCTAAATGAAAAGCTGGGCCTACCAGTAGACCATTATGTAACGCTTGATATGGAAGCGTTTATCGATGTTGTGAATGCGCTTGAAACTGAGATTGAAATGTATGTTCCGTATCCAGTAATATTAATAAATAAAGAAACTGGCGAAGATGAAATTTTATACGCAGAGCCGGGCACTTATTTAATGGATGGTGCAACAGCAGAATTAGTTGTTAGAAATAGAAACTACACTGGCTCAGCTGATACAAAAAGAGCAGAAGTTCAAGGGTATTTTTACACTGCTTTAATTCAATACTTTATCGAAGATTTAGGAATTGAAGATTTTTACAATATAATGAATAGATTTACCAGCCGTATCACAACGGATATGGAGTGGACTAGAATTTATTCACTTGCAAACTTTGCATTCAATGTTCCATATGAAAATATGACACTTATAACGCCAACTGTGCACGGCGGATTATATGAAACAGCACCAGGGACTAGCTATGATAGCATAGCAATTTTAGAAATAGTGCCTAGTGAATGGGAAACTATATTAAATGAGCACTTTTTATTCTATGCACCTACAACAGTAAGTAAATTAGAAGAAATCGGAAAATGGACAGATGGACCATTAATTCAAGACTACGGCATTGTGCCAACAGAAATTAGAACGATAAGCGAAATGGTATCAAATGCAGGATAAGCCTGCTAAATGAAAGGAATTATTATGAACGGATTAGAACTATCAAAAGCTATATACAAAGCTTTAGACGATAAAAAAGGAATGGACATTAAAGTAATTAAAATTGAAGATTTAACAGTTGTAACAGATTATATAGTTATCGCAACTGGTAATTCAACAACACAGGTTAGGGCTTTAGCTGATGAAGTTGATTTTCAAATTGAAAGAGATTTTAATATAAAACCATCAAGAACAGAAGGCTACGATACAAAAAACTGGATTTTAGTAGACTATGATACAGTTATCTGCCACGTTTTCCACCCAGAAGCAAGGGAATATTATAATTTAGATAAATTATGGGCAGACGGCGAAGAAGTTGCGATTGATTAATTTTTATATATTAAGAAATACCAAGGGGAAGGATTAAATTTACTATGAAATATGATTTTACTGCCATTGAAAGCAAATGGCAAAAAGTTTGGGATGATGAAAAAACATTTAAAACATCTAAAGACTACTCTTTACCTAAATTCTACGGACTTATAGAATTTCCATATCCATCAGGGGCAGGGCTCCATGTTGGTCATCCACGCTCATACACTGCAATGGATATTATTTCAAGACAAAAAAGATTAGATGGATTTAATGTTTTATATTCAATGGGCTGGGACGCATTCGGACTTCCAACTGAAAACTTTGCTATAAAAACAGGAATTCACCCAGAAAAGGTTACGGCACAAAATGTTGCAAGATTTAAAAGTCAATTAAAAGCAATCGGCCTTTCTTTTGACTGGGACAGAGAAATAAACACAACTGATAAAGATTACTATCGCTGGACACAGTGGATATTCCTGCAATTATTTAAACACGGCCTTGCTTATAAAAATGAAATGGCTGTAAACTGGTGTACTAGCTGTAAGGTTGTTTTAGCGAATGAAGAAGTTGTAAATGGTGTTTGCGAGAGATGTAATGGCGAAGTTACAAGAAAAGTTAAGAGCCAATGGATTTTAAAAATCACAGAATATGCAGATAAATTAGTTGATGATTTAAAAGAAGTTGATTTTATAGATAGAGTTGTGGCACAGCAAACAAACTGGATTGGCAGAAGTACAGGTATGCAAATTAAGTTTAAAACAACTCAAGGGGATGAGCTTGAAGTATACACAACGCGCCCTGATACAATTTATGGCGCAAGCTATATGGTTATCTCGCCAGAACATAAAATATTAGAAAACTGGAAAAATCAAATAGAAAATTTTGAAGAATTAAAAACCTATGCTGAAATAGCTGCTAAAAAATCAGATTTAGAAAGAACAGAGCTTTCAAAAGATAAAACAGGGGTTGAAATTAAAGGGGTTAAGGCGATAAATCCAGCTACTAATAAAGAAATCCCAATCTTTATATCAGACTATGTTTTAGCCACTTACGGAACAGGCGCTATTATGGCAGTTCCAGGGCACGATGAAAGGGACTGGGAGTTTGCGAAAAAATTTAATCTTCCTATAATCGAAGTTGTGCTAGGTGGAGATATAGAAAAAGGTGCTCACACCGACTCAGCAACTGGAATTATGACTAATTCAGATATTTTAAATGGATTATCAGTGCCAGAAGCTAAAAAGAAGATAGCAGAATTTTTAAAAGAAAAAAATCTAGGCGAAGAAAAAACTAACTATAAACTTCGCGATTGGATATTCTCACGCCAAAGATATTGGGGCGAGCCTATCCCTATGGTTCACTGCGAAAAATGTGGCTGGCAGCCAATTCCTGAAAGCGAACTGCCGTTAGTTCTGCCTGAATTATCAGATTTTGAGCCAACTAGTGAAGGGGAAAGCCCACTAGCAAGATTAACCGATTGGGTTAACACAACTTGTCCTTGCTGTGATGGTCCTGCAAAAAGAGAAACAGATATTATGCCACAATGGGCAGGCTCATCTTGGTATTTTATAAGATATGTAGACCCTAATTGCACAACAGGTATCGCTTCAAATGAAGAGATGAACTACTGGCTACCAGTTGACTGGTATAATGGAGGTATGGAGCATACAACTCTTCACTTACTATACTCTCGTTTTTGGCATAAATTCTTATATGATATCGGCGCTGTTCCTTGTAAAGAGCCATATAATAAAAGAACTAGCCACGGTATGATTTTAGGTGAAACAGGCGAGAAGATGTCAAAATCTCGTGGAAACGTTGTAAATCCTGATGATATTATAAATGAATATGGCGCAGACACATTCAGACTATATGAAATGTTTATGGGCGACTTTGAAAAAGCTGCACCTTGGAGCAACTCTTCAATTAAAGGCTGTGCAAGATTTTTAGAAAGAGTTTGGAATTTAAGAGATATAAAAACAAACGAAGATGAATTTTCAAAAGAATTAGAAGTTTCATTTAATAAAGCAATCAAAAAGGTTGGCGAAGATATTCAGTCGTTAGGATTTAACACAGCTATCGCAACTTTGATGAGCCTTATAAATGAAATCACTTCAAAGGGAAGTATCACTAATAAAGAATACAAAACATTTATCACTTTATTAAATCCATTTGCCCCACATATAACAGAAGAATTATGGCATTTAGCCGGATATAAAGGGCAGATTGCAAGCACTTCTTGGCCGAAATACGATGAAAATAAATGCGTTGACTCAACTGTTGAAATTGCAGTTCAAATTAGCGGTAAGATTAAATCAAGGCTTGTTGTTGCGATGAATTTAGATAAAGAAGAAGCTTTAAGAATTGCAAAAGAAGACGCAAATGTGAAAGAAGCAATCGATGGCAAAACAATTATTAAAGAAATTGTTGTTCCAAATAAGCTAGTTAACATAGTTGTGAAATAAAATTGAAAATTTATCTTGACAATTATAGCTAAAATCAGTATAATTGATATGTAGTTTTGATTTAATCAAAATGAAAATCTAAGCTTTGAAAGCGTAAGGAGTGAATAGTAAATGTCAGAAATCAGAATTAAAGATAATGAATCATTAGATTCAGCACTTCGTCGCTTTAAGCGTTCATGTGCAAAATCAGGCGTTCTTGCAGAAGTTCGTAAACGTGAACATTATGAAAAACCTTCAGTAAAAAGAAAGAAAAAAGCTGAAGCTGCTCGTAAACGTAAATTTAAATAATTCGAGTTTAATAGACTATCGCATTTTGCGATAGTCTATTTTGTTTTTATATATAAAAAAGCATTACAAGTTTTTAAAATTTGTAATGCTTTTAATTTAGAATAAATCAGAAATTAAATTAGCTAATATTTTAGTGGCATAGCTCCTGTATTTATCAGGGGGATAGATAAGGGCTAAATCAACAAAGGTGCCCTCTTTTTTTATCTTTATATATTTTTCATCCCTTTCAAATGTTTTGCAAGAATTATATGTAAATGCAGTGCCTATTCCACTTCTAGCAAGACTTGTGGCGAAAAAGGCAGTTAGATTATCATTTACTATGTTTGGATGTATTTTTTCTTTTTGAAATAAATCCCTTGCAATTCCTCCTAAAACTGTTGATAAAGGGGATAATAGAAAATTTACATTTTTTAAATCAGATGGATTTATAAAAAGGTCAGCTCCGATTTTATTAACATACTGCATTATATCATCGGTTTCTTGGCAAACCAGTAAAACTTCATCTCGCATAACATCATCACGAGAAATATCACTAGATTTTTCCCTCATTGCAACTAAGGCAATATCTATTTCCCCCTTAGCTATCTTGTTTTGTAATTCTAAGCTATCAGCCTCGTGAATTACAACTTGGATTTGGGGATAAAGTTTATTAAATTCTTTTAAAACTTTAGGCAGTAAATACATACCACGAAAGGTGCTTATTCCAAGTTCAACCTTGCCAGCTTTTAAAAATTCGATATCTAAAATTTGATTTTTAACTCTTTTAAGCATTAAATTCATTTCTTTTGCATTCTCAATAAATATTTCTCCAGCATAAGTAGGGCGAACGCCGTTTGCAGTTCTTATAAAAAGTACGGTTTTAAGTTCAGCCTCTATCTTAGTTAAAAACTGGCTAAGGCTACTTTGAGCCATAAAAAGCCTTTGAGCTGCCTTTGAAATACTTCCCTCGCTTGCAATTGTTAGAATATAATCTAGCTCTCGAATATCCATAACTAAACCCCCTTTTGTAATTTTCAACAATGAAAATATAATTTGTTTATAAGTTTTACCTTAAGTCATCGGTTTTATCTATATCAAGTATAAAAATTTTTACACTATTGTGATTGATAAGCTTATTATATAATTAAAGTATGCTAAACGCAAGAGAAATTAAAAGAAAGGTGTATTAAAAAATGCTAGATTTAAAAGGCGTAATTGATATGCATGTTCACACAGACCCAGATTTGAGAAAACGTAGATACGACGATTTTGAGCTTTGCGATGCAGGAGCAAAATCTGGGGCAAGGGCGATAGTTATAAAAACTCACCTTGGCACAACGATGAATAGGGCGTATCTTACAAACAGGTATAATAAAATCGTTAATGGAGAAAACGATTTTACTATGGTTGGCAGTATCACACTTAATAAGGCGATAGGGGGAATTAATCCAGTTGCCGTTGAAAATGCATTAAAGCTTGGTGCAAAAGTGGTGTGGCTACCAACACAAAGTGCAAAAAACCATCTAATTAAAATGAAAAAAGACCCATCAGAGGCAGTTGAAGTTACGAGAGATGGAGAGGTTTTAGAAGAGGTTAAAAAAGTATTTGATTTAATAAGAGAATACGATGCTGTTTTAGGAACTGCACATCTATCACCTAGCGAAATTTTTACAGTGGTAAAACAAGCTAGAAGTCAAGGAGTTAAAAAAATAGTGGTAACTCATCCTGAATGGTGGGTTGTTGATATGAGCCTTGAAGATCAGATAAAAATCGTTAAGGAATACGATGTTATCCTTGAAAGGTGCTATGCACAAAACCTAGGTGGAAATACATATAAAAGCAATTTTGAATCTAATTTAGAAGTTATAAAAGCAGTGGGAGCAAAAAATGTTTTAATTAGTACCGACGGTGGCCAAACCGAAAATGCCCCTTGGGAAGATGCAATGCTTGAATATATGACTTATTTATTTGAAAATGGAGTGTCTAAAGAAGATATTATGCAAATGGCAAGCAAAACTCCAGCTTATTTACTCGGAATAAACGTTTAAAAAGAAAGGGAAATTATTATGTTAAGTGCAATTATTGTTGGTGCAATAGTTATATCTGTTGCCCTTGGATACAAAACTAAAATAAACACAGGATTTTTCGCAATAGGATTTGCTTATTTTATAGGATGTTTTATACTAGGTCTTACAACAAAAGAAGTTATCGTTACTTGGCCAGTTAGCACTATGTTTGTAATTTTTGCAGTTTCGCTATTTTACAATTTTGCAATGGTTAATGGCACTTTAGAAAAAACAGCGAGATATTTATTATATGCCTGTCGCAAAGTGCCAAAACTTCTTCCGTATGCTTTATATTTTACAGCAGCAGTTATAGCAGCACTAGGCGCTGGCTACTTTACAGTGTTAGCATTTATGGCGCCAATCTCCCTTTTAATTTGCAAAGAAGCTAAAATGAATCAGCTAATAGGTGCAGTTGCAGTTAACTGTGGTGCATTATCAGGCGCAAACTTTATGACTAGTGGTAGCGGGGTAATCTTTAGGGGACTAATGGACACAGCAGGCTACACCGACACTTCTTTTTCAAATTCAATGGTTATCTTTGTAACTAGTGTTATCTTCTCTGTTTTACTTATATTTATTATGGGACTTCTTAATAAATCAAAAACAAATACATCTCAAAATGTTTCTTTTGAAAAGCCAGAAGCATATACACAAAAGCAAAAAACAAATCTTTTTTTAATCTTAACTATGATGGTTATTGTTTTGATATTCCCAATTATGAATATCGTAATGCCAGATGTTGAAATGATAGGATTTATTAATAAAAGGCTAGACGTTGGCCTTGTTGCAATTGTTTTTTCAATAATTGCATTATTATTAAAACTTGCACCTCAAAAAGACGTTATCGCAAAAGTGCCGTGGAACACAATTATAATGATTTGTGGCGTTGGCATGCTTATTCAAATTGCTATTAAAGCAGGAACACTTGATTTATTATCAAATTGGGTTGGGCAAAGTATAAATCCAGTATTTGTGCCAATTGCATTTAGTTTAGTTGCAGCGGCAATGAGCTCATTCTCAAGCACACTTGGAGTTGTTACTCCTGCATTATTCCCGCTAATTCCAGTTATCTCGCAAACAACAGGTATCGAATCAGCACTGCTATTCACTTGTATCGTTATCGGTGCACAAAGCTCTGCTATTTCTCCATTCTCTTCAGGTGGTAGCCTAATTTTAGGCTCTTGCGAAGACGAAGAAATAAGGGGTACATTATTTAATAAACTGTTATTTGTAGCAATGCCAATAAGCGTAATTGCAGCTACTATTTATAGTGCAGTGTTAGCGTTTGTCCTATAAATAATCTTCACTTCGTTTTGATTATTTACTCGAGTTTTATTTGCCTGCAAAGAGTAAAGCAGGCAAATCGCAAAAGCGATTACATAAAACGATTCTATAAGAAGCAAAAGACGATTTTCCTTTTGGAAAATCGTCTTTTAATGTATAATACTAAATTTATTTAATAAACCCTACTCTATACTAATTCCAGTTTCGTAGCTTTTGTTTCCGATGTCTTCTAAAAAATCATCTATATTATAGCTGCCTTTAAAATACATAAGTCCGATATTAATACTATCACTAGAAAGCTGATTAGCTCTTTTTAAAAGAGTGTCAAGTGTGTCGATACTAAACATTGACACACCTTTATTAAACCATATTGGCTGATTTGAAATAGTCATTTTAGAAGGCTGCATTCTTGAAGTTATCCTGCCTTTTTCAAATCCTATAATTTTTTCGGCTAAAGGAGATATAAACCATTTAAATCCACCTGGAGAGTTAAAAAAGTTTTTTACAAATAAAAAATCTTTAAAGGATTGAATATATTCTTCTTTTGGAAAATGAAATTCCGGATAAACAATATCAACAGCCTGTTTTAAAAGTGCAGTTATCTGCTCTAAATCGCTTTTTGAAAGCTCAGGTGCAAACTTTTTAGGACTTGGAGAGTTTTCTTCATATACTTCTTTTGCAATTTTAGTATCAAGTGCTGTTTCAAAAAAGGTGTGGCCGTGTGGGATATAAAATTCTTGTCCGTATGTAGTGGTTATAAAATCAACATATGGGTGAATGGTGCTATCAAGGCTGTAATGGCATAAAAATCCTAGGGCATAGTCTTTTTGAGTATTTGTTCCAGCGAGCTTAAAAAGAGTTTGCAGGAATAATCCAGTTTTTTTATTATGCATTTCAGTTGCAAGTTTTGGAAAATCAAACCTTGCTGTTTTTGTGCTTATCGCTTTATAAGCAAAAAATGGGTCGGGGCCATTTGCTCCCCAAATAAGAGCGTTTAAATTTCTTGGTGTGTAATTAGAAATTTTTAATGCCTCTAGGGCATTATGGCTATGTGCATAGCTATCAGGCATAGTGAAAATCCTCCCAGTTATTTCTTTTTATCAGCCTTTGGCATAACAAAAAAGAAGATAAATCCGCCTATTAAAAAGATTGATAACACAGATAAAACTCCCCAAGGAGCAGCCTGTGCGCTTATTGAGTCGATAACATCTTGAGCAATTGGCATACTCATATCAATTCCTTGGCTTATCATTATTCTATCTCTTGCAAATCCGCTCGCAAGTCCAAAAATTGTAGGGCCTAGGATAGCTGAGAATTTGCCGAATATATCATAAAATCCATAAAATTCGCCACTTCTTGATTTATCATCAATTAATTTGCCAAACATACTTCGGCTTAAAGCTTGAATACCTCCTTGCGATGTTCCAACTAGGAAAGCAAGTATCCAAAAATCTACTGCTGAGCGAATAAAAAATCCGTAGATACAAATTATTATATAAACTAAAATACCAACGCCTATCATTGTTTGAGTTCCAAATTTTTCTGATAGTTTTGAATAAATAATAGCAAAAGGCAGTCCGAGTAGCTGAGTTAAAAGTAGGGCGAGTAGCATTTGAGTTGAGTCAATGCCAAGAGTTGAGCCATAGATTGTAGACATATGTATAATAGTGTTTACGCCATCGATATAAAAAAAGTATGCGATTAAAAAGAAAAACATCTTTTTGTTTGCAAAAATTTCTTTCATTGTGATAGAAAGCTTTGCGAAGATATTTGAAATCGCTTTTTTAAATCCAGGATACTCGGCTGTTGCGTGAACTTGGTGAACGTTTTTTAAGATTGGAATTGAAAATCCACCCCACCAAAATCCAGTTAGTAAAAAGGCGATAATCAAAGTTGTGTTCATTGGAACGCCCACTAAATTTAAAACTAGGAATATAACAAGTGGAATAGTACTCCCGCCAAAATATCCAAGCCCAAATCCCATAGTAGACACTTTATCCATTCTATCCTCAGTGGTGACATCAGGCAAAAAGCTATCATAAAAAATATTTGCCCCTGAAAAGCCTATACTACAAATTATATAAAGAACTAAAATTATCATTGAAGTAAGGCTACTGCCTTCTGGAGTTGAAACGTCCATAGCTGGAGTTACGGCAAGTAAAAAGCAGGGGAGTACACCTATTTGAATAAAGCGAACAAAGAGTTTTTTACGAACCCCCTTAAAATCTCCAAGTCTTCCTAAAATAGGGGATAAAAGGGCGATAATTAGCATTGAAATACTAGTGCCATACCCCCAATTTGAAATAGCGTCGATACTATTATGGCTAACTGCCTCATAGAAGATTGGAAGAATAGTTACTATGATAACGCTTTGTGCACTGTTTGCCCAGTCGTACATCATCCAGCTTTTTTCTTCCTTTGTAAAACTTTTCAAAAAATTCATAAACTTAAATTCCTCTCTAAACTATTTTTAAAAGAGTAAAATGTTGAGTTGAGTTATATTATTATTTTATAATATATAATTTAATAAGTCAAACTAAATACGCTTTAAACTCTTGTTTTCAAGGGTGTATATTTTATCGGCGTATTTTAAAAGGGACTCATCGTGAGTTATCATAACTATACAGCAACCTTGATTTTTAAGTTTTATTATATTATTTAACACAATTAATGCGCTTTCTTTATCTAAATTTCCTGTTGGTTCATCGCAAAATAAAATCTTAGGATTAGTAGCGAGCGCTCTTGCTATTGCAACTCTTTGCTGCTGTCCACCAGAGAGCTGAAAAGGATAACTATTGTGTTTATTACAAAGCCCCATTCTATCTAAAAATAAGGCTGAAATTTCTTCTCTTTGCTTTTTTAATTTTGAATATTTTAAAGGAAGGGCAACATTTTCCTTTGCTGTAAGGGATGAGATTAAATTATAAGACTGAAAAATAAAGGATATATCATTTCTTCTTATTTTATAAATATCTTTCATTTTAGATTTTGTTATCGATTTATTATTTATAAATAATTCCCCAGAATTAAAATTATCTAAATTACTTAAAACATTTAATAGTGTGCTTTTTCCGCATCCAGAAGGCCCAATTATCATTGAAAATTCAGATGGATTTGCAGAAAAATTAACATTTTCTAAAACAGTTAATTCACCGTTTTCAGTTGTATATTTCTTGGTTATATTTATAGCTTTTAGCAAAAGTAGCACTCCTTTATTTTTGATATAGTGTTAATATTATCAAAATACTGTGAAATTAAACATTAATTGATTGTAATGATAAATATACTGTGTTAAAATATAAAAATATTAAAAAGGAAAAGAGTTGTATAAATGAAAATTAAAGCAGTTTTATTAAGTTTAGCAATGGTGTTTTTTGTTGGGTGTTCTAGTAATGAAACCGAAGTGGAAACACAGGAAGAATTAAAGCCACACCAAATCTCGAGCGAAGATATAGATTATGATTTAAGAGAGATGAGCAGTACAATGGTCTATTCGCAAATCTTTGATTTAGTTACAAATCCAAATGAATACACCGATGCAAGATTTGTAATACAAGGGCATTTTATGGAAAGCGAAGATATGAATACTGGCGAGAAATTTTTTGCTATATTAATCGTTGATGCAGCTGCTTGCTGTGCACAAGGATTAGAAATTCATATTCCAGACGATGTTGTTTTGCCAATAGTAACACTTCCGGCAGAAATGATAATTGAGGGCACAGTAGGAGTTAAAACAGTTGGCGATTATGATTTCCCATATATACTTTTAGAAAATGCTCAAATGGCGTAAGATTAAAAAAACATACGATACAAATAAAAAACAAGCTACCAATCTAAACTTTGATGTTAAAGTTTAGATTGGTAGCTTTAATTTATATAGATTATGCTTATTTGATGTATAGGTTATCTTCTTCCAATTTTAATAGGTTTGCGTCTATGTATTGCCATATTTTTTGCTAATCTTGTTTATTTCTTATTATGTGAACGTGGAATGATTTTCAATCTTATTTTGCATAAAACACCTGATTTGTATAATCCAATAATCGTTGATAATGTAAAGAACAGTCAAGACCATTCCCTACAAATTCACCCAATAAACATTTACGATTAATAGTGCATATTGCGAATAATTATAATTTTTACCAAAGTATCGATGTACACGCTTTTAAACCTTGCTAATATCAAATATTTCTTGAGTAATTTAAATATTATGAAATTCTCTCACTGTTTTTATAAAAGCGTTTACCTGTGGGAGCTTTTGTGCGTTATCTGAAAACATAAGATAGGTTGAACGGATAATTGGAGTTTGGTCTTTGAAATATAAGGGGGTTATAATTCCTGAAAAATTATCAAGGCAAATCCTTGGCACAACTGCCCAGCCTAAATCTCTTTCAACCATTTCAACAGTGGTGATTAAATTATCCACAATAAGCTTACTGTTAGGGATTTTTATATCATTTTCTAGCATCCATTCAAAAACTTGGCTTTCAAATGCAGTGTCGCTTTTTCTTTGGATAAGTGGGATATTATTAAAACTGTCTTTTTTATATTGCTGGCTTTTAATTGCACATATATTTTCTTGTGCTAATAAAAATTTATTTTGTTTCCAATCAAAATCTCCCCTTAAAATCGCAACATCGATTTTTCTAGTGTTTAATAATTTATATAGATTTCGGCTATGCTCAACCGTCATATTAATATCAACATCGGGGAATTCATTTCGGAATATTGATAGTAAACTAGGAAGACGAAAATAAGAATAATTCATAGAAATTCCAATATTTAAGGTGCCACAAACGGTACCTTTTTTTGTTTTTAGATTTTCCTTTAAATTTTCAATTTCAAAAATAATCTTTCTAGCAGATTTTATCACTTCTTCGCCACTTGGAGTAAAATATACCCCCTTTTTTGTTCGGATAACTAATTGGGTGGCAATTTCGTTTTCGATATAATTAATCCTTTTTGATAAAGCTGGCTGTGTTATGTATAGCTTTTCGGCAGCGTGAGTTATGTTTTTGTATTCTGCTAACGTGAGAATTATCTCAAAATCTTTACTACTAATCGACATTTTATAATCCAATCCTTTATTTTTTTCATTTTTATAATACCAAAATTTTCATCTATTGTAAATATAAACATTCCATTTGGTTATGAATAATAAGTAATTATAAGAATTTTACATTATGATAAACCTATGATAAATTTTAAATATAAGTATAAATATTGAAAGGTAGATGTAAAATGGAAATATTAAAAAATGCAATAGCAGGAACTTTAGAATCTAGCGATGCACAAGTTGTTATTCAGCCGGGCGATAATGGGATATCACTTTCTTTACAAAGCGATGTTTTAAATCAATATGGCAGGCAAATTAAAAATGTTGTACTTGAAACGCTAAAAACATTAGGTGTTGAAAATGCAGAAATAACAGTTGTGGATAAAGGTGCACTTGAATGTACTATAAAAGCAAGAATACAAGCAGCTGTTTATAGAGCAAGTATAGAAACAATAAGTAAAGTTGAATGGAAGGAGCTTATATAATGATTGCTAGAAAAAAACCAGAAAAGAAAAGACTTCGCCGAACAATGATGTTTATGAATGCACAAAAACCAGCACTTATTAAAGATGCATACATATATGGGGCAGATAGTATTATTTTAGATTTAGAAGATGCAGTTGCAGAAAATCAAAAAGACACAGCAAGGTTTTCCCTTTTTAATGCTTTAAAAAGTATTGATTATGGTGATACAGAAGTTATCGTTAGAATAAATGGGCTGGATACACCACATTGGCAGGAAGATATAAGGTGTGTTGTTGCAAGTGGTGCAGATGGAATTAGAATAGCTAAATGTGAAAGTGCACAAGATGTTAAAACTGTTGAAGAGCACGTTTTAAAAGCAGAAAAAGAATTTGGCGTAGAAGAAGGGCGAACTCTTTTAATGGCAGCATTAGAAAGCCCACGCGGGATAATGAATGCCTATGAAATTGTAACGGCATCAGATAGAATGTTTGGCTGTGCTATTTCGGGGGGAGATTTTAGAAAAAGTATGCAGGTGCAAATTGAAGAAGGCGGAATTGAAATGCTAGTGGCAAGGGGGCAGATGCTAATGGCAGCAAGGGCAGCTAGCGTTCAATGTTTTGATACAATGTTTCCAAATATCGATGATATGGAAGGCTTTCAAAAAGAAGTTATTCAAAATAGGAAGATGGGCTTTGATGGGAAAAGCGTTGTTAGTCCAAAGCAGATAGAATTTGTGCACGATACATTCGCCCCAACAGCTAAAGAGATTAAATACGCTGAAAAACTAGTGCGTTCATTTAATGAGCAGGCTGATTCAGGAGTTGGCGTTTATACAGTTGATGGAAAAATGGTTGATATTCCATTCTTTGAAGATGCAAAAAGAATTATTGCCCTTGCAAAAGCTTGTGGCGTGTATGATGGCGATTTATAATTAAGAAAGGAATAAATATTATGATAAATGCAGTTAATAGAGATATACCTGATGAATTACTAGTTAATGGTAAGGAAGTTTACCAAGGTAAAAATTATATGGATGGCAAATACTTTAAAAAAGATTCGCCAACTTCTAAAAGATATGTAAAACCAATTGAAAATAAATTATGCCAAAGTATTCGCGAAGCTTGCGAAAAATGCGGGGCAAAAGATGGGATGACATTCTCATTTCATACAGAATTCCGTGATGGCGACTATGTTGCAAGTATGGTTGCAAAAGTTTTAATAGAAGATATGGGACTTAAAGATATAACAGTTGCGGCAACTTCTTTAGGAAGTGCTCAAAATATCTTTGCTCAATATATGGAAGAAGGAAAAATAATAAACGCACAAACATCAGGTGTGCGTGGGAAAATTGGCGAAACTATTTCAGCAGGAAAATTAAAAACTCCTGCTATAATTAGAAGCCACGGCGGACGCCCAAGGGCAATTGAAGCAGGTGAAGTTCATATAGATATTGCCTTTTTAGCAGCGGCAAGCTCGGATTGTTATGGAAACGCTAGTGGGATTAATGGTAAAAGCAATTTTGGGTCTATGGGATTTGGTATTCACGATGCACATTATGCTAATTACACAGTTATTATAACTGATATGCTTGTTGACTTTCCGAATATGCCAGCGTCAATATCGTCAATTGATGTAGACTGTGTTTGCGTTGTTGATTCAATTGGTGATATAAGTAAAATCTCAACAAAAGAAGCTAGGATGACTGAAAATCCAAGAGAGCTAATGATGGCAAAAACGGTTGCGAATATTATCTCTTCAACTCCTTATTTTAAAGATGGGTTTTCGTTTCAAACAGGGGTTGGTGGGCCATCACTTGCAGTTAATAGATTTTTAGAAACACATATGGTTAATAATGATATAACAATGAGCTTTGCCTTAGGTGGAACTAGTACGCCAATATGCCAGCTTTTTGATAAAGGCTTAGTAAAGCATTTAATGGACACACAAGATTACGACCAAGGTGCAGCAAAGCATTTAGCTGAAAACAATAATCATCACGAAGTTGATTTAAGCACATACGCAAATCCGGCTAATAAAGGGGCGTATGTTAATCAGCTAGACTATGTTGTCTTATCGGCACTTGAAATTGATACAAAATTCAATGTAAATGTTATAACAGGTTCAGACGGAGTTTTAAGAGGCGCACCAGGTGGACATCCTGATGCAGCAGCTGGAAGCAAGTGCTGTATTATCGTAACACCACTAATAAGGGGAAGAATGCCAACAGTTTGCGATGATGTTGTAACAGTGACTACCCCAGGGGATTGTGTAGATGTTTTAGTTACTGATTATGGCGTTGCAGTTAATCCATTAAGGCAGGATTTAATAAAATGCCTAGATGATGCAAAAATTAAACATTTAACTATTGAACAGCTAAAAGAAAAAGCTTATAGCTTAGTTGGAAAGCCAGATAAATTAGAATGGGAAGATAAGGTTATAGCTGTTGTAGAGGCAAGAGATGGAACAATACTAGACGTTGTAAGACAGATTAAAAAATTCGAGCTTTAATTAAAAAAATCAGGGGATTATTCCCCTGATTTTCAGTTTTTAAAATATAGCTGTAAATGCGCCTAGTAGTCCAAATGAAACGGCTGCCATTATAATTCCAGCAGTGATAACGCCACCTAGGATTGCTAAAAATGATTTCTTTTTATCTAAATCTAATAGCGAAGCTGCAAGTGCGCCAGTCCACGCCCCTGTTCCAGGAAGTGGGATAGCAACAAAGCAGAATAATGCGAAGAATTTAGAATTTCCTTGCCATTTAGTTCCGGCTTTATGCCCTTTTTCTAAAAAGAATGTTGCGAGTTTATTGAATATTTTAATTTTTTGCATAAATAATAATACTGGCTTTACAAGCAGTAAAATTACAGGGATAGGAAGCATGTTTCCTAAAACAGAAACGATATAAACTGGCATAAAATCAAGCCCAGCTGCAATCCCAACTGGCACAGCTCCACGAAGCTCAATTAATGGGAGCATAGAAATAAAAAATACCCAGAAATACTCTTTTAATAAATCAAACATTGTAATTAACCTTTCTTAAATAAAAGCTTAAAATTTAAAAATTTAAGCTGATTATAGTTTTTTAAATATTATGAAATCTATATCCATAATATACAACTGTTTAATTTTATCATAAAATTTTAAAAAATCAAATATAAATAAGTGAATAAATGTTATGAAAAATTTACAATATGGTAAAAAAAGTTTGATAGTGGTAAATTTCACTTTACATATCAGTGGATTTGTATTAATATAGTATTAGTGTAAATTTGCAAGAAAGAGGAAAGTAGTTTGAGAAAATCAAATTACATATTTTAAGCCTTTGTGCAAATCAATTTTGAAAGGAAAAAATAATAATGAAAAAAATCCTAGCTTTAATTTTAGCATCAGTTACTGCTATGGCGATGCTAACAGCCTGTGGTGATAGCGATAATAATAATGGCACGTCAACTGACGCAACACCAGAGCCAACACCAACACCTAAAGTTTTATACGTTGAGCCTTTTACTGGGGAAGAGCAATCTTTTGATTATCCACAAGGACAAAGACCAATTGCTGTTATGGTTAATAACATTATGCAAGTTGGAACAAGACAAATTGCCTGGCCACATTATGGCTTATCAGAAGCAGATGTTATCTTTGAAATGGAAACAGAAGGTGGCATCACTAGAATGATGGCGATATTTAGAGATTACACTCAAATGCCACAAGTGGGCCCTGTTAGAAGTGCAAGAGACCAATTTGTTCAAATGCTTTTACCAACTTCTGCTTTATATGTTCACGAAGGTGAATCAACTTATGCTCGCAATATGCTAGATTATTATCAATATGATAACGCTGAAATGGAAGCGAATGATGGAATTATCTTCTGGGACGATTCTTTAACTGATAGAGAAAGAGAGCACAGAGCATTTACAACAGGTCAATTAGTTACAGATTATATCAATGAAGATAATCTTGATGATGATATAATTTTAGAAGAAGGCGAACCACTTCCTTTATTCAACTGGCACGATTACGATTTACCAGATAGAGAATTAATAAGTGTTGATGTTAATAGTATTCAAGTGACATATTCTTCTTCATATAAAGGTGAACTAGTTTACAACCCAGAAACTCAAACATACACAAAAGAACACACATATAGACAAAATGGCGAAACTAGAACTTTAGTTGACGCTGGAAATTCAAACCTACCAGTTGAATTTGATAATGTGTTTGTACTTTGGACACCGGTTGAATTATACCCAGGCGACTATGTACCAAACTTTGATTTAGGCTCAGGTGGCGTTGGCTACTATTTCTGCAACGGTAAGGTTGAGAAAATTATGTGGCAAAAAGGTGCACCAGATTCATCTTTAACATTCTATGATTTCAACGGCGACGGCGCTGAAATTGAAGTTAACCCAGGGAAAAGCTATATCACTGTTATCGATTTAGATAACTATGATGAATTTATGTTTGATAATGTTCCTGTTGATGTAAACAGCGACTACTCAACACCACCAGCAACTCCTGCTCCAGAAACAACAGATTCAACTGCTACTGAAAGCGTTGCTGAATAATATTTAAATTAAAAAGTTATCACGAATTTGTGATAACTTTTTATATTTATGTAAATATATGATAATTTTATAAAAAAAGATTTACAAAAAGGATATAAAGGTTTACAAGGATAAGATTATATTATATAATAAACACATTAAGACGTTTTATGTAATTGCTTTAGTGATTTTCCTGCGATACTCTTTGCAGAAAAATAAAACTCGAATAAATAATCGCAGCGAAGTGAAGATTATTTATATAATAGTTAGGATAGCTGATATAATCTAAATTATGTGTTAAAATATATCGTGTAGCTTAAAGATTTAAGAATAAAAGGAGATTTACCTTGAATAAATTTAAAAGAATACTTAGCCTGGTTTTAGCTTTTTCATTAATGGCAAGCCTTACAGCCTGCTCAAATAGTGAAAGCCAAACAGCGGAAGAAACTACAACTGATACTCCTGAGGTTAAAGAAGAGGTAGTTGAAAGAAACTATAACTATTTAACAGGTGAAGAGATTGAAAATGATGAAGAATCAACTTCTCGTCCAGTTGCTATTATGATAAACAATGCAAAGCAAGCACTTCCACAAAAAGGACTTTCAAGTGCGCAGGTTATATACGAGGCGGTAACTGAAGGTGGAATAACTCGCTTGATGGCTGTTTATCCTAGTATAGAATCAGTTGGAACAGTTGGCCCTGTTAGAAGTGCGAGAGACCAATTCGTTGAGTTTGTTCTTCCATTAAATGCAGTTTATGTTAATATAGGTGCATCAAAATATGCAAATGAAATGCTAGAATCATACAACTATCAAAATGTTGACGGCTTGTATCTTGGTGAAAATGCTTTTTATATCGACACTGAAAGAGAAGCAATCCTAGCCCCTGAACATTGCTGGTTTACAAATTCAGAGCTTATCACTCAAGGTGCACAGATGCAATCAATTGATACAAACGGAAATGTGTATCCAATTTTTAATTTTGATTTAGAAAATGGCGAAGTTTCACTTGATAGCGAGAGTGCTGTGAAAATTGAATACAGCTACTCAGAGTATGCCCCTGTTAGCTTTACTTATGATGAAACAACTGGTAAATATTTAAAAACAGCCTTTGGCGCACCACATATAGATGCAGAAACAAATGAGCAATTAGCATTTGATAATGTGTTCGTGTTATATGCTCCAATTGGATATAAAGAAGATTTAGTTGTGCCAGATTTTAATTTAAGCACAGGCACTGGCTACTATTTTAATGATGGTGAATACATAAAAATCACATACAGTAAAGAAGAGCCAAGAGCACCACTTGTGATAATGGATGAAAACGGCGACGAGATAAAAGTTGAAGTTGGGGAAAGTTATGTTGGAATAGTTGGCGAAGAAAAAGCAGAAGAAATTATTATAACAGCAATGGAAACTACTGAAGATACAACAGAAGAATAAAATCAAAAAAAGACAGCCAAGGCTGTCTTTTTTATTGAAAAATTATTAGTTTTAATATATAATATATATTAAATATTATTTTATATTATCTTCTGCATATTTTACAACATTAAGTAGGGCTGTTATTTGATTTGGATAATCCTCGCTTAAAGATTCAGTTGTCATTTCAAAATAAGGGGAAACTTCTTTTACAACAGTTTTATTACATAACACTTCTTTTAAGTTTGCAGATGTTTTATGTAAGGCTGCATTGGTGTACCCTTCAAATAATGAATTAGAGATATTAAAAAGGCTAGTGCTATTTTGCTTATTTGAATTATAAATCATACGAAACATTTTATAACAGCTAATCATTAAAAAGTTGCTGACAAGTGTTGTGAGTTCTTTGTTTTTAGCTTTTGAAAGTTTATCATAGATAATATTTAAACTGCTAGAAATAAGCCTTTTATTCATCGCAGGCAAAACACTTCCTGTGAATTTACTATCACTTTTAAGTTCAGCCCCTGATAATTCAAAAACATCTAAAACTACTCCGTTTCTATCTGCAGTGCGCCCTAAAACATAGTCGCTTGAAACATTGTAGTAATCGCATAACTTAATTAAAAAATCAAGCCCACACTCACGAAGTCCTTTTTCATAGTGACTAAGTAGGGCTTGGCTAATTCCAAGGTCAAGCGCTGCCTGCTTTTGAGTTATATTTCGCTCTTTTCTTAAAAGAGTTATAATTCTGCTAAAATTATTCATTGTGATTGAACACTCCTTAAATACTACTGTTTGTAAATTATAACCTAAAAAAAACATAATGTAAATAGCAATATTCGACTTTTAATTATAAAATATGATAAAATATTGTTTAAAATATATAAATTTGTTGAAAACTAAAAATAAATACAATCTTATGTTATTGCTTATAGCGTAAGTGAAAGGAATTTTATAAAATGAAAAACTACAAATTACATCTAGTGAGGCACGGGCTTACAGAAGGAAACATCAAAGGCGTGTATCTTGGTGCAGGGATTGATAGCCCAGTTTCTGAGGAGGGAATAAAAAGATTAAATAGTCTTTTAGAAAGGTTTGAATATCCAAACTCTCAAAAAATTTATTCTAGCCCAATGAGAAGAGCAAGAGAATCGTCTGAGATTTTATTTAAAGATAAAGAATATGTGATAGTTTCGGATTTAATGGAATGTAAGTTTGGCGAATTTGAAGGCAAAACTGCACAGGAATTAATGAAAACAAATGAAAATTTTGCAAAATGGCTGGATGTTAGTAGTGGATATGTTCCAGAAGGCGGAGAATCTAGTATGGAATTTGCAAATAGATGTGCGAGCGCCTTAAATGAGATATTTACAGATATGATGACTAATGGAATTTTTGAGGCAACAGCTGTTTGCCATGGTGGGGTTATTTCAATATTACTAGCAATGTTTGCTTATCCTAAAAAGGGTGTAAATGAATGGATGGCTGATAACGGCTGTGGATACACAATACAAACAACAACTGCAAACTGGACAAGAGATAATTTAGTTGAAGTGGTTAACTTATTACCATTTGGATATGACGGAAGTGAATCTGCATTAAATAAATTTAAAGCGCCAAGCGAAGAATAATTTATAAAAAAATAAAAAGGAGTAATTATTATGAAAGATCAAAATTGTGCATACTGTGTAGAGGGGGAACTTTTAGATAAGTTCGGGATTAAAATTTGTGATTTAGATACATCGCTATTAATTCTTTTTAAAGAGCAAAGCCATAAAGGCCGTGTTATCGTGGCACATAAAAGCCATGTTAGTGAAATGGTTAATTTAACAAACGAGGAAAGAAATGCTTATTTTGCCGATGTTAATAAAGCGGCAAAGGCGATACATAAAGCTTTTTCACCACAAAAAATTAACTATGGGGCATACGGCGATACTGGCTGTCATCTGCATTTCCATCTAGTTCCAAAATACAAAGATGATGAATTTGAATGGGGAACAACATTTGAAATGAACCCAAATAGAAAATATCTATCAGAAGAAGAATACACAGAAATTATAAATGCTATTAAAGAAAATTTATAATTTTAATAAATAGTCAGCTTAAAGTGGATACTCTCAAAGAAAATTTAATTTAAGCGAAAACCTACAAGGAATGGCGAAAGCCATTCCTTGATTGTTATAAAAATCTTCGATTTTTGAAAGTTTATTTTACTTTTGATGCCAAAAGTAAAGCAAAACCACCGCTTTTTTCACGCACGACGCGGGTAAAAAGGCGTTACTAAGACATCCGCTCACTTAAGCTTCGAAACCTTCGCTTTGCGAATTCTCAGCTTTACTTTTTTTAAAAAAGCACCAGTTCGCTAGCTGATTGCGAACAACAATTAAGTCGCACACCTTTACTTTGTACGCTAAAATACCGATTTTATTTTGAAAATCGGTATTTGTTCTTTATTGATATCTGTGTTAAGCTGGCTATTTTAAATTATTGTTTAATAATAAAAAATATGATATAATATAGTTTGGTAAAAAT
>CAZGFY010000003.1:137496-142255 GCA_964525015.1 uncultured Oscillospiraceae bacterium
TTTTAAATTATTGTTTAATAATAAAAAATATGATATAATATAGTTTGGTAAAAA
This sequence comes from uncultured Oscillospiraceae bacterium, assembly GCA_964525015.1. Lineage (GTDB taxonomy): Bacteria > Bacillota > Clostridia > Oscillospirales > Ruminococcaceae > RGIG3102. The sequence goes on from CAZGFY010000003.1 coordinate 137,551, forward strand.
TTAAATTCGGATTATATTAAGAGTTTATTTAATGAAAAAAACAAACCCTTAGAAAAAGAATGGATACAAAAATGGATATAATAATAATTGGGGCAGGTGCCTCGGGGCTTTTTTGTGCTGGATTTTTAGCTCAAAAGGGGTATAAGGTTAAAATTATCGAGCATTCTGATATAACAGCTAAAAAGCTACTCATAACAGGCAAGGGCAGATGTAATTTAACAAATGATACAGACGAAGAAACGATACTAAAAAACGTTAGGAGTAATCCTAAGTTTTTATATTCTGCTATCTATCAATATTCTCCATATATGGTTATGGAGAAATTTAAAGAGCTTGGAGTGCCTTTGAAAACTGAAAGGGGAAGAAGAGTTTTTCCAGTTTCGGATAAGGCGTTAGATATCAAAATTGCACTTGAAAAACACGCTGAAAAGGCAGATATTATATATGATGAAGTGCAAAACTTAATAATTAAAGAAAACTCTGTTGTTGGGGTTAATTTAAAAAACAATAGAAAATTATATGCAGATAAAGTTATAGTTGCCACTGGGGGAATGTCGTATAAAAACACTGGAAGTACAGGCGATGGATATAAATTTGCAAAAGAGGCAGGGCACACAATAATAAAACCAACAGCCAGCCTTGTGCCTTTAGTTGAAGATGGAAACACCTGCCAGAAAATGATGGGATTATCTTTAAAAAATGTTAACCTATCGATTTTTCATAAAGATAAAAAAGTATTTTCTGAGCAAGGGGAAATGATGTTTTCTCATTTTGGAATAACAGGGCCACTAGTTTTGAGTGCATCCTGTCATATAAAAGATGATAAAATAAAAGAGCATAGGGCAGTGATTGATTTAAAGCCTGCTTTAAACGAAGATGTTTTATATAAAAGAATAGGGGAAGATTTTGAAAAGTTTGCATCAAAAAAGGCAAATTCTTCTCTTGATAAACTACTTCCAAAATCTATGATACCTGTTGTTTTAGATATTTGGGGGATTGATATTAATAAAAATATTAACCAAATAACTAAAGAAGAAAGAATGGCGCTAGTTAAAATTCTAAAAGGATTTAGCATTAATTTAAAATCTAAATACAAGCTGGATATAGCTGTTATAACAGCAGGTGGCGTTTCGACAAAGGAAATCAATCCTAGCAATATGCAATCAAAAATAAAGGATAATCTTTATTTTATAGGCGAAGTTATCGATGTTGATGCATATACTGGAGGATACAATCTGCAAATTGCATTTTCAACAGCGTACCTTGCTGCTGACTCAATAATTAATAATTACTAAAAAGGAAAAATAAATATGAATTACCAAGTTGCAATAGATGGGCCTAGTGGGGCAGGTAAAAGCAGTATAGCAAAGCTTTTAGCAAAAACTCTAGGAATTATCTATCTTGATACAGGGGCGCTTTATCGCTCAATTGCCTTATATATGCTAAAAAATAATATAGAAATTGAAGATGAAACCTTAGTTTCTCAAAATTTAGAGAATATAAAAATAGATATTAAATATGAAAACGACACTCAAAATGTGTTTTTAAATGGGGAAGATGTTTCAAATGAGATAAGAGAAAATAGAGTTTCACTTGCAACTAGCTGCGTTGCCTCATACAAAAAAGTTAGGGAGTTTTTACTGGATACTCAAAGGCAGATTGCTAATAAAAACAGCGTTTTAATGGATGGCAGAGATATAGGAACAGTTGTATTGCCAAATGCGACAGTGAAAATATTTATGGTTGCAAGCCCAGAAGTTCGCGCAAAAAGAAGGATGCTAGAGCTTGAAAGTAAGGGCGAAAAAATTGATTTTAAAGATATTTTAGAAGATATAAACACAAGGGATTACAATGATGCAAACCGAAAAGAAGCGCCATTAAAACAGGCTGATGATGCAATTTTAGTTTCCACTGATGATTGCACAATACAAGAAGTTTGTGATAAAATAATAGATATTATAAAAGAAAAGGCAGGAATTTAAATTATGGTATATATTTTTATGTTATCGCTGGTTTTGGTGCTTTTTAGAGTTGTTTATAATTTTAAGCATAAAAATGCAGAGTATATTAAACAATATAAAAAAAATGGCAGACCATATATCCTATGCTCAAACCATTTAACAATAATCGACCCTATTTTTATGGTTATGCCGTATGGATATGGGAAAAAATTTGCCGTTATGGGAAAAGCTGAGTTATTTCGAAATCCATTAGCAGCTTGGTTTTTCTCTTCACTTGGGGTTTTCCCAGTTGAAAGAGGCACAGGGGACAAAACTGCGATTAATAAAGCGATTGATGATATAAAATCAGGCAGAGGTATGCTTATTTTCCCAGAAGGCACGAGGGGAAAAAGCAATGAGATGCTTAAACTGAAATCAGGAATATTTATGATAGCAGGGCAAACTGGCGCTGATATTATCCCTTGCAGGGTTATCTATCCAAATAAAGATGATAAAATTCACTTTTTCCAAAAGGTGAGAGTTGTGTATGGGGAGCCACTTTTAGCCGAAGATTTGCAATTAACAAATGGCTCAAGAGATGCTTTAAGAGCTGCAAAAGTAAAATTAGAGGAAAGTTTTACAAAAATTTTAAAAGATTATCAGGAAAATCCATTTTAGCACTTGTTTTTTTAAAAAAATAGTAGTAGAATAGTATAATATCAAAGAAAAGAGATATAATTTTTATGAAGGTTACGGTTGCTAAAAGTGCAGGCTTTTGCTTTGGGGTGAAGCGTGCAGTTGATATGACCTATAATTTGATAAATGAAAATGAAAAAGTGGCAACAATTGGCCCTTTAATTCATAATGCACAAGCCGTTGGTGATATGCAGAAAAAAGGCGTTTTAATTTTAGAAAATTTAGAAATCCCAGATGGATATAATGCAGTTATAAGAAGCCATGGAATTGAAAAAGATAGGTATGAAAATTTAAAAAAATATGGGGATAAAATCCACGATGCAACCTGTCCATATGTTAAAAAAATCCATAAACTGGCAATAGAAACAGATGCACAAAATAGGGTTTTGATAATCTGTGGGGATGAAAATCATCCAGAGGTTATAGCCATAGCCAGCTACACAAATGGTGAAAAACATATTTTTAATCATTCAGAAGAGCTTGAAAATTGGCTTTCTTATCGTCAAAATAACGAAAAACCTATCAGTTTAGTGGCGCAAACTACTTATATAATCAAAAAATGGGAGAAAAACATTAATATTGTAAAAAAAGTATGTACAGATGCAAAAATTTTTGATACAATATGTAGAGCGACGCATGAACGCCAAACTGAAGCGGAAAAACTCGCTAAAGAAAATGATGTTATGATTGTTATCGGGGGCAAACATTCCTCGAACACTCAAAAGCTTGTTGAGGTGTGTAAAAGATATACAAAAACCCTCAGCATTGAAACCGTTAAAGAACTCGAAAACGAGTTGTTTATAAATATACAAAATGTGGGCGTCACAGCCGGTGCAAGTACACCGACGTTCATAATTCAGGAGGTACTTAATAAGATGAGCGATATCATTCGTGAAGACGGAATGAGCTTTGAAGAAATGCTTAATGAGTCTTATGCAAATCAGCCGAAGGTTTACAGAGGCGCAAAAATCAAAGGAGTTGTAACCAGTATTTCAACTAACGAAGTAACAGTTGATATAGGCACAAAACACACTGGGTTTGTGAAGCTTAGTGAACTAAGCGACGATCCAAGTGCTAAAGTGGAAGACTTGGTTAAGAAAGGTGACGAGCTTGATCTTATTGTGATAAAACCTAACGATCAAGAAGGTACAGTTGAACTGTCTAAAAAGCGTTATGACGCTATTGCAGGTCAAGATACAGTAATGAAAGCTGCTGAAACCGGAGAAATCTTAGTTGCAACAATTACAGAGGTTGTTAAAGGTGGTCTTGTGGCATTTGTTAGTGGTGCAAGAGTATTTATCCCAGCTTCACTTGCTGCAGATAAAAACGATAACCTTGAAACTCTAGTTAAAACAAAGCAAGAAATCAAAATTATCGAAGCTACAAGAGATGGCCAAAGAAGAAAAATCATTGGTTCAATTCGTGCAGTTAAAGATGCAGTAAACAGCGAAGTTCGTGAAAAGCTATGGGCTGAAATCGAAGAAGGCAAAGTTTACCAAGGTACTGTTAAGAGTGTTACTCGCTACGGTGCATTCGTAGACATTGGCGGAGTTGATGGACTAGTTCACCTTTCAGAACTAACATGGGAAAAAGTTAAACACCCATCAGAAGTTGTTAAAGCTGGTGATGAAATCGAAGTATTTGTTAAATCATTTGATAAAGAAACAGATAAAATCAGCCTAGGACATAAAAAAGAATCAGAAAACCCTTGGACAAAATTAGAAACAGAACTACCATTAGGTTCAATTTTTGAAGCAAAAATTGTTTCTCTAACAAAATTTGGTGCTTTTGTGAAAGTTTTACCAGGTGTTGATGGTCTTGTTCATATTTCAGAAATTTCTTACGACAGAGTTGAAGATCCAAGCACAATTCTAAAAGTTGGCGATTCAGTTACTGTTAAATTAATTGGTGTAGATTTAGAAGCAAAAAGAGTTTCTCTATCAATTAAACAAACACAAGAAGCTCCTTCAAAAGAAGAAGCTACTGAAGAAGTTAGCGAAGAAACAGCTGAATAATTTTAAAATTATAAAAACACTGATTTCCTTTTGGAAATCGGTGTTTTTTAATAT
>CAZGFY010000004.1:0-118334 GCA_964525015.1 uncultured Oscillospiraceae bacterium
ACCCGTGTTACCGCCGTGAAAGGGCGGTGTCTTAACCGCTTGACCAACGGGCCAGTTTGTGGTAGCGGCAGTAGGACTTGAACCTACGACCTACCGGGTATGAACCGGTTGCTCTAGCCAACTGAGCCATGCCGCCACATTTATGTAAAGCATAAAAAACGGCAAACCGTTTGTTTAGTGCAATAACAATTATATTACAATAAAAGGGATTTGTCAAGCATTTTTTTTAATTAATTTTAAATTATTATTTTTTCTTTTAAAACATAATTCTACAAATTATTCTTATTATCTAGTGTAAAATATAAATAAAGATTATATTATGAGTTTTTTGATAAAAATATATAATATATTTTAAAAATTAATTAAAAAGGAGTTTTATTATGGAAGACTATAAAGAATTATATCTATACCTATTTAATCGCCTAACTGATTTAAGCCAGGAAATCGCAAAAGTACAAAACACCGTTGAAGAAATGCTTCTTTCTAATGAAGAAACTAAAGATTTAGAAAGAGATAATTAAGCTATGCAATCAATACTTATTAAATAATCCGATGTATTAAGTAAAATACATCGGATTATTTTCTTAGTAAATTTAATTGACTTAATCAATTATAAATCTTTTTTCTCTATTTTTGTAACTCCGCCCATATAAGGAACTAGCACCTCTGGGACTGTTATAGAGCCGTCTTCATTTTGGAAATTTTCTAAAATAGCTGCAAATGTTCTGCCTATTGCAAGCCCTGAGCCGTTTAATGTGTGGATTAGTTGAGCCTTGTCCCCCACTGCATTTTTAAATCTTATCTGCATTCTTCTTGCTTGATAATCTGTAAAGTTTGAGCAAGATGAAATTTCTTTATATTCCCCATAGCTTGGCATATAAACTTCGATATCATAAGTTTTGCTGCTTGAAAAGCCCATATCTCCAGCACATAAAGCCATTGTTCTGTGAGGTAGTTTTAATAATTGAAGAGCTTTTTCTGCATTTGCCGTTAAGCTTTCAAGTTCATCCCAGCTTTGATCTGGACGAGTAAATTTAACAAGCTCAACCTTATTAAATTCGTGCTGACGAATTAGTCCTCTTGTATCACGTCCTGCAGAGCCCGCTTCAGCTCTAAAACAAGCTGAATATGCACAGTATTTATAAGGAAGAATATTCCCATCTAAAATTTCATCCCTATGATAGTTTGTAACTGGAACTTCAGCTGTTGGAATTAAAAACCAATCCTGACCTTCAAGTTTAAACATATCATCGCCGAACTTTGGAAGTTGTCCTGTTCCTCTCATTGAATCTGCATTAGCAATAAATGGTGGGAACATTTCTGTGTATCCGTGCTCATTTGAATGTAAATCCATATAAAAGTTTATAATTGCTCTTTCTAATCGGCAGCCAAGCCCTTTATAAAAGTGAAATCTTGCCCCTGTAACCTTTGCTGCTCTTTCAGGGTCTAGGATATCAAGATTTTTTCCTAAATCCCAGTGAGCCTTTGGCTCAAATGCAAATGCAGGAACTTCGCCCCATTTTCTAATTTCAATATTTGATTTTTCATCAGTGCCATCTGGAACAGATGCATCTGGAGTGTTTGGAATATCTAAAAGCAGTTCTTCTTGAAGTTTTTCAAGGCGAGAAGCTTCGCTTACAAGCTCTTTGATTTCTTCTGATAAGCTTTTCATTTCGCTCATTAATTCAGTTGTGTCTTTTCCTTCTTTTTTATATTGTGGAATTAGTTTTGAAGCATTGTTTTGTTTTGCTTTTAATGTATCAGCCTTACTTCCAACTTCTCTTCTTTTTTCATCAGTTGCTAAGATTTCATTTATTTTTTCATCGAAATCTGTTCCTCTTCTTTTAAGTGCAGCTTTTACTTCATCTGCATTTTCTCTTATTCTTTTAATATCTAGCATTTTTATCCTTCTTTCTTTTCTAATAGTGCTGAAAGTTCTTTTAATTGTTCATCGCTATTAAAACTAATATTTATATTCCCTTTTCCATCTTTATAATTCACCTTAACATTTGTTCCGTGAATACTGGAAAGTGCAATTTCAATTTCTTTAATAATATTCGGGCGTTTGTCTTCTTTTGGCTTTTTCTCTTCTTTTTGCATAGATTTTGCCAAAAGCTCGCATTGTCTAACCGAAAGCTGTTTCTCTTTAACTATTTTTGCAACTTCTAATTGAACATTTTTATCTTCAATAGATAAAATAACTTTTGCGTGCCCAAGACTAATCGAGTTTTCTTTAATCATATCTAATATTTCACTCGATAAATTTAATATTCTAAGACTATTTGCAACGCTCGAACGTGGAATTGAAAGCTTTTTGCTTATTTCGTCTTGAGTTAAATCAAAGCTTTCCATTAAGCTTTTATACCCAAGTGCCACTTCCACTGCATCTAAATCTTCCCTTTGCAGGTTTTCAATTAGGGCAACTTCTTTTGCCTGCCTTGTTGAAAATTCTTTAATTATTGCTGGAATTTCTAAAAGCCCTGCCATTCTAGAGGCCCTAAATCTTCTCTCACCTGCAATTATTTTATATCTATCTATTCCATTTGGCATCACAATTATCGGCTGTAAAACTCCGTGTTCTAAAATAGATTGACTTAATTGTTCAAGGCTTTGCATCTCAAAATTAGTTCTTGGCTGAGATGGGTCAACGTCTATATCGCTAATTCTAACGCTTTGCACAGCTGAATTGCTTATCTGTTGTTCTTCAGGTAAAAACAACGAATCTAAACCTTTACCAAGTCCAGTTTTCTTTTTAGGCATTTTTATAACCTTTCCTTTCTTTGAGCTTTATATTTTGCTATATTAAAAAAACTCAGCAAATCCTCGCTAATGTTCTATAACTAAAAAGCAAAAAACTCATAGTTTGATTTTAAATTTCAAACATATATACTTTAATTCTAATAATTTTTATTTTGTTTTATAAACTCAGCAGCTAAATTCATATAGCTAATAGCTCCTTTTGAGCTTTTATCATAGAAATTTATCGGTTCTCCATAGCTTGGTGCCTCTGAAAGGCGCACATTTCTTGGTATTGTAGAAGTGTAAACCTTGTTTGGAAAGTATTTTTTAACTTCATTCACCACTTGAAGAGTTAGGTTTAATCTTGGGTCGTACATTGTTAAAAGCACGCCTTCAATATCAATATGCTTATTATACTGCCCCTTAACTATTCGAATTGTGCTCATTAATTCAGACAAGCCTTCAAGTGCAAAAAATTCACACTGGATTGGCACCAAAACTGTATCTGCTGCACTTAATGCATTAATCGTTAATAAATCCAAAGACGGCGGACAGTCTATAAATATATAATTATACGCTTCGTTAACTTTATTCAAAGCATTTCTTAGTTTTAAATGCCTTTTATCTAAAGAAACAAGCTCCACCCCTGCCCCTGAAAGCTTAATTGAAGATGGCAAAACATCAACTTTGTAATCAGTTTTTACTATTGATTCCTTAACTGGTGCCCCCTCAATTAAAACATCGTATGTGCTTTTATCTAAGTTTTTTTTAGAAATTCCATAGCTTGATGTTGAGTTTCCTTGAGGGTCTAAATCAACAAGTAACACTCTTTTGCCCATCGCCGCAACACAGGAAGCTAAATTCACAGCAGTAGTTGTTTTACCAACTCCCCCTTTTTGATTTGCAACCGCAACTATTTTCGCCATTACATAAGCCTTCCTTTCCAAAATTAATACCCTTTTTACTTTTTTCAAATTATATATATTGTATCATATTTCTAAATAAAATAAAAGAGAAATTTAAATAAAATGTTCCACATAGAACATTTTATTATTATAAATTATAATTAAAATATATTTTTCACTTTTATATAAAATAATAAATTAAAATTAAGTTCCACGTGGAACATTTTTATATAAAAATCCACAATTTCTAGCTCTTGTTTAAATCGATTTATTTTTTATTTTATGTATTCAGCTATGTTTTTATCAAAATAAAACGATTTAAAGAAGAAAGGGTTATTTTCGCTAGTGTTTATCAGGGTTTTTCAGGGCATAAAAATAAAATAAGAGTTTCTTTACTAAAAAAGAAGCTCTTATTTTTGTATTTTAATATTTTGTTTTATTGTGTTGTTAATTTAAGCCTTTAAAAGCTAAAAACAAAATATATTAAAACCAATATAGAAAAATGCCCTATCCTGCATTTTTAATTTTAGGAACACGAATTGTGTAAAAAATATCTTCATCACTTTCGCTTTCCTGTACCTCGGTGTTTATTCCTGCCTTTTGCATCAAATTAACGGCCTTGTTAATTGTGTTTTTAAAAATTCTAATATCTTTAATATTAATTAAAATATTTTGTTTTTTTATTTTTTTGGGTGAAAGTAAAAAATTTATGTATTCATCAGTTAGTTTAACATTTAGATTATTTTTAATTATATAATCTATTGCCTTATCTCTTTTATCCTCGTTTAATCTAGAAACTGCCCTTGCATGCCTTTCAGTAAGTTTTGCTGATATAAATTTAAACTGCATTTCTTCACTAAAGCATAATAGTTTTAATTTATTTGCAATTGCTGGCTGAGAAAGCGAAAGTTTTTGAGCAACTTGGGCTTGAGTTAAATCTAATTCTTCAATTAATGTTTTTATAGCTGAAGCTTCTTCAAAGAAATTTAAATCTTCCCTTTGTATATTCTCAACTATATTTAAAACTGCTATTTCCTTATCAGTTTTCTCTAAAACAATAACTGGCACTTTATTAAGCCCTGCATTTCTTGCTGCTATTAATCTTCTATGCCCTGAAATTAATTGATATTCTCCGTCTTTTGTTAGGGTTGCAGTTAGTGGCTGAAGTATACCATTTTCTTTAATTGATAGGGCTAAATCTTCTATGCCTTGCTTTGTTATAACATTTCGTGATTGATATGGGCAAGGTTTAATTAAAGATATTAAAACATCTTCAACTACTTTTTGATTAAGTTTTTTTGTAAAATTTGATAAAGATAGCATAATAAATCTCCTTTTTAAAATTATTTAAATTAAGTTATACCCAAAAAATACCATATTTCTATTCTTTGTGCAAGCAAAAGATATCGCATTAATTTAATATATTCGCCATTTTTCGCTAAATTTATATAAGAAAAATAAAATATTAATAGTAAAATCTTGCCTTTTGTCGAAAAGTTGTATACGAAAATTGCATAAAAAATAAAAAAGCCATTTAAAAAATGGCTTTTTTGTGGTTTTATTAAATATTTTAAAGCGGTGATTTTTTAATCTTTCCGCCGTTTCTTGGGTATATCTCTGGTGTTTTATTTTCTTTTTTATAAACAGCCAAACTTCTTTTACTTCCATCTGGTAAGGTATATGAAATTTCTTCTATAAACCTTGCCTTTAATTTTTGGCTTGCTGATTTTGCGTCTTGGATTTCTTTGGTTGCTTCGGCTTTCATTGAGATAAAATATCCCGAAACCTTTGCAAGTGGCAGGCAGTATTCCATTAAAATAGATAAATTCGCAACAGCTCTTGCCGTTACCACATCATATTTTTCGCTGTATCCTTTTCTTGCCGCCTCTTCTGCCCTTTCGTTTATAACCGTTCCAGTTATTCCGATTCTATCAAGTGCTAGTTTTAAAAAGGTGCATCTTTTTCCTGTTGGTTCTATCATATATAAATCAATTTCAGGCTTTAATATTTTAACAACTATCCCTGGAAATCCAGCCCCAGTTCCAACGTCGCATATTTTCCCTTTAACTCTTTCGTCTTTAGCGAATAGTAGGCAATCTAAAAAATGTTTAATTTCAATTCCTTCATCATCAACTATCGCCGTTAGATTAACCTTTTCATTATACTCAACTAAGAAATTTGCATAAATTTCAAGCTGATTTAATTGAGTTTCATTTAAAAATATATCATAACTTTCAGACATATTTCTTAATCTATCTTTATTTATAATAACAATCATTCCTTTCATTATCTTTTGCATTTACTTATTTTATATCATCTATTTATATATTTAAAATATATAATAATAAGTAAAAACTACTCAATTTTATTTATGATTTCTCATTTTTAATTCTAGTAATAGTGAAGAGATGTCACTCGGGCTAACTCCTGGTATCCTAGATGCCTGTGCAACGTTAGCTGGTTTGATTTTCTCTAGCTTTTCCCTTGCTTCAAGGCGAAGTCCTTTAAGCTGTATGTAATCAAAGTTTTCTGGGATTTTTGTGTTCTCTAATTTTTTAGCTTGATTAATTTGAATTTCCTGCCTTTTAACATAGCCTGAATATTTAAGCTCAATGCTAACCTTTTCAGAAACAAAATCAGTTATCTCTTCATCTTTTCCAATCGCCCTTACTATATCAGCATAATCAATCTGTGGCCTTTTTAATAGTTCACTCGCACGAATACCAGTTGAAAGTTCTGGGAGATTTTTTTCAATCATTATATCTTTAAATTGAGAAGGTTTTACAGTTATTGAAGATAATCTTTCAATCTCTCTTGCTTTTAGTTCTTGAGTTTTTAAATAGTATTCCCATCTATCATCAAAAACTAATCCGATTTCTCTTCCTATCGGAGTTAATCTTTCATCAGCATTATCCTGCCTTAAAAATAATCGGTATTCACTTCTACTAGTCATCATTCTATAAGGATCGCTCACGCCTTTTGTTATTAAATCATCGATAAGCGTTCCGATATAGCTTGATTGCCTTGGAAGTATAAATTCATCTAAGCCCTTAATTTTTCTAGCCGCATTAATTCCAGCCACTAGCCCTTGAGCCGCGGCTTCTTCATATCCAGAAGTTCCGTTAAATTGGCCAGCGCCATACATACCAGAGAAATTTTTAAATTCTAAAGTTGCTTTTAAATCTAAAGGATTGCAAGAGTCGTATTCAATAGCATAAGCAGGTCGCATAATTTCTAGGTTTTCAAGCCCTTCGATTGTCCTATAAAAAGCAAGCTGAACATCTTCTGGCAATGAAGACGACATTCCTTGAAGATACATCTCATCAGTGTCAATTCCGCAAGGCTCGATAAATAATTGGTGCCTTTCTTTATCTGGAAATCTCACAACCTTATCTTCTATCGACGGACAGTATCTAGGGCCTACTCCTTCAATTTTTCCACCGAAAAGTGGAGATTTATGAATATTTTCTTCTATAACCTTATGTGTATCTAAATTGGTGTATGAGATATGGCAAGGAACATCATTCTTAATTTCATGCCTTGTCATAAAGCTAAATGGAACAGCCACATCGTCCCCCGGCTGAACTTCTAGCAGGTCAAAATTTATACTTCTTTTATGAACTCTTGCTGGTGTACCAGTTTTAAATCTTCTCAGCTCTATCCCCTTTGATTTTAAACATTCTGATAAAGATACAGCTGCGTGGTGTCCGTCTGGACCGGAAAGATATTCGCTATTTCCAACGAATATTTTGCCGGTTAAATATGTTCCTGTTGCAATGATAACTGCTTTTGCTGAGTATTCGCTGTTTAATTTTGTACGAACGCCAGTTACAGCATTATTTTCATCAAATAAAATTTCAGTTATTTCTGCCTGTTTTAAATCTAGATTTTCTTGTTTTTCGCAGAGTTTTTTCATAAAAATCTGATACTGAGTTCTATCACTTTGAACTCTTAATGAGTGAACAGCTGGGCCTTTACCCCTATTTAGCATCCTTGTTTGTATGCTAGTTGCATCGGCTGCTATTCCCATAACTCCGCCAAGTGCATCAACTTCTTTAACTAAATGCCCTTTTGCAGTTCCCCCTATTGCAGGATTGCAAGGCATATTTCCAAGCCCGTCTAGTGTAAGGGTGAACAATGCTGTTTTCGCTCCAAGGCGAGCAGAAGAAACAGCCGCTTCAATTCCAGCGTGCCCTGCCCCTATAACTACAACATCATAATTTCCTAAATTCATTTTACTTTCTCTCTTTCTTTAAAATAAATTGTCCCTTTCACCGACATTTACTATTTGTAAATATTAAAAATTATATTCCAGTTAGTTATTTTTGTAAAATTTATATAATTATTATAAAAACATAGATTTTTATTAGCTAATATAGCTTATTTCAATCTTTTTATTTGCCAACGCAGAATTTTGAAAACACTTCTGCTATTATTTCTTCCGAAACATTCTCGCCCGTTAATTCATATATAGCATATAAGCTTTCATCAATACAAACTCCGATAATATCAAGGCTATGCCCAAAATTAAAGCTTTCAAGCGCATCAAAAACTCCGTTATACGCTCTTCTTATAGCTTCATACTGCCTTTCATTCACAACGCTATCTGTTGTAACATCGATATTTTGAGCACCGATAACTTTTAAAACTATCTCTTCAAATTCTTTAGATAGATAAAAATCTTTAGCAGAAATATATAAAATTTCCTTAAAATTATCTTTTATCTCTTCAACTGAAAATTTCTGCTCTAAATCCTGCTTATTAATAATTGCAATGCTATTTTTATCTTTGCAATTTTCAGAAAGCTGTATATCTTCTTTTGTTATTTCTTGATTTCCATCAAACACGCAGAAAATTAAATTTGCAGTATCAAATTTTTCAAGGCTTTTTTGAATTCCTATATTTTCAATTTCATTTTCAGTTTCTCTTATTCCAGCCGTGTCTTGCAGTATTAAATTAATATTTCCTAAAATAATTTCCTGCTCCACAACGTCACGAGTTGTCCCAGCAATCGGAGTTACAATTGCTTTTTCAAATCCTGAAAGTGAATTTAAAAGGGTTGATTTTCCAGCGTTTGGTTTTCCAACTATCGCAGTTTTTACCCCCTTATTAATCTTTGAGCCTAAATCATAGCCATCAATTAATTTTTTAAGTTCTTCTTTATTTCTAGTTAGAATTTCGGTTATCTCTTTTTCGCTAACTTCTTCAACGGCTTCTTCAGGAAAATCGGTATACGCCGTTATATGTCCAACTAAGATTAATAAATCATCTCTTATTTTACTTGCCTTTTTATATAAATTCCCCTCAAGGGCACTTTTTGCCGAAACTAAGGCTTGATTGCTTGTAGCGTTTATCATTTCGATAACTGCCTCTGCCTGAGTTAAATTCATTTTTCCATTTAAAAACGCCATTTTAGTAAATTCGCCAGCCTGTGCAGGCCTTGCCCCAGCCTCATAGCAAGCTTTTAAAAGCTGGTCTGCTACAACCTGTCCACCGTGGCAAGAAATCTCAACTGTATTCTCTCCTGTAAAACTATAAGGAGCACGAAAAATTAAAGCCACAGCCTCATCAATTTCTTTTCCTTTTCTTACGGCCGAGCCAAAAAGAGCCGTGTATCCTTTTTGTTTTTCTATATCTTTATCTTTATTTTTTGGGATAAAAACTTTTTTTGCAACTAAAAATGCCTCTTCACCAGAAATCCTAACAACGCAAAGTGATGCTTTTCCAGTGGCTGTTGCAAGTGCTGCTATTGTTGTGTTCATATCTTTATCCTCCCTATTTTATAAAAATGAGCAAACTTCTCTAAATAACTATTTTATCATAAAAACGCAAAACTAACAATAGGATTTTTTAAGCTTTTATACAATAAAAAAACTAGAAATAGAATTTCTAGTTTTTAATATTTTAGCTAGCCTTACTCACATAATCCGAACACGTTTAATAATAATCAAATAGGCTCTCTATCTGTGTTAAAGGCTCTTGCAATGCATAAAGCATTGCTGTAAGCCTTTGCCTTGATATAAACCCTTTCTGATTATTATTAAATCTATGACCTAAAATCCAATAATTTTTTTATAAAACAAGGCAAATTTGCGAAATAATGCTTTCGCCTTATAAGTGAATTTAACGCTGTTTTAGGAAAAAATTATCCGATTTTAGGCGGTTCGAATTTTATGAGTAAGGCTAGTTATAAATTTAATAAAAAATCCTTTACATTTTCTATTTTTTCTTTTGATGTTATCTTGCAAAATTCAGTTTTATTATAGGCTGAATTATCTTCTGATTTTAATTCACATTTGTATATATAACATCCAATATTACAATCAGTATTTTTAATTATTTCATTGATATCTGCCCTTTTTGCATTTATAATTTTAGGATTTATCATATAAATAACAGCTTCTTTTATGGTTTTATGGCAGTGTTGATTTTTTGTTTTTCCTATTGAATTTAAAGGAATTAATCCTTTTAAATCATCATTTTTAGATGCAAAATAATATATCATACCTTTGTTTATATCCATTCCTTTTTTATTTATTATAGCATTTTATTAGATAAAATATTATATCCATATTCTTTTAATAAAATTGTAAGCTGTCCTTTAGAGTCAAATTTATATACTCCTTCTTCGCCATCCCATAAATTAAGATTATAATTTATAGTCATAATATCGCCATCAATATTAAAATCCATCACCTGTGCGTTATAATAATTTTGAGAGCTTAAGGAGCTTAAATGATAATTAAATTCATCTAATTCTGCATTGTAATTAATATCTTGTTTTATTTTTTCCCTTAATATCTCAGCTGTTTCTTCTCCAAAATATTTTTCATATTCTTTTATAAAAGCATCAAGTTTATTAAAATTATCATAGATAATATGATAATGCTTTTGTGAATAAAGTAGATTATTAACAGTTCTTATAATTGCAGAATAAGAAAACCCATTCACTTGCATATCATCAGTCACTAAATCACTAACAGTAAAATCTCCTCCTACAAGAATTAACTCAGAAAGTTCGGATAAATAAAGATAATTCACGCCCAAATTACTAAGCGAATCAAAATTTATCTTCGATGAAATGCCATTATATTTATAAATTCCATCTTCTTTAACTAGATTTAGCTTATAAAAATATTCAATTATTAGCGGTGCACCTTTTTCTGATTCGTAGTAGTTAATTGGTTTTAGATAAGTAAAATTTATAGTGTATCCTTCGGATGTTTTTTCTAAATTAATGCTCTCTTTATCAACTAATTTTCCCCCAGCAGTTTCTCTGCTTTGGTTTATATTAATATAATAAAAATCACTTAACCCATTTTCATTTTCATTTTTATATTCGCTAAAAAAATCTTCTTCAAGGATAAATTTATTTCTAAGTCCATTTTCAATCACATCAGCTGGAACTTTAAGAATATCTGAATACGAAAAAAATTCTTCGTATGACGCTAATTCATAGTTTTCTAGATAGTATTCCTTATCAATTTCTATAAAATTATTATAATTATAAAGATAAGTACTCGCAAATATATCTGACATAGTGTTTAAATAATAATTATTATGGAATATAAAGGAAGAATTAAGTGGCTCTATATATTCCTTATAAATTTCTTCATTTGTCATATCTTCTATATCTTTTTTAGATACATCTTCTGAACACGCCACTAAAGAAAATGATAAAATTAATATTAATAATAAACTAATAGCCTTTTTCATAAAAAACCTCTTTTCTATAAACTAAAAACCATTTTTACTTTATATTATAATGTTATCATATATTTAAATATTTATCAATTATCTTATACTACAACATACCTTTCTTTTACTACATAATAAAGATTTATCTTTAAAAATTTAATTATACACTGTGTTTTCTAATAATTGATAGCTATTTTTATCTATTTTTATTTTAGCCGTTCCATTAATATCTTCGCTTTTATCCACAACGCTTTTAATAGTGTAGTTTACCACTAAAATATTATCTTCAAAGCTAAAACTATCCGTTTGGTATCTATATTTTGAATATTTCCCAATATTAGAGCCTTGTATATTTAAAAATGCAGAATTCTCTTCTTTATTATATGAACTATCACTTATTAATCTATTTGAAAATTCTTCTATATTAATATCATTAAAATAAGCTTTGTATAGCTGTGTTAAATAGTCAACGTTGTATCTTACAGAGTCGTAATTATACATATCATTAAAATCGTCACGCTCACTAGGATTTAAATTTTTTGAAAAATGAATTGCCTGCAAACTTTCAAAAACTCCAGCTAAAAAAGCATCATCATCAAAGCTATTATTATAAAATCCTTTTTCGTTTGAAAAATTATAAAATAGAATATGCATTAAATTTTTCATATATAAGGCATCTATAATTTCGTTATTAAATTTTTCAATTATCGGATAAGACTCCCCTTTTAAAATATAATAGCTATCTTTTTCTAAATTATATTCTAAAAATAATGTGTAGTTATAATAAATTGGCGTTGAGTTAAAATCTTCAACATTATAATTTTTTCTAATTATTTCAAAATCTAAAGAATACCCTAAATCATTCTCATTTAAAACAATGCTGTTTATATCAATATAGCTAATCCCTATTTCCTTATAAGTATTAGATAGGTTTATCATATAGTTTCCATTAATATCAATATTTTCATCATAAAAAAACTCATCGCTTAAATTATATTTTTCTTGAAGAGTTGTTTTAATAATTTCTATTGGCAGATAAATATAATCCGAATAACTCTGATTTTCACTTGTATCAACCTTTTCATATAAATTCAAATACTCATCTTTATCAATCCCTGATAATATGTAATAATTACTTATAAAGCTACCTAGTGTTAAATCTTCTAAAGAATTAAAACTATCATAATTAGTGAATAACCCAATAGAATATAATGGCTCTATATATTCATAAAAAATTTCTTCATTTGTTAAATTTTTTATATCATTTTCTTTTTCATCATTATTATTACTGCAAGCAGATAAAGAAAATAATAATACAATCACTAAAAATAAACCTAAAAACTTCTTCATAAAAACAGCCTTTCAAACATAATAAATTCAAATATATGGTTTAATAATATCACAAATCCCATTTATTCTCAATAAAAAAACTCTATTTTTAAAAATAGAGTTTTTTTAATTTATTCTTCTGTTTGAGTTTCTTCGCTAACTACTTCTTCGCTTATTGTTTCGTTTGTGTTTTTATCTAAAATTTCTTCGCCTTCAGCAGTTTCATCTTCGATTTCTTCTTTCATTGTAACTGCGAATGTTACAGTTTTATCATCAGCACCAAGACGCATAACACGAACGCCAGAAGCGTATCTTCCTTGCTGTGCTATATCGCTTGCGTGCATACGGATAATAATACCACTTAAAGAAATTAAGATAACATCATTTTCATCATCAACTATTCTAACGCCAGCTACTAATCCACCTTTTTGAATATCATAGTTTCTAACGCCTTTACCACCACGAGATTGCAGGCGATATTCAGAAAGATTTGTTCTTCTTCCTTTACCATCTTGGGTAATAGTTAATAATTGAGCGCCTTCACGAACTCTACCCATACCAACAACTTCGTCGCCTTCTGATAGATTAATCGCCCTAACGCCTCTTGCACTTCTGCCAACTAGTCTAACATCTTCTTCAGAGAATTTAATAGCTACGCCATTTTGAGTTGCAATAATTAATTCATCTTCGCCAGATGTAATTCTTGTCCAAGCAAGTGTATCCCCTTCATCAAGGGTGATAGCAATTAGCCCAGATTTTCTAACGTTTGAATATTGAGAAACTGGTGTACGCTTAATTACACCTTTTTTAGTAACCATAACTAGGTTGCCTTCGTTTCCGTCTTTTGGCATATTAATCATAGTTGTGATTTTTTCATCAGGCTGTAATTGTAGTAAGTTAACAATATTAATTCCTCTAGCTGTTCTTGAGCCTTCTGGAATTTCATAGCCTTTTAATCTATACACTCTTCCTTTATCAGTTGCAAATAGTATATAATCGTGGGAATTTGCCATAAATAATTCTTGAACAAAATCCTCATCTCTACGAGTCATACCGCTAACGCCACGACCGCCTCTTTTTTGAGCTTGATAAACTGATTTTTGCTGACGTTTAACATAGCCAAAGTTTGTATAAGTGAAAACACATTCCTCATTTGGAATTAAATCTTCAATATCAACTTCGCCTGAAACGTGTTGGATTTCAGTTCTTCTTTCGTCATTGTATTTTGCTTTTATTTCTAATAAATCTTCTTTAACTTTATCCAATACCATTTGTTTGTTTTCTAAAAATTCTAAATAGTATTCGATTTTAGCTAATAAATCTGCAATTTCTTGTTCGATTTTTTCTCTTTCAAGCCCTTGCAAACGGCGAAGTTGCATATTTAAAATAGCATTTGCTTGAACTTCGCTTAAAGAAAATCTATCCATTAATCTTTGTTTTGCATTATCATAAGATGTTCTAATAATGCTAATAACTTCATCAATATTATCTGATGCAATTTTTAATCCTTGAAGTAGATGCTCTCTTTCTTTTGCCTTTTTTAAATCAAAACGAGCACGTCTTTCTAGTATTTCGCATTGGAACTCAACGAATTTTTCTAGCATGGTTTTTAAATCCATAACTTTTGGAATTCCTTTATCCAAAGCTAGCATAATAACGCCAACTGTGTCTTGAAGTTGAGTTAGAGAATATAGATAATTTAAAACAATCTGTGGGTTTGCTTCTCTTTTTAATTCGATAACAACCCTCATGCCTTCTCTATCTGATTCATCTCTTAAATCAGAAATACCTTCAATTCTCTTATCTTTAACTAAATCAGCGATTTTTTCAATCATATTCGCCTTATTAACCATATATGGAATTTCAGTAATTATAATTTGGTATCTTCCATTATCTCTTTCCTCGATAACAGCCCTACCACGAAGAGTTATCTTACCCCTACCAGTAGCGTATGCAGAGCGAATTCCACTTCTACCCATAATAATACCACCAGTTGGAAAATCTGGTCCTGGGATGTGTTCCATTATTTCATGATATTCAATTTCTGGATTATCAATAACAGCTATAACACCATCTATAACTTCTTTAATATTATGTGGTGGGATATTTGTAGCCATACCAACAGCAATACCAGTTGAGCCGTTCATTAATAATGTTGGGATTCTAGTTGGTAAAACAGAAGGCTCATTTGTTGATTCATCATAGTTTGGAACAAAATCAACTGTTTCTTTTTCGATATCTCTTAGCATTTCGCCAGCTATCTTATCCATTCTCGCCTCTGTATAACGGTAAGCAGCAGCAGGGTCACCATCGACCGAACCAAAGTTACCTTGGCCATCGATTAAAGGATATCTTAAAGAGAAATCTTGAGCCATACGAACAAGTGCATCATAAACAGAGCCGTCGCCGTGTGGGTGATATGAGCCTAAAACAGAACCAACTGTATCGGCTGATTTTTTATAAGCGTGAGAAGAATCTAAGCCTTTTTCAAACATAGTATATAAAATTCTTCTATGAACTGGCTTTAATCCATCTCTAACATCTGGAAGTGCCCTTGATACAATAACTGACATTGAATAAGCTAGAAAGCTTTTTTCCATCTCTTTTTCAATATCAACGTTAATATATTGTGTATTATCTATCGACATTTTTTATAACCGTCCTTTTCTTTGCAAATTTACTTTGAATTTTGCAAATATCAATTCATTAATTAATCTAAAACCCTGCATTCAACCCATTCTTTTAGATTAAATTCTTTTTTAATATCATCAATTAATTTATAGATATTTTCCTCGTTTTTTTCATCTATACATCTTTTTGGAAGTATCATATAGTGAAATCCCCTTATTGATTTATCCCTTGAAACTTTTAAAACAAAAACTACTAATCTCTTAGTTATTTTAATATGCTTTAATTTATCATAAGAAAAATATCTTCTATTCTCATTTGTTAAAAATTCGATATTTTCTTTATTAAAAACTATCATCCCTTTTTCAGGTGAAAAAAATTGATTTCCTAAAGCATCGCTTTTAATTAAATGCTCAACTGCTTGTTTATAATCACTCTTATTTCCTATAAAAAACTTATAAAGAAAATTTAGTAAAATAAATATAAAAAATCCAATTGGTATAAAAACAGCCTCTCTTGCAAAACTTTCTACTGATAAAAATACTAAACCAGTTAAAATCAGTAATATGGTTTGTATAATAAAGGTTTTTACACAGCTCTTTTTTTCTATTTCTAAATTTTCAGTTAGCTCTAAAATTTCTGTTTGGATAAAATCAGTTTGAAAAAGCTCTATATTAAATTCTAATGGATAATCCATAATAATATCCATTCCTTTCTTAGAGTTTTACTTAATTTTTATAGCAAAAATTAAAACTCGAAGTTTTTTTAGAATTATTTTTTAGATATCTAAATCTTTTGCATATTTTGCATTTTTCTCTATAAATTCTTTCCTTGGTGCAACTTTATCTCCCATTAATATAGTGAAAACTTCATCTGCTTTTTGAGCATCTTCTAAATTAATTCTTTTCATAAATCTATGTTCTGGATTTAGAGTTGTTTCCCATAATTGCTCAGGATTCATCTCACCAAGACCTTTAAAACGGCCTATTCTGTATCCAGTTCCGCCCATATCAGCAATTATTTCATCTCTTTGCTCATCATCATAAGCATATCGAATATCTTTGCCTTTTGTTATTTTATATAAAGGTGGCATAGCTATATAAACATATCCGTGCTCAATAACTGGGCGAAGAAATCTAAATAGGAAAGTTAAAAGTAGTGTTCTGATGTGGCTTCCGTCAACGTCAGCATCGGCCATTATAACAACTTTGTGGTATCTGATTTTTTCAATATCTATTTCATCACCAATACCGCAGCCAAGTGCAGTTACAACTGGGATTAATTTTTCATTACCATAAACTTTATCAAGGCGAGCTTTTTCAACGTTTAGCATTTTTCCCCATAAAGGAAGAATAGCTTGGAATTCTCTATTCCTTCCGTTTTTTGCAGAACCAGCAGCTGAGTCACCTTCGACAATGTATATTTCGCTTTTTGCAGGATCTTTGCTTGAGCAATCCGCAAGTTTACCAGGAAGTCTTGCTGTTTCAAGCGCCGATTTTCTTCTAACGAGTTCTCTTGCTCTTTTTGCAGCTTCTCTAGCTCTTTGAGCATTTTGAGCTTTTTCATAAACAGCTTTTGCCACAACTGGATTTTCTTCAAAGAAATCTTTTAATTTTTCATAAACTAAATTTTCCACAAGTCCACGAACTTCAGTATTTCCAAGTTTTGCTTTAGTTTGCCCTTCAAATTGTGCTTCCATAACTTTAACTGATATAACTGCAGTTAAGCCTTCACGCACATCATTCCCTGAAAGATTATCATCTTTTTCTTTAATAAATCCTTTTTGACGGCCAAAATCATTAAAAACTCTAGTTAAAGCATTTTTAAAACCTTGTTCATGAGTACCACCGTCTGGAGTATTAATATTATTAGCAAAAGACACTAAAAGCTCATTATAGCTATCATTATATTGAATAGCAATTTCAGCTGTTGAATTATTTGTTTCGGTTTTTAAATGGATAACTGGGTGTAAAACGCCCATATCTCTTTTTTCATGGATATATTCAACGAAACTTTTAACTCCGCCTTCGTAATGCATATCTTCAATGATTACTTCTTCTTCTCTTTCATCAGTTAAAGTTATTTTTAAACCGGCGTTTAAAAATGCTTGTTCTCTCATGCGAGTTTCTAAAATAGAAAATTCATACTCTAATGTTTCAAACATTTCATGGTCGGCTTTAAAAGAAATTTCAGTTCCTTTTTTAGTGCTATCTCCTACTCTAACTAAATCAGAATCGGCAACACCTCTTTGGAATCTTTGATAATATTCACCTTCACCATTATGAACAGTAACAGTTAGCCATTCTGAAAGTGCATTAACAACTGAAGCACCAACACCGTGCAAACCACCTGAAACTTTATATCCACTTTCTTCCCCACCGAATTTACCGCCCGCGTGAAGAATAGTGAAAACAACAGTAACAGCTGGAATACCAAGTTTTGGCTGAATTCCAATAGGAATACCCCTACCATTATCGCTAACTTTTATAATATTATCTTTTAAAATAGAAACATTTATATGGCTACAATATCCAGCTAAAGCCTCATCTATTGAGTTATCCACTATTTCATAAACTAAATGATGTAGTCCTTTTGGCCCAGTTGAACCGATATACATCCCTGGTCTTTTTCTAACGGCTTCAAGTCCTTCTAAAACTTGAATTTGTTCCCCGCCATAATTACCAGTAACCTTTTCTTCAATGTTTGACATAACAACAATCTTTCCTTTCTTGATGTTTTGAATTTTGTAATTTTTTTATGGTAAAGTTTTGCTTTTAATTTATACAAAATCTCAAAACTAAATTTGAAAAAATAAATTTTTTCAAATTCTTATTTTTGTTTTATAAAAAATATAAAACTATAAAATTGAAATTTCTTTCAAATTGCTTATTTATATTATTTCCAGCCTTTTTTTCAAAACTGATGGCATTAATTCAACTATGAAAACCTTGCCATCATTCATTAAAATAAAGCTTTTTGGTATATCGTTAATAACATACTCTGTCTTTTTTTCCTGCTCTTTTTTATTCAAAAAATCTCTTGTTTGCTTATTAATAGTAGTGTTATCTAAATCAAAAATCCCAACGATATCATCTTTTTTAATTAAATAATCAGTTCCTATATCAATATACAATTTATATTACCTCATTTTCCTGATTAATATAAACTACTTCACCATCAATCATTTTAAACTTTTTACTTTTTGCAAGCTTTATCCTATCTTCATCACAAGAAGATATAAAAACTTGCTTATTTTCTATATGATTTAATAGATATTCTTGGCGAGAATAATCAAGTTCACTCAAAACATCATCTAATAAAATAATTGGATCAGTTTTGCACACATTTGAAAATATATCGCTTTCAGCAAGTTTTAAAGCTAAAACTATACTTCGTTGTTGCCCTTGTGAGGCAAAATCTTTTGCAGGAATATCATTTATACTAATTTCAATATCTTCCCTTTGAACACCCACTGTTGAGTGTCCCATTTTTATATCTCTTTTAATACTTGCATTTAGTTTATTTTTCATATCCTCTTCATTATCACTAAAAAATGAATATAAAAAAGATAGTTTTTCCTTGCCTTTTGAAATTTCGTTATAGTAAAATCCTGCTTTTTCAAAGAGAATATTTAAATATTCCCTTCTCCTTATAAAAATCTCATAGCCAAATTTAGCTAAAAAAGAATTATAAATATCTAAAAGTTCAAGTTTTTCCTTATCATCATCTTTCATCATTTTTAAAAGAGAATTTTTTTGATTTAAGTATTTATCAAATGTTCTATATGCTTTTAAATAATTTGGATATAGCTGGCAAAGTGCAGAATCTACAAGTTTTCTTCTTAAACTAGGCGCACCAGACACTAAAGAAAGATGGCTCGGAGCAAAAACAACACAAACAACATTTCCCCAAAGGCTAATTGCTCTTTGAATTTGCCCATTATTTATTTTTGCAAATCGCCCTTTTTTGCCTTCTTTATTAGAAATTATAACTTCAAATGTTTTCTCATTTCCATTATTATCCAAAACAGCTGTAACTCTTGCAATATCACTATAAAGATTGATTAAATCTTTATCTTTACTTGTTCTAAAGCTTTTTGCCCCCGAAAGAAGCCAAATAGATTCTAAAAGGCTAGTTTTTCCTTGGGCATTTTCACCTGAAATTATATTAATATCTCTTGAAAAATCAATATCAGCTATTTTAATATTTCTAAAATTTATAAGTTTTAAGTTTTTTATCCAAATTCTATCCATAAATCCTATTCTTCATCAGCTAAAACAGCTTTTAAAATTATATCTTCTAATTGAACTGTATCACCTGGATATATTTTTTTCCCTCTTTGAGTACAAACTTCACCATTAACTAATACAAATCCATCAATAATTGCATTTTTAGCTTCGCCACCTGTTGATATAATGTTTGCGAATTTTAAAAATTGCTGAAGTTTTATAAAAGGAGGCTTAATTTCAACATTAGTCATTTTTATACCTCACAGGTAAAACTAAATAAATAAAATCATTTCCTTCTTTTGGAACAATTTTACAAGGTGATAAAGAACCTGAAAACTCAAAAGTTACCTCATCTTTTCTTGAAGCTTTTAGTGCATCAAGAATATATTTATTATTAAATCCGATTTCGATATCTTCTCCATCTTTTATTGTTTCTATTTCATCATAAACATTTCCAATTTCAGTGGAACATTTGATTTTCATTAAATTATCAATAACCGAAACTTTTAGTGGATTTTTTAATCTTTCAGTGATAATTAGCGAAACTCTTTCCACTGCATCAATTAATTCTTTTGTATCAACAGTAGAAGAAGAAATAAAGTTTTGTGGAATAGCTTTTTTATAATCTAAAAATTCACCTTCTAAAAGACGAGATAAAACAATGTAGTTTTCAGCGTTAAATATAACATATCTTTTATTTGAATAAATAGTTATTTCGCCATCTTTATCCCCAACGATTTTTCGCACTTCCATCATAGCTTTTGCTGGAACAATCATATAAAATTCGCCTGAAAAATCAAGTTCTCTTTCGCAAATAGCAAGTCTGTATCCATCAAGAGCAACCATTGTTAGCTTATTTCCTTCAAGCTTTATTAAAACACCGGTGTGAGCTGGGCGCTTGTCATCATTCGAAACGGCATAGATAACATAATCTAGCATACTTGAAAACAGGCTATTTTTAATCTGGATGCTATTTTCTTCATTTGGTGATGGAAAATCTGGATAATCAGAAGGATCTATCCCTTTAATATTATACTCTGTTATTCCACTTTTAATTTTTGCATTGTAATTATTATCGCAATTTATTGAAATTTCATCATTGCTCATTTTTCTAACAATGTTTGAAAGTAAATTAGCAGAAAGCACAACTGTACCATCTATTTCAACTTCGCAAGGGATTGTTGTTTTTATCCCCATTTCAAAATCGTATCCAGTTAATGTTAGCGTATCATAAGTCGCTGAGAATAAAATTCCCTCAACGCTTTGTAGATTACTTTTAGTTGCAACAGCTCTTTGAACAGTTTGAATTGCTTCGCTTAATTGATTTTTATCACAAACTATTTTCATAAGAAATCCTTTCTTTTGAGTTTTAAACATAATAAAGCTCTGTAATTTTTTATTTTTTTTAGAAAATTAATTTTTTTCTTTAAACACACTATCTTTTAACAGTAGTAGTAGTAGGGGCTGTTAATTTGTTGAAAAAGTTAAAAACGCTATAAACATAAAGATATTTTAAAAAAATTCTCTCGTTTAAAAAATGTTGATAATTTGTTTAATTAAACATTGATGAAATCCGTTTGTTTATAATGTTGAAAACTTTCTGTTGAATGTTGAAAAGAAAGTTGATAAATTAGCTCCTTTTATAAAGTTTTTACATTTTTAATAATATCTTCTATTGTATCCCTATAAAAAGTATCTTTTTCCATACGGCTTTTCACTTCATTTAAAGAGTAAACAACAGTAGCATGATCTCGTCCACCAAATTCTTTTCCTATATCAGCCATTGTCATCTCGCAAACTTCACGCACAATATACATCGACATTTTTCTAGCCTCAGCAATAGGCTTTGTTCTTGATTTCTTTTTAATCTCAACAGATGGCACATTCATAGAACGGCTAACTTCAAAAATTATTTTCTCAATAGTTGCTGGAATTGGCAATTGCTCATTTAAAATATCTTTTATTGCAAGCTGTGCGTTGGAAATAATAGGCGGTTTGTTTTCTAATTTTTTTAAAGCATCAAGTTTTTTAACAACACCCTCAATTTGCCTAATATTAGTTTTAACCTTGCCTGCTATAAATTCGATAACATCATTTTTTATATCCAGCTGCAATAAATCAGATTTTCTTTTAATTAAAGCACATCTTGTTTCAAAATCAGGTGGCTGAATATCTGCAATAAGCCCCCACTCAAAACGGTTACGGATTCTATCTTCTAAAGATTTAATTTCTTTAGGTGGTCTGTCCGAAACTAAAACAATTTGCTTTTTAGCATTGTGAAGAGCATTAAAGGTGTGGAAAAATTCCTCCTGCGTACTCTCTTTACCAGCGATAAACTGAATATCATCCACTAGTAAAACATCAGCTTGTCTGTATTTTGCTTGAAAATCATTTGTTTTGTTTTCTCTAATAGCTGTAATAATTTCGTTTGTAAAAGTTTCACCATCAACGTATAAAATATTTATAGCAGGATTATTCCTTTCAAGCTCTGCTTGAATAGCTTTTAAAAGGTGGGTTTTTCCAAGGCCTGAATCTCCATGGATAAATAAAGGGTTGTAAGCAGCAGCTGGCATTTCAGCAACAGCAACAGCAGCCGCATGTGCAAACTTATTAGTTGAACCGATAATAAAGTTTTCAAAAGTAAAATCATATTTGCCATCATTAGTAGCAGGTTTTTCCTCTTGACCTTCTTCAGTAAGGCTAACTTGCACAGTAACATTTACAGTGAAACCTAATATATTTTCAAAGCCTTCAATTATTAAAGGAAGAAATCTCTCTTCTATAACTCCTTTTGCCCATTCATTACCAGTTTGTAAAACGGCAGTTCCAGAGGATAAGTCGATAATTTCTAAAGGCTCGATAAATAGATTATAAGTTGCAGTTACGAGTTTATCTTCGCAGTATAACTTAACTGCCGAAAACACGTCTTTAAATGAATTCATTCTTTTCTCCTAGTTTTGATTTTGTGCATATCTTAAAATAAAGCACACATACACTTAATTATAACACATAAATATAATATATACAATATAATTATACAAAAACAACAGTGTTTTTATATAAAAAAATGGCGAAAAAAATTAGAATAAATTGTGAATTATTTTATAATATAATATATTTTCACTTGACAAATTAAATATAGATAGTATATACTATCTTAATGCAAGGGATAGTTTATTATTTTTTGCACAAACTAGTTGGCAATGAGGATATCATTTCTTCGTTTGCATATATAAAATACGACAGGAGGACAAACTTTTATGAAAAGAACTTACCAACCAAAGAAAAGAACAAGAAAAAAAGTACATGGTTTTTTAGGCAGAATGGCTTCAAAAACAGGTAAAAAAGTTATCGCAAGAAGAAGAGCAAAAGGCAGAGCTAAAGTTTCTGTATAATTTTATTTTCTTACTTACAAAGAATAGATAAAATAAAACCCCTGTAAGTAAGGCCACTTATCAAAGAGTGGTCTTTATTTCTATTACGATTTTATCTATAAATTTGGAAATTTAAAGAGGATAAAATAATGAAATTTAAGGCAATCAAAGAAAATCGTGATTTCAAAAAAGGATACAAAAAAGGCGAAAGCTATATTTCTTCATTAGCTGTTATATATGTTATAAAAAACAGATATAATCATTTAAGAATCGGAATTACTGCTTCTAAAAAAATAGGAAATGCTGTAAAAAGAAATAGAGCAAGAAGATTAATAAAAGAATCAGTAAGGCTTTTAGATATTGATAAAAGCCTTGGATATGATTTAATTTTTGTAGCCAGAAGTAAAACCACCTTTTCAAATATGCAAAGGGTTAAAAATGAGATTGAATACAATCTAAAAAAAGCAGGAATAATTAATAAAGAAAGGGAGCTATAATGATAGGAAAAATCGTTGTACTGCCTATTAAGTTTTATAAAAAATACATATCTCCCCTCTTAGGAGATAACTGCAGATATTATCCTTCTTGTAGTAGCTATGCAATAGAAGCTATTGAAATTCACGGAGTAATTAAAGGGATATTTTTAGCGATAAAAAGAATTTTACGCTGTAATCCCTATGCAAAAGGCGGGCTAGACCCAGTTCCGCCTAAAAAAATAAAAAAAAGTAGCGATTAAATCGCTGGAGGATCTAAATGGATATTATTTCAATCCCACTGGGGTGGGTTATGAGATTTATTTATAATTTCGTTGGAAATTATGGTGTATCTCTTATCCTTTTCACCCTGTTTACAAAGGTTATCTTACTTCCTTTAACAGTAAAGCAAAAAAAATCAATGATAAGACAAAATGTGTTTCAGCCGTACATAACAGAGATAAATAAAAAGTACGCAAACGATTCTCAAAAGAGAATGGAAGAAATGCAAAAACTTCAAACAGAATACGGCTTTTCTATGACAGCTGGTTGTCTTCCATTATTAATTCAAATGCCAATTTTATTTGGTCTTATTGATGTTATCTACAATCCATTAAAACATATTGTTGGTGTTAGTGAAGAGGTTGTAAATAAATTAGCAGAAGTTGCAACAAATCTAGGATTAGAAATTTCTTCTTCAGGAAGAGAAGCATCAATTATTGGATTTATTCAAAAAAATCCAGCAGATTATGCAAGCGTTTTAGACGAAACAACTCTTTCTGCTATTGAAAATTTAAATCTAATGTTTTTAGGAATTGATTTAACTCAAGTTCCAACTTTAGCATTAAATGCTGTTATTATAATTCCAATATTATCAGTTGTAACAATGCTACTTTCTCAAATAGTAACAATGAAACTTTCAGGACAAAAACTAGAAGGTCCAAGTAAAAATATGCTGTTTATCACACCAATATTATACGGACCATTTGCATTCTCAGTTCCTGTTGGTGTTTCATTATACTGGATTTTCTCTTCAATATTCACGTTAATGTTTGAGTTTTTAATCAGAACTTTTATAAGCTTTGATAAAGAAAAAGCAAAAATAGAAGAAGAAATTAAAATTAAAAAAGAAGAGCTTAAAAATCAAAAGAAAAATCAAACTCCTCGTTCTGCTGTAAATAGAGCGATTAAAGCTCAAAAAGAAGCAGAAGCTCAAGAAGATGTCTACACAGATGATGAAAAAGAAATTGTAGATGAAAGATTAAAAAGAGCAAGAGAATTAGATAGAGAAAAATATGGGAATTAAAAAGTTTTCAACGATAATATAATATAATGTTTAAAACTTTATTTTAAAATCCATTTATAAAATTAAAACATCACGAAAGGAATGGTTAGAAATGAGAGAAATCATTAAATCAGCTGCAACTGTTGATGAAGCCATTGAACTTGCTTTAAAAGAGCTAGCTCTTTCAAGGGAAGAAGTTACAGTTGAAGTTTTAGAATATCCTGAAAAGAAATTCTTCTTTAAAAAGCCAGCTAAAGTTAAAGTTTGCAAAGAAGAAGAAGAGATAGATATTAAAGGAATCTTTAGTGAAAAAGAAGAAAAGAAAGCTAAAGAAGTAAAAAAAGAAATAAAAAAAGAAGTTGCGCCTGAAATAAAAAAAGAAGTAGTAGCTGTTAATATTGAAAAAGCTAATCAAGATAGCAGTGATAAATTAAATTATGCTATTTCATTTTTAAAAAGCGTTATCGACCAATTCTATGATAAAGAATATAGTTTAACAGGAATCAAAACTGACAAAGGCTACACAATCGAAATCGACGGTGTAGACGTTGGAATGTTAATTGGTAGAAAAGGCGAAACAATGGAAGCCCTATCTTATCTAACATCGCTAGCTGCGAATGGATTTGATAATAGCGATGATAGAATAAGCGTTGATATTGCAAACTATCGCCAAAAAAGACAAACAAACCTAGAAGAGCAAGCAAAAAAAATCGCTCAAAAGGTTTTAAAAACATCAAGACCTTACACTTTTGAAACAATGAGCCCATATGACAGAAGAATTATTCATTCAGTTATTAGCGAAATTGAAGGAGTGAGAAGTGAAAGCAAGGGCGAAGGTGGAGCAAGAAGAGTTGTTGTTATTCCAACTGCACCAAGGCAAAGAAGAGAAAACTCTAATAAAAAGCCATATCAAAAAAGAAATAATAGCTATAATAAAAAAGACTCTCAAGCACCGCAAATTCAAAAAACTAGAGATGAAAAGATAAACGAAGATACAAAAACTTCCCTTTATTCAAAAGTAGAGCTATAAAAAGTAAAAAACGATTTTCAATTAATTTTGAAAATCGTTTTTTTATTTTAGTAATTCATCAAAGCTAATATTAAAAATTTTGCTAAATCCAATTATTTCAATATCAGTTACAAATCGTTTACCAGATTCAATCTTTTGAATAGCATTTTTATCTAAATCAAGCCCTATTAATTGCAGTTTATCAGCAAGTGCCCTTTGCGAAACATAAGGGGTTAGAGCCATTCTAAAATTTTTAATATTTTTACCACAAACATTTAAACTACCGTCTGAATTTTTATTTTTATACATACTAATAACCACTCATTTCCCTGTGATTTTTTATTTATCACAAATTTTTTGACATCTTGTGATTGCCAATATATATATTTATGATAAAATATAAAAAATATGACATTTAGTGAATGTCGAAAAAATGGGGTGCATCAATGAAATGTGAAAATATATTTTGTATATATAATAAAAACTCTGATTGCAAAATAGATAATATATCAATAAATGAACTTGGGGGTTACAATGAGTGTATAGCCTTGCTCACATAATCCGAACACGTTTA
Source organism: uncultured Oscillospiraceae bacterium (assembly GCA_964525015.1). GTDB lineage: Bacteria > Bacillota > Clostridia > Oscillospirales > Ruminococcaceae > RGIG3102. The sequence continues at coordinate 26,244 of CAZGFY010000004.1, forward strand.
ATAATTATTAAACGAATTAAAGATAAAACTTTTAAATAGATACAACGAAAACCTTTAAACACCCTTTTAATAAAATGTTGAAAACTTTTCTTGTTTAAAATAAAAAATCCTGCCAAAACTTATATAAAAAGATGAAAGGATTTTATTTTATATGAGTGCGAGAAAAGTATTTTTTAAATCATTTTTTTATTCGCTTTTAATTATAATATCGCTTTATTTTATATTATTATTTTTAATAAATAATCAGCCAACTGTAAAAGAAATTGACACCAATCAAGAAGGAGTTAGGATTTTATCTCCAGATGTTGATGATTCTAAAAATATTTTAGTAGTTTTTGAAGGATTTGAAAATAGATTTTATTATATTTTAAATTTAAATGGAATACAAAATAAAGTTAGCTTTATGAGCGTTGATAAAGATTTTTATTTAAACTCAATAGAAAAAACACTTGATGAAAGCTTTGAAACTGCAGGTGTGATGCAATCAAGTTTTGATTTATCTAGAGAATTTTTATTAACAATTGATTATTATCTAACTATTGATTATCAAACAGCTATAAGTCTTTCAAAAGATTTTAAGGATATGAATATTAAAAGTATATCTGATGGTATGCCAGAAGAAATTAAATCTTTACTGCTGTCGAGTCAAGAGGAAATTGATATAAATAGTCTTATAAATTTAATATCAAAAGGAGAAAATATATTAGCTGAAAGCGAAGGACTTAGCTATTTTAACAGCTTATTATTTTTTATTTTAAGAGATAATATATTAGATATTGATGAGGAGTTTATAAGCACATTTAAGGATAGCTTTTCATATGTAGAAACTAATATAAACACAATAGCCATTGAAAAAATTAAAAAGATAAATTCATTTTTCTCAATGGAAGAAACTATGTTTTTAACTGAAGTAATATTAGAAAATGATGAAAACTATCTGGAAAAAATTGATTATTTATACTCAAAATAAAAAAGATACCGATTTTATAAAAGTAAAATCGGTATCTTTTAATTTTTTAGATAACCTCTACAACGGTGTAGCCTTCTTCTTCTATCGCTTTAACCAAAGTTGTTTTTAATGAAGTATCTGCATCAAAAGTTGCACAGTTTTCTTCTAAAGAAACTTCAACATTAAAAACCCCCTCAATATCAGATAAAGCATTAAAAACAGCTTTTTGACAATGTCCGCAGCTCATTCCCTTGATTAATAATTTCATAATAAATAAATCCTTTCTTTTTTTATTTAATTAAAAGTGAAAAATTAAAGTATAAAAAAACTCTTCACTCTTTATTACTTTAGCCGTACTGTAAGCCTTTGCCTTGATATAAACCCTATTTGAGTATTATTAAATCTACGACCTAAAATCCAATAATTTTTTTATAAAATAAGGCAAATTTACGAAATAATGCTTTTGCCTATAAGTGAATTTAACTCAAGTTTTAGGAAAAAATTATCAGATTTTAGGCGGTTCGGATTATGTGGCAAGGCTAAATTATGGGTAAAATTTAATCATATCCTTTAAAATTTCTTAGCCTTAAAGCATTTGTAACAACAAAAACACTTGAAAAACTCATTGCAAGTGCTGCAAAATCAGGAGTTAGTTTTAAACTAAATGCAGTAAAGAAAACTCCAGCTGCAATCGGTATGCCAATTATATTATAAATAAATGCCCAAAATAGATTTTGTTTTATATTTTTTATGGTTGCCTTGCTTAATTTTATAGCAGTTGCAACATCTACTAAATCATTTTTTATTAAAACAATGTCAGCACTTTCGATTGCAATATCAGTCCCTGCGCCAATTGCAATGCCAACGTCGGCTCTTGCTAGTGCAGGTGAATCGTTTACCCCATCCCCAACCATTGCAACTATATTTGCATTTTCTTGATATTTTCTAACAACGCTCTCTTTCTCATTTGGCAAAACATCAGAAATAACATTTTTAATCCCAACGCTATTTGCAATCGCAGTTGCAGTTTTATTATTATCCCCAGTTAGCATAACAACTTCAATAGATAAACTATTAAGAAGTTCAACTGCTTTTTTACTGCTTTCTTTAACTTTATCACTAACAGTTATAATTCCAATTAATTGATTGTTTTTGCTAAATAAAAGTGGAGTTTTCCCCTCTTTTGCAAAATTTTCAAATTCTGTTTTATAGTTTGTAATATCAATATTATTTTCACTAAACATAACAGCATTTCCAGCCATTAAAGTATCATTATTAATCTTCGCCACAACTCCCTGCCCTGCAATACTTTCAAATTCAGTTATTGGATAAAGAGATGCATTATTTTCCTTAGCATAGCTGTTTATTGCAAAAGCTAAAGGATGCTCGCTTTGATTTTCAAGGCTATAAGCGAGATTTAAAAGTTCGCTTTTTGGTATACTAACAGATATAACATCGCTCACTTCAGGCATACCTTTAGTGATAGTTCCTGTTTTATCTAGGATAACAGTTTTAACATTATGCAGGGTTTCGAGTGCCTCTCCGGATTTTATAAGTATTTTTTCACTCGCTCCTTTTCCAGCTGCCACCATTATTGAAACAGGGGTTGCAAGTCCGAGTGCGCAAGGGCAAGAAATAACCAAAACAGTTATTGCAAAGGATAAACTCTGCTCAAAATCGCCAGCAATTAAAAACCAGGTAATAAATGTTATAAGTGAAATAAGCATAACAATCGGAACAAAAACTCCAGAAATTTTATCTGCCAGTTTTGCGATAGGTGCCTTTGTGCTAGAGGCTTCTTTAACAAGGGCAATAATTTGCATAAAAGTGGTGTCTTCCCCAACTTTTTTTGCTATAAATTTTATATAGCCACCTTTATTTATACTAGAAGTTACAACTTTGTCGCCAATGTTTTTTAAAACAGGCAGGCTCTCCCCTGTAATGCTTGACTCATCAAAAGATGCACTGCCCTCAATAACTTCCCCATCAACAGGAACAGCCATTCCATTTTTAACAATAACAATATCTCCAACTAAAACTTCGGATGCATCTATTGTTTTTTCAATCTCATTTCTTAAAACAACTGCAGTTTTTGGTGCTAAATCAAGGAGTTTTGAAATGGCATCAGTAGTTTTTTCTCGGCTCTTGCTTTCTAAATATTTTCCAACAGTGATAAGGGCAAGAATGGTTGCAGCAGCTTCAAAATATAAATCCATATGGTAGGCTGCAACTAAATCCATGTCGCCGTTTGCAATACCATAATTAATTCTAAAAATTGCAAAAATACCATAAACTAAAGCACTAGAAGAGCCAACGGCGATAAGGCTATCCATATTAGGAGCTAATGAAAAAAGAGATTTAAAGCCTTGTATATAATATTTTCTATTAACGAAAATTATAGGAATTGCAAGTAAAAACTGAATAAATGCATAGGAAGATGCCCCCTTATGCCCAGATAAAAATTCTGGCAGTGGTGCACCCATCATACCACCCATGGATATATACATTAATGGAATTAAAAAAACTATCGAAACAATCAAGCGAAATTTTAGCATATCACTTTCGGTTTTAGCTAAATCCACAGCCTTTTCCTTACTCGCTTCTTTTTTTATTTCCTTTTTAACTTCCGCTATTGTGTACCCAGCCTTTTCAACAGCTGCAAGAACTTTACTAGTTGCAGTTTCATCTTTTAAATTAAGGCTCATTGAATTAGTTAGAAGATTAACTGTTACATCGCTGGTTTCTTCGATTTTATTAACAACTCTTTCAACTCTAGCTGAGCATGCAGAACAGGTCATACCTGTTATATTAAATTCTTTTTTCATAAAAACAATCCTTTTCTATACTATATGAGTATATTTTATATTAAAATGTAAAAAAAGTAAATAGGAAAGTGATATTATCACTATTTACTTTTCACATATAATTGGTATAATATATATATAAATTAGAAAGAATAGGTTTTAAGTATGGAAAAGCAAAAATTAAAAAGTATTTATGCAATAATAACTTTTACTATAATATTATTTTTCTCAGTTCAAAATATGAGTTTGGCTTTTAATGGAGTAAAGAATTTTTTATCTATGATAAGCCCTTTAATTAACGGGGGAATTATTGCATTTATTTTTAATATACCAATGCAAAAATTAGAAAATATTCTATCGAAAAAATCTAAAAAAAGCAAAAGAGGTATAGCTTATTTAATAACTCTTCTAGGATTTATTTTGTTTTTTGTGGCTTTAATATCGGTTGTTATACCACAAGTGATTGTATCGCTAACTCAGATTATAAGTAGCCTTGAAATTTTATATGCACAGCTACCTATGATTTATGAAGAAATAATAAAATTAATTCCAGATGTGTCTAGCTTGATTGATTTAGAATTTTCGGAGCTTTTATCCTCAGTAACAAGCGAAATTCAAAATATACTTGGTATTATTGCAAATGGCTTAACTGAATTTATAGGAACAATTTTTGATGGCGTTGTAAATTTTGTTTTGGCGTTTATCTTTTCTATCTATCTGTTATTTTCAAAAGAAAGCGTTTATTTAGCTATAAAAAATGTTATGTACGCTGCATTTAAAAAAGAAAAAATGGATATGGTTTATAAAATAGCGAATTTAACTAATAAATCATTCTCTTATTTTATCCTAGGTCAGGCAACAGAGGCAGTTATCGTTGGAGTTATCTTTTTAGTTGCACTAACTGTATTTAATTTTGATTACGCAGTATTAATAAGCACAATAATCAGTGTTGGCTCATTAATTCCGATTTTTGGCTCAACCATAGGCTGTATTATTGCAATGTTCTTCCTTGCAACTATTAATTTATCTCAGGCAGTGTGGTTTTTAATATTATTTATAGTAATTCAGCAATTAGAGGGAAATTTAATCTATCCATATGTAGTTGGAAACAAGGTTGGAATTCCTGCAATACTAGTTTTTGTTTCAGTTATCCTTGGCGGAAACTTTTTAGGGCTTATAGGTATGCTCACATTTATTCCAATCTCAGGAGTTATCTATACATTATTAAAAGAATTTGTTGAAAAGAAAAATGCATCAATAAACGAAGAAATATCGCAAGATGCAATAGAATAAAATTTTAATAGCTGTGGTAACACAGCTATTTTTTTACAAGTTTTTAATACTATTTCAACATTTAATTGTTGAAATGAGAATATAGTCCATGCTATAATAATACTAAATTGCTATTAGTTATAAAAAAATATCATCTTTTTTACATAAAGTAAAGTTTTAAACATTGTTTTCAACATAGTGTTGAAAACTTTTTAGAAGATAAAAACACTGATAATTACTAGCTTTTTTATAGATAATATTAAGTTTTTGCAATATTTTTTCACAAAAGTAGTATTACACATAGTAAATTTATTGAAAATAATAAAGGGAACACGGTTTTTTAACAAAGAAAAAATAAATTGTTGAAAACTTTGAAAAATCGTTGAAATGTTGAAAAGTATGTTGAGAGTGTTTAAAACTATCATGTTTTCAACAAAATAACCGAAAAATATAATAAAATTTGGCATAAATGAAGAAAAATAACTCAAAAAAAGGAGAAAATATAATGAAAGAGATAGAAAAGGTGTTGATAAAAAATCAAATTTTTGATTATTCTTTTATAGGTTTTCAACATTTAAACATCTTAGATGTTAAATCAAAAGAGCGAATTCCAGTTAATTCTAAGACAGTAATTGCTTGTATTTTCCCTTATTTCACAAAAAAAGCGCTAAATGGCAATATAAGCGCATATTGTGCAGTGCCAGATTATCACACTGTAATTAAAAAACAACTAAAATCCATATGTGAAGAATTAAAATTGATATATCCAAGTGAAGAATTTGAATACTTTGTTGACTCTTCTCCAATTAGCGAAGTTGATATGGCATTAAAAGCAGGGCTTGGAATTTTAGGAAAAAATTCACTTTTTATAACTGAGAAATACGGATCCTTTGTTTTTATAGGGGAAATCGTAACAACCCTTGAAATTAAAAATAATATAAGTAAAATAAAAAAATGTATTGGATGTGATTTATGCATTAAAAATTGCCCAGGAAATGCGATTGATGAAAATGGGATTAATGTTAATTTATGTGCAGGATATTTAAATCAAAAAAAAGGAGAGCTAGAAAAAAATGAGATAGATATTATAAAAAAATCAGGGCTTTTATGGGGCTGTGATATCTGCCAATTAGTTTGCCCTTATAATAAAGATTTAAAAGAAACTGAAAATGAATTTTCGCAGGATATTATAAAATTTATAGAAAAGGAAACAATTCAATCAATATATAAAAAAAGAGCTTTTGGATTTAAAGGCCTTAAAATTCTTTTAAGAAATTTTGATATATTTTCAAATTAAAAAATAAAAACCGATTTTTATAAAAATCGGTTTTTATTTAGGTTTAAAATATTTTTGATAATTTTTGGATAACTTTTTTAATATAGATATTTGGGCAAGCGCAGTTAAATCTTAAATGAGTTTGTCCGTGGAATGTTCTGCCATCATTTACGATGATTCCAACTTCTTTTAATTTAGCTAAAACATCGTCCATATTCATTCCAGTATCTTTAATATCAACCCACATTAGATAGGTGCCTTCTGGAAGATGAGTTTTTACTCCTGTGCATTTATTTGTAAAGAAATCATATAGTTCTTCTTGGTTTTCTCTTATATATTCATTCATCACCTTAACATATTCACTGCCCCCTTCATATGCACCAATTAAAGCATGAACAGATAAAACATTAAGCATATTATAATGAGAAGAAGCTGCAACTTTTGCGATTTTTTTATTCATAACAGGGCAATGGATAATAGAATATGCTCCAACAAGGCCAGCTAAATTAAATGTTTTTGATGGTGCATATAATCCGATTGCAAGTTTTTTAGCATCTTGTGAAATTGATTGCGTTGGGATGTGTTTTTTGCCTTTTTCCATAATAAAATCTGCCCAGATTTCATCGGATAAAATAAATACATTATGTTTTTTACATAAATCAACAACCGCTTGAATTTCTTCAAAAGTCCACACACGGCCAGTTGGATTATGAGGAGAGCAGAAAATATATAAAGAGATATTATTTTTAATGATTTTTTCTTCCATATCAGCTAAATCAAGGCGATAAATCCCCTCTTCATCCTGCTTTAAATCAGAGTAAACTAAAAATCTACCAGCATTTTTAACTGTTCCTTGAAATCCTGTGTATGTAGCTGAGTTTACTAAGATATTATCCCCTGGCTGTGAATAAGCATAAATAAATGTAGCAATTCCACCTAAAACAGAATTTTGGTACATTATATTTTCTCTTTTTAGCCCTTCTGTTCCAAAATGTGTTTTTTGCCAAGAAGCAACAGCATTTATATATCTATCAGGAAGCATAAAATATCCGTAAAGTGGATGATCTACCCTTTCCTGCAATGCCTTCACAACGCTTGGTGCTGTTGCAAAATCCATATCAGCAACCCACATTGGAAGAGCCTCTTCTTTACTAACATCGGTGTAAAAAGGAGAGCCTTCCATTTTTAGCATATCCCATTTTAATGCATCATTTCCCCATCTGTCCCAAACCTTATCAAAAAATTGTTTGTCCATAATAATTTTATCACCTTTCTAAATTTAAAATACATATTAAGATAATTATACATAAAAATAAGAGAAAAATAAAGAGTTTTTTAACAAAGTTTCACAATATATCAATTTTAATTAGATTGAAAATAAAATATATAAATGGTATAATAAAGTATTATTAAAAGGAAGTATGGTAAAAAATATGCAATGGACAGATGTTAAAGTTACAACGTTAAAAAAATATGAAAATATATGTGAAATGATAGGTGGCGAAATCTGCCCAGCTGGAATTCAAATAGAAGACTATAGCGATTTAGAACAAGAAGTTTTAAATATTGCACATATTGATTTAATAGATGAAGAATTAATAAATAAAGATAGGGACAAAATTATAGTACATCACTATATTTCTCCGCAAAGAGATGCTCAAGATATTATACTGCAACTAGAAAATGCACTTAGCGTTTTAGAAGTTGAGTATAGTATTTCGCTTGAATATGTTAACCAAGAAGATTGGGAAAATAGCTGGAAAGCTTATTATAAGCCTATGGATATAGGCGAGAAATTAGCCGTTTGCCCATCTTGGATAGATTATAAAACTAATAGAGTAACGCTAAAACTCGATCCTGGTATGGCGTTTGGCTCAGGAACTCACGAAACCACATATTTATGCCTTGAAGTATTAGATAAATACTTAAATAAAGGGGATAGAGTCTTAGATATTGGAACTGGTAGTGGGATTTTAGGAATAGGTGCAGCCTTACTTGGTGCAAAAAGCGTTGAAGGGGTTGAAATTGATCCTACTGCTGTTAAAGTGGCAAAAGAAAATTCAATTTTAAATAATACACAGGATGTTTTTAAAATTTCGCAAGGAGATTTGACAAAAAATACCAGTGGTACCTATGATATAATAGTTGCAAATATTGTTGCAAATGCAATTATTATGCTCACAAAAGATGTTAGAAGATTAATAAGTGAAACTGGGCTTTATATCACAAGTGGAATTATAATTGAAAGAGAAACAGATGTTGTAAATGCACTTAAAGAAAACGGATTTAAAATCAAAGAGATTTTAAGGAAGAATAACTGGGTGTGTATTATAGCAACTTTGTAGAGTTTTATAGGGTATATAAAATTAAGAGTAAATAAAGAAAAGTCAGAAAGGTATATTAATTTGGCACATAGATATTTTTTAGATAATATAGCTGATAATAAAGCATATATCACTAGCGAAGAGGCAAAGCATTTAATAAAAGTTATGCGAATAAAAAATGGCGATGAATTAGTGTTAACTGATAAAAAAGGATTTGACTACATAGTAAGTGTTTGTGATATAAATCAAAGCGAGATAGTTTGTGATATAATTAAAAAAGAAGAAAATAAAGCTGAACCCAAAAATAAACTAACGGTTTTTATGGCACTTCCCAAAAGTGATAAGCTTGAAATGATAACTCAAAAACTATGCGAATTAGGAGTTAGTGAACTAACCCCGTTTGTTAGTGAATTTTGCGTGGCACAAAAAAGCAAAAAAGAAGATAATAAGCTCATTCGCCTGCAAAAAATTTCAGATGAAGCTGCAAAGCAATCAGGAAGAAGTTGTCCGATGATTGTCAATAAAACCCAAACTTTTAAAGAATTTTTGAATAATATTAATTCTTTTGAAAAAGTATTGCTTTTTTATGAAAAAAAGGATAGAATAGATAGCTGGCAAAATTTAAATGAATTAAAAAATGTGGCTATTATAATCGGTAGTGAGGGTGGATTTTCAATAAAAGAAGTTCAGGAAATGCAAAATAAAGGAGCTATAGTAGTTAATTTAGGAAGTAGAATATTAAGATGCGAAACAGCAGCCATAACAGGCACAGCACTTGTTCAATATAAGATGGGAGAATTAAATTAATGTCGCAAAGAAGACCAAAAATGAGCGAAGAAAAGCGAAGAAGATTAATTAAAAAGAAAAAACAAAAAAAGTTTATATCTTCCCTAATAGGAACAATTCTAGCAATTGGAGTTTTAGTTGGGGCAATGTATTTAACCACTAATTTAGTTTCAGGAGATAAACAAGGCATATCCACTTCAAGCCAAACAACACCAGAGGAAGTAAATAGTCATCAAGCACAGGCTTCGTCTAAGGAAACCCAAGAAGAAAGTATGGAAAATCAGGAGAGTGAGGCGGAAGTTTTAACTCCAGAAGAAACAGTGTCAAAAGAAAAGCCAGAACCAGGTGATTTTGGAAGACTTGTTGATGTAAATAATCCATTGCCAAGTGATTTTGCGCCAGAAGTTAGCGAAGTTGGTAGTACAGGAAAGCTATTTGATTCAAGAGCAGTAGAAGATTTAGAAAGAATGCTTTCAGACGCAGCTGCTGCTGGATATTCAATGTATTTGGTTTCAACTTATCGAACAATTGAGTATCAAGAAGGGCTGTATAATAGAAAAGTTAATGAGTATATAAACCTTGGGTATGAAGAAGAAGCAGCTAAAAGCGAAGCTGCAAAGTGGGTGGCAATTCCGGGCACTAGCGAGCACAATCTAGGGCTTGCAGCTGATATTGTATCCTCTACTTGGTATGATTATAATTCAGATTTAACCCAAGAATTTGAAAATACAGAGCATTTTCAATGGCTTTATGAAAACTCAGCCGATTACGGATTTTTTATAAGCTTTCAAAAAGGTAAGGAAAGCATAACGGGTATAGTTTATGAGCCTTGGCATTATAGATATGTTGGCGTAGAACTTGCAACCTACCTAACAGAAAACAATTTAAGTTTGCAAGAATATTATCAAGAATAAAAGGATGGATAAAATTATGAGAAATATTGAAGAATTAAGAAAAGATATTAATGAAATAAACACGCAAATGCTAGATTTATTTATTAAAAGAATGCAGGTATCAAAAGAGGTTGCTATTTATAAGCAAGCGAATAATCTTCCGATTTTAGATAGAAAAAGAGAGGAAGATATTCTGCAAAATGTTGTTGATAAAACTCCTGATGATTTAAAATCACACGCACTTGAATACTTTAAAAAGCTTATGGAATTAAGCAGAGAATACCAAAGCGAAATAAAATAATCTTAAATTTTATAAATAGCGAGATATTTATAAATAAACTTTAATTATAAAAAAACTACAAGGAATGGCGAAAGCCATTCCTTGTTTGCTGATTAATGCTAAGATGCCTGCCTACTTGTAAATAATGTGAAAAAACAGCTAATAATTTGCATTACCTGTTTATTTTGTTTATAATAAAACAATAGATTTTAAAAAGATACTAATTAATGAAAAGAGAATATAAATGATTAAAAATAAAAGTGTACAATATATATTTATAGTGATAATATCAGTGTTATCATTATTTATGCTTAAAAATATAGCAGGAAAAAATGAGTCTTCGCTTATAAATGCTGCAAACCCCTACACTTCTGCTTATGAAGCCGAAGTTTTAAGTATTGTTGATGAGAATTATGATGAAATTGCCTATAATGGATTTGAGTCAGGCACACAGCTAATTGTTTTTGAAATTAAAATTTTAGATGGATACAGAGAAGGCACGATAACTCAAATGGTGCAAGCTATCAGTGATGTTTACAATGGGAATGTTGTAGCAGCAAAAGTTGGGGATAAGGTTATTATAGCCGAAAATATCGACCCTGCCACCGAAGAAATTGAATATATGTTTACAGAATTTTCAAGATTTAATTCACTACTCCTACTTGGAATTATCTTTTGCATATTAATAGTATTGTTTGGCAGAATGAAAGGGGTAAACACCTTAATATCCCTAGCGCTCACTGTTTTATCTGTTTTCTGGGTGTTTATTCCAGCAGTTTTAAATGGTGGAAACATCTATTTCTGGACTTTTGTTACTAGCGTTTACATTATTTTAATGACACTTTTAGTTATAAATGGATTTTCAAGAAAGAGTTTAGCGTCAATAATTGGTTGTTCAAGTGGTGTTTTAGTGGCAAGCTTTCTTGCATATTTCTACACAGATATGCTAAATATCACAGGACTTGTAGACCAAGATGCACTTTATCTAAACTCACTATCGCCTGAAAATCCGATTGATTTAAGGGCGGTGTTTTTTGCAATGGTTACAATCGGTGCAATCGGCGCAATTATGGACGTTTCGATGTCGCTAGCGTCTTCCCTGCTTGAATTAAAAGAAAATGCGAAAGATTTATCGCCAAAAGAGATAACAAAATCAGGCTTTGTTATCGGAAGAGATATCCTTGGAACAATGGCAAACACGCTAGTTTTAGCTTATATCGGCTCTTCACTAGTGCTGACAATGCTATTAATGGCATCAAGTAATCCAGCAGACTTTACATTTAATACCGAACTTGTAACAACCGAGATTTTACAAGCCTTAGCTGGAAGCTTTGGTATTCTTTTATCCATCCCACTAACGAGTATAGTTTGTGGCATACTTTATGCAAATATAAAACCAAAACCAGAAATAATAGACCCATTAGAATACGCAAAAGAAATATAGAATTTTAATAAAATACGTCCCTTGACACAGATATAAATAAAGAACAAATGCCGATTTTCAAAAGAAAATCTTCATTTTAGCGTACAAAATGAAGATGGGCTATTTACTTATTGTTTGCAATCGGTTAGCGAACTGGTGCTTTTTGAAAAAAGTAAAGCTGAGAATTCGCAAAGCGAAGGTTTCGAAGCTTAAGTGAGCGAAAAGCATAAAGGGGCTTTTTACCCGCATTGTGCCCAAAAAAGCGGTGGTTTTGCTTTAATTTTGACATCAAAAGTAAAATAAACTTTCAAAAATCGAAGATTTTTATAATAATCAAGGAATGGCTTTCGCCATTCCTTGCAGTTTTTTACTTAAACTAAAGTTTCTTTGAGAGTATCCACCTTAATTAAGTAACATATTTTAAATTACAATAATAACAGCATCTTCTCGCTGTTTTTATTTATATATAAAGCTAAAATAAGATTAATTATATTTATAATAATGAAAGTTATTATAAAAAACATCTCCTGCATTGAATTAGTAAAAATTAAAAATGCAAGAAATCCGCCACCCATATACAATGCTAAATTAACAAAAACCATTATCATAATAGGAGCCCCACGCTTAACTGGTACGGCTGGGTTTTCCCAGTCGAGCATTGGAAAACGGATATTTAATAAAAGGCTAACGAATGTGTTAAATACGCACATTGTAGAGGGAATTAATATAAAAATCATACTCCATATAAGGTTTGATTTAAATAAAAATGAAATAACTATTCCAGCTAGCACTGCTATTGGAACTTGCAAAATTATATTAAATAAGCATTTGCCAAAAAATATTGTGCTCGCCTTAATTGGCATTGATTTTAGCATCCAAAGGTTTTTGCCTTCAAGTGAAATTGAGCAAGCCGTTGTGGACACATAGCCAACAAAAAAGCTTAAAACAAAAGGAACTACTGGATAAATATACATATCATATTCGCTAATGAAAATAAAGAAATCTGGCTGTGATATACCGATATAAATCATATACCCAACTCCAGCAAAGCCCATAACTATCCCCGTTAAAATATTCATAGCGTAAATCGGCGTTGAAACAAGGAGTTTTAATTCTTTTAAAATTATATTTTTTAAATGCCCTTTTGCATCCCCTTTTATTTCAACAGCTTTTCGTTTACTGCTGTGTGAATTTAATCTGGTCCTAACCTTTAAAAAGTTTTTCCCAACAAAGGCTGAAAAAGCAATAAATGATACAACTGAGATTAAAACAAATATAATAAAAGCTGTGATATCCCCTTTTGCAATAGATGAAAACATCAAAGTTAAAGGATAAAAAGAGTTTAATTGCTCTAGTGTTTGCATTGCTTGATTTGCAAACTCAGCACTCGCCTGCCCAACTGTGTTTGATGAATAGGAAATTGTAAAACTAATAAACATAATTGCAAAAATGCCAATAATAGACATTAAGGTGTTTACAATTGCACTTTTCCTAAAAAAACTACTTATAAAGCTTACAACAAATCCAAAAAATGAGGCGATAACCATAGGAATTAAATTGATAAATGGCACAGATAAACTCACTAGTAAAACCTGAATAAAAGATGGCGAAGTGACAATCACCCAGCTGATAATAGCAGGTATCATAATGAGTAATTTAAATATAAAATTAGAAAAATATAAAAATAAAATTTTTGATTGGATAATAGTTGAGCCTTTTATCGGCATTGAAAATAATAAATCAAAATCCTTAAAAGTAAATAATATTGAGCTGCTTTTAAACATTGTGTAAGAAAGCGAAACAACGCTCACTAAAAAGAACATCATAGTTATCGCAAGTTCTGTTTCGCCAATAAGCATAGCACCAGTATTTAAGCTCATACTAAAAAAGAAACTAATGCCAGCAAAATAAACGCTTAAAAAAGCCATAAGAATTACAGCACTAACTAAAGAGCCAGTTTTTTTCTTTTTAGAGCGTTTTCCACCATTAAATGAATTAAGCGTGGCTAAAAACTCAAGTTTTAATAAATTAAAAAGCATAATAAAATCCCCCTAATTTAATTCTAAGAAAATTTCTTCAAGGCTTTTATCCTGTGTAACATCTTCGGTTTTTCCTGATACAACGAGCCTTCCTTGCTTTATAATCGAAATATTATCACACAAACTTTGAGCAACTTCTAAAACGTGGGTTGAAAAGAAAATACAGCCCCCGTTATCGCAAACTTCTCTCATTAATCCTTTTAATAGATGGCTAGCCTTTGGGTCTAGCCCAACAAAAGGCTCATCCAAAACAAGCACTTTTGGCTGATGCATTAGTGCAGAAATAATAACTATTTTTTGGCGCATACCATGCGAATACGAGCTTATATTATCATTTAAAACATCATAAATTTCAAACATATTTGCAAGTTGTGAAATTTTATGAGCACGAATAGATTTATCAACCTTATATGCATCGCAGATAAAATTAATATAGTCTATCCCTTTCATATAGCTGTAAATATCAGGATTATCAGGAATATATGCCATAATCTCTTTAGTTTTTAAAGGGTTTTCCTTTACTGAAATTCCATTAACAGTAATATCCCCACTCTCAAAATCTAAAATCCCCATAAGCGCTTTTAAAGTGGTGGTTTTTCCAGCACCATTATGCCCAATAAATCCGTGAATAGTGCCACTTTCAACAGTTAATGTTAAATTATCAACTGCCATTTTATCCTTGTATTGCTTGGAAAAATTTCTAATCTCAACCATAATAATATTCCTTTCAAATAAAAAGTAAGATTGTATTTATCTTATAATACAATCTTACAACTTATTTTTATATTTGTCAATATTATAATGATTTTATAGGGCAATGGCTAATACAAAGCCCACAAACAGCGCCACGTCCGATATGTTTATAAGCTTTTTTCATATGATCAGAGCATTTTTGCGCATTAAAAATATTTTCTCTTTTAATTCCTTCTTTCCAAGGTTTTCCACTTATCGCCCCAGACGGACAAACATTTGTACAGATATCACAATTAACACAAGGATTATCAGCCAGTGGGAGAAAATCGGTAAATTCGCAATCGGTAAAAACTGTTCCAAGGCGAACATAAGGCCCAAAATCCTTATGCAAGAATAAGCTTGATTTTCCAATGCTGCCAAGGCCAGCCTGCCTTGCAACTGCTTTATGAGAAAATCTACCTTTAAAATTCCAGCCCTCGATATTTATGCTTTGGCTAGCTGCCACTGTTAGATATTTATATCCGTGTTTTTGCAAAATAAGTCCGATTTGGAGTAGAGCTTGGTCTATAAAAAAATTAACAGTTCGATAGTGATTAAAATAAGTGTGGGTAGGCTCATTTACAACTTCTGCCATTATCCCCTCAGATAATCGTACAACTATGCTAATTGCATTATTAAATCCGCCCATATCTTCGCTAGTTTTGCAAAAACCGATATCAGATATTCCAAAATCTAATAATTTTTCTTTTATAATATTTTGTATGTTTTTAGTTTCCATTATGTATTTGGCTCAAATCTTTCTTTTAAATGATGATAAAACGCCTCAAGGCTTTTATCAGAAGTGGGAAAAACGCAGTAAGGTACAGCATCGTTTAATAAATGGCTCTCAAGGCATTTATCACAATACCCGTTTCGTGGGCAAGCCTTTTTAGGACATGGACAATTTTCTTTTTTAATACTCATAACAAAATATTCCTTTCTCAGCTTTAAATTATTAAAAGCAGCGAAAATGCTGCTTTTAAATTAAATATCGTGCTTATTTTCTTCTTTGTGTGCGTGTGAGATTTCAAATTCACGGTGCAAAGCTTCATGCTCCAATTTCATATGGTCTTCCTCGGTTTTTATTTCCCAGTGAATTAATAAAGTTAGCGCTGCTCTTAAAACTATAATCGCACCAACTAATAATATTTCTTCAAAATCTCTAACGATTACAGTTCTTAAAATTTCGCTACCCAATTTAAATTCTAGCCCCATTGCCATTCCTTTAGCAAGGCGTAGTTTTGTTTGATTATTTTTAGTAAAATAATCATAAGTACCCCTGCCACCAGCTAAAATAAGGATTGCAACCCCTATAACCTCAAAAACCACTATTGATAAATTGGCAACAGCCACTAAAATATCGTGCAAATTTGTTTCTATTAAATGAAGAATATCCATTTTTTACCCATTCCTTTTTATAATAATTTTATTACAAATAGATTATATCAAAAAAGTATTAATTTTGCAAACCCTCTCTTTTATTAAAGAAATCGGTTTGTTTTTCCTCTTCCCATTGCCCGGTATACATTTGATAATAAACTTCTTCTCTTTTTAAAAGCTCAACGTGTGTTCCACTCTCAACGATTTTTCCATTTTCCACAACTAGGATAACATCAGCATTTTTAACTGTTGATAATCTATGTGCGATAATAAAGGTTGTCTTATCCTGCATTAAATGATTAGACATTGAGTTTATAAGCTGTTCGGTGTGAGTGTCAACGCTGCTAGTAGCCTCATCCATAACAAGGATTTTGCCATCGGCTAAAATTGCCCTTGCAATGCTTATTAATTGTTTTTGCCCAATTGAAAGCTTATCTCCGCCCTCGCCAATCTGGGTTTTGTATCCATCTTTAAAGCTGGTTATAAATTCGTGTGCCTGAGCTTTTTTTGCAGCACTTTCAACTTCTTTAAAAGTGGCATTTGGCTTTGAATATCTAATATTATCTTCAATACTTCCAGAAAATAAATGCGGAGTTTGTAAAACATAGCTTAGATTATTTTGTAGCCATAGTAAACTTCGATTTTTATAATCTATTCCATCAATTAAAATTTTACCACTAGTAGGCTCAAAAAATCGGCAAACAAGATTTACTAAGGTGCTTTTTCCTGCCCCAGTATGCCCAACAATGGCAACGCAGTCGCCTGCTTTTATTTTTAAATTAAAGTTTTTCAAAACATAGGTTTCACTGCCTGGATACTTAAAAGAAACATCAACAAATTCAATATCACCGTGAATTTCTTCCCATCTTTCAGTTTTCGGATTATAAACATCACCATAATGCTCAATAACATCGTTTGCATCTTTAACAAGTGGCTGTGTATCAATAAGAGCGTTAACCCTTTCAACGTTTGCTTGAAGAGATATTATCCTAGTGAATGCTTTGATAATTTTTTCAATAGGGTCGGTTAGCACTAAAGAGTAGCTAACAAAAACGGATAGCTGTGCCACTTCAAGTTCTTTATTAAAAACTAAAAGCGAGCCGTAGCCTAAAATAATACTAATAATAATCCCAGAAAATATCATTACAACAGGGAAAAATCTAGCCTCGATATCTTTAAATTTAAAAAAATGCTCTCTTAAACTAAGATTTTCTTTTTTAAATCCAGCGTTTATATAATCTTTAATATCAAGTTCTTTAATAGTTGTAGCGCCAGTGATATATTCATTATATGCCCCTGTGATAACAGAATTTTGCCTTCTAACAACCCTGTTTTGAATTAAAAGTTTCTTTTGAAAGTAATCGGCTATTTTATAAGTGATTGGTAGTATTAATATAACGGCTAAGGCAAGATTTGCATTTATAATTAGCATATTAATCATCGCAAAAATGATATAGGCTAAATTAAAAACAAAATCAGAAATACTCCAGGAAAATAAAGAGCCAATGCTGTTAGTATCCTGCATAATTCTAGCTAAAATAAAGCCGACAGGCGTTTTGTTAAAATAATCAAGAGATAAAGTTTGGGTGTGAGAAAATAAATCTTCCCTCATATCTTTTCCCACGAGCATTTCAATAATTATCGCCCTTTTACAATAAATAATAGTGAATAATCCTTGGGTTAAAGCGAGTGCTATAAATGCACCAGCAAATAAAACAACCCCATTGGATGATTGTGGCTCTATAAAAATTTCAAGTGCAAACTGCGTCATAACTGGGAAGAAAGAATCAAAAAACGCAGTTATAACAGCTGCAAATAAAAGCAGATATAAATGCTTTTTATACGGCTTTACATACTTAAAAAGCCTTTTCCACTGCGAATAGTCAAAGCTTTTCGCAAGTATATTTTCATCATAATTTTCCATTTTTTAAAGCACTCCTTCCTTATTTATTCGCCTCTTCTTTAGTTTTTGCGATAACTTCTTGTTGAATTTTAACAATGCTAGCATAAATTCCATCTAATAAAACCAGTTCATCGTGGGTTCCCTCTTCTTTAATGCTCCCTTTATCCAAAACTAAGATTTTATCAGATTGCATAAGAGTGTTAACCCTTTGTGAAATAATAAATGTTGTTATATCTTCGGTGTGAAATTTTAATTGCTTTCTAATATTGCTATCAGTTATCGAGTCAACAGCTGATAAGCTATCATCAAAGCATAGGATTTTAGCACCAGTGTAGATTGTTCGAGCAATCGCAACCCTTTGCTTTTGCCCACCAGAAAGAGTTACCCCCCTTTCGCCAACCAAGGTTTCGTATTTATTTTCAAATCCTTCGATTGACTCGTGAACACAGGCAATTTGAGCCGATTTAAAAACCTTTTCATCATCAATATTCTTATCGCTGATTGCAATATTTTCTCTTATCGTTCGAGAAAATAAAAATGGCTCCTGCATAACAATTCCAAGCTGCTTTCTTAAACAGCTTAAATTAATATCATTTATATTAATTCCATCAATAGTGATTTCGCCTTTTTCAGGAGTGTAAAATCTAGCAAGTAGGGCTAAAATTGTACTTTTTCCACTTCCAGCTGCCCCAAGCAGTGCAACGGTTTGCCCTTTTTTAATGGTAAAATTTAAATCGGTGAATAATTTTTGTCCATCATATGAAAAATCAACACCAGAAAATTCGATATCCCCATTAAAGGTGAAAGTTTTTCCACTTTCAAAATCTTCTTTTGGTGCTGTGTAAACTTCATTTATCCTATCTAGTGCCACCATAGCCTTACTCATGTTACCAATAATTCTGCCAAGTGTTCTTATTGGCCAGGCAAGCATAGCATTATAAAGCATAAAAGAGATAACATCGCCAGTGCTTATTCCGCCATTTGCAGCAAGAAGTATGCTAGCTATTAAAACAACAATTGTTTGCACAACAGTTAGAAATTCGCCAATCGCCCAATACCAAGCCAGCAAATCCCCAACCTTTATCCACATATTTGAAAAATCTGCATTTTTAATATTAAAATTATCTCTTTCATATCTTTGCTTTCCAAAAGCTCTTACAACCCTTGGCGCTGATAAATTTTCTTGCACCTGAGATTGAAGCTCCCCCTCTGCCTCATCGGCAACTAAAAATCGGCTTTGGATTTTTGAATAGAAGATAGCCGAAAACCCTAAAACAACAGGCACGATAACAAAGGATATTATAGTTAAAGGCACTGAAATTGTAGACATAAAAATATAGGATAAAATTAATCTAAAAACTATCCTAATTATATCCATAGCCTCAACCATAAATAATCTTACTGTTTCAATATCGCTAGAACATCTTTGAATAATATCCCCTGTTTGAATATTTCTATGATAAGAAAAGGGAGCTTTTTGCAAAGCTTCAAAAACACTTTGGCGAATATTAAAGGCTAAATTTTCAGTTAGATTTTTAACGGATAATAGCCTGAAAAATTCAAAAAGTGCGTTAATTCCACTTATAGCTAAAAATAACAATATAATGATATATATATTGTTGTATAAGTATTCTCTAATGTTATTTTCAGTTAAATAATTTGAAATACCTTCGGGCAAATCAAAAGGAGCTGTTCCGATAATGCTATCAACAGTTATCCCTATAAATCTAGGGCTTGCAAGAGAAAAAACAGAGCCTACCACAATACAAATCATAGAAACAAGGATGTATCTATAATTTCCTTTTAATTGTTTGTTTAAAAAATTTCGTGAACTATTATTCATATTTACTAATTCCTATTGATTTTTTTGTTAATTAAAGATAAAATGTATATTATTCATACTTGTGTTTTATTATATCACAAGTTTTTGATTTTTAAAATAGGAGAATTTACAAAAGATGAGAATGAGAAGAAAGCCTTGGGCAAGGCCTGAGCTTGATGCTAGTGATATATATATTAAAAATCCGATAGAGCATTTTTCTAATTGGCAAAAAACATTTAAAAAAGAACAACCACTTCATATAGAGCTTGGCTGTGGTAAAGGAAGTTTTATTTCGCAAAAGGGATATCAAAATAAAGATATAAACTTTTTGGCTTTTGATATTAAAAGTGAAATGCTCGCATTAACTAAAAGAAATATCGAAAAAGTTTATGGGAATGAAGATATTGATAATATTAGGATAACCGCCTTTGATATAAGTAGAATTGATTTAGCGGTGAGCGAAGAAGATAAGGCAGAAGTTATCTATATTAATTTTTGCAATCCGTGGCCAAAAGATAGGCATAAAAAACGCAGACTAACTCACACAAGGCAGCTTTTGATGTATAAAAAGTTTTTAAAAAAAGGTGGAAAAATTTATTTTAAAACCGACGATGATGAACTGTTTTCAGAAAGCCTTGAATACTTTAAAGAGGCAGGGCTAAAAAGCGAGTTTATAAGCTATGATTTACACGCAAATTCTTGGGATAATAATATTGTAACCGAACACGAAACAATGTTTACCAATGAAGGAATTAAAATTAAAGCAATTATTTTAATAAATGAATAAATAAAAGCATTACAGAATTTCTGTAATGCTTTTTAATTTAATTTTCAAGATAGTTAACAAGTAAACTAGCCGTTAAAATCAAAAGTTTTTTATTAATCTCATTTAAAACTTCATCGCTTTCTGAAATAAAAGCAACAAGCCCAGCTGCATCACCCTGAGCAATAATAGGAACTGCAGCTACACAATCGATATCGCTCATGCTAACGATTGGTTTTTTATCATCAGTGTTAAACTGCTTAAAATACGACATTCGTGCCTTTAAAATTTCTTCAACTTCTCTTGAAACGGTGTTATTAATTAAATCTTTTTTTCTTACGCCAGTGGCAGAAATTATTTTATCTTGATCAGTGATAACGCAGTTTATCCCTGAAATTTTAAAAAGTGTATCAGCAAATCCCTGGCTGATACTAGATAAATCTTGCATCATAGAATATTTTTTTAAAACAACTTCTCCACTACCCATAATAAAAATCTCGAGTGGGTCGCCTTCTCGCATTCGCATAGTTCTTCTTATTTCTTTAGGTATAACAATTCTTCCCAAATCATCAACACGCCTAACAACGCCAGTAGCTTTCATATTTTATCCCCTTTTTAATAAATTTTTAAGAATGTATAAGGATATTTTTGCACTAATAGTATAAAATATGCAAAGAATTTATTAACAAATTAAAAAAAGAATGAAATTAGCTTGACAAAAGGCTGAAAAATGTGTAGAATATATCTTGCACTAATAAGCGCTTGTAGCTCAGCTGGATAGAGTGACTGGCTACGAACCAGTAGGTCAGGGGTTCGAGTCCCTTCAAGCGCACCAATAAAAAAGTTCACATCTTAGGATGTGGACTTTTTTATTTCGTAAGCTTTGGACGAGAACAGCACGGCTCTTTTTTTACAGCTAATAAAAAAGTGGCTAAGCCTTGCACCTAATAAATTAGTGTGCTATAATCTATATTATTTTACGATAAAATAGAAGTTTTCTTTGCGTGCATAATGGATTGCACGCAGTTTGATAAATCAAACACTGAAAACTACAATAATTTAAATATAATTTATATTATTAACAAAAAGCACTATTTGAAAGGAATTTGAATTATGGAAAAACTGCAAACTTTAAGAGAAAATAAAGATTGGATTAATTTAGCTATTGAGTATTATAATCTAGGGGTTAACGCTATGGAAGAGGGCGATAATATTAAAGCCACTTTATGGCTTAATCGCAGTAATGCTATTTATAGTGCAAAAGATGATATATATACAGGTGTTGGAGAAAAATTACAGGATGACTGCTCTTCTAGAATAGGCGAGCTTGAAGATATGGATAATATCTATAATAATTTCCCAGAATACACAAGGGGGATTTTAAGCCAATTATCTAGTGCACAATATAGTATTGTGGGGTTATTCTCTATTGCAAGATTAACTTCTATATTTAATAAACTTTCAAAATTAACTGGGTGTGAGATTTTAGGAGAAATTGATAAAGTGCCAAATATTATTTTAAAATCATTCACAACAGGAATTTCAGGAGAAGAATTTCAGTTTATGTCTGAGCTTGCCACTGAATTATATTCTTTTGCTGACAGTGAATATTACTGGGGCAACACTGAAACTATCCAAGGGGTAAATAATCAGCCGTTTGAAGTTTTTGATTTACACGGAATGATGGGAGCTATCCAAGAAATCATAACATATCTTTTAGATTTTACAGATAGTTTATCAGCTATGTCGCAAGGGGAAGAGCCACCAGTATCTGAATGTGAGATTATAAACTGCACTTTACTCGCTGATTATTATGCAAGAACAACAAACAAAAATCTTGATGAAATACCTGAAATAAAAGCTGAAATAGCAAGAATTAATGATGATTTCAAATTTATAACATCAAATATCACATTTGATAGTATTATAAATAGAGTTAATGATTATAAAAATTTAGATATTTTAAAAATATAAGGAGATATATATTATGAAAGAACTAGGAATTATAGCAATTATAAAAGCAAAAGCAGGGCAAGTTGAGAATTTAAAGGCAGAAGTTGAAAAAATCATCCCAGCAACAAGGGCTGAAAAAGGCTGTGTTTACTATAATTTAAATGTGGATAATCTTGATAGTGATAAAATAGTTATAACAGAAAAATGGGAAAACTATGATTTATGGCAAGACCATATAAAGAGCGAACATATGGCAGTTTACAGAGAAAAAACAAAAGATATGGTTTTAGAAAAAGAGATACTGCAATTAACACAGGTTAACTAATTTTAGATACTTAAAAATAATTTGTTAAAAAATGGATAGCAGTATCCATTTTTTTAGTGTTTATTTTTTACTTGCATATATTTTTTTATGCTGTATAATAGTGGTTGATATAATGAAAGGCAAAATAAGGAAGGGATAGATATTATATGAAAAAGAAAAATTTAATACTGGAAATACTTAAAGTAACAGGAGTATTAATAGTTGCGTGGTTATTATGGGTTTTCATTTTAGCAACGATTATTCCAGAAGTTTCAGCAGAATTTGCTATGAGCACAAGTATGATTTTAGGTGCTATAACTGCCGTTATCTTTTTACTTATACCAGAAATAAACACTGTGAACGCATTAAAAAATCAAGGGGCAGAAGCTGTAAATAATATTACTGCTGAAAATGAAAAGCTAGATAATTTACTAACTAAAGCAAATAAATTCACCGATAAATATATGATGGATAATTCAAATGAAACATCTAATATCTCTTTAGAAGCTGAATTTGAAAAAAGTGTATCTCAAAGCATTAAAAATTCATCGGCGTTTGAAAGAAAAATAAATCAATTCCCAGAGTTTTTAAAAAATGAAGCAGTTATGGAATTATTAAAACAAATGCGTCAAAGTGAAAATGCTATTCAAAGCTATGAGCAGTTTCATAATAATGTAGCTGTGCAGTATAACTACACTATAAATTCATTCCCACTTAAGATATTTAAAGGCCTATTTCGTCTGGAAGACGTTAGCTATTATAATAGAGATAATGATTTAATTTCTGATGAAGAGCTAGGAATATAGTAGATAAAAAAATCTAACACTGATGATAGTGTTAGGTTTTTTATTATAGTGAATACTGCTTATATTTCCTTGGGGACACGCCATAGTATTTTTTAAAGCATTTATAAAAATTAGTGTAATCGCAAAATCCACAACTTGAGGCAGATTCATTTATACTCATTCCCTTATCCATTAATTTAATAGCTTCAAGCAGACGTTTTTTTATAATATATTGATATAAAGAACTTCCAACCTGCTGTGAAAACTTATGAGATAAATTATATTTATCTAAATAAAAATGAGTTGCAATACTTTCTAGTGAAAGATTGTGCATATAATTATTATCAATATATTCAACGCATTTATAAATTAAATCTTCTTTTTTTGTTATAGATTGTTTTTGGATAATGATATCTGAATTTCTTGAAATCAAAACAAGGATTTGATTTATTAAGCTTTCTTGCACAATTTCATATCCTAGCTTTTTTATTTCGCTTTCCTTTAATAAATCCTTTAATAGCTGTGCTAATTTTTCTTGTTCGCTCCAGTTTAAATGCATTAATAGGGTTTCTTTTAAAGATAAGTTTTTTGCAATTTTGGTGGATTTATCAACACTGATATGAAGAACCAGCCTATCAAAAGACGTTTTGTGATACTGCACTAATTGATGAAATGTAAAAGGTGGAATAATAAGTAAATTCCCTTTACTTAAATTATAATTTATCCCTTGAGAAGAATAAACAGCTCCACCACCTTCGGTGTAAAAAAATTCAAAATGGTCGTGATAGTGTAAATTTATCGCTTCTTTTGCCTTGTTTTGCCTTAGTGCAAATTCTGCACCACCAAAAATTTGTATATCATTATATTGCATATAAATCTCCTTACTCTAAATATTTGTGCCAAGATTGTCAATGTTTTTTGCAAGTTTTGATATGTTATTTAGTTTTTATTGCATATATAATATAGATAACATATTACTTACAACAAAGTCAAGAAAATAAAAGGAGATTAAATAATGGCTAGAATTGGTATACAAATGATGAATTTTAGAGAAGTTGTTTTAAAAGAAGGCGTTTACAACACTTTAAAAAAATTAAATGAAATGGGATACAATGTATTTGAGCTTTCAATGGTTGCAACAACGCCTGAAAATATAAAAGAAATCCAAAGGGCAATAAAAGATTTTAATATTGAAATTGGAGCTATGAGTACAGCTTTAGAATCGCCACATCCGTCAGTTGAAGCGCTAGACACTCATTTTGAAAAAACAGTTGCAGATTGCAAGGCTTTAGGGTGCAGTATTTTAAGAATTGGAATACTTCCATTTAATCTAATGGGGGACGAAAAGCTAGCACTAGATTTTATAAAAAAATGCGATGAGCAAGCAAAAAAACTAAAGCCATATGGAATTAGCCTGCATTTCCATTCACACCATAATGAATTTACAAAATTTAATGGCAAATATCTAATTGATAGTATGCGAGATGAAACATCCACACTAGGATTTGAACTTGATACTCACTGGATTTGGCGTGGTGGCAAAATTCCACAAGAATTTATAAAAACTTTTAAAGATAGAATAACTGTTCTCCATTTAAAAGACTACGCCGTGTCTGCACCTGATTTTAGTATGTTTAAGCAGGAAGAAATCCACCCAGGAAATCAAAATTTTGTTTCAGCATACCACGGAATTGTTCACTATGCGCCAGTTGGCGAAGGGAGTTTGAATTTTAAAGAGATTATTAATTCAGCAGTTGAAATAGGAGTTAAATATTTCTTTATTGAGCAAGATGATACATATGGAAGAGATGTTTATGATTGCGCACAGTCTTCATATAATCACCTAGTTAAAATCGGATTTTTAGATTTACTTAAATAATTATAGATAAAAAGAATGGCTTTTATAGCCATTCTTTTTTAATACCAAACTTTATAATAATCGCAGATTGCCTTATAATAAATTTCAGCAGATTTTTTTGCGCCCTCTTCCCCAGTCCAGTTTTCAACGTCGCTATAATTGCTTATAAAACACTGCTCCACTAAAATGCTAGGACAATTTACCTTATCCACAATTCCAAAACTCTTACTACTTCTTATTTTATCATCAGAAGAATCTACGATTGTTTTATTATCATTATTATAATAAGCAAATTTAATCCCATTTTCGCCTCTTAAATTATGGCCAGCAGATTGCATCCCAGAAGTAATAAGCTGTGCGATTTGCATAGATTGGCTAGAATAAGTTCTTCCAGGTGGCGTTGGATAGCATTCAAAGCCATGGGTGCTTTTTGAAGAGTCAGAATTTGCATGAATACTAATAACTAAATTTGCGCCAATCTCATTTATATAGTCTGCTCTATCTTGAATTGTTTTATTTTCAGTAAAATCTTTTGTTAAAACAGGGGTGAAATTCTCATTTTCCTCAAGTAGCGTATATAAGTGAGTGCTGGTTTGATTTATTACTTCAACTTCATCAATAATTTTCATTGCCCCAGTATCTTCGCCACCGTGTCCGGGGTCTATGGCAATTATGATTTTTTCATTTTTTTCAAAACTTATAGCAGGAAATCCTTGTTCATGTTCAAGTGTGCATATAGAAATACCATATAATAATTCATTTATAGTTAAAGAAGAAAAATTAAAAGCTAGAAAAAAGATTAAAATAAATATAGCGGTAAAAAATTTAGCTAATATCTTTTGGATTCCCAAATTCGTATCCCTCCTTAATTAATGTAGTGATGAATTCATCTAAAATTTCAGTATTTGTACTGCTTTGTGGGTGCAAAAGAATAATTGCTCCATCGTGAACTCTTGAATATAAAGTTGAGAGTGCATCCTCCCTGCTTGGCTGATTATCAATCTCCCAATCAACATACGCAACCGACCATAATAATGTTTTGTATCCTAAGTCTTGTGCCCATTCAAGGTTTTCTGTGGTAAATCTGCCTTGGGGCGGGCGATAAAATTTATTTTCTAAATTAAAGCCAATATATTCATTAAAACACTCTTCCATTTTTAAAAGCTCTTCTTTAAAATCTTCTTCATTTTTTTCATACATATTAGGGTGAGAATCTGTGTGGTTTCCAATTATATGCCCTTTTTCAACTATTAATTTAACCATCTCAGGAGCCTGCTTAATATAATCGGACACTAAAAAGAAAACAGCGGTTATATCATGTTTTTCTAAAGTATCTAAAAGGCTCTGGGTGTTTCCATTTTCAAATCCGGCATCAAATGTTAGGTAAAGAGTGTGGGGGTTATTTTCGTCATAGTAGTAAGCGTTATATTTTAAAAGCTCTTGAGAAGGAAGATTAGGATCTGGAACTTCGTTTTCCTCTTTAAAGCTAATTCCCCAGCGAACCACCTCGCTACTTGCCATAGTTTCCTGTGTTTTTTCAAAATCTTCTAAAGAAAATCCGAATGAAAAAACAAAAATTAAAAGCAATATAAAATAAAGTTTTCGTTCATAATTCTTACTCATAAATAATTCCATTCCTTTCCATTATTAAATATATGATAAATTTCACCTTTTAAGACGGATTTAGTATTGAAAAGTTGATGCAAAACATAGTATAATTAATTATTAACCCAAAATTAAGGCAAAAGGACATATATGAAAAGGATAATTTCACTATTTTTAATGGTAAGCTTATTTATTGGAATGCCACTATCATTAAAAGCGAGTGCCCAAACAACTACTGCCCTGCCAAATATTATTTCTGAAACAGCAGTTTTAATAGATGCAACAACAGGACAGGTTATATACGATAAATATAAAGATAAGCAAATGTATCCAGCGAGTATCACCAAAATACTAACTGGGCTTTTAGCGTATCAAAATGCAAGTATGGATGAATACATAACAATGAGCTATGAAGCAACTCATTTTACCGAAAATGTAACGCATATAGCCCTAGTTCCAGATGAAGTGGTGTTATTAGAAGATGCAATGTATGCGCAAGGGATAGTTTCGGCGAACGATGCTGCAAATGGAATTGGCGAACATATAGGTGGAAGCATTGCGGATTTTGGCGTTATGATGACAGAGTATGCACACAATATCGGTGCAGTTAATTCTAATTTTACAAACCCAAGTGGGCTTCCGGATGATAATCACTACACCACGGCATATGATATGGCGTTAATTGCAAGAGAGGTTGTAAAATATCCGGAGTTATGCCAGTATTATTTCACAGAGCGTCATCAAATGCAGGCAACCAATTTAAGTGAGAGCATATATTTGAATTCAAAAAATGAATTTATAAATGGTGTAGATTACTACGAAGGTGTTTTTATGACAAAAGATGGCTGGACAGGAGATGCACAGCACACGCTAGTTACAGCAGCAACACAAGATGGAATGACATTAATTGCAGTTGTGATGAAATCTTCTAGTACAGGAATAAAATATGAAGACACTAAAAAGCTATTTGATTATGGATTTGCGAATTACTCAAGCCTTACAATTCCAAATGATTACATAGAACTTTCAGCACCAGAAAGGATAAATACTGATTCTACAGGTAAATTCTTTATAGAAAAAGATAGTATTACAACTGGGGACGTTAGCCTTACAGCTGCAAATGGAACAACAATTGATAATATTGAAATTGAATACACAAATCTTCAGCCAGACTACACCACCGAAACGGCAACAATGGATATAAATTTTAAAATCAATGATGCGATTATTGCAAGCACGATAGCAACAGGGTTAATTTCTGAAACAAGGGTTGCGGGAATTATAATAGAGCAAGATCCAAGAACCCCGATTGAAAATGTTTTTACTATGGCTATGTTTGCTTTTTTAGGCTTTAGTGCAGTTGTGATTAGTGAAATGCTAATAAATAAAAGAGTTTAAAATTAAATAACTATAAGTATAGAAAATAGCTAAAATTAAAGTGGATTTTAGCTATTTTTTTATAGTTTTAATAGATATAAATAATGGATTTTATATTGAAAAGCTTAAAATAATATGATATAATTTTAAAGGTTAATTTTGGAAAGCTAGGAGAATGAGGTTTATGCTAAGAAGAAGAGGCTTATCATTTGTTGTTGCGATTATTTTATTAATATCAATGGCAGCAGGAAGTGGATTAGCGTTTATATATGAAAATTTATTAGTAAACACAGCCTATGAAATATACAATAATTTAACTGAGCAAGAAGAAGGTTTAATTGGAACAGTTTCGATAAATAGCGATGTTCCGTATTTAAATAGTATAGAAGAGATTGTAAATTATGATGGCGAATTCACTATAAGATTAGAAGATGAAAGTGGATTTAGCTATACACACGGCACTGGGTTTTTAGGGGATAAAACGCTTTATAAAATTAAACTTCCCTCAGGTGAAATGATATCAGCTCATATAAATACAGAAAGCATTCACTTTAATTCTGGAGAGTTTTCAAAGAAAGATATAACTCTGCCAATAGGAAGAGTGGTTTATGAAGAAATCGAAGGCTATACTCTAGAGCAATTAGAATCCCCAAATAGCGACCCACTTTCAAGGACTGATTTTTACATAGATATGTACGGCAACACAAATATGAGTGAAAGCTATTTTAAACAAATGTCAACTTCGATTGTAACACTAGTTGGTGCTGCGATTATGTTTTTAATTATAAGGCATATCGGCATTTATTTAGGAATATACCCTGCAATTATTCTAACTAAAAAACAAAAATCTAGAATACAAAATGAAAAAGAAGAAGAGCAAAAATCAGATTGGGACTAAAAATTAAAAGCAAAAGCTTTTGATATATATAATAAAAAAATAGGAGAGATTTAATTATGAAATTGGAAAAATTTAATTTTGGATTTGTAGCAGCGACTGTTGGTATTGGAATTGCAGTTATGGTGTTAAGCCTTGTTTTTAATTCTATGGCATTCGCACCACTTATGTTTCTTGGGGGACTTATTTTTATAATAATAGCACCAGGGCTTTTTTACAGCATTAAAAGAAAGAAAATCGCAGAAGAACTAAAGGCAAAAGGGTTTAATGTAAACTACACATTTACAGGAAGAAGCTTAATGTTTTATATGGATTATCAAAACAAACAAATGGCATTCTTTTATAAAATGAACCCAACAAAAGTTCAAATCTTCCCTTTAAGCGAAGCTAAAAATCCAAGAGTAAACGATTTTAAACAAGGTAAAGGCTTTATGGAAGGCTCAAGCTTTGTTGCTTTAGAATTTGATGTTTTTGGAAAAAGACAAAGAATTTACACATTCACTTCAAACAAACGTTTTGCAATGAACAGCCCTCAAATCTTAGACGGTATCTCAAAAGCAGACTTTATGTGTGAACAAATTTTAAAAACAACTGCAAATTAATTAAAAAACAAAAAACGCCAGCTTTAATACAGATATCAATAAAGAATAAATGTCGATTGTTTTTTGAAAACCAGCAGTTTAGCGTATAAAATAAAGATGTGCTACTTGCTTATTGTTTACAATCGTTTAGCGAACTGGTGCTTTTTGAAAAAAAGCAAAGCTGGGAATTCGCAAAGCGAAGGTGTAAAAGCTTAAGTGAGCGGATGTCTAAGTAACGCCTTTCCCCATTTCTTCACAGAAGAAATTCGGCGATGCGTGAAAAGAGCGGTGGCTTTGTTTAACTTTCGACATTAAAAGAAAAATGAACTTAAAAAAATCGAAGATTTTTTATAACAATCAAGGAATGGCGAAAGCCATTCCTTGCAGTTTTTAGTTGAATTAAAGTTTATTTGAGAGTATCTACCTTAGCTGGTGTTTTTGATATAGAAAGGTATTAAAAATGGGATTACTAGATAAAATATTAAAAAAAATGGGGCCTACTTGGTGTAAAAAATGCAAACATGAAACAGATCTTATCGCAAAGCAATTATACTATATCCCAAAAACGGTTAGCTCAACTATGCCAGCGGGAGAAGATTATCAATTCTTTTTAGATAATGCTATTCCAATTCAATCAAAAAAACAAATACCAACAAGCTTTTGTGGGGCAGGACTTAAAAGATATAGATGCCCAACTTGTGGAATGAAAAGAGATTTTATCGAAGTGTTTGTGCCAGTGAGAGATCAAGAGAGATTTATGGCAGGATATCATTTTTTAAATGGTGAACTTGATTCGATAGAGATTTTATAATATAATTATAAAATATGGATTTTAATATATAATTAAAATAAGAATTTGCAGAAAGAATAGGTTGTAGTGATGGGAAAAATAAAGAGTGTGTTTAATTTTATAGAGCATAAACTAAATCGAAACACAGTGATTATAATATTCGCACTAGCTTTAATTTTTCGTTTAATGCTAACGTGTGGACTACAAGTTTATTTTATTCCCGACACAACATATGATGATATAATGCAAATAAGCAAAACGCTTAGTATTTTAAATGGCGAATGGCTAGGAGAATACGGGCCGTTAACCTTGGTTAAAGGGGTTGGGTATCCGCTTTTAACTGCTATTTTCTCCTTTTTAAATCTGCCATATATCCTAGCGTGGCACTCAGTTTATATAATTGCAACCCTTGTTTTTATATATGCGATATTTCCAAAAGTGAAAACAAAGATTTCTTTAATTATTATATATTTATTTGTTTTATTTAATCCAATTGCTTTTACAATTGGAACAAATAAATTTTATAGGGACACAGCATACTATTCCCTTGCTTTTTTATCGATAAGCTTATTTTTATGTTTTTTAACAAGAAATGAAAATAAAATCTACTCCTTTTTTGCAGGATTTAGCCTAGCGCTTGCAATAATCACAAGAGAAGATTCTCATTTTATAATAATTTATGTAGTTGCAGTTATAATCTCTGCTTTTATAGTAAATTTTATAAATAAAAAAGGATTTAAAGGTCTGGTAGTTAAAATAGCCTTAGTTTTAGCTGGGTATATAATTGTTATACTGCCAATTAGCTATATAAATTATAGCTATTATAAAACATATGATTTAGATGAATATTCCACTTCAAGCTTTGCCGATGCATATGGTGCACTTAGCCGATTAGATGGCGGCCTTTCTGATTCAGGGATAACAATTCCATATGAAGAAAGAATGAAACTATATGAAAATAGCCCAGCTTTTAATGAGCTTTATCCACTGCTAGATGCACAAGATGCACAGTTTTCCACTTGGAAGGAAATTCACGGCGAATATCGCACAGGGTATTTTAGTTTTGTTTTAAGAGATGCAGTAGCAGCTTTAGGATATTATTCTTCAGCGCAGGCATCGAATGAATATTTCACTCGCCTAGCAAATGAAGTAAACACTTATTGTGATAGCTTAGATTATCCTGTTGGAAATGAGCGAAGTGGCGTTCACGCAAGATTTTATTTTGAGGATTTTGGTAATATTGCGAATTCATTTATAAAAGGTGTTCTCTCAACTTCAAAATTTGAAGGTGTATCCTGCCTTCCTATTCCAGCCGATGCTGATGATACCTATTTAAAAATATTTGAAGATGCCACACACTCAACTATTGCAGCAGATAGATATATGGAAAACGGAGAAATAGTAGCTAATTATTCTCTGCAAGGTTTTAATTTATGGATGCAAAGAGCAATAAGAGTTATAATTATAATCTATCAATTGATTTTCCCTTTGCTTATGATTTTAGCGTTTATACTATGGCTTTTAGATAGCTTAAAAGTTATATTAAAAAAGAAAACTCAAAGTGAAGTTATCTGCTGGCTATCAATTAGCAGTATTCTAGGGGCATATATTGCAAGAATGGTTATGCTTGCTTTTGTAGATGCAACAACTTTTGGAACAGTAAATAATCCAACGTATCAAGCGGCATCTTATGTTTTAATAGTTGCGTTTGTAATTTGGCAGATAATGAAGAGCGTTGAAGAAAATTTAATTAAATAATCTACATTATTGTAGTTTTCAGTGTTTGGCTTGCCAAACGGCATGCTTTTCACTTTGCACGCAAGAAAATATAAAAAAGAACGATTTTTCTAAAATTTGAAAAATCGTTCTTTTAATTATAAAAATATAATTATCTATTCATTTCGCTTTTTGGTCCATCTGATGAATGGTCTTTTATAATATTTTCAACTTCATTTAAATCACTAACTGGTAAATCTCCAGGGACCGTATTTTTTAAAGATGAAGTTGCGTTTCCAAAAATCATTGCTTGTTTTGGGTCGTTGTATTTTAAAATTCCATATAGAGCTCCGGCCACATAAGCATCCCCACTACCTATTCTATCGATAACATCAATATCCTCGTATGGCTTTTCGGTGTAGTGAGTGTCGGTTTTTGCGTGGTAGACAATAGATGTGAAATTATGCTTTCTTGGGCTGATAACTTCCCTTTGAGTTGTTGCTACTATGTCTACGCCGTATTCCCTGCAAAAAGATTTTTGAATATCAGCAATGCTTCCCTCTTTTTTAAACATACGTCGGCAGGTTTCCTCACTTATAAAAAGGATATCTATATACGGCAAGATTTTTTCAATAGTTTCTCTCGCTTTTTCTTCCGTCCATAAATTTGCCCTAAAATTCACATCAAAAGAAATTCTAGCGCCACCCTCTTTAAATCTTTTAACAAGTTCAATTGCACTATTTCTAGTATGCTCACTTAAAGCAAGAGTTATCCCGCTAAGGTGAAAAATTTTTGTTCTTGAATAAACAGTTGGCATTATTTTATCTATATCAACATTATTAAATGAGCTATTTTGCCTATCATAAATGATTTTAGGCTTTCTTGGAGCTGCCCCCATCTCATAATAATATGAGCCAAGTCGAGCGTCTTTTGAGTCGTCGTATTGAAGGCAATCATCCGAAACACCACTAAAGCGAATACGGTTTTTCATAAAAATCCCTAAATCATTTTTGGGCACCATACTAATAATACCAGTACGCATACCAAGCAGCGCAACTCCACCAGCAACGTTTAATTCAGCGCCACCTGCCCTGATTTCATAATTATCACTATCAGTAAAACGAAAATGTCTTGGTGGTGAAAGCCTTAGCATAACTTCACCAAAGCCAACTAAATCAAATTTGGTTTTGTCTATCATAAAAATTCATCCCTTTCTATTATACGAAAACAACATTGGACAACTTGTATACCAGTTATAATAGCACAAACAAAACTAAAATTAAAGAGATATTATGTAAAATTGTTAATTTTTTATCTTTTACACTAATTTTTTTGAAATTCTTGTTAATATTACACTAATTGGAATTAAAAATACCCCTGAAAAAATTAGAATATATGGAATAAAGCTAGTTTGTATTCCAAATAAATACCCATATCCAGCCTGCCCCATAGGCTCAAAAAAGCCAGAAATAATCATTGTGATAGCCAAAACTTTGCCAACTAATAAGTGTGGTGTGTTAAATTGCAAAAAGGAATTTTTTAATATATATGTGGCACTAGTGAAGATAGTTAGCATTAAAATAACAAGGCAAAGTAGTATAAAAGCTGTAAAACTGTTTTTTATAAGCAAAACTGCACCCATACAAATTATTAATACGCTAGAAAATAGATACATAATCCCACTGTGATTATATTTAATTTTATGCGAAAAATTAAAAAGGATTATTCCAGCAAAAAAACTCCCAAGCCCAACAAATCCACTAGCTACTCCATAATACTCTGACGGCAATAATAAATACATATTAATTATAACAGGAAGCCCAACGGCGATAATTGAAGCAATTGCAGAATTTATAATAGAAGAAAATGCTAAAAAGCGAAAAACAGCCTTATTATTAATTAGATAATTAAAAGAAGCCTTTAAATCAGTTTTTTCGGATTTATTTACAATTATATCTTTAGGTTTTTCTATTTTGATAAAAATTTCTATTATCGCAGATAGAATAAAAAGAAAGGCTGCAATTAATAAAATTTGATTAATTTTTAAAATGCTGTATAAAATGCCAGCTAAAATTGGCGCAATAATAGAAGAAATAGAGTTCACTTGTGATGAAATTGAATTCGCCCTTGTTATATCTTCTTTTCTTACTATATATATTAAAGCCGATAAAACTGCTGGCGAATAAGCTGCCCCTATCCCAGATAAAGTTAATTTTGCAAAAACAATTAAAGATAAACTGACACTGCCGTTTATATAAAAGGATAAAGAAAGTGCTAAAATAGTTATCCCTGCTAAAACATCTAATATTATCATAATATTTCGCTGATTATATTTATCTGCAATAGCTCCCCCAACAGGCGCAAAAATCGCCCAAGGCAAAACGCAAACAGCCGTAACAATTCCAAAAGTTTCACTAGAACCGGTTAATTCTAAAATATATAAACTCAAAGAAAAATTAATAAGCGAATTCACCACGATTGAAATTATCTTGCCTATAATAATCAGTATAAAATTTTTATTAAATAATTTTTCCATTAACTTAATATTCCCTTTCTTATTTATAATTGAAGTATAATTATAAAAATGATATAATACAATAGTCAAAAACTATACATATGATAATTAATTATCATTTGATTATAAATTGATTATAAAGGCAGGGGGAAAGAAATATGGATATTAGAAAAATAAAAACCAAAAGAGCGATAAGAGAAGAGTTTTTAAAATTATTAAAATCAAAGCCGATTGAAGAAATAACAGTGACCGAGCTTTCAAAAAATGCAGAAATCGGAAGAATGACCTTTTATCTTCATTATAATGATATATATGATTTACATAAAAGCATGGAAGAAGAATTTTTGCAAGAACTGCAAAACATATTCAAAAATAAAGAAATAGATAAAGAAGGCTCTATTAAAAATCGAATTAGTGCTATGGTAGACTACCTATATAATAATAAAGAAGAGTTTCGATTGATATTTACTAGAAATAAAGCTATTGATAAGATTGCTATTTATTCAACTGAAATTTTCATAGAAGAATTTTATAAAGATAATAATGGCGATTATGCAAAAATAGACGTGGGCTTTATAGCCTTTGGGGTAACAGGCATAATGGCATATTGGTTAGAAGAAGATATGGGAATTAAAAAAGAAGATTTTGAAAGAATGTTATTGCAGGTTATAAGCAAATTTATGCAGATAGAATTTTAAAAAGGTAATTTATTTCACTTCGTGTATACATCACGCATTTCACAAACTAAACTCATATTTACCAAATAATACATCAAATTTCATTTGTTTTATATTTTTAATGATGTTAAATGTGTAAACTTTTTGTTCGTTTTGCACAATTGCAATGTATTTATTTCTGTTAAACAAACGAAATATACGTAAAAACCCATTTTTGTATTGTATACAGGAAAAAACTGTGCTATACTCAAATTGTTCACAAATCGTTTAAACGTTAAAAATATTTTTTTAAAAGCAAAGGAGAGTTATTATGGAAACTAAAACACAAGTTACATATAACAGAGCGAAAATTTGGCAAATAGGATTATTCGTACTTAATAACACAGCTACAAACTCAATGCTACTATTTATGGGCTATATTGGGTACTATGCAAATGGTATTGCAGGCATATTAGTTGCGACAGTAGGTTTCTTAGGAACAGCAATGAGATTATTCGATGGTATTACAGACCCTATCATTGGATATTTTATCGACAAAACTAACACTAAATTCGGTAAATTCCGTCCAGCAATGGTTATTGGATATGTGATAATGGTTATTGCTATTCTTATTCTTTTTAACACACTTCACGTTGTGCCAGAATCAATGAGAGTTATATGGTATATCCTTATCTATGGCTTATACATCATTGGCTACACATTCCAAACAGCTTGTACTAAAGGTGCTCAAGCTTGTTTAACAAATGACCCACAACAAAGACCAACTTTCACATTATTTGATGGTATCTACAACACAGTACTATTCACAGGTATGGGAATTTTTATCTCAAATGTTTTAGTTCCAAAGCATAACAATATATTCTCATTAGAGTTCTTCCATGAGTTAATGTGGATGATATTTGCTATGGCTGGTGTTATGACAGTTTTAGCTATTATCGGTATTTCAGGTAAAGATAGAACAGAATACTTTGGTCTTGGAACAAAAGCTCCAGAAGTTAAATTCAAAGATTACCTTGATGTTATTAAACACAATAAAGCTATTCAAATGCTTATCGTTGCAGCTTCAACAGATAAACTTGCAAACTCAACAGCTGGTAACCTAACAGTTACAGTTATCCTTTATGGTATTTTAGCTGGTAACTATGGACTATCAGGTCAAGTTGGTGGTTTCGCAATGATTCCAACTATACTTATCCTAGCTTTAGGTGTTCAAATGGCAAGAAAAATGGGTCAAAAACAAGCACTAGTAGTATTCACTTGGATTCCATTAATTATTTCACTTGCACTTGCTGGCTTAATGCTATTTGGTGATATGTCAACTCTAAGCTTTACAGATTTCAATACATTCTCATTAATGTATTTAGTGCTATTAATACTTATGAATGGTACAAAAGGTGTTTCAGGAAATATCGTTATTCCTATGATTGCAGACTGTGCAGACTATGAAACATACCGTACAGGACGTTTTGTTCCAGGTATGATGGGAACATTATTCTCATTCGTTGATAAATTAATTTCATCTCTAGCTACAACAATTGTTTCTTTAGCAGTTGCAGCTATCGGATTCTCAGAAGTGCTACCACAAATTGATACACCATACTCAACAGAATTACACTATATTGGTGTGTTCCTATTCATCGGTCTTCCAGTTCTTGGCTGGATTGCTTCACTAATCGCAATGAAGTTCTACCCACTAACTAAAGAAAAAATGAATGAAATCCAAGTTGAAATTGATAGAATCAAAAAAGAAGCTTAATATAAACGTTTGAACAATTTAATATCGTAAAAAATAAAAATTGACTTAGAACCTTTCTAAGTCAATTTTTTTATATGTATTTTTATCAGCTTTATTCATATAATAAGAGCACTTTTAAATTAAAAATGTAACCCCTGGGACAATAACCAATTAAAAAATTTGAGCCTTTTTTAAGAGATAAGGAATATTTTACCAAACCTGTATACATCTGTAAAACTATATGTATTTAAAAGCAAAGCCATAAATTAAAGCGAAATCATACAATTTTTACTAGTTATAAATATTTTTCACAAATTGTTATAGTCAAAATGCACAATGTAATAGCTTTTCTTTTTGCTATTCAAACGAAAGTTAAATTTTTAACTAGAAAATTCTTGTATACAGGAATTTTCTGTGATACAATCAAAACACTCACAAATCGTCTTGAAAAACGAATACAAGGAAAACAAAAAAACAACAAACAAAGGAGAGTTATTATGGAAGCTAATAAAGTTACATATAACAGAGCAAAAACTTGGCAAATAGGATTATTTGCATTCAACAACACAGCAACGAACTTATATATGTTTTTAATGATATATGTTTCATTCTATGCAAGTAATGTTGGTGGAATGCTAGTTGCAACAGTTGGTGTGTTACTAACATCAATGAGAATTTTTGATGGTATTACAGACCCTATCATCGGATTTATTATAGATAAAACAAACACAAAGTTTGGTAAATTCCGTCCAGCAATGATTTTAGGTAATGTTATTATGGCATGTGCAACTCTAGTTTTATACAGCACACTAGACAGTATTCCAGAGTCAATGAAAGTTTTATATTTTATTGCAGTATACGGAGTATATATTATCGGCTACACATTCCAAACAGCTTGCACAAAAGCAGCTCAAGCCTGCCTTACAAGCGACCCAGAGCAACGCCCGGTATTCACTTTATTTGATAGTATCTACAACACAGTAGTGTTCACTGGTGGTGGTATTTATGTTGCTTCATACCTAGTTGGTAAATACGGTGATTTCACTCAAGAGTTATTCAATGAATTTGTTTTGACAGCAGTTATCCTTTCAGCAGTGCTAACAGTTTTAGCTGTTATTGGTATTGCAGGTAAAGATAGAGTTGAATTTTTCGGACTTGGCTCAAAAACTCCAGTTGTTAAATTTAAAGATTACTTGGATGTTATCAAAAACAACAGAGCTATTCAAATGCTAATCTTTGCAGCTTCAACAGATAAACTAGCTTCTACAACAATGAGTAATGTATCAGTTACAATGATTATCTACGGCGTTGTTGCTGGAAACTATGCACTATCAGGTGCAGTTGGCGGATATTCAATGATTCCAACTCTTATTATAGTTGCACTAGGTGTTCAATTTGCTAGAAAAATGGGACAAAAACAAGCTATCGTTTTATTCACTTGGATTCCAATGTTATTATCAGCTGTTTTAGGTGGTATGATATTATTCGGCGATATGACAAGCCTAAATGTTACAACTTTTAACTTCTTTACAATTGCTTATATCGTTGTTTTAACATTGATGAATGGTACAAGAAATGTTTCAGGTGCTATTGTTATCCCAATGATTGCAGACTGTGCTGACTATGAGACATATAGAAGTGGTAAATACGTTCCGGGTATGATGGGAACATTATTCTCATTCGTTGATAAACTAATCTCTTCTCTTGCAACATCAATCGTTGCATTCACATTAGCAGGTATCGGATTTACAACAACTCTTCCAACAATTGACACTCCATTTAGTAATGAATTGCTATACATTGGTGTGTTTTTAATGGTTGGTATGCCTGTTATCGGCTGGATTTGTTCATTAATCGCAATGAAGTTCTACCCACTAACTAAAGAAAAAATGGATGAAATTCAAGTTGAAATTGAAAATATTAAAAAATCAGCTTAATTATATTCACAAATTTAACTAAAATATAAGCTATAATATATAGTAGGCTTAAGAGATAATTTTGAGCCTGCTATATTTTTATATAAACAGCAAAAAGGCTGTTTTTAATTATTAAATTATAAAAAACTAAGGAGATGAGTCCAATGAGAAATGTTGTTTTAATTAACGAAAACTGGCAGTTTTCAAAAGATAATGCTACTTTTGAAAATTTAAATATTCCACACACTTGGAATAATCTAGACGGTCAAGATGGTGGTGCCGACTACCTTCGCCAAAAATGCTACTACAAAAAATCTTTAGAGCTTAAAAAAACAGATGGCAAGGTTTATATCGAATTTGAAGGGGTAAACCATATTGCTACTGTTTCTTTAAATGGAACGCTACTAGGAGAGCATAAAGGCGGATTTTCAACCTTTAGATTTGATGTAACTAATGTTATGAAAGATGGCGAAAACCTTCTTGAAGTTATCGCAGATAATACCGACGGACTGCAAGTGTACCCACAAGCAGCAGACTTTACATTCTTTGGTGGAATTTATAGAGATGTTAATGTTATCTATGTGAATGAAACTCACTTTGATTTAACATTCCATGGAAGTAAAGGAATTTATGTAACACCAAAAGTTGATGGGAATAATGCAGAAATCGAAGTTGAAAGCTATATTTTAGGCGACACTGCTGGCACTGAAATTTATTTTGAAATTTTAAATGCCAACGGCGAAGTGGTTGCAAGTGAAACTGCTACTGCAAATAGTACTCAAAAAAATACACTAACAATAGAAAATTCAACCCTTTGGAATGGTGTTCATAATCCATATATCTACACTTTAAAAGCAAAAATTCTAAAATCTGGTGAAGTTGTGGATAATGTTTGTGTTCAATTTGGGGTACGAACATTCAGCGTTTGCCCTGAGCGTGGATTTATTTTAAATGGCAAAGAATATCACCTGCACGGTGTTTCTCGCCATCAAGATAAATTTAATAAAGGCTGGGCAATAGATAAAGCCGACCAAGATTTTGATATGGAATTAATTAAAGAAGTTGGCGCGACAACAATCCGTTTGGCTCACTATCAGCACAATCAATACTTCTATGATTTATGCGATAAAGAAGGTATGGTTTTATGGGCAGAAATTCCTTTTATCACATCATTTTTAGAAACTGATGAAGCTAAAGAAAACACTTTAAGCCAAATGAGAGAGCTAGTACTTCAAAATTACAACCACCCTTCTATCTTTTTCTGGGGTATCTCAAATGAAATCACTATCGGTGGCGAAACTGATGCGCTTTTAGAAAATCAAAAAGAATTAGTTAAAGTAATTCACGAATACGACACATCTCGCCTAACAACTATTGCGAATGTTTCATTTGTTGATATGGAGTCAAGCCAAAACACTGTAACAGATGTTGTTTCATATAATCATTATTTCGGCTGGTATGGCGGAAAATTAGAAGAGAATGAAAAATGGATTGATGAATTCCACGCAAAATATCCAAATATTCCAATCGGTATTTCAGAATATGGTGCAGAAGGCATTATGACTCTTCACTCAGACACACCTAAAATGCGTGATTACTCAGAAGAATACCACGCAGTTTATCACGAACATATGCTAAAAATATTCGCTGAGCGTCCATTTATATGGTCTACTCATCAATGGAATATGTTTGATTTTGCAGCTGATGCAAGAGATGAAGGCGGAGTTCAAGGTAGAAATAATAAAGGCTTAGTTTCTTTTGATAGACAAACTAAAAAAGATGCCTTCTTCTTATATAAAGCATACTGGAATGAAAAAGACAAATTCGTTCATATAACTGGTAGAAGATATTTAGATAGACATAATTTAACTTCTGATATTAAAGTTTACTCAAATGAAGATGAAGTTGTTTTAACAGTTAATGGCAAAGAATATCCAGCAGTTAAGGGCGAAAAAATCTTTGTCTTTAAAGGCGTAGAATTAGCTTTAGGCGAAAATACTCTAGTTGCAAAAACTAAAAATGCTAGCGATGAAATTAAACTAATCGGAGTAGAAAAAGCAAACGAAACTTATGCACTTCCTGAAGAAGATAATGAAATGAGTGAAGGCGCTAAAAACTGGTTCTTAGATTTAATGAAAGAAAACGGAACTGGCGAAATGACTTTTGACCCAGCGTTCCTATCAATTAAAGATACTCTAAATGATATCCTAGCTCACGAAGAAGGAAAAGAAGTGCTAATGCAAATCTTCCAATCTAGTGGTAAAATGGTTGTCAATGATGGTATGCTAAAAATGGTTGGTAAAATGAAAATGGAAATCATTATGAAAATGGCAGGAGATAAAATGCCAGAAGGAATTGATAAAGCAATCAATGCAAAACTTCAAAAAATTAAAAAGTAATATTCAAGATAAAAGTTTAAATATTTGTAAATTCTTTGCGTGCAGTTTTTATGTACGCAAAGAAAATTAAATCTATATAATGATTAGGAGAGCGTGTTTATGAATAAAACATTTTATCAGTTGTTTGGTATTGAAGTGGATTTTTTTAAAGGAATTCGATTTGCTATCCCGCTAGCTCTTGTAAATGCATTTATAATAATTACATTTTTAGAATTAAAAGAATTTGAAGGATATAATTCTTAGTTTAATTATGCTGTTTGTAGAAAGTATCATCTACTTAGGCAGGAAATTTTATCAAACTAACAAATAATCAAATAGATTTATCAAGTATAATAAAAAACACAAAGAAAAAAAGATAGCTTAAATGCTATCTTTTTTTCTAACTTTTTCATTGCTACTTATATAGGAAAAACCTTTGGATTTAATAATCTAAAAGTTAATCTGTGAATTTAATTATCTGTACTTTTTAACGATTTCACTAGTTTTTACACAGATATCTTTGATTTCATCCCATTTTTTATTGTTGATTAAATCAGCGGTAACCATATATGTTCCACCACAAGCAACAATGTTTTTGCTCGCTAGGAATTCATCTAGATTAGCTAGTGAAACGCCACCTGTTGGCATAAATTTAATCATTGTGTATGGAGCGCAAAGAGCGTTGATTGTGTTTAGTCCGCCGTATTGTGCAGCTGGGAAGAATTTAAGAGTTGTAAGTCCTAAATCTAAAGCAGTTGCAATTTCAGAAGGAGTAACACAGCCTGGAAGAATTGGAACATTTTTCTCTTGGCAGTATTTAACGATTTTAGGGTTAATACCAGGTGAAACGATAAATTCAGCACCAGCTTCAATAGCTTCATCAACTTGCTCAGTTGTTAAAACAGTACCAGCACCAACGATCATTTCTGGGTATGTGTCTTTCATAATTTTAATAGCTTTTGCAGCACCAGCAACTCTAAATGTCACCTCTGCAACTGGCAGACCACCTTCAATAAGAGCTTTAGCTAAAGGCTGTGCATCTTCTTCTGGTCTGTCTAGTTTAATAACTGGCACAACGCCGATTTTTGAAATTTTTTCGATTAAAGACATAATATTTATCCTTTCAATGTATTTATTTGCCCACTTTATTTAAAATGGGCAAATAAATTATTTTTTTAATTTTAGATACTATCTATCAACTCTTGCAGAGCCACCACCAACTAGTTTTTCAACTTCTTTTAAGCTAGCCATTGAAGTATCACCAGCAGTTGTCATAGCAAGTGCACCGTGAGCAGCTCCGTAGTTTACAGCAACTTGTGCATCGCCTTTTTCAATTAATCCGTAGATTAAGCCTGAAGCAAAGCTATCACCGCCGCCAACTCTATCCATGATTTCTAATCCGTCAAATCTTTTTGAGAAGTAGATTTCGCCATCAGCATAGCACATAGCAGCCCAGTCATTAACAGTTGCAGTTTTAACTCCTCTTAAAGTAGTAGCCACAACTTTGAAGTTTGGATATGTTTTAACAGCTTCGTTAATCATTCCTTTGTATCCGTCTAGGTTTAATTCTGTTAGGCTTTCATCATTTCCAGCTACTTCAAGGCCAAGGCAAGCTGTGAAATCTTCCTCATTACCAATCATAACATCGATATATGGAGCGATAGCTTTGTTAACTTCTCTTGCTTTTTCAATTCCGCCAATAGCTTTCCACATTGATGGACGGTAGTTTAAATCGTATGAAACGATTGTGCCGTATTTTTTAGCAGCTTTAACAGCTTCGATTGTTAGTGCAGCAGTGCTTTCTGAAAGAGCAGCAAAGATACCACCAGTGTGAAGCCAGCGAACACCTAGTGTTCCAAAAATATAATCAAAATCAAAATCAGCAGCAGTTAATTGGCTAACAGCTGTGTTGCCTCTATCTGAAACACCAACAGCACCACGAACGCCAAATCCACGCTCTGTAAAGTTTAAACCGTTTCTTACAGTTCTGCCGATACCATCGTATTCTCTCCATTTGATAAATTGAGTATCAACGCCACCTTGAAGAATAAAATCTTCAACTAGTCTGCCGATTTCATTATCAGCTAAAGCAGTTAGAATAGCTGTTTTATAACCAAAACATCTTCTTAGTCCACGAGCAACATTATATTCGCCGCCGCCTTCCCAAGCTCTGAAGT
Organism: uncultured Oscillospiraceae bacterium; assembly: GCA_964525015.1. Lineage (GTDB taxonomy): Bacteria > Bacillota > Clostridia > Oscillospirales > Ruminococcaceae > RGIG3102. The sequence continues at coordinate 70,152 of CAZGFY010000004.1, forward strand.
TTCTAGCTGTTTTAATTCTTCCCTCGCCCGGATCAAGCCTTAGCATAACTTCGCCTAGTGAGATTTCATCGAACATACATTCTTCTTTTGGTCTTAATTTTAAATTCATTTTCTTTACTCCTTAAATTTTCATATGAAATATTTTTTTAAATCTGAATTAATCGTTTGATTAAAATTGCCATTTAAATGTGCATTCAAAGTTTCTTTGTATGCATCTATATCTTTATTTATAATAGCCGTAAGTAATTGGGTGTGCTCTAAAATAAGGTTTTCATATTTTGATTTCATTATATCAACCATTCTAAAGCGAGTATAGTTCACTTGTAATTTTTGAATTTCATTCCATATTCCAGTATGGCCTGTCCTATCAAAAATATATCCGTGATACAAGCTGTCTTTTTCAAAAAAATCTGAGAAATTTTCCTTTTGATCTTCAATCATATTAGTTAGATTTTTAATATCTTCATTTGTGCAAATATCAAAAAACTGATTAACAATATCAACTTCTAAAACTAATCTCATATAAATAAAATCTTTAATTTTATCATAATCTAAAAAAGAAACATATGTTCCCTTTTGTGGGATAACATTTAAAAATCCTTCGCTTTCAAGACGTGTGAATATCGCTTTAATAGGCGTTCTTGAAACATTGAATTTTTTTGAAATATCATTTTCAGAAAGCTGTGTGCCTGGGGGGTAATCCAAACGGATAATAGATTGCTTTAATAAATTGTATATATCTTCATTAGATAGTGCTTGAACTGCCGCCATCATTGCCCTGCCTTTCTCTTGTATACTTGTATACTAACATTCAAAAAGTAATTTGTCAAACAAAAATTAATAGCATTTTTGTTTTTTAACAATTTCTGTTTATACAACCAAAAAAATGCATAAGAAACTAGTTAATATATATAATCTAAAATAAAAAAGTGGAGCCTTAGCCCCACTAATAAGTTTATATTTTGTTTTTTAAACAACGAAATAGCTTTCTTTTTCAACTAATAACCTATTAAATAAATTTATACCACTATAAATATGTTCAGAATACATTTTTTTTAGCTCTGTTTCGTCTTTGTTCATTATTAGTTCGTAAATTCTGCAGTGATCAGCATAAAGATTTTTTAAGTCTTCTTCGCTATTAAGTTCAGCCGATACAGCGCGAAATCTTAGATAATCAAGCCCAAAATTTATAAAAATATCCCAGATTTCCCCTTTGTTTGCAATTCCAAAAATAGCTTTATGAAATTGATTGTCAATTTTATAAAATTCAGAAGAGCGAGCCTGTAAATCTTTTGAAGTATCCTCAATTAATTTTTTTTGCTTTATAAGATTTAATTTTAATTGAGCAAGAGAGTCCTCTCTTAAAATTGGCATAATATCTCCGATAATTCCAATTTCAAGCTTTTCGCGTATGTACATAATTTCAGAAACAAGCTCTAAATTAATAGGATTAATCATTGTCCCTTTATTTGGAATAATTTTGATTAAATTATTGTACTCAAGCTTTTTAAAAACTTCACGAATAGGAGTTCTTGATACATTAAATCTTTTGGCTGTTTCAATTTCCCCGATAAACTGACCCGGAACAAGCTCTAAAAGCATAATTTCGTTTTTCATAATTTTGTAAATATCATTGTTAGAATATATCGCTTCATTTTTCACCATTGTACACAACTCCTTTATTTTTTTAACTACTTAATATATTATCAGTTTATTAAAAAAAAAGCTAGTAAAAATTAGAAAAGGTAGAATTTTTTTCACTATATATACACATAGGGCTTTTTATTTGGTTAAATTGCATAATTTTATATTGTGGTTTTTTGGTTATTCAAATGAAAGTTTGAATGAAGGCAAATTAAGACTTGTATACAGGGCGTGCGTATGATACAATTTAGTTATTAAAAAGTTTTTAATGGGTTTATTTGCAAGACTTATAAATTTATTTTATAATCGAGTAAAATCCCCTAAGGCGATTTAAAAAAAGCAAGCTTAATTTAACAAAAAATTAAAAAATAAAGAAGAGGTGTTAATCTTGAAACTAACTTTTAGATGGTATGGTGTAGACGATAAAGTTACACTACAAAACATCAGACAAATACCTACTATGAGTGGCGTTGTTACAGCTGTATACACGACTCCAGTGGGTGAAATTTGGAGCAATGAAGAAATTCAAAGCTTAAAAGAAACGGTAACTGCTCAAGGTCTTGAGATGGAAGTTATCGAAAGTGTACCAGTTCACGAAGATGTAAAACTTGGACGTGGTGACTATTTAAGATTTATAGAAAACTATAAAGAAAACATTAGAAGACTTGGCGCTGCTGGCGTTAAAGTTATCTGCTACAACTTTATGCCAGTGTTCGACTGGACAAGAAGTCAGCTAGATAAAGAATTAGAAGATGGCTCAAACGCTCTTGTTTTCTACAAAGAGCAAGTAGATAAAATGGATCCAGTTGCAGGCGATTTAGCGCTTCCAGGCTGGGATTCTTCTTACACAAAAGAAGAAATGACAGAACTAATTTCTGCATATCAAGAACTTGGAGAAGAAGGACTGTGGAAAAATCTACAATTCTTTTTAAATGAAATTATTCCAGTGGCTATCGAGGCTGACGTTAAAATGGCTATTCACCAGGATGATCCACCTTGGAGTATTTTCGGTATTCCAAGAATTATCACAAATGAAGCTAATATTGATAGATTCCTTAGCCTATATGATGATGTTCATAACGGTTTAACTCTATGTTCAGGCTCACTAGGCTGTGCAACTTTTAACGACTACCCAGCAATGGTTAGAAAATATGGTAAGGCTGGAAAAATCCACTTTGCACATTTAAGAAACGTTAAAATTTTAGAAAATGGCTTTGAAGAATCAGCTCACTACTCAGGCTGTGGCTCACTAGATATGGTTGAAATATTAAAAGCATATCACGATGTAGACTATAAAGGCTATATCCGTCCAGACCACGGAAGAATGATTTGGGGCGAAACAGGAAGACCAGGATACGGCTTATATGATAGAGCGCTAGGTGCTTCTTATATCACAGGTATCTGGGAAACTCTTTCAAAATTAAAAAAATAAAAATGAGTTTTAATAAACTCTTTTAAACTTTGAGTTTTACACTTTGTGTTGCAGATTAAATGCAAAGTGTAAAGCGCTAAGGAAAGGAAATATTTGTAAATGAGTATTTATATTTCAGGATTTTCAGATGAAATATCTGATAGCCTTGATAAACAAATTGAAGTTGTTAAGTCTTTAGGAATGAACTACATATCTTTAAGAGGAATTGACGGCAAGAATATCGGCGATTTTACTCCGGGAGAATTTAAAGAAGTTGTACTTCCAAGGCTAACAAAGGCTGATATGAAGGTTTCATCAATTGGCTCTCCAATCGGAAAAGTTTTTATTGATGATGAAGAAGGTTATCAAAAACAATTAGTTGTTTTAGAAAATATCTGCCAAATTGCTAATATGCTTGATTGCAAATACATCAGAATTTTTAGTTTCTTTATTAAAAAAGAGCTAAACTACGATGATTTTGAGCAAGCTGTTATCACAAAAATTAAAGAATTTGCAAAAATTGCAGAAAAATACAATGTTATTCTTCTTCACGAAAATGAAAAAGATATCTTTGGCGATATCGCAAGAAGATGCAACACTATTTTTAATGAAGTAGGCTCACCTAGCTTTAAAGCAATCTTTGATTTTGCAAATTTTGTTCAATGTGGCGAAGATACAATGAAGGCGTATGAATTATTAAAAGAGCATATCCTTTACTTCCACATTAAAGATGCCTCATACGATGTTTCATACAATGTGTTATGTGGCACAGGTGATGGGAAAATCCCAGAAATTCTAGAAATTGCGATTAAAGACGGATATCAAGGCTTTTTAACTCTAGAGCCACATCTTGCAATGTTTGGCTCACTTCAATCTTTAGAGCTTGAAGAAGCAGAATCCGTTGTTAATACAGATGCAAATATCACAGGCGAACAAGGTTATGAAATGCAATACAAAGCAGTTAATGAAATTTTAAACAAGATAGGAGTTTAATTATTATGAAAAAAGTAAGATTAGGTATTATCGGTGTAGGCCAACAAGGTGGAATGTACACAAGTTTATTTACAGGACAAGCAACTAAACCAGGCGGTTTCGCTCTTCCTTGCGCAAACTTTGAGCAAATTGAAATTGGAGCTTTTTGTGATATAGATCCTGCTGTTAGAGCAAGATTAACAGAAATGTTCCCAGAAACTCCAGTGTATGATAACTACATTGAATTACTAGATAGCGGAAATGTTGATGCAATCGTTACAACAGTTCCTCACTACTTACATCCAGAAATGGGTATCGAAGCATTCAAAAGAAACATCCACGCTCTTTTAGAAAAACCAGCTGGTGTTTACACAAAACAAGTTAAAGAAATGATTGAAATGGCAAAAACTAAACCAGAATTAACTTTCGGCGTTTACTTTAACCAAAGAATGAATCCATTATACAGAAGATTAAAAGAAATTATAGATAACGGTGAAATCGGTGATATCAGAAGAACAAACTGGATTATCACAAACTGGTACCGTCCAACTGCTTACTACAAGCAAAGTGACTGGAGAGCAACTTGGGGCGGCGAAGGCGGCGGCGTTTTAGTTAACCAAGCTCCTCACCAAATCGACTTACTACAATGGCTATGCGGTATGCCTAAAAAAGTTTACGCTAAATGCCAATACGGTTCACACAGAAACATCGTTGTTGAAGATGATGTAACTGCTATATTTGATTACGGCAATGGCGCAACAGGTACTTTTGTAACTTGTACTCATGATGTAAACGGTACAGACCGTTTAGAAATCAGCGGTAGCAAAGGTAAAATCGTTGTTGAAGGCTCAAAAGTTGCTTATGTAACTCGTATGAGCAAAACAGAAACACAAATTGATAACGAATGCAAAGATATGATGCAAGTATTTAAATTAATGACTGGTGGCGATATCGAAGGCGTTGAAAAAGAAACAGAAACAATCGAGTTTCCAAATGCTTGGGGCGCACAACACGCTGATATCCTAAGAAACTTCGCTGCAAACATCGTTGATGGTACTCCACTAGTAGCTCCTGGTGCTGATGGGATTAACGGCGTAAGACTTGCTAACGCTATCCACCTATCAAGCTGGCTAAATGAAGAAGTTTCAATCGACTTTGATGAAAACATGTTCCTAGATATGCTAAACAAAAAAGTTGAAGAAGAAAAAAACGCTAAATAATTTAAAGAGAAATAAATTAATAATAAATTAAAAACCCTTCTTGCATTTATAGCCTTACTCGCGTAATCTAAAGGGATTAGGTGAGCAAGGCCAAGGGAAACCCTTGCAGTGTCTAAAAATAGATATTGCAAGGATTTCTCGCAAATAGGGAATTTTTTAATAGTTATGAGAGGATTGATATAATATGTTAAAAGTTGCAATTATAGGTCTTGGAACAGTGTCACACGTTCATAAGCACGCTATTTCAATAAGTGAAAATGCCGAGCTTGTTTGCGTTTGCGATACTGATGAAAGCAAGGCTAGTGGGTATGAAGGGATAAAACTTTATACTGATATAGATGAAATGCTTGATAAGGAAGAGCTTGATTGCGTGCATATCTGTCTTCCTCATTATCTGCATGTAGACGTTACGATTAAATGTGCTCAAAAAGGCGTTAATGTGCTAACAGAAAAGCCAGTTGCCCTAACATATGAAGAGGCTACAAAGCTTTTTTCAGTGGAAAAAGAAACTGGAAAAAAAATTGGTGTTTGCCTGCAAAATAGATACAACACAACTTCAAAAACCTTAAAAGAAATCATTGAAAAAAATGATAATGGAAAGTTTTTAGGCTCAAAAGGAATTGTTACTTGGAGTAGAACAATGGACTACTACAATCAAGCTCCTTGGAGAGGAAAAATGGCTCTTGCTGGTGGTGGTGCTGTTATCAATCAATCAGTTCACACCTTAGATTTACTTAGCTATCTTGGTGGCGAATTTAAAACAGTTGAGGCAAAGGTTGCAAACTTTTCTTTAAAAGAAACAGAGATTGAAGATAGCGTTATGGCTAGAATGAGCTATAAAGAAGGCTCAGCTAGCAGTATATTCTATGCAACAATCGGATTTTGCTCAAACTCTTCTGTTAAAATTGATTTTGTTTATGAAGATGTTACCTATAAAATAGCAGATGGCAAATTATATAAGCAAGATATGAAAACAGGCGAAGAAACCCTACTTTGCGAAGACCAAAAACTTCCTGGCGCAAAGCATTATTATGGTGCTAGTCACTTTGAGGCGATTGATGCTTTTTATAAAGCAATTATAAATGATACAAATGAATATGTAAGCGTTCAAGAGGCTGCATATCCAATAAAAGTTTTAGATAATATTAGATTATCTGATAAAGAAAATAAAGAAGTTAATATTTAGTTTGAGAAAATCAAGCTAGTTATGAAAGGAACGGTAAATAATTATGGCTAAAATTGGTGTTCAAATTATGGTTCTGCGTGAACAAATCATTAAAGATGGCGTTTACGCAACTCTAAAAAAATTAAGCGAAATCGGATTTTCTTGCATTGAGGTTTCTCAAGTTGCAATGACTCCTGAAAATGTTTCAGAATTAAAAAAAGCTTGCGAAGATTTTAATATGGAAATCGCAGCGCTTTCAGCTTCACTAGAGCCTATGATGCCTGGTATGGAATCATTAACAACAGATTTTGATAAAATCGTTAACGATTGTAAAACTCTAGGGTGTAACTATTTAAGAATTGGTATGATGCCATTTAACTACATTGGTTCATTAGAACTAGCTATGGAATTTGCTCATAAATGCGATGCTATTGCTGAAAAATTAGATGAACATGGAATTAAACTATACTACCACAACCACCATATCGAATTCATTAAATATGATGGTAAATACCTACTTGATATAATCCGTGATGAAACAAAGAAAATCGGATTTGAAATCGATGTTCACTGGGTTCAAAGAGGTGGTGAAAACCCTGTTGAATTTATCAAAACTTACAAAGGCAAACTAGAACTACTACATATTAAAGATTACAGAGTAGTAGGTCCAAACTTTGAAGGCGTTGATAGAACAAATATGGCTGAATTTATGAGAGCATTCTTTGATGTTGTTCAATTTGCTGAAATCGGAGAAGGCAACCTAGATATGAAAGCTATCATCGAGTCTGGTATTGAAACTGGTTCTAAATTTATCATTATTGAGCAAGATGCAACTTATGGTAGAGATCCATTTGAAAGCCTTGCAATTTCAAGAGAAAACCTAATCAAACTAGGTTATCAAGACTTACTATAATTTATAATAATAGGTCGATTGCGAATAATTCTATATGGATTATTCGCAAATCGGCTGTTTTTAACTTTAGTTATATAAAATAAGAAAGGAAATTTCATAAACTATGAAAAACTTTTTAGATAAAGACTTTCTGTTAGAAAGCGAAACTGCAAAAAAACTTTATCACGAATTTGCAAGCAGTATGCCAATTTATGATTATCACAACCATTTAAATGCACAGGAAATCTATGATGATGTAAAATTTGATAGCATTTCAAAATTATGGCTAGGTGCAGACCATTATAAATGGAGAGTGATGAGAAGTAATGGAGTGAGCGAAGAATTTATCACTGGTAATGCGAGTGATTGGGATAAATTCCTAGCTTTTTCAAAATCAATTCCTTACACAATCGGAAATCCAATGTATCACTGGACACATCTAGAACTGCAAAGATTTTTTGATATAACAACTCCACTAACTGAAAAAACTGCAACTGAAATCTTTGAAAAATGCAATGCCATGCTAAAAGACGACGCTTTCTCAGTTAGAAGTTTAATTAAACGCTCAAACGTTAAGGCTATGTGCACAACAGACGACCCTAAAGACGATTTAAAATATCATAAACTACTAAAAGAAGAAAACTATGAATGCAAAGTTTTACCAACTTTTAGACCTGATAATTTTATCCATATTGAAAAACCAGCATTTACTTCTTATGTAAAACAGGTTTCAGATTTAGGATACAAAACACAAACTATTGATGATGTTTTAGATTTCTTTGTACAAAGACTAGACTACTTCCACGAAGTTGGGTGCCGTTTATCAGACCACGGGCTAGACGTTGTTATGTATTTAGAGGCAACTAAAGAAGAAGTGAACGAAATATATAAAAAAGGTGTAGCTGGAGAAACTCTATCTCTAGATGAGCTTCGCAAATACAAAGGCTACCTATTATCATTCTTAGGAAAAGAATATAATAAACGTGGCTGGGTTATCCAGTATCACATTGGGCCAATGAGAAATAATTCAACAAGAATGTTTAATCAGTTAGGTGCCGACGCTGGGTTTGACTCAATTAACGATGGCCCTGTTGCAGTTGATTTATCTCGCCTACTTGATAGTATGGATAAAACAAACGAACTTCCAAAAACAATTCTATACTGCCTAAATCCAGCAGATAACGCTGTTTTAGCTTCAATGCTTGGCAATTTCCAAGGTGGTGGAATTGTTGGTAAAATTCAGTTTGGTTCAGGCTGGTGGTTTATGGACACAAAGCAAGGTATGATTAAGCAAATGGAAGATTTAGCTTCAATGGGCTTATTATCTCGCTTTGTTGGTATGCTAACTGACTCAAGAAGTTTCCTATCATTCCCACGTCATGAATATTTTAGAAGAATTTTATGTAATGAAATAGGAAAACTAGTTGAAAATGGCGAATACCCTGCTGATTTTGAAATTTTAAAAGAAATCGTTGAAGGAATTTGCTTTAACAATATTGATAATTATATCGCTAAAAATTAATATATAATATTAATGATTATAGGCTCGAAAGGAAAAGTTAAAATTATGAAATTAAATATATCATCTATTCAAAATAATAAAGCTGAATGGGAAAAAGCTGGCGTAAAACTGCCAAGCTTTGATATTCAAAAAACGGCTGAAAACACTGATAAAAATCCAAGATGGATACACTTTGGTGCAGGAAATATCTTTAGAGGATTTATCGCAAGAGTAAATCAAGAATTATTAAATCAAGGCGAAGCTGACACAGGTATTATCGCTGTCGACACTTTTGATTATGATATCATTGATAAAATCTACACTCCATATGATAATCTAACAATGCTAGTTAGACTAAAAGCAGATGGAAATATGGAAAAAGAAGTTATCGCAGGCGTTTCAAGAGCATATAGAGCAAACCCAAAAGACACTGATTTTACTAAAATCACAGAAGCTTTTGAAAATCCATCACTTCAAATGATTAGCTTTACAATCACTGAAAAAGGCTATGCACTAAAAATGCCAAATGGCGAATATTTAGGAATAGTTAAAGAAGATATAGAAAATGGCCCAGCAGAGGCAAAACATGCAATGAGCATTGTGGCTTCCCTTTTATACAAACGTTTTGTTAAAGGTGGATATCCTTTAGCTGTTTGTAGTATGGATAACTGCAGTCATAACGGCGAAAAATTAAAAGCTGGAATTGTTGAAGTTGCAACTTTATGGTGTGAAAAAGGCTTTGTTTCACAAGAATTCGTTGACTATCTAAACGATGAAACTAAAGTTGGTTTCCCTTGGAGTATGATTGATAAAATCACACCAAGACCAGCCAAATCAGTTGAAGAAGATTTAAATAAAATCGGAATTGAAGATATGGCACCACTAGTTACAAGCAGAAACACATTTATAGCGCCATTTGTTAATGCTGAAATTCCAGAATACCTAGTTATCGAAGATAAATTCCCTAACGGCAGACCAGCTTTAGAAAAAGGCGGAGTTTATGTTACTGATAGAGATACAGTAAACAATGTTGAAACAATGAAAGTTACAACTTGTCTAAACCCACTTCACACAGCTTTAGCTGTTTATGGCTGTGTTCTAGGACACACTAGAATTTTCGAAGAAATGAGAGATAAAAATCTTCGCAAATTAGTTGAAAAAATAGGATATGAAGAAGGAATGCCAGTTGTGGTTGACCCTAAAATCATCAGCCCTAAATCATTTATTGATGAAGTTATCAATGAAAGATTATCAAATCCATTTATTCCAGATGAGCCACAAAGAATTGCAACAGACACTTCACAAAAAGTTGGTATTCGTTTTGGCGAAACAATTAAATCATACATTAAAAGCGAAACTCTAGATGCTAAAGATTTAACATTTATTCCTCTAGCACTAGCTGGCTGGCTAAGATATCTATTAGCAGTTGATGATAACGGCGAAGCTTTCGAACTATCAAACGATCCGCTTTTAGAAGATTTAACAGCAAAACTTTCTAGCGTAAAACTAGGTGGAGAATATAACGGCGAACTAGTTGAAATTCTATCAAACGAAAACATTTTCGGCTTAGATTTAGTTAAAGCTGGTTTATCAGAAAAAATCGAAACAATGTTTAAAGAATTAATAGCAGGAAAAGGCGCTGTTTCAGCTACTTTAGAAAAATATTTAAAATAATCAAGCGATAATATAATTTAAAGTAAAACGACGATTTCCAAAAGGAAATCGTCGTTTTTATATATTAAATAAAATATAGTAATATATGTGAGTATATGATATAATTTAAATATAAAATTTAAATTTAAGGGGAATTATATTATGAATAAGATAAGAGCTTTTTTTGAATTTATTGATAGCAAAAGAATTTTTAATATATTATTTTTATTAGCAATAGTTTTTGGGAATTATTATATTTCAGTGGTGGCAATCGCTGTTTGGACTTCTTATTTAGCTTATAAAGCAGTATCTACTCAGTATAAAACTGAGAAAATATTATACACAATATCAGCAACTATTATGGGGATTTTATTTTTGTTTTATCTCTTTCAATAAGATATATTTATAGGGGTAGTTGATAAGGGATAATATTTAAATAAAGGAGAATATTAATATGAAGAAGGTTCTAATTATTATAAGTGTTATGCTTTTAGTTTTAACAGGTTGCGCCGAAAATGAAAGCTACTCTATGTCAATTAAGCCAACTGAACTTTCACAGGAAACACAGCAGGCTTTATCGATTTTTGATGATGAAGTACAGTATTTTGATGTAAAATACGATGAAACAGCAAAATATTATAGTATGGCTATTTGGGCGTATAAAGATGGCGAATGGTATGAAGCTGGCAGAACTTATGGCGAAATTCAATATTTAAATAATCAAATTGCAATTAATTTAACAGAGAGTAGCTGTGAAATATTTAATATTTCAAAAGATGGCTATGCATCTTCTGCCTATCCAGATATTGATACCAACTTTGATAGTGTAATAGGGATTACTGGCTCAAGAGTTGATAGAGAAATTCCGATTGAACTAGATAAGGAAACTCCTATCTGGGTTAAAATTGGAACCCAAAGTTTTAGTATGAGCGCTATGGATATCACTGAAGATTTTAGGAATAATGAGTGCGATGCAGGAATAGCAGTAACACTTACTATTTCAGATAAAGAAATAAAGTGAGATAAATTTTAAAGGAGTAAAAAAATGTTTTCAAACAAAGAAGAAAAAAGATTTATTATTAAAGAGCAGCAAGGTATAGCTTTTGGGAGTGTTTCAATAATAGTTGACACAAAAACTGGGGTTAATTATTTAATGAGTATAGGAAGTGGGCCAAGTAGCCTTACTCCTTTACTGGATGAAAATGGCAATGTGGTTATAGATAAAAATTAAAAAATAAAAATGACGATTTTAAAAAATCGTCATTTTTATTTTGATATTTTATTTTAAATTATCATAGAATTCTTTTTGCTTATCTAAATTATACTGGCTGTATTCCCCTTTTAAAAATAAAGAGAATCCATTGTTTTTAAATTCTTGCCAGCTATCTTTTTCTTTGTTTACTAGTATTGGATAAAAGAAAACATCATTATCTTTTGCAGCATCTAAATCAGCTGGGGCATCCCCTAGCATAATTAGATTTTCTTTTTTATAGCCTTGTTTTAATAGCTGTGAAATGCAATATTTTTTACTTCCATCGTTTTGGCTCATTAAAATATCAACAAATTCCATTAATTTTTCTTCTTCCCATTCAGAAACAAGTGCTTCGTGATTTGCAGAAGAAACAATAGCTATATCAGCAAATTCTTTAGCATACTTTAAAAATTCGCGAACACCTTCAAAAGATTTTTTCTTTTCAATTGGCAAATTTTCAATACTTTCATTAACAGCCAAAGACCAGTCTAGGGTTTTCTTTAAAATGCTTGAATTCGTTTTTTCTATTTCAGCCTTTAGGGCAGAATTAGAAAGCTCTTTTGAATTTTCAGTCCAGTTTTTTAAATTTTCGATATCTTCAATTTTAGACACATTAGAATTTACAAAATCTAGAAAATAATAAGCAGTTTTAAATCTATTAACACCACGAGTTAAGCTAAAAAGATTGATTTCGCCCCATTTTTCAATTAATTCGCCGTTTTTATCAAATTCACTTAAATTAAATTCATTTACAAGGCAAGGGCCAAAACATTCATTATGCTTAATATTCATAGTATCAATAGCAGTTCCATCAGAATCTATGCAGATAATAAAATCTTTAGTTTGTGTAAAGTTCATTATATTCTAGTACCCCATATATCGCCGAACGCATTAACAGGGTCGGTTCCTTTGAATTCGCTTTCACCAGTTAATTTTTCAACTAGTGAATTAACTGTATCTTTACTTCCATCGTAGCAGTTGATATATGTTTTTGCAAAAGGTGCATCTGATAGTAGGAATGGATGGCCAACTGATGCTACTACAACTGGTAGTTCGTTAACATACCACGGAATTTCTCCGCCGCCTTTACCCATACCCCAGCTAACTCTTTCAACAACTGAGCCTTTGCTTTTAACTTGTCCTAGTGTGATAATTAAATCTTGCTTATTAACAAAATCATCAACTCTAGTTTTTGCAGCAAAGTAAACATTCATATTTTTGCCCATAACTTGTTTTACTAAATCAGGGTTGTTAGTGCGTTTTGCTTCGTATTGAGCTTCTTGAATTTCAGCAACAATTTTAGCGATTGGCTCTTCAAAAATCGTAACTTCAAAGCCTTTTTCCTCAAGTGCAGATTTTAAATCTTGCTCAACTGGTTTTGCGCCCATACCCATAAGTGCAAACATACCAGCTGAAGTGCCACCTTTAACAGGAACAATCATAATGCGTTTATATTTTTTAGGAGTGATTGGGAATATATCTTCTTTTGATTTAACTAATGTGATAGCTTCATCAGCCATTTTTTTAGCAAATTCTTTGTGCTCTGCGCAGCCAACGATACTATCGATATTTTCAACTGGTGGAACGATTTCAGTTTTTGCTTTTTTATTTAGACCCATTGAAGCTTTTAAAGCTAGAATTCTTTCTAGTGCTTCTTGCAATCTTTCTTCTGAGATAGTGCCGTTTTTATAGCCATCCATCATATAGCCATAATCTTCATCCATATCATTAAAGAATAAAAACATATCACAGCCAGCAGCAATAGCACTTGGAAGAACTTCGCTTCTTTTCATCATACAAGTTAAGCCAATCATATGAGAAGCATCAGTAACAATCATACCATTAAAGCCAAGGTTTTCTCTTAAAAGACCATTTAAAAGTGGTTTTGAAAGAGTGGCAGGCATCATTTCTTCTTCTGTAATGCTAGGATTAATTTCTTTTTCCCAAGATGGAAGCATAATGTGTCCTGCCATAATAGCTGGAAGACCTGCATCAATTAAAGAAGAATAAACTTTACCAAAAGTATCCATCCACTCCTGTGTGCCGTATGTATTAATACTTGGAGCTAAATGCTGATCTCTTTCATCAAGTCCATCACCTGGGAAGTGTTTTGCTGCGCAAGCAAAGCCATCATTTGCCATTGCACCACGCATATATTCAACGCTCATATCTGCAACAGTTTGTGCATCATTTGAAAAACAACGATTTGAGATAATTGGATTTCTCCAGTTTAAATTAATATCACAAACAGGGGCAAAAGCCATATTACAGCCGATTGCGTGTGATTCTTTGTTAGACATTCTACCAAATTCATAAGCATTTTCTTTTTTATTAGTAGCGCCAATTTTAACGTGGTCGCCAATCATAGTTCCATCAGAGCAAGCGCCATTACCACCAGACTCTGTATTGCAAGCAATAATCAGTGGGATTTTTGAATTTTCTTGAAGAATTCTATTTTGCTCGTGAACTTGTTTTGCATTACCACCTTGGTATCTTGCACCACCGATGTGATACTTTGAAACGATACCTTTTAAGTAATCTTCTTCCTTGTTCATACCTAGATTAAAAAATAGTTGCCCTATCTTTTCTTCAATTGTCATACCTGCGATTGTGTCTTTAACCCATTTAATATCTTCATCACTAAGATTAAACGGCTTTGCTTTAAAATCTACCATAGTTAAACATCTCCTTGTATATAAATTATTAATTTAATTTTACACTAATAGCCGTTAAAATACTAGCAATAACATATATTTTACAAGATTTTCAGCAAAATAAATAAAACTTGTATACAGGTTTTTGGTCAACTTGTATACAAGAATTGTCGTTTAGTAAATATAGTTTAAATTTCTAGATTATCAAACCCAGAAAGCTCTAATAATTTATCCATATTAAAAACAGTTACCGAAGAGTTTTTATCTTTTGAAATAATCCCTTCATCATGAAGAGTTTGGAATATCTTTGTCACGGTTACACGGTGAAGAGAATAAATAGATGCAATATCCTCGTGGCGAAGATTTATATCTATTAAAATTCCATTTTCGGTTTCTTTTCCATATTTTATAGCAAGTAAATAAACCAAACTACAAACCTTTTCGCTAGCAGTGCTAAATGTCATACTAGTTAAAGTTCCAATTAGAATTCTAATTGTTTTAGAGAGCATTTCAGTTACCACTTCTTGCAAAATAAAATCAGTTTTTAAAATATTTTTAAACTCTTCCACTGAAAATTCATATAATTCGCACTCGCCCACGGCAATATCAAAGGCATTTGAAGGATAGGCGTGATAAAGCCCAACTATTCCTGCAAATGTTCCAGCTGTTTGAAAAAGATATATTTTTTCTTTCCCATCATTTGTTAGAGCAGAAATTTTTATAGTTCCCTTTTTTATGTAGTACACATGATTTGTAACATCGCCCTGAGAAAATATTATGCTCTTATCCAAAACTATTTTTCGTGTGGCATTTTTTAGATACTTTTCAATATTAATTTCCTTATCATTACTAAGCCAAGGCAGAAGAGAGATAAGCATTTCTTTGTTTTTAAAATCCATATAAATCTCCGTTTATTTTTGAAACTGGTTCGGATTATGTCGGACACCCAAAAGTGAAGAATAAATAGTGAATATTTAGCTTTGGGAAATTGTAATTATTCATTATATTAACAGTTTATCATATTTTTAATAGCTAATCAATCAAATATAAGCTATTCGATTTATAAAAATTATTGAAATAGATAAATTTAAATGATACTATATTTATAAAAGGGGATTGGGATATGGATTTTTTAAAAAAGAATGTATTTAATTTAGTGGTCTTTTTTGGCTGGATAATAACAAGCTACATAACCTTTATAGCACAAAACGATATCTACGGGGGCGTTATTGAAAGTATGTGGATATATATTTTAGTGATGGTTCCAAGTATTGTTATTGCTGATTTTATGTTAGATAAAAAAGAAAGAAAAGAAAAAACTAAGCTTTCAAAAGTATTAGATGTAGTGTATGTGGGCATACTTGCTGTTGTATCAATATTCCTAATAAGACAAGTGCCAAACAATGTTGTTATGGTGAATTTTCTTTTTATTTCTATAATGTGGCTTGTAGTAACAATCTATCAGCCTATTAATCAAAAACTAAAAAACAGAAAAAACCTTATTGAGCGAAGTGTTTTTATGCTAATCATTTATACAGTTTTATCTTTATCCCCGTTTATTTTAGCTGGCATTTATGGAATTAAAAGCACTGGGGATATAAAAGCAATTCTAATAGAAAATGGATATACAAACACTGAATATGTTTACAAAATGGAAGATATAGAAGATGTTAACTATTTTTTCAATGAAGACTTAATAAAAACAGAAAATCACGATTTTGGCTATTATATCTTTGAAAGCGAAAATGATAGCGAAAAAACAGCGATTTGCGTTGATGTTATATCTGCTGAAATAATTTCAAGCATAGAAATAGAAAAAGACTCAGCAATAGAATTTTTTGTGAATACTCTGCATTAAATAATGTGTTTTTCAGTTGTCATATCCCTAAAAAATATAAATAAAAATAAGATTTTCAATAAACGAAAATCTTATTTTTTTAATATACTTAAATTTTAACTGTGAAATTTGCTACTGCTGTGTCGTTATAAACTGTTGAAACGGTTAGTGTGCCTGTGCCATTTTTCTTATCTGATTTAATATAAGTGCCACCCATTCCGCCTTTTAGCGAAATTATTTCAGGGCCAACTAACTTAATATCCCCACTCACCTTTAGGATAACCGGCTCGTTAAAATACTCTAAAACATTTTCATTTTGGTCGCAGTATTTAATTCGCACAGTGGCGATATCATAGCTGTTTTCTTCAATTAAATCTGCTTTATCAATATTAAGAACTAATTTTTTTGAGAAAATTGGCTCTTTTGTTAGGGTGTTAACTAGTTTTCCATCTTTATATGCATCAAAGCGATAACAGCCAAGTTCACCGCCCCAGTTTCCAATATGCGAAATATAAAGGCCTATAAAATCATCAAGTTTCATATCGTATTTTTTTGATAAATCTGATATTAAATCTTCAAGTTCCTTTGGCATATCTTCGTGTCCGTGCTTTGAAATTAAATGCATAACCCTTTTAATTTCATCTGATTTTTCCTTTGAAAACCCTTCTTTTTCAATCAAGGTATCCCCAACTAAGTCATCTAATAAAATTGGGCCTTTTGGCATTGATTTAAAGGCAGTATCTTCTTGTTTGTAAACTTTTAGTAGCTTATCATTTTTATAAAAATTCACATAGTCAGCGTTTGAAAATAGATAGATATCCCCAAGATATCCCCCAGGGTGCTCGCCTATATTCATAGTTGACGAAGTTTGAAGAACTGATTTTTCTCCTTGTATTGCATAAACCTGTGCAGCGAGCTTTTTATTTCTAAACATATCCATAACGCCGTGATGACAAATATTATCCCCACTGCCAAATTCTTTATGAGTATTGTAATCATACATACACCAAGCAAAGCCCCCAGTTATATCTTCTTTTGAGTAATACCCATTCATAACTCGTGCGTGGCGAAGTGCGTGCTCTAATCGGATTTCTTCATTATCATAAGCTTTAGTTGGGAACATATGCCCGTTATACTCGGTTATCATATACGCCCTGTTAACATCAGGAGTTACCTCTTCTTTATTAAATGTGCCCCTATTTCGCCCAACGTGGCTAAAATCATTATAGGTGTAAACATCCTGCATAAAATCGCCATGCCTAATATTACGAACGCCACCTATCGCCCTTGAAGAATCAAGGCTTTTAGCAAGAAGATTTGTTTTTGTGTATAATTCTAAATTATCAGGGGATTCATTAATCCTTGTGCCCCATATAAATATAGATGGATGATTTCTATACTGCTTTACCATCTCTTCAACATTTACTAAAACCTGCTCTTGCCACTCCTTATCTCCCATATACTGCCAGCCGGGTATTTCAGTGAAAACTAAAAGCCCAAGTTCATCGCAGGCATCCAGAAAGTAGTGCGATTGTGGATAATGCGAAGTTCTAACAGCGTTTAAACCAAGCTCTTCTTTTAATATCTTAGCATCCAGCACCTGCCCTGATTTTGGCATTGCATACCCAATATAAGGCCAAGCTTGATGCCTATTTACCCCGCGAAGTTTTAGTTTTTCGCCATTTAAATAAAAGGCATCTTTAGTAAAACTTACTTCACGAAAACCAAAGGTGGTAACTTTTGTGTCGATAAGCGTTTCGCCTATATATAAATTCGCAGTAAGGGTGTATAGATTTGGCGACTTTGTATCCCAAAGCTTTACATCACAAACTTTTAATTCGCTTTTTAATTCTTTTACTATTTTCTCTTTTGAAAACTTTTTAATTTCTTCTTTATTTTTCTCAGCTAGGATATATTCAATAAAAGCATCTGTTTCATTATTTAATTCGGCTGAAATATTAAGAGTTTTTTCATCTTCCAAAACATTAGTTGTAAAAACAAAAACATCATTAATATGAGTTTTGTTTTTTATATCTAAATAAACATCGCGATATATTCCGCCATAAGTCATATAATCAATTAAATGCCCGAATGGGGGAATATTTAAATTTTCGTGACTATCAACTTTTAAATAAATTTCATTTTCGCAGCCAAACTCTAGATATTCGCTTATATCAACGCTAAAAGCTGTGTAGCCTGATTTATGAGTTAGGATTTCTTTTTTATTTACATATAAAGTTGCTAAATGTCCAACAGCCTCAAAAGTTAAAACTAAGGCTTTATCTTCCCAGCTTTTATCAGCAAAAAGATTTAGCGTGTATGAGCATAGCTTTTCATATAGATTTTGAGAAAAATAATTAAAAGGAATTTCCTTCACTGTGTGTGGAATTCGCACCTCTTCTTTAATATTCGAGCCAAGCTCTTCTTCATAAAGCCAGCCCTCATTTAGATAAACTCTCATTTTATTCTCCTTTTAAAAGATTTAATATTAATTTTATTTTATACTATTTATATAATAAACAAAATAGATAATTCACTCATTTATATATTAACGATGTTTTATTTGCCTGCATAATGGATTACACGCAGTTTGGCAAACCAAACACTGAAAACTACAATAATGAAAAGATTATTTATAAATTCTAATTTTTATTTTCACATCTCATCAAGTGAAAGCCAATATCTATTAATTAAGATTTCAGTATCGCCTTTAAAGGTGCTTAATTGATTTTCCATTTTTGCATTTAAATTTTGGATGGTTTTATTAGCTGGTATATTATCATTATCACAGCAAATTAAAATTTCTTTTAAATCAAGGGAAAGCATATAATCTTTAGCCATTTTAATCATTTTTTCAGCTAGTTTTTGCCCCCTGTATTCCTTTTTAATTGAAAATGAAAGTTGCCCGTGAAAGTTTAGTATTTGTCCACTTAAAAAATGGCGAACGCTAACAGAGCCTATGATTTCACTTGTATCTTCATTTATTAAAAATAAAAGAGTTATCGGAACGAGTAGCCTTGGTGGGTCGGTTTTCATAGTGTTTAAATATTCTAAATATTCGCTAAAAGTTTTGCTTTTTATATCTATTAAAGCTGGAATTTTCTCTTCATTTAAAAAAGAGTTAAAAAAAACTAAAAATTCAGTTTCATCATTTTGAGAAAGCTGTTTTAAAATTAAATTCATTATATTATTCCCTTTTATTTTACTTATTTTAAATTATCATACCATAAATAAAAGCTTATTTCTAGATAGTTTATTTGTTTTGGCTTTTTTAGTAAATATTAGTATACATAAACTAAAGTTTGTGATAGAATAATTTCATATAAATAAATTATCAGTTTTGAAAGGAATATTAATAGTTATGGATTTTACTTTATCCCCAAAAGCCACTGAATTTTTGCAGAATGTTAAAGATAAGCACCTTGATTTATTAAGAGAGCTTGCGCAAATTCCAGCACCTTCTCATTTTGAAGATAAGAGGGTTGAATTTATTAAAAACTACTTTTTAAATTTAGGAAAAGAAGTTATCATTGATGATGCAAAAAATGTTATTTTAGAGTTTAATGCAGAAAACTCAAAGGAAATAAGCATAATTGCAGCACACACAGATGTTGTGTTTCCTGATTTAGATATTCTTTTATTAACAGAAGATGATGAAAAAATCTACTGCCCAGGGGTTTGCGATGATACAGCAAATGTTGTGGCGCTAATGCTTATGGCAGAATATATTATTAAAAATAATATTACTGCAAAAAAAGGCTTTGTTATAGTTTTTGATTCCTGTGAAGAAGGGCTTGGCAATTTAAAGGGCGCAAAGGCTTTATATGAAAGATATAAAGGCAGGGTAAAAGATTTTGTATCCTTAGATGGTGGATTTGGAAATGTTTGCATTGGTGCTGTTGGCTCTCATAGATATAAAGTTGAAGTAAAAACTAAAGGTGGGCATAGCTATGGGAATTTCGGAGAAGAAAATGCAATTAAAGTTCTATCTCATTTAATTAGTGATTTATATACAATAGCTGTTCCAAATGAAGGAAAAACAACATATAATGTTGGATTAATTGAAGGTGGTACTAGTGTTAATACAATTGCTCAAAATGCAAGTATGCTTTATGAATACAGAAGTGATAATGTTAAAGGGCTTGAATTTATGAAAGAAAAATTTGAATTTTTTATCAATAAACATAAAAACAAGGGATATGATATTTCATACAATGTTGTGGGAGATAGACCTTGTAGCCAGCAAGTTGATGAAAATATCCAACTTGAAATGGCAAAAAAAGTTGCAGTTATTGGCGAAAAATTTACTAATAGAATTTATTCAAATGGCTCTGCGAGCACCGATTGCAATGTCTTTTTAGCAAATGGTGTTAATGCAATTTGCTTTGGCGTTTATGAAGGGCACGGCGCTCACACAAGAGCAGAATGGGTGCAAAAGGCATCTCTTCCTATTGGCCTTGAAATGCTAGCTGTTTATATAAAAGATTATTTTAATGAATTTTAATTTTGAAAGGACTTACCATTTACCATGATACTACTACAATGCGATTATGCCGAGGGCGCACACGAAAAAATAATAGAAAACCTAGTTAAAACAAATATGGAGCAAACTCCAGGATATTCAAATGATATTTATTCACAAAAAGCAAAAGAAGCAATTAAAAAGTTTTTTAGTTGCCCTGATGCCGATGTTCATTTATTGGTTGGTGGAACACAAACTAATAAAACTGTTATTTCTAGTATATTAAAAAAATACCAAGGGGTTATATCAGCTGATACAGGCCATATTTCAACCCATGAAACAGGAACAATCGAGGCTTCTGGACATAAAGTTTTAACTATTCCACATACTGATGGTAAAATTTTTGCAAAAGAAGTTAGAGAGCTTTTAGCTCTTCATTTTGAATCAGATGGAGCAGAGCACGAAGTTCAGCCGGGCATGGTTTACATATCAAATCCAACTGAAAACGGCACTTTATACACTAAAAAAGAACTAGTGGATTTAAAAGAGGTTTGTATTGAATATGATATTCCTTTATATCTTGATGGTGCTAGAATGGGCTATGGCCTTGTTTCTCCAGATAATGATATTCAACCAGAAGATTATTCAAAATACTGCGATATATACTACATAGGCGCAACAAAAGTTGGTGCTTTATTTGGTGAGGCAGTTGTTATAACAAATGATATATATAAAAGAGACTTTAGATATCATATAAAACAAAATGGAGGGCTTTTTGCAAAAGGCAGATTGCTTGGAATTCAGTTCCTAACTCTTTTTGAGGACGGATTATACACTAAAATCTCTGAAAATGCTGTAAATCTTGCATATCTATTAAAAGAAGAATTCCAAAAAGCAGGGATAGAATTATTATTTAATTCACCAACTAATCAGCAGTTTTTCATTCTAAAAAATGATTTATTAAAAAAATTAGAGGAAAATTATAGCTTTCAATTTTGGAATAAGGTTGATGAAAATCATTCAGCTGTTAGAATTTGCACAAGCTGGGCAACTAAGGAAGAAGATATCAGAAAATTAATATCTGATTTAAAT
Organism: uncultured Oscillospiraceae bacterium; assembly: GCA_964525015.1. Lineage (GTDB taxonomy): Bacteria > Bacillota > Clostridia > Oscillospirales > Ruminococcaceae > RGIG3102. Next base: position 91,907 of record CAZGFY010000004.1, read on the forward strand.
TCGCTTATTTAATATCTATAAAAAGGCAAAATAGTTACAATTTACTATAAGTGTTTTTGTCTTTTTTTGGTGTATTTTGTTATTGATTTTATCTACATTTTCATATATAATATATAAGTTCGGAAAATGAAATATAAAATAATAGGAGAAATAAAATGAAAACAAAAATTTACAGCTTAATTTTAGCAGTTGTATGTATGTTCACTCTAACTGCTTGTTCTGGCGGAATCGATATGGTTGAATATGTAACTCTAGAATTAGAATCAACATTCCACAACGATCATTCACAAGATTTAGTTGATATGTATACAGATGGAACAACAGTTACAGATTTAGAAGAATACTACGACCTAACTGTTGCATTTGAAGCAGAAAGCTTTATTTACTACTACTGCTACTCAGATCCAACATACCTTTCACAAGAAACATATGATAGAGCAGTAGATTTATTCGCTCAAATGTTTAATAAAGTAACTTTTGAAGTGCTAGAATCTAATGAAATCGATGGCGATTATCATATCACTGTTAAAGCAAATATAGTTGATACAATTTCAAAAGGTATTACAGAGCAAGAACTTATGACTATCGTAGATTATATCTACCCAAGTGATGATACTGTAGTAACTCCAGAAACTGAAGATGAATTTATGAATTTAATTCTAGATGAAATCGAAAACTATCTACCACAAACTTCAACTAGCGAATCAAAAACTGTAACAATAATTGTTGAAGTTGATTCAGAAGGTGGAATGGCTATGGATTTAGAAACTCTAGATAATTTACAAGTGGAACTAATCCCTTGGTATGCAGAGTAATATTTAGCTAAATTTAAAAGAGAGAAGATATTTTCTTCTCTCTTTTTTTGTGGAATTTTATTCCTCTATTTCATTAAAAACAAACTCATTTATAGCTTTTAAAACTCCGTTTTCGCAGTTTGATTTTGCAGTGTAGCTTGCAATATCTTTAGCTGGCTGGCTTGCGTCTTTCATAGCAAATGAGTATTTTGCGTTTTCTAGCATTGGGATATCATTATCAAAATCGCCAAAAGCCATTGTCTGGTTTTTAGATATTCCAAGCTTTGCTTGAAGAGATTTTAAAGCCTTGCCTTTATCAGCGCCATTTGGCATAACATCTGTCCAAACTTTTGCTGAAATATGAATACTAAATTCGTCTTCAAATCTATTTTTAAGAGGATTGTACACTTTATGTCTAATATTTTCTGAATTAAATACTGAAATTTTAAATATTTCATCATCAATATCTAAAACATTATCAACTAAAATAGTTTTTGTGTACATATTTTTCATTTTCTCATTAAAATCGTCATCAAGCGTTGTTTGATAATATGTTCCACCAACGGCGCAAATCATTAATGAGTAAATATCTTGTGAATGTAAAAACTCAACGATTTTTTTATAATCGTCATTTGAGAATTCGCTAGAAGAAATTATATCCTCACCATATCTTACAAATGCACCATTATCGCAAATAAAGTATAAATCATTGCCTTTTTCATTAAATAAATGGCGTAGTCCAAGATAGGTTCTGCCGGAAGCTACTGCAAATGTAATTTTTCGTTCTTGTAGTTTTTCTAGCGTATTATAAAATTCTACTGGAACTTGATTTTCTTTATTTAGGAGTGTTCCATCTAAATCAGAAACTATTAATTTTATGCTATCATCTTCGTTTTTTCTTTTTCTTTTAAAATCATCAATAAAAGATTTAATAAATAAAGTTGCCTCTTTCACTTGGTTTTTATATATCATTAAATAAATCACAACTCCTATCATACAAACTGTAAGTTTTAAAATAAAATTATAGCTATAATAAGTTGTTAGTGCAGTGATTACTAAAAGTAAACTTAGTGAAATGGTTGTTCGAGTATAGCTTTTTATACTTCTATAATATCTTTGCGCAATAAATGTTCTAAATAAAAACATTATTATATTGCTCCCAGCTAGCGCCATTGCAACGCCATAAAGCCCAAAACTATCGGCTAAAATTAAACATAATCCAATATTAAACACAACTGATAATCCGATACCAATCGTATCAAAAATAGGCTTTTTGGCTATTGCTATTCCATAAACAGTTGTTTCGCTGATTATTAAAAATACAGGAACTAAAACCATTATTGGAAAAATCGACATACCAACTCGGTAGCTAGGGCTTAAAAATAAGAATATAACATCCTCAAAGGCGATTAAAAAGCAAAAGAATATTAAAATAAGTAAGGTTAAATAATCGTGAACCTGCTTGATTTTTTCCTGCTCCGTTTTATAATTTGCATAAATATAAGCCGACCAAAAGGTTGCAAATCCAGCTTGAATAATAGCGATAACATTACTTAAAAGGCTAACCATACTAAAAACGCCAGTTAAATCACTCCCTAGAGTACCATCTATATACACCTTTGAATACAAACTATTCAGCCATAGCATAACAGCTGTTGGAGCAATTGCAATTCCATATGGAATTATCTGCTTATTTGCTTTTGAAAATACTATCTCCTTTTTGAAATTCAAATTTCCCCTTACTGAAAAAAGAAAAAATAAGCTAAACGCTGTACTTCCTAAAACAGCCCAAAGAACTAAATTTGAAAATTCTGCTGAAAATATAGCGCCAAATAAAAAGAATACCTTAGAGAAAAACTGCATTAACACACTTTGTAAGGTGTATAGCCTAATACTTCCTTGCATTCTATAAAGTATATTAATATACCTTGCTATCATATTCATAAAAGCGTTAAAAAATAATAATATTACATAAACACTTCCAAGATTAAAGCTAAAAAATATATCAATAATCATTTCTGGAAAAAATAAATATGAGGCAGTGCCAGTTATAATTAATGAAACACTAGATAAGCCAAGGCAGGCTGAAAATAAAGAAAATCTATCTAGTGGCTCTGCTGGCTCATTAAAAAATCGAATAAAAGAATTATCAAGCCCTAGCATACATATATTCATTATTAAAGTAGAGGTTGAAATAAAAATATCAAGCTGACCCCAAACTGCCGTATCAATAAACCATGCAACTAAAAGGATGGAAATACCATATATAAAAAAGTTTATATATGTGGCGATAGAATATTTAAATATTGAGGATAAAAATCCCTTAGTTGATGAATTATCAGCCATATTCTCTCCTTTTCTGAGCTTTTATTTTATAATATATTTTTTAATTTTCTCTTGGTATTCTAAATCTTCTTGTTTTGAAACTCTTGTATTTTTAATATGCCCATAAATTCTTCCAGCCAATTCAGCTGGTGAGCCTAAAAATTTGAATTTCGTAGGATTTATTTTTAAAGCATACAAGGTATGCGCGCCAATAAGTGCAACAAATTTTAAAAGGCTAAATTTTGGAGTGAAATAATCAAAAGGTTTTCGTATTTCTTCCCCTTTTAGCGTTTCTTCTAGAGCATCTGCCATTCGTATATAGCTTGGAATATCTGTAAAATCATAATGACTTAGCATCAATTCTTCATTTAATGGAAAGCTTGGATTTAGCTGGTTTAAAGCTGATATAAATCCATCATAATCGCTAATAAATTTCCCATTTTCATAAATGACAGGGTCGTATTCCCATTCAATATCTATTGGCCTTATTATATGGCAGCTCTTTTTAGCAAAATAAATTTCAGCAATCGCAGTCGACATCCAAGCGAGAATTGTATCGCTAACAGTTATCCATTGCTTCACCGAGTAATCGCTGATTAAATGAAAGTTTTTATGTTTTTTTGCCATCTCATTTAATATAGGGCTGTTCCACTCTGTTGGATGTCTTCGGTAAACAAATTCGGTGTTTTGCCCTTCTTCTGTTTGCAAAAATTTATCCACCCAATCAAGGGTTATATGCATTGATTTCTGGCTGGTTATCCTAAATTGGTCAAAGCCTACTCCGGCAAGCTCATTAAGGCTTTTAATTTCTTCATCCGACATATAGGCTGTTGAAAAAGAAGAAACATACAATACCATTTGTTTATTTTCGTCTAAATTATACTCTTTGCAAATTTCCTCTTTGGATTTATAGTAGCCCTTATATTCTTCTCTTAAAAAATCCATATGAATAGGCCCAGTTATAACAGTGTTTTCAATTGGAACTCCGAATTTTACTATCCTATCTCTTGCCTTTTCCCCCCAGCAGGTGTGAAGAGCATAAGAGGCGGATTCAAGGCAGTTAAAAAATGGGGAGTTTTCCTGTTCTTCACTTAAAACCTGCTCCCAGTGTAAATTCACAACCTTATTACAAACCCCAACATTATTATAAACAAAGCTATTCATTGTTTTATTATCATACATAGCTGAGGCAACAACAACCTTTGGCTTTTTATAGGTGAAGTATTTTAGTTTTTTTCTATCTAGAAGTTGCATAATTTCGGCTGTGTAGCCCCTTTTTTCAAGCTCTAGTTTTAAAAGGGATATACTTTCATATTCCCTTCCTATGTGTTCGTATAAAATCAAAAAATCTAATGACATATTATTTCCGTTTCCTAGTTTTCAAAAAGCATATATGTGAATTTTTCAAGGCCACGAGCAGGGTCTAAGTGAAATCCATCATAAAATTCATCCTGTGTAAATGCGTTAATTTCAGTGTATTCATAGTTTAAAACTTCGCTATAAGGCGAAACATCTTCTATAAATTTATTGATATATTCTTCTAGTGCTAATTCTTCTATTACTAATTCTTTAATTGAATCATCTGCTGGTGGCAAAACTGTGTAAACGGTTATGCCTTTTTCTTTGCACTCTTTTAAAATTTCAACATACCTTAAAACATCAGTTTCATCATAAGCGTATATAGGATTTGTTACAACTGGATAGATTGAATTTAAAGCATATTCTTCTAAATTTTTTCGGTATTCACGCTCGGTGCCGTCTTCATAATAGTAGTCTTCTTTTTCCCAAACCCCTTCAATTTTTTCGGCAACATTTGTTTGTCCTATTAAAAAATATCGGATTTCATTTAGCATTTCGATATTGTAGCTATAATTTAGCATATAAGCTATCGGATTAGTTGAAACTGTTTCGATTTGGCTCATTCTATCTTTATAATAGCTTTCATTTAAAGTGTAAAAGCTCACCCCGATATAAACAGTGTCAAGATTTTCATTATAATCCATTGCATACTCTAGTAAATCAAGGCTTTCATTAAAGCTTGCCCCACCAAAAGAAAGCTGAGAAACATCATCATTTAATATCTCTTCAACTAAATCTATATCAAAATGCGCCATTCTACTATCACCTAAAAGTACAGTATCATAAGGCTGTAAATTAAATTCTCTAACTCTTGCCATTGCACTATCGCCTGAATATTCATCATTAAAAAGCCCAAAGTAGTTGTAAGGCTCAAAATACACAAATATTGCAAAATATATTAAAACAGGGATAAATAATATCACTAGTTTTTTTATTATATCTTTCATTAACTATCATTCCTTAATTTATTCTTAACTTATATATTATATTATAACTGCTATAATTTGTAAAGGACAACCCTATAAAAACGCCTAAAATATAGACAAAAACCAAGATTTATGATATAATATTTTGAATTATAATATTTAAAAATATAAGGAATGGTAATATATATGTCTAAAAAAGTTTTAGTAACTGGTGCTGATGGATTTATCGGATCACACCTAACCCAGCAATTAATTAAAGAAGGCTATGATGTAACAGCATTTTGTGCATACAATTCATTTGGTAATTGGGGCTGGCTGGACACGATTTCAAAAGAAGAAAAAAATGCAATGAATGTTATCCTTGGTGATATTCGTGATCCTAATGGAGTAAAAGAAGCTATGCGTGGAATAGACACTGTTTTCCATTTAGCAGCTTTAATTGCAATACCTTTTTCATACACTTCTCCGGATTCATATGTTGATGTTAATATAAAAGGCACGTTAAATGTTTTGCAAGCTGCAAGAGATTTAAATACAAGAAGAATTCTTTCAACTTCAACTAGCGAAGTTTACGGAACAGCGCAGTATGTTCCAATAGATGAAAACCACCCATTCCAAGGCCAAAGCCCATATTCTGCAACTAAAATTGGAGCAGATAGATTAGTTGAGAGTTTTTATCGCTCATTTGGTACCCCTGTTACAACTGTTCGTCCGTTTAACACTTATGGCCCGAGGCAATCAGCAAGAGCAGTTATCCCAACGATTATAACGCAACTACTAGCTGGAAAAGAAGAAATTCACCTTGGTTCGCTAACTCCAACTAGAGATTTTAACTATGTTAAAGATACAGCTAATGGATTTATCACTATTGCAAAAAATGATAACACTATTGGCAGAGAATTAAATATTGCAACAGAGCAGGAAATTTCAATTGGTGATTTAGCAAATGAATTAATTAGCCAAATCAATCCAAATGCAAAAATTGTTACCGAAGATATTCGTATGCGTCCAGAAAAAAGCGAAGTTAATCGCTTACTTGGAACAGCTAAAGAATTAAATAAATTAACTGGTTGGAAACCAAACTACACATTTAGCCAAGGCATTGCCGAAACTATCGAGTGGACAAAAGAAAACCTAGATAGATTTAAAACTGATATTTATAACGTTTAATAAAAATTCAATAGGATTGGAAAAATCTATGCTTTCTTTCTTAAAAGAAAAATTTAATAATATAAAAAATAAGCCTATATTAATTTTTAGTATAGGCTGTTTTCTCTTGCTGTTGTTTTCGTTTTTCACAGTTTATTTTTTAAGGGTGATGTATGAGCCATTTTGGATGAATCAAATAACTCATTCTTTTTTATTATTTATTATCCTAGCTATAATATCTATAAAGCTGTTTTTTATTTATAGATTATATAAAAAGCATCAAAACTTAGCGCTTAGCCTAGTTATTTTTCTTTTAGCTAGCCTTTTTGCTTTAACTTCGCCTATTAATCAAGCGCCCGATGAAGACACTCATTATCTAAGAGCTGTAGCAATGGCAGATGGACAGTTTGGCTTTGATGAAAAGCACGAATATTCAAGAGATGTGAATATTTTAATGGAAGTGTTCCCAACAGCTTATAATAACGGCTACCCTTCAAAAGAAAATTCGATTATATCCCAAAGATATGAATTATATTATGATTTATTAGAAGATGAAAATTACACCTTTGAAAATAGGGGAATAATAATATTTCAAGTGGTTCCGTATATTCCGCAGGCAATCGGCGTTTTTATCGGCAATATTTTTGGCTTAAATGCAATCTTTGGCTATTATTTAGCTAGGATTTTTAATGCTTTATTCTTTTCAATTTGTGCATATTTTGCCTTTAAATACTCGCATAAATTTAAAATAATTATCTTTAGCTTGATGTGTATTCCAGTGAGTTTATATATAGTAGGCTCAAATAACACAGACGCTATGCTTTTAGGGCTGTTTTATCTTGCGATATCCTGTATTTTAAGCCAAAAATTTGATAATAAAAAGTTTGTGATATTTGCAGTTTCGCTTGGAATTTTAGTTATGAGCAAGGCGAACTATCTTGTTTTACTGCCACTGCTTTTTACAGTGAATAAAGATAATCTAAATATTACTTTTAAAAATAAAAAGTTAAAAATATCGCATTTATTTATTATTTCAGCAGTTGTTTCTTTAATTTTCTATCAAGGAATGGCAGAATACGTTACATTGTTTTCAAACTATGGCGAAATCCCAAGAACGATGAATGGAACAGATAGAACAGCACAGCTCTTATTTATTATTTCAAACCCACTAAGGTATTTAGCTGTGTTTATCGACTCGATGTTTGATAATTATTTCTTTATCTTTTCATCAGGCGTTTTAGGTGCTGTTGATGTTAATTTAGTTGTTATAAATCTAATAACTCCGATATTAATTTTAATAAACATATTTAAGCAAAGCTATGTTTTTAAAAGAAGTGATTTTAGCTTAACTGTTAATTTATTTATTATGGCTTTACTCACCTATGCAGTGTCGGCAACGGGGCTTTATATCTCTTGGGCACCTGTAACCCTGCCAGCTATTATCGGACTTCAAATGAGATATTTTATCCCAGCGTTTATCGGATTTTCTTTTGCTGGTGGATATTATTTTTCAAAATTTACCTCACTTAACACAAAAACAACCGATTTTAGCTGTACTATATCAATGGTAGCTTTAAACATTCTGGCTATTTTTTCTCAATTAGCCGTTTATTATATACCAATGTAGTTTTTACAAATAATTAAAAAGGATATTTTTTTATGCTCGGTGCATTATCAGCTTTTATAGTGATACTATTATTTGCATTTTCACTATATAAAATTTTCAATTTAAATCCTAATTTCACCCCTTTAATATCTATAACTAGCCTAGTGGGTATTCCTATAATACTAAGCCTTGTTAATCTTTTAAATCAAGGGGTGATTTTTGCATATCTAATTAGCATTATAAGTTTTGGATTTGCTATAAAAAAATCAGCTAATAGCTTTAAAAATGATGTAAAAGAATTTTTAACTATGGGCGTTTGTTTATTTATAGTGTCCAGCTTATTAATGCTTTTATTTTTAAATCACTCACAGCCACTTTTTCACGAGTGGGACGAATTTAGCTTTTGGGGAATAAGCCATAAACTTCTATATATAAACGATAGTATATACACCTACTATGAGTCGAGTATGATTGGAAACACAACTCCCCCAACGCTCGCTGTGTTATCTTATTTTTTCCAGTGCTTTAATTCACAGTTTATTGAATGGGTTAGCTTTTTTAGCTATAATATTTTGTTTTTTTCTATCTACTGCTCATTTACAGCATTATTTTCAAAAAAAGATTGGCATTTATCTATTTTAAGCTTTACAACTGGATTTTTCCTGCCATATTTTTTCACTATATACACTAGAATACTGCACATATCCCCAATTTATATAAATTCATATGCAGATTTTCCACTTGGAATTATGTTTGCAGCGGCTTTAGCTGTCTTCTTTTTAAGTGATGGAAGTTTAGAAAAAAGGATACTTCCTTTTATCCCGATAACCATATTTTTCACCTTTATTAAGGATATGGGATTTGCATTTTCACTTTTAGTTGCTTTTATAATTTTTACAAGTCTAATTTTTGATAAATCGGCGAATAAGTTTTTTATATTTAAAGGGATTTTTGCAAAAATATCAGCTGTTTTAGTTATTATTATATCAACGCTTATATCATTCTTTGGCTGGACTTATCATATGGGAGCAGTTATGAATGTTAATCGTAATAATCTAGGTGGCGAAACGAATATGGGAATGATTCAAATGCTTTTAACTGGGGTTATCGAATTATTCTCGCCAGAAAAAAGCCAGAAATTTATCGATATTCAAAAAGAGATGTTTTTTGCTTTATCCACTCGCCCTATCTCTATGATTGGAAATGGAATAGCCGTTATTTTATTAATTTTAAGTATTTTTATATTTGCTATAATATTCTCAAAAAAAGAAAACCGATTAAGATATACTTTTGTGTGCATTTCTTCTTTTATCGGATTTATAGGCTACTATGTTTTCCATTTATTTTTATATGTTTATATTTTTAAAGATAATGCCTACGGGCTAACTAGCTATACAAGGTATATCTACCCTTACTATATGGGCTGGCTAATGTTATCCTTATTTATCCTTTTTTTAGCTATTAAAGAAAATGAAAGATATAAAATAGCTTTAAAGGGCGTGTTTTTATCAATTACCTGTGTTTTAGTTTTTCTTTCAGCTTACTTTTTAAAGCCAGCGAATATGTTTTTAGGCGTTAATGAAGCATCTTTTCCAACTAGGGATATAATCACTAAAAAGGTTGATTTTTTATCAGATGCCGTTAGTGATGATGATATTATCTATGTTTACAATGGGCTTTTTGATAGTGGCGAGAGATGGTTTATCTACACATATGAGTATGCACAAAATTTAGTTGTGCAAGAAGTGCCTTATCTAGACCTTTCCCACTTATCAAAAGAAGAGGAAGATACAGCTAAAAAAGAGCAGATTGTAGAGTATTTAAAAGAAAATAATGTTTCGCATTTATTATTAGAGCACACTGGCGATTTAACTGAGAATATCCTATTTAATTCCTTTGATTTTCACACTGGGGAATACGGCTTAAATGGAATTGCCTATTTTGAAATTGAATACACTGATGATAATGATGTGACATTTCATTTAATTAAAGGGGAGGAATTTTTAGCATGATAGAAAAGATTAAAAATTTAACTCCGATAAAAATTATTGTATTTTCATTTAGCTTAGTTTTATCTGTGTTTTTAATTAGCACCCTATTTATATTTCTTTTTGAAAGCTTTTTAAGGCTAACTGGAAAGCTTGAAACAATTGTTTTATATAAAGATGATTTTGAATTAGTTTCAATAGTTGAAAAAGAAAATGGGCTTGTTTCAAGTGATGCCGACCCACAACTTATAATAGAAAAAGATATGTATATAACTAGCGTAACTTTGGATATTGAATATTCTTTATATCCAGGCGAAGTGACCTTATATTACACAACTAAAGATGGGCAAGGCTTTTCAAGTGATAATCGCTCTTGGTTTACTAAAACTCAGGATACAATATATTTTTCAGATTTATTCTTTGCAGTAAACACTAAATCAATAAGAATAGACCCAACGGATAGTGCGGCAAATTTTATGAATATTAAAAGCATTACTATTAATAAGGAGAAATCTTTTATTGAATATTTTAGCATTAGCCCTACTCGGATTTACCACTTTATTTTATACTCGCTTTTATTAGCTAGTGTGACTATGTTTTCAAAAGAAGTGATTGAGAGATATTATAAAAAAAGCTAGATTTTATACATCTATATATAGTATAATTAATTAAATATTGAATTTTAAAGGAGAACAAAAGATGGAGAGAAAATTTATTCCACTATCAATTCCAAATATAACAAAAAAAGAAAGAGAATATGTTGATAAGGCATTAGAAAGCACCTGGGTTTCAACGGCAGGTCCACTAATTCCAGAATTTGAAAAAAAATGCGCTGAATATATGAAGTGCGAAGAAACAGTTGCCACTAATAGTGGTACGGCTGCTTTGCATCTTGCTTTAGTTGATGCAGGCGTTACATATGGTGATGAAGTTATCGCAGCAGCGCTAACTTTTATTGCAGCGGTTAATCCTATTCGATTTTGCGGTGCACAGCCAGTTTTTGTGGATTGTGATGATAATTTTTGTATGAGTGCAGATAGCGTTCAGTATTTTATTGATAATTTTTGCGAATTTGATGGCGAAAAATTAATTAATAAAACCACAAAGGCGCACGTTAAAGCGATGATACCTGTTCACGTTTTTGGAAATATGGCAGATATGGAAAGACTGATGGATATCGCAGAAAAATATAACATTATAGTTATCGAAGATGCAACAGAGGTTATGGGAAGCTTTGTTACAAAAGGAAGATACACAGGAAAACATCTTGGAACTATCGGGCATTATGGCGCTATTTCATTTAATGGGAATAAAATAATGACAACTGGCGGCGGCGGCCTTGCACTAGCACAAACAAAATCTTCTCGCCACCATATGGAGCTTTTAAGCGAAGAGGCTCAGGATATGAGCAAAAAAGAAGATAACTTATTATTTATCCACACCGAAGTTGGCTACAATTATAAAATGAATAATATAGCAGCGGCACTAGGGCTTAGCCAGCTTGAAAGATTGGATGATTTTATAAAAACAAAGCACGAAAACTTTGAATTATACACAAAACTTTTAGATAATAAAAACGGATTAAAAATTGTCCCTTACACAGAAGGGGTAAATTCAAGTATGTGGTTTTATTCACTAATGCTTGAAAACACTAAAATTACAAGAAATGAATTAATTGAAGAATTAATGAAAAGAAAAATCCAAACCAGACCAATTTGGCTACTAAACCCAGACCAAGCACCGTATAAAGAAAGCCAATGTATGCCACTTACAAAAGCTAGATACTTTATTGATAAAATAGTTAACATTCCTTGTTCTAGCAATTTAACTAAAGAAGAAGTTATGATAGTGGCAAATGAAATACTTGATTTAACAAAATAAATTCTAAAAATTAAGCTAAGGAGTGTTTACATATGCTTATAGATGATTTAATTATAAGTGAGGAACTCGAAGTTTTTAAAGCACTTGAAATTCTTGAAAAAACAGGGAGAAAAATCCTTTTAATAGCACCAAACTTTGAACTGAAAGCCATACTAACAGATGGAGAAATAAGAAGACATATCTTAAAAAATGGCTCGCTTACTCAAAAAGTGAAGGAAGTTGCAAATTATAATCCAAAATCTTTAAATATTTCACAAAGAGCAGGAGCAACTGAATATATGATGAAAAATTCAATCAGTGCAATTCCACTTTTAGATAATAATGGCTGTGTTAATGATATTCTATTTTTAGATGAAGTAAACAAAGTTGAGCCAAGGAAAAATTTAGATTTACCTGTGGTAATTATGGCAGGGGGGCTTGGAACACGCCTTTATCCATACACTAAAATACTGCCAAAGCCATTAATCCCAGTTGGCGAAAAGCCGATAACAGAGCATATAATTGATAGATTTAATGCATTTGGCTGTAAAGATTTTAATTTAATTGTAAATCATAAAAAAAATATGATTAAAGCATATTTTAATGAGCTTGAAAAGGCTTATCAGGTGAATTTTGCTGAAGAGAATGAATTTTTAGGCACTGGTGGAGGCTTGAGTTTATTAAAAGATAAAATTAAAACGCCATTTTTTCTAACAAACTGTGATGTTTTAATTGAAGCGGATTATAATGATATCTATTCATTTCATAAAAATAATAAAAACTTAATCACAGTTGTGTGTGCACTAAAAAATGTAACCATTCCTTATGGAGTTTTTAAATTAACTGAAAATGGCGAAATCGATACTATCACCGAAAAACCAACAATGAGTTTTTTAACTAACACAGGAATGTATCTAGTTGATGAAAAAATAATAAAAGAGCTTGAAGAAAACAAGGTTATATCTTTTCCTGAAATCATTGATAAATACAGAGATAAGGGCGAAAAAGTTGGGGTTTATCCAATAAGTGAAAACTCTTGGATGGATATGGGACAGCTTGAAGAACTCGAAGAAATGCGACGCAAGCTAGATAAAAACTAATAATTAAGGGGATTTATATTATGTCTATTTTAATAATTGCCGAAGCTGGCGTTAACCATAACGGCTCTTTTGAACTGGCAAAAAAAATGGCGCTAGTAGCAAAAGAAGCTGGCGCAGATGTAGTTAAATATCAAACGGCTGTGCCAGAACTTGTTATCAGCCAATTTGCACCAAAAGCAGAATATCAAAAGGAAACAACTGGCGAAAAAGAAAGCCAGCTTGAAATGGTTAAAAAAATTCATTTTGGATTTCAAGAGCATAAAAAATTAAAAGAATACTGCGATGAAATTGGAATTATGTATCTTTCAGCTGCCTTTGATTTAGCATCTGTTGATTTTTTAGCGAGTATTGATATGCCAATTTGGAAAATTCCATCAGGCGAAATAACTAATCTGCCATATCTTGAAAAAATAGCAAAAACAAATAAACCAGTTATCCTTTCAACAGGTATGTCTACTATTGAAGAAATCAATTCAGCACTTGAAATTTTATATAAAAATGGCTCAGGCGAAGTTACAGTTTTACACTGCAACACCGAATACCCAACTCCACTAGAAGATGCAAATATTCTAGCAATGGTGGATATAAAAAATAAATGCAATACAAAAGTTGGCTTTTCAGACCATACTTTAGGCCTATCTGCCCCACTTGCAGCGGCTGCACTTGGCGCGGCTGTGATTGAAAAACATTTCACATTAGATAAAACTATGGAAGGCCCTGACCACGGCGCATCTATGGACCCAGACGAGCTAGTTTTATTAGTTCGCGAAGTTAGAGCCTGTGAAAAAGCACTTGGCGATTGTAATAAAAAGGTTACGAAAAGTGAAGAGAAAAATATTGCGATTGCAAGAAAAAGTATTGTTGCAAAAAGAGATATTAAAAAAGGCGAAGTTTTAAGCGAAGAAAATATCACTGTTAAACGCCCAGGTAATGGCATTAGCCCTATGAAATGGTATGATGTGCTTGGAAAAGTGGCAGTGCGTGATTTTTCTTTGGATGAATTAATTGAATTATAAAAGTTTTGAACACATTTTTAATTTATGGTTGAAAATTTTAAAGGGTGATAATTTTCATGAAAAAAATAATGGTGGTAACTTCCACAAGGGCAGAATATGGGCTGTTAAAACCAGTTATAAAAAAAATAGCAGATGATAAGGATTTAAGCCTTTTCTTAGTTGCAACTGGCACTCATATTTCTAAAAATCACGGACAAACAATAGATGAAATTAAAAAAGACGGATTTTTAATTTCATCTGAAATTGATATACTAAAATTTAATAATGATGATTTAGGAATAGTGAAAACTATCGCCTACACAACCGAAGTTTTTGCTGATTTAATGCATAATGAAAAGCCAGATTTAGTGCTAGTTTTAGGGGATAGATACGAAATCTTCGCAGTTTCAACGGCAGCTGCATCTCTGTCTATTCCACTAGCTCATATAAGTGGTGGAGATGTTACAATCGGAGCAAAAGACGATTTCTATCGCCACTGCATAACTAAAATGGCAAATCTTCACTTCCCATCTACAAAGGAAAGCTATAATAGGCTTTTGCAAATGGGAGAAAACCCAAACTTTGTTTTTAATGTCGGGGGGCTTGGGCACGAAAATATAACTAGTATTGATTTAATGGATAAAAATAGCCTATCAAAAAGCCTAGAGTTTGATTTATCTAAAGACTTTGCACTCATAACCTATCACCCTGAAACGCAAAAGAACTCAGATGTTTCAAAAGATATGCAAAATCTATTTTCTGCACTAGACAAAACAAATCTAAATTTAATCTTCACTAAGGCAAATGCCGACGCTGGTGGGGATATTATTAATAATATGATTGATGAATATTGCAGTAATAATCAAAATAAGGCAAAGGCATTTTTCTCGCTTGGCTTATTAAGATATCTTTCAGCAATGAAGTATACAAAGGTTGTTGTTGGTAATTCTTCTTCAGGCGTTGTGGAAACGCCGAGTTTTAAAACTCCTTGTGTAAATATTGGAGATAGGCAAAAAGGAAGATACATTGCAGAAAATGTTATCTGCTGTGATACAAAAAGCGAAAGTATTTTAGCTAGTGTAAATAAAGCGATAAGTCAGGAATTTAAAAATACAGCAGTAAATGCAAAAAATCCATATGATAATTTAGTTATCCCGTCTAGTGAGATAGTTTTAAAAATAAAAGAATATTTAAAAGAAAATAAAAACCAAACTAAGGTTTTTTATGATAAATAAGGCGTTAATCGAAAGGAACTTATTAGTATGAAAGCATTGATTATAGGGCTTGGCTCAATGGGCAAAAGAAGAATTCGCCTTTTAAAAAATTTAATATCCGATATTGAAAT
The DNA here is from genome assembly GCA_964525015.1 of uncultured Oscillospiraceae bacterium. Classification (GTDB taxonomy): domain Bacteria; phylum Bacillota; class Clostridia; order Oscillospirales; family Ruminococcaceae; genus RGIG3102. The sequence continues at coordinate 107,354 of CAZGFY010000004.1, forward strand.
TATCGGAGTTGATACAAATAGTGAAAGACAAGCACAGGTAAAAGAAATGGGACATAAGGTGTTTTCGTCTATTAAAGATGCATCAAGTGAAAATCCTGATGTTGCCTTTGTTTGCACTGCTCCTATTTCGCACTACCCAATTATTAAAGAGCTTTTAGAAAATAAAATAAACACTTTCACTGAGCTTAATTTAATTTCAGATGGCTATGAAGAATTATTAAAGCTTTCAAAAGATAACAACACTCTTTTATTTCTTTCTAGCACTATGCTTTATAGAAAAGAAATTAACTACATCTTAAAACGAGTGAAAAATATAGAAAAACCGATAAGCTATATCTATCATATAGGGCAATATCTTCCTGATTGGCACCCTTGGGAAAGCTATAAAAACTTTTTTGTAAGCAATAAGCGAACAAATGGTTGCCGTGAAATTTTTGGAATTGATTTGCCGTGGATAATAGAAGCCTTTGGCGAAATCGAAAGCCTACACTCAGTTAAAAATAAGGTTTCGGATTTAGATATAGATTTTCCAGATAGATACTTTGTAACCATTTCTCATAAAAATGGGGCAAAAGGAATGCTAGCAGTTGATATAGTTAGCCCAAAGGCTGTTCGCAATTTAGAAATTTTTTCGGAAGGCAATCATATTTTCTGGGAAGGTAACCCAACCACTTTATATGATTTTAACTTTGAAACAAAGGAAAAAGAGTTTATAGATACATACGGAAATTTTGAAAGGGACTCAAGGTATTCTGATAATATAGTTGAGGATGCCTATGTTGATGAAATGCAGAATTTCTTTAATGTTTTAAAAGGGATAGAAAAGCCAAAATACTCTTTCACTAAAGATTTATACACTATAAGTGTTATGGATGAAATTGAAAAAGGAATTTAGAAAAGGATTTAATATAAAATGAAAGTATTGTTTGTTGGAATAGGTAGTATTGGAACAAGGCATTTAAAAAATTTAACAGATATAGCTAAAGAAAATAATCTAGATTTAACTGTGCACGCTTTAAGAAGGGCGATTTCTCCCCTACCCTTAGAAACTGAAAATTTAATAGATAAACAGATAACTAGCGTTTGCGATGATGATTATGATATCGCCTTTATAACAAACCCAACAAACCTACATTATCCTATTTTAAAGGATTTAAAAGGTAGGGCAAAATTTTTCTTTATCGAAAAGCCGATATTTGAAAACTGCGATTACAATTTAGAAGAACTTGAATTAAATGAAGAAAATGCATATATTGCCTGCCCGATGAGATACACAAAAAGCTATCAAACCTTAAAAGAAATTTTAAAGGATGAAAAGGCATATTCTGTTAGAATTATCTGCTCTAGCTATCTTCCTGATTGGCGAAAAAACATTGATTACAGAAAAAACTACTCTGCAATTAAGGCTATGGGTGGTGGTGTTACTATTGATTTAATCCACGAAACAGATTATATGACTGATTTATTCGGATTTCCAATTGAAAGCTATAATTTTAAAGGGCAGTATTCTCATTTAGAAATAGATAGCGATGATTTAAGCGTTTACATAGCAAGATACAAAGATAAATTAATCGAAGTTCACCTAGATTATATCGGAAGAATTCCAAAAAGAACCTGCGAAGTGTTAACAAAAGACGGAACGATTACTGCTGAATTTAATAAAGGCAGTGTAACTTTAGCAGATGGCAAGGTTATCGATTGCACCGAAGATGTTAACGAAAGATTTATAAAAGAAATGAGATACTTTATAAATCTTGCTATGAAAAAGGAAAAAAATAATAATCCACCTAAAAGGGCATATGAAGTTTTAGCGTTAACCCTTGGTGAAAAATTATAACTTAGAAAGGATTTTTATATATGAAAAATATTCTTATAACAATTTGTGGCCGAGCAGGAAGTAAGGGATTTCAAAATAAAAATTTAAAAACATTTTTGGAAAAACCCCTAGTGTACTATTCTCTATCTTCTGCCTTTGATTTTAAAAACAGAGTAGAAAATGCAAATGTTGATATAGTTTTAAACACAGATAGCCCTGATTTAAAAAATCTTATATTAGAAAAATATCCAGAAGTTATCTTTTTAGAAAGAAAACCAGAACACGCAAACGATACATCTCCTAAAATGGAAGTGTTTCAAGACTCTTTACTTGAAATGGAAAAAGAAAAAAATATTGAGTATGATTATTTAATAGATTTAGATATCACGAGCCCTTTAAGGCAGATAGACGATGTTTTATCAGCATATGAATTAAAAATTAAAAGAGAAGATGCAGGAGTTGTTTTAACTGGCTGTAATTCAAGAAGAAATCCATATTTTAATTTAGTTAAAGAAGATGGGGATAAAATAGTTAAATCTATTGATTTAGGAAGATTTACAGCAAGGCAGGAAGTTCCAAACACATATGATTTGAATGCATCTATCTATGTTTTTGATGCAAAATTTCTAAGAGAAAACAAAACTGGCTTTATCTGGGACACTAAGTGCGTTTTATTTTTAATGAAAGATACAGGCGTTTTAGATATTGATAGCGAAGAAGATTTTGAATTAATGGCACTTGTTGGAAAATATTTTTTCACTGAGATTGAAAGCTTTAAAAAAGTTAGAGATAATATAAGATAATTATGAAAAAACAAAACTGCTGTTTTACAGGGCACAGGGATATTAAAGAAGATGAAATTGATGCTATAATAAGTAATTTAGAAGAAACCTTAGAGTTTTTAATTGAAAATTTAAAGGTTTGTAATTTTTATGCAGGTGGGGCGCTTGGCTTTGATACAATTTCGGCACTTTTAGTTTTAAAATTAAAAGAGAAATACCCTTTTATAACCCTGAATTTAATTCTTCCCTGCCGTGACCAATTTAAAAAATGGAATTTAAGTGATGTTAAAATATATCAAAATATCTTATCACAGGCAGATAGTGCAGAATTTATAAGCGAAAAATATTCTCTGGGCTGTATGCAAAAAAGAAATAAGGCATTAGTTGATAACTCAGCTTACTGCATTTCTTATCTTACAAAAGAAAGTGGTGGAACATTTTTCACTGTAAACTATGCAAAAAAACAAGGCTTGTTTTTAATGAATATCAAAATATAAAAAAAGATTTCCCAATTGATTTTGGGAAATCTTTTTTAGTTATAGACTTAGATGCTTTATATATGCTTTTAGTAAAATCTTTTTGCTTGCTTTTGGATTGGCTTTTGCTGTTTTTAAGATGGATTTCAACTCAGATTTAATTTTTTTAATATGGATATCCTTATTTTGGGTAGATTTTATAGCCTGATTATATAAAGCGAACAACTCATTTATATATTTGTTTTGCAAAATCCAAACTAGTGTATCATCATTGGTTTTTCTTTTAACAAAATTTATCCTATCTTTGTAAATATCTATCAATTCCAGCTTATATTCTTTAAATATGCTCGTATTCATAACGCTATTTTGCATTTTAGTATAATAGTATAAATCTATATAATTAACGGCGATATTTTCTGCATTAAATGCTAGTTGATGTATTATCGGCTCATCATCAATCATATACCCTATTGGAAAAATTATGTTATCAAATAATTCTCGTTTAAATAATTTCCCCCAAAGTGTAGCGTATAAAACTTGATATTCACCACTTAATCTTTGTATATAATTATTAAAATCAATAATTTCAGTTTGCTTTTTTTCTAAAGATGAATTTGAAGGAGTGAATGTGTTATCAACTAATTCAAAAGATACAACGCTCATTTGGGTGTTATTTTCTTTTGATAGTTCAATTAAAGATTTTATATAATCTTTATGCAAACAATCATCGCTATCAAGATAGGTTATGTATTCGCCAGTTGATTGAGTGAATGCTGTGTATTTTGCTGTTCCAGTTCCTTTGTTTTCTTGATGAATACATTTTATAAAGTTATATTTATCTGCTAAATCATCTAAAAAGTTAGCTGTATCTTGATTGCTACCATCATTTACTATAATCCATTCGTAATGTGTATAGCTTTGATTTAAAACGCTCAAAAGAGCCCTATTGATTAAATCTTTATCAGTGTTGTAAACAGCTGTGATTATAGAAACCTTATCCATATATAGTGTCATACCTTTCTTAATATTTTGTGTGCTTTGCCACACTAGGATTATGTGAGTAAGGCTAGGATTAAAAGTGACAAATTTTCGTTAATTCCTTACAGCGAAAAGCAGAAAACTCAGAGTTTGAAAATTTATTTTCAAACTTATAACCTCACATTTACAATCCTAGAATTTCTTTAGTTTTAAGTATTGCCACAAGGCTTTTTGAGTCTTTTATTCGCCCATCATAACACATTTTTACAGCTTCATTAAACGAAACCTTTAAAATAGTTACAAATTCATCTTCATCTAATTTTTGCTTTCTTATCTCTAAGCCTTTTGCAAGGTAGATGTATAGTTTTTCACTGCAAAATCCAACAGTTGGATAAACTTCACCAAGGGATATATATTCACTAGCAACAAGGCCTGTTTCTTCTAAAAGTTCTCTTTTTGCGGCTTCAAATGGGTCTTCACCTATATCAAGCTTTCCTGCTGGAATTTCGATTAATTCATCATTAAACGGACTTCTAAACTGCTTTATTAAATAAACATTATAATCATCATCTAAAGCTAAAACACCAGCCCCACCATTATGATATACAATTTCTCTTTTTCCAATTTTTCCGTTTTCCATTTGGTTATCCAAAACCTTAACTGTGAAAACTTTTCCTTTGAAGATGGTTTCTTCATTAATTGTTGTTTCAATATGTTTTTTCATAAAAATTTCCTTTTAAAAAGGCGAGCATTGCTCGCCCTTAGATTATTTATTTGTTTTTATTTATGATACTTCTTGGCTGAGTTTTTCTTTTTCATCTGATTTTAGTTCTATTTTTTTATAAACGAACACCTTTTCGATTCTCCTATCAGCAACTTCAAGCACTTTAAAGATTAAATCTTTATATTCTATGCTTTCTTCATCCTCTTGATTTGGAATTTTTTCTAATCTATTGATAATTAATCCACCAACAGTTTCAAAGCCTTCTTTTTCAAGCTCTTCCCAGGAATCATCATCAAGCTCAATATCAAAAAGTTCGAGTAAATCTTCAAGATAGATAGATGCCTGACAAACAACCGAGCCATCTTCTTTAATTATATATTGTTTTTCTTCCTTATCATACTCATCTTCAATATCGCCAACGATTTCTTCTAAAATATCTTCCATCGTTACAATACCGGAAGTTCCGCCATATTCATCAACCACAACTGCCATCTGCGTTCTATTAACTTTTAATTGAAGTAATAATTCATTTGCAGCACAAGATTCTGGCACAAACATTGCTTTTCGCATTAAATTTTTAATTGGCTGAGATAATTTTTCTTCATCGTTCATAGTTATAAGCAAATCTTTTGCATATAACACGCCGATAATTGTATCAATTCTCTTTTCGTAAACTGGAATTCGTGAAAAGCCTTCCTCAATAGTTTTATGAATAACCTGCTCGCAAGTCATTTCAGCTTCAAGAGCGAAAACTTCGGTTCTGTGAGTCATCATATCTTCTGCTGTCATGCTATTCAGCTCAAAAATATTTTCAATCATTTCCTTTTGCTCTTCATCTAGCACTTCATCATCAGTTTCATCAACTAAAGCGATTACATCTTTTTCAGTGACATTTGATTTAATAGATAAATTAAATGCTTTAAAAATAAATTCTATTATCCAGTATAATAGTCCGCCGATTGTTAAATTTAATATAAGTATAAAAGGCAGTAAAATATTTTTAATTCCCTTTGTTTTTTCGTTTATAGCCATTCCTATAATAAATGCAGGAATTGTTCCTATAAAAATAAATAAAGCCAAACAAATGTAGCTAATATTCAAAGAAAATAAAGGCAAAGTATATTCAATTAGAATATAAAAATTCACCATAAATATTAAGGCTAAACTAATCATCGACACACTAATGCCTGATTTTGCATCACCCTCATAATCTTTTCCTTCAGCTGCAATGCATAGGCAAGTTAAGATACTGATTATTAAATTGATTAAAAAATAAATAGTCCCTTCGGGGTCCATTTTGTTTTCTCCTTTCAAAAGAAACAAATTTGCTAGTTTTTAGCAAATTTAAATTATAAATTCAAGTTTTAAGCTTGCTGTATTGCTTAATATTATCCCTGATTTTATAATATATACAGGCTTATATTATCATTTTTTAATGTATATGTCAAATTTTTTATAATAATTCTAGTAAATTTGCCTTAAATTAAAAGTAAAAATGGCTTGAATATGGTGATTTAATATATAAAATGCTGAAATTGTGTTTTTATTGTTATTAATTAACTTATATCTTTACATAATTTAAAAAAAGTGATAAAATATAAGGTGAATTTAGTCTTTATTGTGATAATTCTATAGAGTGTTATAAATAAAGCTAAGCAAAAATTTTTATTGCTCAATTATAAGGAGGAAAAACCCACTATGGCAAGAAGAAAAGTTTCCATGGATGGTAATACCGCTGCTGCTCACGCAAGTTATATCTTCACAGAGTTTGCTGGTATTTACCCAATTACACCATCATCTGTAATGGCAGACCTTACAGACGCGTGGTCAGTTTCAGGCAGAAAAAACATTTTTGGCACACAAGCAAAAGTTGTTGAACTACAATCAGAAGCAGGTGCTGCTGGTACAGTTCACGGTGCTCTACAAGCAGGTGCTTTAACAACAACATTTACAGCATCTCAAGGGCTTCTTTTAATGATTCCTAACATGTTTAAAATTGCTGGCGAACTACTGCCAAACGTAATTAACGTATCAGCTCGTACAGTTGCAGCTCACGCACTAAACATCTTTGGTGATCACTCAGACGTTTATGCAGCTCGTCAAACAGGTTATGCTATGATGGCTGAAACAAACCCACAAGAAGTTATGGATCTTACAGCTGTTGCACATCTTGCAACAATCGAAGGTAGAGTTCCAGTACTTAACTTCTTTGATGGATTTAGAACATCACACGAAATTCAAAAAATTGAAGTTTGGGAAAATGAAGATTTCACAGACGTTTTAGATTTTGATGCTGTTGATGCATACCGTAAACGCTCACTAAACCCTGAAAGACCAGTTCTTCGTGGAACAGCGCAAAACGGAGATATCTTCTTCCAAGCTAGAGAAGCATGTAACACATACTATAATAATTTCCCAGCTATCGTTGAGAAATATATGGATGCTGTTAATAAAAAAATCGGAACAAACTACGGTTTATTCAACTACTACGGTGCACCTGATGCAGATAAAGTTATTATCGCTATGGGTTCTGTATGTGATACAATCGAAGAAGTTATCGATTACAAAGTAGCTGCTGGCGAAAAAGTTGGTCTTGTAAAAGTTCGCTTATATCGTCCATTCGTAGCTGAAAAACTAATTGAAGCTATCCCAGCTACTGCTAAAAAAATCGCAGTTCTTGATAGAACAAAAGAGCCAGGCTCACTGGGCGAACCATTATACCTAGACGTTGTAACTTCACTTGCAACTAAAGGCGCTATGGACGGCAGAACAGTTGTTGGCGGACGTTATGGTCTTGGTTCAAAAGACACAGTTCCAGCTGATATCTTTGCAGTTTACGAAAACCTAGCTAGTGAAAATCCTAAATCAAACTTTACAATTTCTATCAACGACGACGTTACTAACCTATCATTAGTATCTCCAGCAAACGTTCCTGATACAGCTGATAAAACAACTGTTTCATGTAAGTTCTGGGGTCTTGGTGGTGACGGTACTGTTGGTGCTAATAAAAACTCAATTAAAATCATTGGTGACCATACTGAAAAATATGTACAAGCATATTTCCAATATGACTCAAAGAAAACTGGTGGTGTGACAATTTCTCACCTACGTTTTGGTGATTCACCAATTAAATCAACATACTACATCAACAAAGCAGACTTTGTTGCTTGCCATAACCCATCATACATCGTTAAAGGGTTCTCAATGGTTCGTGATGTTAAACCAAACGGTACATTCTTAATTAACTGTCAATGGACTCCTGAAGAATTAGCTTCACACCTACCAGCAGTTGCAAAAAGATATATCGCTGAAAACAACATCAATGTTTACACAATTAACGCTATCGATTTAGCTAAAGAAATCGGTATGGGCAAAAGAACAAACACAATTCTACAATCTGCATTCTTTGCTCTTGCTAAAATTCTTCCAGTTGATGAAGCTGTTGACTATATGAAAAAAGCAGCTTACAAATCATACTCAGCTAAAGGCGAAGAAATCGTTAATATGAACTACAAAGCGATTGAAACAGGTAAAGATAGCCTAGTTAAAATCGAAATTCCAGCTGATTGGGCAACAGCTCAAGATACAGCTAAAAAAGAAGTTGTTATCGATACAGATAATGAAATGCTAGCACACTTTGCTAAAGAAATCCTAGCTCCTATCGCTCTAAACAATGGTGATAGTCTGCCAGTTTCAGCATTCAAAGGCTACGAAGATGGTACATTCCCTCAAGGTCTTGCTGCATTTGAAAAACGTGGTGTTGCAGTTGACGTTCCAGTTTGGACAGCTGAAAACTGTATCCAATGTAACCAATGTTCATACGTTTGTCCTCACGCTGCTATCCGTCCATTCGCTCTTTCAGCAGATGAAGCTTCAAAAGCTCCAGAAGCAATGAAAAAAGCTGGTAAAATGATTGGTAAAGGCTGTGAAGATTTAACATACACTATGGCTATCAGCCCACTAGACTGTATGGGTTGTCATCTATGTGCAAACGTTTGTCCAGCTAAAAACAAAGCTCTAACTATGGTAGGTCAAGAATCACAACTAGAACAACAAGAAGTGTTCAACTACCTAGTTAAAGAAGTTAGCGTTAAAGATTTACCATTCGCTGAAACTTCAGTTAAAGGTTCTCAATTTAACCAACCACTTCTTGAGTTCTCAGGCGCTTGTGCTGGCTGTGTAGAAACTGCTTATGCAAAACTTGTAACTCAATTATACGGTGATAGAATGTACATTGCTAATGCAACTGGTTGTTCATCAATCTGGGGCGGTTCTGCACCTTCAACACCTTACACAACTAATAAATCTGGCCATGGTCCAACATGGGCAAATAGCTTATTCGAAGATAATGCTGAATTCGGCTACGGTATGTACCTAGGTCAAAAAGCTATCAGAGAAAGATTAGCTAACAAATTAAAAGAATTAAAAGAAACAGCTAAAGGCTCAAAACTAGAAGCTATCGAAGCTTACTTTGCTACATTCAACGATGGTGATGCTAACAAAGCTGCTACTGCTGAATTAGTTAAAGAATTAGAAGCTACTCCAGATTGTGAATTCTCAAAATACCTATTAAAAGATAAAGAATTCCTAGCTAAAAAATCTATCTGGGTATTCGGTGGTGACGGCTGGGCTTATGATATCGGCTTTGGCGGTTTAGATCACGTTATCGCTTCAGGCGAAGACATCAACATCTTCGTATTCGATACAGAAGTTTACTCAAACACTGGTGGACAAGCTTCAAAAGCTTCAAACCTAGGTCAAGTTGCTCAATTTGCTGCTGCTGGTAAAGCAATCGGCAAAAAAGATTTAGCTTCAATTGCTATGTCTTACGGATATGTTTATGTAGCACAAGTTGGTATGGGCGCAGATATGAACCAAACAATTAAAGCTGTAACAGAAGCTGAAGCTTACAATGGTCCATCTCTAATCATCGGTTACTCACCATGTGAAATGCACTCAATCAAAGGTGGTATGGCTAACAGCCAAAACGAAATCAAGAAAGCTGTTGAAACAGGATACTGGAATCTATTCAGATTTAATCCTGAATTAAAAGCACAAGGCAAAAACCCATTCACTCTTGATTCAAAAGCTCCAACTGGCGATTACCAAGCATTCTTATTAAACGAAGCTCGTTATACAAGACTGAAAATGGCAGACCCAGAAAGAGCAGCAATGTTATTCGAAGCAAACGAAAACGCTGCAAAAGCAAAATACGATTACCTAACAAGACTTGTTGACTTACACAAATAATCAATAATCTTTAAATAATCAAAAATGGCTATCACGAAAGTGATAGCCATTTTGTTTTGGTGTGTAAATTTTTTACTATAACGGAAACGGACGAAGAGTTATAAAACTTTCCTTACCATTATAATTTCTTCATTTTGGTAATCAATTTCAAATCCGTTTTTCAAGAATAGTTTAAATGATGGATTGTCGGCAGCTATATCATCATATAGTGTTAATATTCCGTTTTGCTTTGCTAAAGAGCAAAGTAAATTGATAGCTTTTGAGCCAAACCCTTTGTTTCTATATTCTGCTAAAATAATTACGCTACACATATAAATGCCTTTATTCTTATCAAAGCGATACGCAATTTCGCCAACATAATTATCGTTTTGTTCATCTTGTATATATCTATAGAAAAACTCGAATTTCGAGCTATTAACCCAAGTTTGATACCATTTATCCCAGCTTTCTCTTGGAAATAAAATTGTGCCACCCCAAGCATTGTTATATGACATAGTGTCTTTGTCTGCCATTAATTTTTCACGAAACCATAAATCATCTAAATTAGGTTTATATGCTTTAATCATAATTGTAATCTCCAGTTAATAAATAATCTACATTATTGTAGTTTTCAGTGTTTGATTTATCAAACTGCGTGCAATCCATTATGCACGCAAGGAAAACTTCGATTTATATTATCGCAAGATAATATAAATAATCTACGCTATGCTTTGATTATTTATTCGAGTTTTATTTTTTTGCAAAGAGTATAGCAGGCAAATCGCTAAAGCGATTACATAAAACGTCGTTAATATTTTTGTTATATAAATAACCTACATTATTGTAGTTTTCAGTGTTTGGTTTGCCAAACTGCGTGCAATTCATTATGCACGCATAAATTAAAAAAGTCAACCCTTGGTAAAGTTTTTTCAACGAAATACACTAACGAAAATATCTTTATTTAGTTACTTTCACT
>CAZGFY010000005.1:0-96303 GCA_964525015.1 uncultured Oscillospiraceae bacterium
TAGCTCCAGATGAATTAGTCGAAGTTACTCCAAAAACTCTAAGAATTAGAAAAGCAATCCTAGACCATTCAATGCGTCAAAGAGCTAATAAGAAAAAATAATTTAATTAATAAAACAACAGATTTCTATAAAAATCTGTTGTTTTTATTTGTAAAATTTTATTTTAAATCGCCACTTTGCAACACCTTAACTATTAATTTTCACTTTTCACTTATAAATTATCCAGCATTTGATTATATAAATCTAGTATTTCTTTTGCTGTTTTTAAATATATCTCTCCTGCAAAGGTTGGAATTACGCCGTTTGAAGTTGGGATAAATAAATTTGTTTTAAATTCTTCTTCTATTTTTTTTAATGTTCGTGAAGCGTTTGAACGACTTACACCAATTTTCTTTGCTGCATCAGTAATTGTTCCACATTCTTTAAAGGCTATCATTATTTCTAATTCTTTTTTATTCATAAAAAATCTCCTTATTTTCTTTCACATATTCTTTAAAGATATCACTGAATGCAATACACAATTTTGAAATTTCTATATTTTTAGGATAGGCTATGCATAAATCCCAGCTCCCCTGCCAGCTTTTTGGAAGTGGCAGATAAATAGGATGCTGTTTACTATTAAAGTATTTCACATAGCTTTTTGGAAGAAGTGTTACACCTAAATCCACAGCCGCTAGGTTTCTAGCTGTATCAAAGTTTTTAGTTGTATAAACTGTGTTTGGGTTTATATCAAGGTTTTTCAAAATATAATTTGCCACCTGCCCGATTCTTTGATCTCCACTAACCATTATCATCGGAAGTTCTTTAATCATATCCTTTGTTGCCGTTTTAATATGTTTATTTTTTTTCATCATATTGTTATCTTTACTTATAGCTAATATAAATTCATCTTTTGCTATAATTTCAAGTGATAAATTACTTTTTTCAATAGGCTGGTGCATTATTGCAATATCAATTTTCCCACTAACTATCATATTTTCAAGCTGAGTAGAATTACCTTCTAATAATTCAACAACAACATTTGGAAATTCCCTTTTAATCTTTGGAAGTACAGCTGGAAGTATCATAGTTCCAAGATAAGAAGTTATCCCTATTTTCATTTTGCCTTTAATCATCTTAGTTACATAGCCTATTTCTATTTCCATATCTCTATATAGTTTTTGTATTCTTAAAGCAGCACTAACATACTCCTGCCCTTCTTTTGTTAACACTAGGCCTGTTTTTGTTCTATTAAAAAGATTTTTACCAACGTCAGTTTCAATTTTTTTTAAGCTTTGCGTTAATGATGGCTGAGAGATAAAAAGTTTTTTTGCCGCCTCGCTGATACTTTTACATTCTGAAATAGTAATAATATAATCAAGTTCTCTATCTGTCATAATAACTATACCTCGCTTTATTTTTTGTATACTTTAACTATAACAAAGCTAACGTAAAAAGTCAATTAATTCGATATATGTCCGTGCATTTTACTTATATCACATATTTCATTTTAATATTTGCAATATGGCTTAATTTGATTTACTATATAAGTAGTATTAATATTCATTAATAAAAGAAAGAGGTTTTTAACTATGGTTAAACTATATGATTCTGGTGTATACCTATTAAATGGCAAAGAATTAGTTGCCGATATTGCAAATATTTCAAAAACTCACGGCGTAAACACTCCTGTTAGCGAAGCTAAAAAAGGGACAATGTCTTATGAAATCCTAAAAAATCATAACACAACTTCAGATATGGAAAATCTGAAACTTAAATTCGATTCTATGACAAGTCATGATATCACTTATGTTGGTATTATTCAAACTGCTCGTGCTTCTGGTATGACTGAATTCCCAATGCCATACGTTTTAACAAACTGTCACAACTCACTATGTGCTGTTGGTGGTACTATTAATGAAGACGACCATATGTTTGCTCATTCAGCAGCTGTAAAATACGGCGGTATATATGTTCCAACTAATATGGCTGTTATCCATAGCTATAATAGAGAAATGATGGCTGGCTGTGGAAGAATGATTTTAGGCTCTGACTCACACACTCGTTATGGTGCACTTGGAACTTTAGCTGTTGGCGAAGGTGGCGGTGAGCTTGCAAAACAATTAGTTGGTAAAACTTATGATGTTGCTTATCCAGAAGTTATCGCTATTTATCTTGATGGAAAGCCAGCCCTTGGCGTTGGCCCACAAGACGTTGCTTTATCAATTATCGGTGCAGTTTATGCAAATGGCTATGTTAAAAATAAAGTTATGGAATTCGTTGGCCCTGGCGTTAAACACTTACCAATGGAATACAGAAACGGTATCGATGTTATGACAACTGAAACAACTTGCTGGTCAAGTATCTGGACAACTGATACAAAAACAAGTGAATACCTAACAATTCACGGCAGACCACAAGATTACAGCGAAATCAATCCTAGCGATGTTGCATACTATGATGGCTGTGTATATGTTGATTTATCAAAAGTTGAATGTACTATTGCTATGCCAATGCACCCAAGCTATACGTACACAATTAGAGAACTAAAAGAAAACACAAAAGATATCCTAAACCTTGTACAGGAAAGAGCAAATACACAACTTCCTGCAAGTGTTAAAATGGATTTAATGAGCAAATATAGAAATGGCGAAATCTATGTAGATCAAGGTATTGTTGCTGGCTGCGCTGGTGGTACTTTTGATAATCTATGCGATGTTGCTGATATATTAAACGGTGAAAGCTGTGGTAATGGCGAATTTACAATGAGCGTTTACCCAGGAAGTATGCCAAGCTATTTAGAGCTAGTTAAAAATGGAGCAATTTCAAAAATTGCTGGTGCTGGTGCTATTGTGCGTGAATGTTTCTGTGGCCCTTGTTTCGGCGCTGGCGACACTCCTGCTAATGGCGAATTCAGTATCCGTCACACAACTAGAAACTTCCCTAATAGAGAAGGCTCAAAACCAGGTGAAGGCCAACTATCAGCTGTTGCATTAATGGATGCTAGAAGTATCGCTGCAACTGCTATTAATGGCGGTAAATTAACAGCTGCAACTGAAATTGATTTAAACTTCACTTCTCCTAAATTCTTCTTTGATAAAGGCGTTTATGATAAGAGAATTTTAGATGCATACGGAAACCCAATGTCTGATAAACAGCTAAAAATGGGTCCAAACATTAAAGACTGGCCAGAACAACCAGAACTTAGCAATGATTTACTATTAAAAGTTGTTTCACATATCACAGATGAAGTTACTACAACTGATGAATTAATCCCATCTGGCGAAACAAGTAGTTTTAGATCAAATCCAATAAGACTAGCTGAATTCACTCTTTCAAGAAAAGACCCAGAATATGTTGGAAAAGCTAAAGAAATTCACGCTATGCAACTACAAACAGCTGGCGAAAAAGTTTTAAGTGAAGAAGTTAAATCAGTTTATGATGTTTTAGCTAGTAAAGGCGTTGAAACAAAACCTTTAGAAACAGTTATTGCAAGCACAATTTTCGCTATCAAACCAGGTGATGGTTCTGCTCGTGAACAAGCTGCAAGCTGCCAAAGAGTTCTTGGTGCTGGTGCTAATATCGCTGTTGAATACGCAACAAAGAGATACCGTTCAAACTGCATTAACTGGGGTATGGTTCCATTCTTAGCAAAAGATGAAAACGAAGTTGGATTAAATGATTGGGTATTCGTTCCAAACATCAAATCTGCTATCCTTGATAAAGTAGAAGAAATCAAAGCTTATGTTGTAAACGGCGAAAACACAAAAGAAATAACTCTAAAACTAGGCGCTTTAACAGACCCTGAAAGAGAAATCCTTGTAGACGGCTGTTTAATCAACTACTATAAAAAACAATAATCTAATTAAATTTTAAAATAGCAGACAATTCGTCTGCTATTTTTTTAGATTTGAAATATTTTTTTTAAATGTTATACTATAATAAAAGATTGTTATATAAGGAGAAATTTTATGATTGAGATAGTTTTTAATGATAGCACTGCTGGAAGTTTACAAAGTGCAAATAATATTAATAAAACTAATAATGATATATTTAGCTTTTATTTATCTCTTAGCATCGGTGATATTTCTAGTGGTAATTTCATTAAATATCGGGCTGATACAGTGGCAAATTTATGGAGCATATATCCAAATATGCCTAAAAATTATAACTATAATATTTTTGAAAATTTCTCAAAATCATTCACCGATTTACAAAATAAAATCAACAATCAAACTAAAATCCGTATTTGGTATAGCGATAATCCTGATGATATGTGTGGCCTATACTGGTTTTTATCTGAAATTCTAAATTTCAAAACTCAGCCAAAAGCTATCTATATTTTAAAACTTCCAAAATACGAATATAAAGAAAATAACACTATTAATGGCTATTCTTCTTGGAGTGCAGTATCACCTGATAAACTTTATAGCTACACTAAATATCAAGAAGAAATAACCGATGTCTTTAAAAAAATGTGCATGGTAAACTGGAGAAACTTACAAAAAGAAAACTCTTCTCTAAGAGCAGTTTTAAATGGAAACTTGCAAAGCGTGGCTGAAGATATTTATGATAGCTTTATCTACCGAGCAATAGCAAATCAAAACGATGAATTTAATGAAGCTCATTTAATAGGAATGATTTTAGGAGAATATAATCTCGGCGTAAGCGATGCATTTTTACATAAACGCATTGAGAAAATAATACTAAAAGGAGAACTTGAAATAATAAGCCAGTCTTTTGAAAATTCACCTGTGTATCATAGAATGTTAAGAAAAACAAGATAACAGTAGGGAATGGAAAAAATCCATTCCCTACTGTTATTTTTATTTTAGTATATATACTAATCTCCAATTGTAACTACTGATTTATTTAAAGCTTTCGCATTATAAGCTACTGCGATAATTAAATCTACTACAAACATAATCAGTAATGCATTTCCTATTTCAAGAGATATAACAGCTGATACTGCTGCAAAAACTCCCACAAAAATCATTGAAAGTAATATACTATCGCTTTGAAGATATATCGTTGTAGAAAGCAAACTTATTCCAACTAAATAAGCTGCAAATGGGATAAATACATTAGTACCTATCATAAATCCTGGGATAAAAACAAGTGGTATTAGCCAAACTGCCATAAATAGGCCAGTTACAACATTACTTTTATAAAATCCCATTTTTTTTCTAACTTCTACAAACAATATACTTCTCCAGCCATATTCAGAAAGCCCAAAGATTAATAGCATCATCGGAACAAGCGTGATAAATGAAGATATATCACCATACTGTCCAACAAATCCTAAAAGTATAGCAATTATATAATGCATAGCTAGTAAAAGCAGCACAAGGTATACCTTTTTTTTATTTTTAACTGTTATTATTTCCAAAACTATATCTTTAAAGCTTATTTTATCTACAATAAGCTTTGTGATTATAGCTGATATAAATGGAGTGAGTAAACCTATTAATAACACAAGTATGAATATAGGATTTTGAATTAAGGCACTAAAACTCTCGCCTTGCATCATTAAAAACCCCAAAAATAGATATCCTAAACCTAAAGTTAATAATATAAAGGTATTGGCTCTTTTTGAAAGCTTAATCATTTTTAATATTTCCTTTCTAAAAATCTTTTAGCTTTTGAATGTTTAATTAAAAATCCCTAGAACGCAACTTGGTATACTAAAGCAACTATGCAAAGTATTGCTGAACAAGGAACATATATGTATTTACCTATGTTATACCAAGTGTCGCCATATGGTTTTTTGCCTTCTTTACGCCCTGTGTTAATAGCATCCATTAAAACTTTTTTATCCATTATCCAGAACCAAGAAATAGCACCAAGTGTTGCACCTATTGGGATTATATAGATAGAAACTGTATCCATCCAAGGACCCCAATGGAAGATAGCTTCCATATTAATACCTATTCCAAGACAAACTACTGCTAATAAGAAAAGTACTGTTTTACGGTTTAATTTAGGGAACTTATGAAGAACAGATTCGCCAACAGCTTCAAACATATTTTGAAGTGAAGATATACCTGCAAAAACCATTGCGATATAAAGAATTAATGCAAATATTTGGCCAAATGGAATATCCCTTAAAATTTCAGGCATAGTTACAAATAGTAAGCTAGGCCCTGAGCCAACGTCTAGTCCGTAAGCAAAACAAGCTGGGATTATAACTAAAGCTGCAATTATCGCCGCTATTGTATCAAATATCGCTGTTTGATGTGCTACACCAACTACATCTTCTTTACTACTTAAATATGCACCATAAACTATCATACCACTACCCGTAATAGATAACGAGAAGAAAGCCTGCCCCATTGCTGAAACTAAAACATTAGGATCTAATATTGATTCCCATCTAGGAGTAATCATAAAAGTATATCCTTCACTAGCCCCAGGAAGCATTGCTACACGAATAGCAAGGATAACAAATATAATAAAGAATAACGGCATCATTACTTTATTTGTCTTTTCAATTGTTTCTGCGCCTAAAAATAGAGTTGCAAGTGTTACCACAACTATGATAACGTGATATGGAATAACTGAGTAGGTATTAAGTGCAAAAGATTCAAACCAAGCCCCTGTATCAACTGTCATTATATGGCCAGTTGCTGTATCAGTTAAAGCTTTTAATATGTAGGAAATAATAACAGCGTAACCTATCGCTATACACATACTCCCTGCAAGTGGTATCCAGCCAACTAAGGAGCCACCTTTAACGTTTTTAGTTTTAAAAGCGTATTCATAAGAGCCAACCGTACCTGTTTTTGCAAGACGGCCTATTGCGTATTCTGCTGATAATCCAACATGTGCAAAAAGCACTATAAATATAAGGTACACTAGTAAAAATGCGCCACCACCATTTGAGCCTAACTTTGCTGGGAACCCCCAAACATTTGCCATACCAACTGCTGAGCCAACGCAGGCTAAAATAAAGCCTATCTTACTTTTAAATTGTCCATTTTCAGCAGGATTTGAAGTTGTATCGAGTTTTTGCTTTTCCATATTAACTACCATTCCTTTCATTTAATATAATTAATAATCAAATATAATTAAAAAAGAACCATTTTTATAATATTTATAGATTATTTAGCTAAATGTGTTATTTAGGTGAAAAGCTCTTTTTATAAAATTACTCACAGAATTTTTTAAATTATATCCTGTGAGTAATTTTGCTTTTAGTAAACTTTTGCTAATGAGATTTTTTACACATGCTCAAATCTTGAAGTGAAGAAACGAAGCATTTTTGGCTCGTAAACAAATTTTAAGCCTTTAATTGTATCTCTTCTTTGGTATAAATCGATAACAGCGTCAGCCACGATATCCATATGTTTGTATGTATATACTCTCCTTGGAATTGTTAAACGAACAAGTTCCAGTTTTGGAGTGTGGTTTTTACCGTCTTTTCCTCTACCAGCTGAAATGATTCCTCTTTCCATTGAACGAACGCCTGATTCCATATATAATTCAGCAGCTAAAACTTGAGCTGGGAATTGTTCTTGTGGAATATGTGGTAAGAAACGTTTTGCATCTAGGAAAACAGCGTGACCACCAACAGGCTCAACTATTGGAACACCAGCGTCTAATAATTTATCAGCTAGGTATCTAACTTGTTTAATTCTATGCTCGATGTATAGTTGTTCAACTGATTCAGTGATACCGATAGCCATAGCTTCCATATCTCTACCAGCTAAGCCGCCGTATGAAGGCATACCTTCAAATACAACAACTAATTCTTTAGCACGGATAAATAATTCATCATCATTCATTGTTAAAAAGCCACCGATGTTAACCATACAGTCTTTTTTACCAGACATTGTACAACCATCCATATAGCTCATCATTTCAAATAAGATGTCTTTAACTGATTTATTTTCGTATCCTGCTTCTCTTTCTTGGATAAAGTAAGCATTTTCAACACAACGTGTAGCATCACCAAAAACTTTAATTCCATTTTTATGGCAAAGTTCGTTAACTGCTTTAATGTTTTCCATTGAAACAGGCTGACCACCAGCTAGATTAACTGTTACAGCTAAACAGATGTATGGGATTTTATCAGCTCCAACTTCATCGATTAACGCTTGAAGTTTATTTAAATCAACGTTTCCTTTAAAAGGATGTTGTGATTGTGAATCATGAGCTTCATCAATGATAACATCTCTAAATGTTGCACCGTTTGCTTCTTGGTGATAACGAGTTGTTGTAAAATACATATTACCTGGAACATAATCGCCTGGTTTAATCATTAATGTACTTAGTAGATTTTCAGCACCACGACCTTGGTGAGTTGGCACTATGTGTTTAAATCCATAATACTCTTTAACAACTTCTTCTAAATGTAAAAAGTTACGGCTACCTGCATACGCTTCATCACCAATCATCATACCAGCCCATTGTTTATCGGACATCGCCGTTGTGCCAGAGTCGGTTAACAAATCGATATACACATCTTCACTTTTTAATAAGAATGTGTTATAGCCTGCTTCTTTACAAGCTTTAATTCTTGCTTCTTTATCCATTGTTTTAACATTCTCAACCACTTTAATTCTAAACGGTTCTGCTGGATAGTAGCTAATCGGTTTCATAATAATCATTCCTCCCAGAATATTTTTTGTTTTTGCGTAATGCATTATGCGTTACGCTTTTTATGTTTTTATACTAACATCTTCTTCGTTTGGTGTCAATATATAAATGCTATTTTCAGTAACCTAGATAAAAAAATTAATTATTTTTATTTATTTTAACAATAAGCTTAATTAAAATAAATAACAAACTCTAAGCGAGCACGCAAGCTTATTTTTATAAATATAAGCAGTGAGTAAATTTTTATACAAAAATAATTTATGTAAACCATATTTCAACAAATTAAACTTATAAATAATCTAAACCATAAAAAAAATACGATTTCCCCGCGGAAAATCGTATTTTTTTATAATGTTTAACTCTAATTATATATTCCTAACAAATAGCTTTTCTTAAATATCTTTTTATCCTAGCCTTACTCATAAAGCAATGTGAAAATATCTGCTTTATTATAAAAAATTTTTATAATTTTTATTTACCTCTTTCTAAAATTTGCCTATGGATTTTATTTGCATCTGTTAGATGCTCATCCATAATTTTCATTGCGCTTTCTATATCACCTTTTTCAAACATATTGATTATTTCCCTATGCTGTTTTATAGATGTTCCTCTATCGTAGCCTATATCAAAGGCATAATGAGTTAAAAGTTCTTGTAGTGGGCGATAGCTTTTATATAACTTTTTAAATGTTTCATTTTTTGCATAATCAAAAAATAATTTATGAAATTCATAATCATAATTATAGTATTCATTATCTAATAAGTGGAGTTTTTGATTTTCTAGTGTTTCTTTAAGGTTTTGAATTAATTCCTCTTTATTCCCTCTAATAAATGCAAATTTAACAGCGGCACTGCTAATTGTTCCTAATAATTCATTCACTTCTTCAAAAGTATTTGCATCTAAATCAATAACTTTTGCCCCTGTTTTTGTAACCTCAACTATTAAGCCATCTTGATGAAGCCTATTTACAGCGTCACGGATAGGCGTTGAACTAACTCCGAATTTTAATTGTAGCTCTTGGTTTATAAGTTTTGATCCAAGTGGTATTTTTCTATTTATTAAATCCATTCTCAAAGAATCATATATTTGCTCACTCAAAGTTTTTTTAACAATCAGCATTTTACTCCGCCTTTCTAATTAACACTATATTGTTATGCATATCATATAATGCATAATATCTTATGCATTATATGATATCAGTTTTTAATAAAATCTTCAATATTTTTTTTATTAATATATTATAAACTTTTTTCATTTTTAATAATATTTACTTATTATTTATTTTATGGTATTATAAAATGTATGCATAAAATTATAAAATAAAGGAGGAAAATATGCTTTTTAACTCAATTGAATATTTAATATTTTTTCCTATAACCTTTATCTTTTATTATATAACTCCAAAAAAATATGCCCATTTTGTTCTTTTACTCGCTAGCTTTATTTTTTATGCAAGCTGGAATGTTTCTTATTTAGTACTAATGCTAATTTCAATTGTGGTAACTTTTTTGTGTGGATATTTAATAGATAATATATATCAAAATAAATCAAAACTCAAAGTAAGTGCTAAATTTATATTAAATCTTTCTTTATTTATAAATCTTGGCATTCTTTTCTTTTTTAAATACTACAATTTTTTTATTGATAGCGTAAATAGCCTAACAGGCGCAAATTTTATTTTTATAAATGTAATTTTACCCGTTGGTATTAGTTTTTACACCTTTCAGGCAATCGGCTACACTTTAGATGTGTATAGAAAAACTATACCTGCTCAAAAAAATATATTTAAATATGCTCTTTTTGTTTCCTTTTTCCCTCAATTAGTTGCAGGGCCAATCGAACGCTCAACTAATCTTTTACCGCAAATCAATTCTTTACAAAAGATAAGATATGAAAACATAGTAAACGGCGCTCTAACTATGAGCTGGGGATTTTTTCTTAAAATGGTTATCGCTGATAGGCTTTCAATCTTAGTCACCCATGTTTACACAAACTATAATGATTATTCTGGCTCGATTTTACTCTTTGCAACAGTGCTATTTGCCTTTCAAGTCTACTGCGACTTCTTTTCCTATTCAACCATTGCCATTGGGTCTGCTAAAATACTTGGGATTGATTTAATGGAAAACTTTAAAGCACCCTATCTTTCAACTTCAATAAGTGTTTTTTGGCAAAGATGGCATATATCACTTTCAAAATGGTTTGAAGATTATATCTACACTCCCCTAGTTTGGGATAATCCATTTAAAAAACTTCCTATAATCGGAAAACTTTTCAAAAACCCACCAATTGTAACTAGTGTTTTTATAGTGTTTTTAGTTAGTGGTTTATGGCACGGTGCCGCTTGGACATTTGTTTTTTGGGGATTATTACACGGACTTTTTCGTGCAATAGATATCCTATCTAAAAAACAACGTAAAAAAATAAATAAAAAATTAAAAATCAATACAAACAGCCCACTTCATAAAAGTTTAAGTATTTTATTCACCTTTTTTATAGTTTGCATTTCGTATATCTTTTTTAGAAGTGATAGCTTAAATCAAGCGTTTAGCATTTTAGCGAAAATATTCACAGATTTTAATTTTACTGATTTATCTTTAATTAACACTCTTGGGCTTAACACCCGTGAAATTGTATTCACATTCTTTAGCCTTTTTATTCTTTTTATCCACGATTTTCTTTACACAAAAGGAATTTATCTTCCAAAAAGCGGATATATTAGATATTTATTATTCTATTTATTCGTTATATTAATTGTAATTTTCGGCGTTTACGGCTCAGATTATGCCGCTGCACCTTTTATCTACTTCCAATTCTAAAATTAAAAAGGAGAATGTTTTTATTATGAAATCAAAACAAATTATCTTTAAAAATTTAATAGCTATTCTCCTTTTAGGTGTGTGTTTTATTATTAGCATTTTAGTTATCGAAAAGGCATTATCCCCTAATAATTCAACATTTAGTGGGTTTTACGAAGAACCTAAAGATACCATCGATGTTGCATTTGTGGGTGGTAGTCACGGAATGGCAGCTTTTTCACCTGCTCAAATCTGGCAGGAAAATCAGATAACCTCTTATAACATATATTCTTGGAGCCAAAATCCGTGGACAGCCTATCATTATGCAGTTGAGGCTATAAGAGAGCAGGATATAAAAGTTTTAGTTGTTGAGGCTTTTTCTTTTTCATATGGTCAAAGCTACCTTCCTGCACAAACATCTGATGAAACTTCAAATGAATTTGCCTTATCTATTCCCCCATCTTTAAATAGGCTTTTCTTATCCTTAGCTATAAGAGAAAATCAAGTTGTCCCTTTGCCTATTTCTAAAATGATACCAGTAATTAGATATCACAGCAGGTGGGACGATATTGAATTTTCTGAACTATATGATAATTTATTTGTTAGTAATTATTCTTCTAATAAAGGGTTTGGCCCGATATTCACAACCGAGGTTTTTGATAATGTTGATTATCTTGATATCGGAACTAATACACAGCTCGAAGCGTCTAGCAAGGAATACCTTTTAAAATTAATTGATTTGTGTAATAAAGAAGGAATACAGCTTATACTCGCAAAAACCCCTTATATCCCAAATCCCGAGGATAGAGGATACTTAGATGAAATCAAAGCTATATGCGATGAAAATAATATTCCTTTTTTAAATTATATGAGCGAAGATTTACTAAATGAAACTGGATTTAGCTATTCTTCTGATATGGCAGAGCACGCACATATAAATTATCTTGGAGCAAAAAAACTTTCTTCTCATATCGGAGATTTTATAAAAGAAAATTATTTACCTAATCAAGAGTATTCAAGCGAAACTATAAAAAGATGGGATACCGAATCAGCAATTGAAGAAAGAGATATCGACACTTGGGATTTAAAACTATCCCCGAGCTTTAATATATTAGCACAAACTCTTAAAGAAAAAGAAAACTACACAGCTATTATAACAGCTCACGGAGATTTAACTAAAGCTGACACATCTACAATCGAAAACGCATTAACAACTCTTGGAATAGACACAGATATTCTATCTAGCACATCAGCGAGCGAAATTTATATAATTTTAGATGATGAAATTATATCTTCTAAAGATTTTTATTTAGATGATAAATTAGAAGTTAGTGTATCAAATGATACTTCCAGTATAACTTATAATGGAATTGAGCAATCAAGAAATCGAGAAGGATTTAATGTTGTTATCTTTGATGAAATCACAAATGAGATAGTACATTCTGTAAGTTTTGCAATCGAGCATAACTATGAATACTACACAGCATAATATTTTAAATGCAAGTCTGCTAAAAAAAAGCAAGACTTGCATTTATTTTTTGTGCATTTGTCAAAAACTATAAAAATTTACAAAATTTTTGTAAGAAATTCACAAAAAACTCTTTACAAATCCCTTTTAAAGGACTATTATATGTTAGTTGATAAAATAAAGGATAAATAAATTAAAAAAAATAAATTAAAGAAAGGGATTTTATATTATGCAAAAAGATTTAACCGTTGGCTCACCAATAAAACTAATATTCACATTCGCAGTTCCTATTTTTATAGGGCTTTTATTTCAGCAATTTTACAGTATGGTTGATGCAATCATTGTTGAAAAATTTGTTGGCCTTAAGGCATACACCGGCGTTGGAGCTACTGGCTCTTTAAACTTTTTAGTGCTAGGATTTGTTTCAGGGCTTGCAACTGGGTTTTGTATTCCAGTATCTCAGGCATATGGTGCTAAAGATTTTGACACTGTAAAAAAATACTATGCTAATGCACTTATACTAACCGTTGTTATTTCAATTGTTTTAGGAAGTATTGTAACTTTCTTTTTAGATGAAATTTTATACTTACTAAAAACGCCTACTGATATCTACTCTCACGCATATAATTATATTATGCCTATCTTTGCAGGAATGATTGGAGCATTTTTATATAATTTCCTATCTTCATTAATGAGGGCGCTTGGCGATAGCAAAACTCCACTATACTTTTTAATGTTTTCAAGTATATTAAATATTGTATTAGATTTAGTTTTTATAATTAATTTTAATATGGGAACATTCGGCGCTGGCCTTGCAACTGCCCTATCTCAAATTATTTCAGGCGTTCTATGTTTATTTTTAATTTTAAAGAAATATGATATCTTAAAATTTGATAAATCTGATTTTAAACTAGATAAAAAATACACAAAAAAACTGCTTGGAATTGGTATTCCAATGGGACTTCAATTTTCGATAACTGCTATTGGCAGTATTATTATGACATTTTCTGTTAACACACTTGGCTCAATTTATGTAACGGCTGTTACTAGTGGTAGCAGAATTATAATGCTAACTATCCAAGGGCTTGAAACTTTAGGGATAACTATCGCAAACTTCACAGCGCAAAACGTTGGGGCTGGGAAAATAGATAGGGTTAAAATGGGTGTTCGCTACTCAACTATTATCGCTTTAATTTACAGTTTAATCTGCTTTGTTGTAGTGTATTTTTGCAGCGATTTTCTAATTTCGATATTTATTAGCGATTACGATGCTATACTTTATCAAAATATAACAGATTATCTATTAATAAATGTTGGTTTTTATTTCTTTGTTGGCTTATTATTAATTTTAAGAAATGCTATTCAAGGCGCTGGATATTCAAAGCTTGCAATGAGCGTTGGCATAACTGAGATGATTGCAAGAAGTATTGTTGGATTAGTTTTTGTTTTTAGTATTGGATATAATGCAGTGCTATTTTCAAATCCAGCTGCTTGGGTTTCAGCTTGTGTGATACTAATTGTAATGTATAAAAATGTTTTAAAAGATTTAGACAGAAGATATTTTAATTATTAAAAATAGGGGATTTTTCCCCTATTTTTTATTTTTTTTACAACTTGATAATAAGTTTAATATATAATATGATATAGATATATTACTCTAGAAAGGAATTATTATAATTATGGCTAATATTTTAATCGCAGAAGATGAAGAGGTTATAAATGAATTAATCAAAAAAAATCTAACTATGCTAGGACACACTGTTTTTCAAAGCTTTACTGGAAACCAAACAATTGAAATTATAAACACAAATCAGTTAGATTTAATTCTTTTAGATGTTATGCTCCCTGATATCGATGGCTTTTCTATAAAGCAAAAATACATAACCGATACCCCTGTTATCTTCGTTACAGCAAAGCAATCATTAACCGACCAATTAACAGGGCTTTCTATTGGTGCTGATGATTATATAACAAAGCCATTTGATATATTAATTCTTCTTGCAAGAGTTGAGAATATATTAAAGCGAATTAAAAAAAATATAACCTTATTTCATATAAAAAATTGCACCGTTGATTTAAAAGCGAGAACAGTTAAATTAAATGATACTTTTCTCCCACTCACTTTGCAAGAATTTAATTTGCTTGAAATACTTATTTTAAATAGAAACCTTGCCCTATCAAGAGAAAAAATCCTAGAACTTGCTTGGGGTATGGATTTTATGGGCGATACGCGAACTGTTGATGTTCATATCCAAAAACTTCGCAAAAAATGCGATTTAGAGTCTGAAATTAGTACAGTTTATAAATTTGGATACAGGCTGGAATTTTAGATTTTTGAAAGGAATTTTTAATGAAAATCAGTTATAAACTTAAATTGTATTTTTCTATTTTATCTGTGTTTTTAATATTTTTTAATATAGGAATTATGGCAGTTGCAACAATTCAAAACACGAAAAATCTAAATATGCAAAAAGAAACCTACCTTATTCAGCATAATATCATCGTTCAAGGGCTTGCACGGGATATCGGGCTTGTTATCTCTTCTCGCCCCCAAGCTATTCCTTTAATTTTTCAAGAACAGGGAACTTATTTAAAATTAAACGATATCTTTTTTCTCGCAACTGAAAGCAATCAAAATATAGTCTACACTTCTTTTTTAGAAAACATCGATATTACAGATATTAATTTAGACACTATGAAATCTGAAATAATTGAAATTAACGGCGAAAAAACATTTATTTCTAGTATAAAACTCCCAAAAGATTACAATGAGTATACTTTAACCACTGGTTATTCAATACAGTGGTTTTTTGATGATTGGCAGGAAACTATTAATATAATTATAGTTTTATCCTTTAGTTTTTCTTTAATTATTTCAGTTGTTTTATATATTGCCATAACAAAACTAACAAAGCCCCTAGAAGAATTAACTCTTGCAACTAGCAAATTCGGCGAGGGTGATTTATCTGTAAGGGCAAAAATATACTCAAAAGACGAACTGGCTATAACAGCGAAAAACTTTAATGTTATGGCTGATAAAATTAATTTTCAAATAAATTCTTTGCAAAATTCAAGCCTTGAAAAGCAAAGACTAATCGATGATATATCCCACGAAATGCGAACCCCACTAACGGCTATTCGTGGATATATTCAATATATACAAACAACTAATTTAAATCAGGATGAATATTTTGAAAATCTTGATATTATTGATAAACAGGCTGATAGAATGCAAAAGATAAGCGAGGGAGTTTTATCTTTTGCAAATCTTCGCTCAACAAATGAATATAAAATTATTAGTATGCAAAGCGTTTTAGAAGATGTTTATAAAAGCTATATTATTAAAGCAAAAACTCTTAACACCTTTTTAGAATTTACTTACAATGAAGATTTTAATTTTTCTGCAAATAAAATTTTAATGGAAAGCTTAATTGGAAATTTAATAGACAATTCTTTAAATGCCTGCATCGATATACAGCATTCATTAATCACATTAAAATTAAATAAAAATCAAATTATAATAACCGATAACGGAATTGGAATGACAAATGAAACCTTAGAAAATATATACCAGCCATTTTTTAGAGCCGATAAATCAAGGAGCAGAAAGCGTGGTGGTGCAGGGCTTGGAGCAAGCCTTGTTAAGGAAATTTGTGATAAATATAATATAAATATCGAATACCAATCAGAAATCAATGTTGGAACAATTGTCATTTTAACTTTTACAACTTGATAATAACTTAGTTATAGTTTGATTATTAGAAACGTATAGAATATAGCTAAGAAAGGTGGTAAACACAAATGAATAATAAAAAAACAATAATTTTAACATTCTCTCTAGCTACTATTTTAATTTTGGGTATCTTAGTTTTTTCAAATGGAGTGCAAACCATTTGGCAGGCTTCAAGCGAAGTTGAGAATAATATCGATGTTAGTAACACGGATAATGTTTTGCTAATTGATGATTACACTACTAATTATCCATATGCTAATCACAGCGATATTCCTGATAACACCCTGCTTTCACAAGATAGCGACCCTTTTGTTATCTCACTTGCTTTTGAAGGGGATGATAATATGATTTCACTTCAAGAAGTGTCTAATAATATGATTGATTATCTAAATGCAAGCTATCCGTCTGTTAAAATCAATAATAATATGTCTTATATTGATTATCTTAAAAAATATGAAACTTCCCAAGATACATACATTCTTTATTCCGCCGAAATCGTGATTAATGATAATCTTATTATTCCATTTCACGCAGAAATCGATAGTTTAACTGGCGAAATAATAAAAACTTATACACGCCTTGAAGAAAACTTCAAAACCGAAACTTCTATTATAGCAACTTCTGCCACTGACGAAACTTATTATAATAAAGCTCTTTCAACCGATGAAATATCTAAATTGGAAAATCAAATAGTTGATATTTTACAAAGTATGGGATATAATCAAGCGTTTTCAAATTCGGATTTCAGCTATGATATCCATACTGTATGGGGTAGTGATGGCGAAAATGAATTAATAGATTTTTATGCTGTTTACTATTCTATTAATATAACACTTACAGACGGCTCAGAATTTTTATTTTATTTTACAGCCGACACAGATACCCCTATATTAAAATATATGACTAATTTTAATATTGCTTTAAAATACGAGTAAACGAAAGGTGGTAAACACAAATGAATAATAAAAAAACAATAATTTTAACATTCTCTCTAGCTACTATTTTAATTCTTGGCATCTTAGTTTTTTCAAACGGAGTGCAAAATGCTTGGCAGGCTACAAGCGAAGTTGAGAATAATATCGATGTTAGTAATGGCAATAATATTTTATTAGCTTCTAATATTGATTATCCGTATGATTCAATAAAAAACATTGATGATAGTAGTAATATAAGCGATATAATATATAAATCGCAGCTGTATGGTCCAGTGCCTGATTCCACAATAGAATTTGCCCCACTTCAAGAATCTGTAAATATTGTTGGCGAATTTATAAAGCTAAATTATGGCTTAACCCAAGTTCAAAACACAACCGCATATATAGGTTATTCTTTTATGAACGGAGTTCACGTTCCTGAAATTTACTATTATATAGATATAGATGGGAATAGGTTTTCGGCTATGCTAAGCGGATTTACAAATGAATTAATTGGATTTAATCTTGATTATATATCAACTCTTTCAAAAAATTTAGAAATCCATTCAGCCGATGATGCAAATTTTTCTAATACTGCTGTTAGCGAAGATAATCTTTTATTAATTGATAATAAAGTTCGTGAAATATTAAATATTCTAGGGTACACCCAATCAGTAGAGTCTAGCGAATCTACTCATTCTCTAGTGCCTTGCGATAATGGAATGTTATCAAGTGATACTTCTTTTAGTAGCGAAGATTACTTTATTTTGTTTAGCACTAGCGTTAAATTAAGCGATGAGTCTATCATTTCACTTAGCTTTACCAAAACTAATAATGATATGATACTGCGCGCCTTTACCGACCATACTCTTCTTGAAAAACATAGAGAAACTGCTACTAGTTTAAGAGTTTATGAAACTAATGATGAACCTAAAATAAATTCTAATCTAAGTGTGGATTTTCCATATTCTTCATTTAAATTAGCCGATACTGGTTTGCCATATTTTCCTTATGCATATACTGAAAATGATACTATAATTGATTTCCCATCAGCTAATCTATCTTTGCAAATGGCTAGTAATATGATGGGCGAAATTATAAAATCACACTATCCCGATATTTCCCCTACCGATATAACAGCATTTGCTGATTATCTTGAAGGGTATGAGCATTATGATTTTGATAGATTAGGCTATTTTTCTTATTTCACTTCAAACGGCATTGATATCTATGTTTTAGCAGATATCAACCCAATGACATTTGAAATTTACAACTTTGAAATGCTATATTATGATGAGATTTCTAGCTATGAAATTCCACTTAATTTATCCGAATCTGAACTTGGACAGATAATAGGTATGCCAGTTGAAGAAGATGTTAAAGCTTTAATTGATGAAAATTTAAATAGCACTTTAAAATTTTTAGGCTATGATAGCGATATAGGAAATATCGACTATGTAAAAATAGCAGACGCTTATTTTCCAAATAGCGGAACTAGCCACTATCTCGCTTATGAAATTAGCATAGTGCTTGAAGATAACACATATCTTATAGCCCAATATTCTGGAAACTCACAAAAAGTAAATCTTCAATCAATCTGGGACAACTCTGCTTATTCTAGGTTTACTAAATAAAAATCAAAAAGCTTGCTAAAAATTTTAGCAAGCTTTTTATTATTTTTTTAATTCATTATATGCTTTTATATCAATTAAATTATTCGCAACCATTTTTTCTGCCCATAATTGCAGTGCTTCAACTGTTAGTGAAATTTCTTCTAGCGTTTCTTGGATTTGTATAAAATCTTTAAGCTCTGTTTCATCGATTAGATTATCGGCGGTTATCTCTATTAATAATTCTTTTTTCTTTTGCATAGAATTTAAAGATGCAAGCATTGGCAATATAATTTGAGATAAATCACGAACTTTCACTTCTGGAACATACTGCTTACCGATAGCGCAATCATTTGAGCAATAGTAGTTGCAGAGTTTTGGCTCTTTGTATTTATCTGCCATAACAAGCACTTCTTCAGGGTATGGCGTGGATTTTGAATTTTCGATTTTTTCAATTCTATCAGGGGAAATACTTTCTAATAATTCGCTCGCTGTTTCCCTTGTTAAATTAAGCTCTTCACGGAGATTTTGATACATATTTTTATTTTTTTTAATCGATGCTCTTCCCATTTAATCCACTTCCTTTTATAATTATAAATCTATTTTAACAAAAATTGTATTATAATGCAAGAAGGCTAGCCTTACTCAGATAATCCGAACACGTTTAATAATAATCAAATAGGCTAACTTTTCCTTTTATAAAGCTCTGCAAACATCGCTCCACCTATAACGCAAACAGCGCCAATAATCTGCCAAAAGGTCATCACTTCTTTTAGTATTACTGCTGAGAATATTATTGCAAATATCGGTTCTGCAAAAGATAAAATAGCAATCGTTTGCATCGAAACCTTTTGAATTGCGCTCATATAAACCCCATATGCAACACCCGTGTGAACAACTCCTATAATAATTAAATTTATCATATACCTATCACCTGGGTAATTTAGCGTTTCGCCGTTTATCATAAAGGTGTAGATAAAAACTAAAACTGCCCCCATAACAAGCTCAATCATCGCAACATTAAATCCGGATATTCCATTAATTGTTTTATTAAGAATGCAAGCAATTGCATATAAAATTGCGCCGATAAAAGCTGAAATTATTCCACTTACTGAAACTTCCCCAACCCCTGCTGAAAAGCTAACAGCGATAAGCCCTAAAAATGCAGTGCTCATTCCTAACACCTTTTCAAAGGTTAGCTTTTCTTTAAATAAATAAGGCGACACTGCCATAACAATGATTGGCGAAAGATAATAAACCACTGTTACAACACTTACCGAAGCTAGGCGATACCCTTCAAAAAGTGCAATCCAGTTTGCCCCAATACAGCCCCCAGCCAGCACCAATTTTAAAATATTCTTTTTAACTGCTTTAATATCCATTTTATTTTTTGAAAATAGATATATCATAATTAAACTTAAACTACCTAAAACCGTTCGATAAAATGCCACCTGAGTACTGCTTATAGGAATTCCATCTATAAAAACTGCAATACTCCCCCATAGCATAGCTGGGATTAAAACCATTAAATAATACATTTTTCTTTCCTTTTTTAATTAACTAACTTTACTTTGCCTTAACTTTAGCACAAAATAACAAAACCGACAATAGTTTTTATCTAATTTCCCCAAAAAAAATTATATACCACAGTTACAATTGACTAACTATGGAAAATATGGCATAATTAAAGTTACTAAAGATATATAATTCAGTAATTATGTATTAATTCAATTTTATCGAATACAAGGAGAAATTTAATATGTCAACATTGCAATCACGTCGCGATTTTTTAAAAAAATCAACAATGCTAGTTGGTTCAGCTGCCATTTTAGGTGGAGCGGGCTTATTAACTGGATGCACTTCAGCATCTGCAACAACTAGTACTGAAACTCCAGCTGCTCCAGCATTTCCTTACGAATATCCAGAACTTGATGCTACTTTAGCTGAAGAAGTGGCTTATGGTGGATACTTTGAAGATGGATGCTGTTATGGCGTTGCAAAAGCAATGCTAGAGCAATTACAAGCATCTGTTGGTTATCCATTCACAGCTATCGACCCTGCTATTTATAAGCCAGGTAAAGAAGGCTATGGTATCGGAACTATTTGTGGTGCTTTAGCTGGCGCTGTTAATGTTATTAGTATGGTTGTGCCAACTGATGATGCAAAGGCAATAAACGCTGAATTATTCAACTGGTACACTTCAACTAGCCTTCCTTTATATCGCCCAGAAGGGCTAAGCGATGTTCAAACAGTGGCAAAATCTATAAACTGTTCTGATTCAGTTACTCAATTTAAGCAAGCTGCAAACGTTGAGCAGGCTGACCCAATAAGAAAAGAAAGATGTGGGGCTATTAGTGGCGACGTTGCTAGAAAAGCAGTTGAGTTATTAAATATTCATTATGGTTATATGGCAGCACCAGAGCCTGCTCCTGAAAAAACTATGGCACCTTTAGCAGATAATGAGTATCTTGGTGAATCTTCAACTTCTCGTGGAGCTGTAAAAGTTAAAGTGACAATGGACGGCGATAAAATTTCAAACATTGAAGTTTTAGAAAACAATGAAACTCCTTCATTTGCTTCTGAAGCACTTGTGTCTATCCCTGAATCAATTATCGCTAATCAATCAGCTGATATTGATGTAATTGCAAATGCTACCGAAACAAGTAATGCAATTATGGAAGCTGTTAAAGACGCTCTTTCAAAAGTTAAATAATCTATATATCAAAATACAAAAAGACGATTTTTAAAAATCGTCTTTTTTATTTAGCCTTACTATATTATATTTTATTCTTGATTTATTAGTTTTAATATCAATTCTTGCAGTGTTTTTTGCTCTTCTTCGGATAACACATCGAAAAATTCTTTTGATAATTTTTTTTGAGTATCATAATTATCCTCAACTAATTTTATTCCCTTTTGGGTAATATCAATTATCATATTTCGCTTATCTTTTTCATCGCGTTTTCTAATTAAAAAACCTTCTTCTTCAAGCTTTGCCATTCCTGTGCTGAGTGACGATGCCTTTATACAAAACTGCTCTTGTAGTTTTTTTTGCGTTATTGGAGCCTCGCTTTTAACCCCAGCTAAAAATCTAAGCTGTCCTGGTGAAATAGGGATATCTATTTTATCTGATTTCTTTTTTAATTTGCCATATAATCTATAAAAATTACTATATAGTTTTTCACTAGTTAAAAATTCCATTTATGCCTCCGCTACATCGCCAGTATCTTCAAGATTTTTTGGCATTTGAGCTCTTAGTTTATTTAAATCTTTTAAAATCGTAACTGTTATTACGCTGGCTATAATCGCTGTTCCAATATCTGTAATTGGCGAAACTAATTGAATCCCCCTAGCTCCTAAAATAGATGGCAGAATTAAAAGTAGTGGAATATAGCAAATTCCTTGTTTTGAAATAGCTATAATAGTTGCCCTAACTGAATATCCGATTGATTGGGATAATTGATTTGTCATAATAACCCAAGCTTGAAGTGGCAATGTTGAGCAGTTCACCATTAGCATAAATGATGCAAACTCGATAACTTCGCTGTCCCCTGCTCTAAAAAAGCCAATAATTGTATCAGCTGAAAAAAATGCAAGAATCCCAAGCGTTGTTAAAATTCCAATCGCAACCTTAACTGAAAACCAAAACGCTTCAAGTACTCTATCATATCGTTTAGCACCGTAATTAAACCCTGCAACTGGCTGAAAACCTTGTCCATATCCCATTAATGCAGAATAAATAAACATCATTATTCTATTAACAATTCCAGCTGATGCAATAACAACGTCGCCATAAGGATTTGCAACTGTGTTTAATAAAATTGATGAAACACTAGCAAGCCCCTGACGACCAAATGTTGGTGCGCCTGCTTTTAATATTTCAGAATATATTTTTTTTGTAGGAAAGAATTTTTTAAATTCTATTTTTATTGTGTTACCCCTAAAATTGCATTGCCATAATAAAATGCAAAAGCTTATACATTGGCTGAGCCCAGTTGCAATTGCAGCGCCGGCAATGCCCATTTCTGGAAAAGGCCCTATCCCAAAAATAAACAATGGGTCGAGTATCATATTTAAAATTCCACCCGTAGTAAGACCTATCATAGCATAAAAAGCATTTCCTTGTGCCCTTAAAACATTATTCATAACAAAGCTTGCCATCATAAAAGGAGTTGCAATTAAGATATAACTTGCATAATCCATAGCATATGGTGCTATTGTTTCTGTTGCACCAAGAAAGTATACAAGTGGCTCTAAATTAATAAGTCCCACAATGGAAATTATAACCCCTAAAATAATAGTTGTAAAAAAGCCAGTAGAGAAAGTTCTCTCAGCTGCAATCCTATCTTTTCTTCCAAGGGATCTGGAAATATAATTCCCACTGCCAACTCCAAAAGTGAATCCAATTGTTTGAACTAAAGCCATAAGCGAGAATATTATACTAACAGCCCCCGATGCACTTCTGCCAAGCTGGCTAACAAAGTAAGTATCTGCCATATTATAAATTGAAGAGATAAGCATACTAATAATAGTTGGAATAGCAAGAGTTGGGATTAATTTTGCTATTGGAGTTTCTATCATTTGCTTATATCTAGCTTCATATTTTTGGGTATCATCCATTTTTTATTTCCTCCAAATCAAAATACTTAGGTAACTAATGATTAGTTACCTAAGTATTTTACCCTTTTTTGGAGAAAAAATCAATATAATTTTATAAAATTTGTTATTTACTAAAAATTCCATCTTTTTAAAGTGAATAATAATGTAAAAATAGCTAAAAACCAATAAAAATTATTGACAAAGTTTAATCTGTATTATATACTTAATCCAGTAAACCGACCAATCGGTCGGAAGCGAATAATCAATTAAGATAAAGGGAAAGAAAATGATTAAATATTCTGTAAAAAAGCCACTTACAGTTTTTGTAAGTGTTATACTTGTTTTGGTTTTAGGTGTTGTATCTTTTTTAGGTCTTAGCACCGATTTATTGCCAACGATTAGCCTTCCATATGTAGTTGTTGTAACTGCATACCCAGGTGCTTCTCCTGAAAGAGTAGAGGTTTCTGTAACTGAGCCTATAGAGCAGGCAGTTGCCACTATTTCAGGGCTTGAGAATATAACAAGTACATCAAGCGAAAATATGTCAACAGTTATGCTTGAATTTTCAGAAAGCATAAATATGGACTCTGTTATGATAGATTTAAATAATAATCTTGAGGCAGTATCTGGATATTTTGATGATATGGTTCAGCCGCCAATGGTCATTAAAATCAACCCAGATATGCTACCTATACAAATGCTAAGTATCGACGTTGAGGGAATGGATGTTAAAGAGCTCACACAGTATGTGGAAGAAGAATTTCAGCCATATATTGAAAGAATAGAAGGCGTTGCAACCGTTGATGTGCAGGGTGCTGTTGCCGATTATGTTGAAATACAATTAAATCAAGATAAAATTGATAATATAAATGATAATGTTCTAGGTGCAGTTGATGGCGAATTACTAGAGGCAAGAAACGAACTATACTCTGCTCAAAACGAACTTGAAGATGGAATATCCGAGCTCACTAGCGAAAGAGATAAAGCTTTTAGCGATCTTGCAAACGGAAAAGCAGCTCTAGACACTGGTATTGCACAGACACAAGCAATTGCATCAGAAGCCGCTCAACTAGAAGCACAAAAAGGCTTAGTTGAGAAGCAAATTGAAATTGTTGCACAAAGGGATGAATTACAAGCCTTACTTGATAACCTAACCTTCGCATCGGCTGGAATGAGCACTCTTCCTTTCCAAGATGAAACCACTTTAGCTGAGCTATCACTACTAGACCCTTCGATGGGGGTAATGATAACAGATTTTATCAATGATGGACTCGCCACCGAAACCACTACTTTCGGCGAATTAAAAGCTACACTTACAGCATCCATTACTGAATTACAAAAAGGCATTGCAGGAATAAATAAAGCCCTTGCTGATATGGGCGTTGAAAACCCAGACACCACTTCTAGCACTGATTTAAATAACAGCTTTACAGCTAGAATTAATTCAATTGATAAAGATTTAGTTGAAGCGCAATTTTTAGCTGATGCAATGGCTGAAACACTTAAAAAACTTCAAGATAGCTATGCTGCATTAGAACTTGGACATATGCAAGCTGTTAATCAAATAACAGTAGCTGAAGCTCAATTAACTTCAGCTGAAGCTGAACTTGACGCAGGGCTTGATGAATTCAATAAACAAAGGGATGAAGCTTTAAGAACAGCTAATATCGACGGACTTGTAACCCAAGAAGCACTTTCTGGCATACTAATGGCGCAAAACTTCTCTATGCCAGCTGGTTATGTTGCAGATAATGAAGAGAAAATCAGCGTTAAAATCGGTGATGAATTTACATCTGTTGAAGAGCTTGGCAATTTAATGCTACTTGATATGGGGCTTGATGATTTAGAGCCTATATATCTAAGAGATGTTGCAGATATAACAATTAAGGATAATCAAGATGAAAGCTACACAAGGGTTAATGGAAATCCTGGTGTAATGATTTCAATTCAAAAATCAAGCGTTGCATCCACTACTGAAGTTACTTCGGCAATAAATGAAGCTGTGGCAAAATTAGAAAGTGAAAACCCAGCTGTACGTGTTACCACTTTGATGGACCAAGGCGTTTATATTGGCATAATTGTTGATAGCGTTATGGATAATTTAATGTATGGTGGCATTATTGCATTCTTTGTGTTACTATTTTTCCTAAAAGATTTAAAGCCTACTCTAATTATAGCTTTTTCAATCCCGATAAGCTTATTATTTAGTATCGTTTTAATGTATTTCTCAAACGTTACTTTAAATATCATATCTCTATCCGGTCTTGCGCTCGGTGTTGGTATGCTAGTTGACAACTCAATAGTTGTTATCGAAAATATTTATCGTTTAAGAAGTGAGGGATATTCAAAAGTTAAAGCAGCTGTTATTGGAGCCACTCAAGTTGGTGGGGCAATTTTCTCCTCTACTCTAACTACTGTATCAGTATTTTTACCTATCGTATTTGTTGAAGGTATATCAAGGCAGTTATTTACAGATATGGGGCTTACAATTGCATACTCCTTATTTGCATCTTTACTCGTTGCTTTAACTATTGTTCCAGCAATGGCATCAACTATGCTTAATACTTCAAAGCAAAAAGAGCAAAAATTATTTGATAAATTCGTTGCTGGATATCAAAAATTGCTAAGCTTTAATTTAAAGCATCGCTGGATAGTTATCCTTTTAACTATTTCTCTTTTAGGTACATCTTTATACAACACAACGAATATGCCTTTAGTTTTAATTCCAGCAATGGACTCTACTGAAATGCAAATGACTCTAACTTTAGAAGACACTCCAAAAGATTTAGTTATTCAAGCTGGTGAAGATATAGCTAAAAGAGTTCAGCAAATAGAAGGAATAGAAACAGTTGGTCTTTCAATGACTACTGGTAGTAGCACTTCGCTTATGTCTATGGGTGGTGGAGAAGATACTATTAGCTATTATATAACTGTCAACCCTGAGTCTGGCAGAACTAATATGGATATAACTGATGAAATAAAATCTCTAACACCTGATTATGAGGATAATTTAAGTATCTCTTCAAGCAATATGGATATTTCTGCTCTAAGTGGAACTGGCGTTTCATACGTTATTAAAGGAAATGATTTAGAAACTCTGCAAGCTACTGCAACTGAAATCGGAGATATTCTAAGAGATGTTGAGGGCGTTGGCGAAGTTAATGATGGCTCTAGTGAAACTGTTACTGAAATTAAGGTTGATGTTAATAAAACAGAGGCTATGAAACATCAGTTAACAGTTGCACAGGTGTTTAGCTTAATAAACACTGAACTAACTGAGCAAACCACTGCAACACAGCTAACATTAGAAGGAAAAGAACTTGATGTAATCCTAATTCCAGCAACTGAAAAAACTATAACTGATTTATCAAACCTAGTTGTGGCAACAAAAGCTGCCGAAGACCAAGACGAGGAAGATGTAGATATCCTACTAAAAGATATAGCACATATCTACGAGGGCACAACAGCACAATCAATAAACCGTGATAATCAATCTCGTACCCAAACTGTTTCTGTATATGTTGCAGATGGTCATAATGTTGGTCTTGTTTCAAGAGATTTAGAAATCGCACTTGCTAATTACACCCCACCTGCTGGCTACTCAATCGAAGTTACTGGTGAAAACGAAACAATCACTTCAACAATTGTTGATATGCTATTAATGATTGGGCTTGCAATTATCTTTATTTATCTAATCATGGTTGCACAGTTCCAAAGCTTATTATCTCCATTTATTATCCTTTTCACAATTCCACTTGCTTTTACTGGTGGTTTACTAGCACTGCAAATCCTAGGAATGGAATTATCAATAACATCTCTAATAGGCTTTTTAGTTCTAGCTGGCGTTGTTGTTAATAATGGTATTGTGTTTGTTGAATATGTAAACCAATTAAGATTAGAAGGCTTGGATAAGCACACAGCACTTTTAACTGCTGGTAAGGATAGAATTCGCCCTATTTTAATGACAGCACTAACAACTATTTTAGCAATGAGTACAATGGCACTCGGAGTTGGAATGGGGGCACAAATGAGCCAAGGTATGGCTATTGTAACAATTGGTGGCCTTGCTTATGCAACTATTTTAACGCTGTTTTTAGTTCCTGTTTTATATGATATTCTTCATAGAAAAGAAATCAAAAAAATTGATGTGGATTTTGAGATGGAATAAAAGGAAATAGTTATGATTATGAATTATTCTAGTAAACAAACAGATATAATAAATGCCACTATGGATATTTTAGATAGTGGCAAAGAGCTAAATAAAATAACCGTTAAAGAAATTGCAGATTTTGCAGGCATTGGAAAAGGCAGCGTGTACGATCACTTTCAAAGCAAAGAAGATATAATCCATGCCACCATCCTAAAAAAATTCCAAGATGGCTTTTATAATGTTGATATTATTATGAAACAGCATCTAAATTTTAAAAATAAAATATATGCTTTATATGATTTAATGAGCACAGATATCAAAAGTGATAGTAGCTTATCAGTTTTAAATCTTTTAACTTCTGCAAAAAGTATTGTTGAAATTCATGATGTTTTTAAAAAAGGAGATTTTTGCTTAGTTGATAAATTTTCAAATATAATAAGCGATATCCTTTACCAAGGAATAGAGGAAAATGTGATTAGCCCTAAAATAGATATCTTATACATTCACATGGCAATATTTTCAAATCTTTCAGCTTTAAGCCGATTTATTACAGCTTCTCATTTTAAATTAGAAGAAAATGATGAAAATATAATAAAAGATAACGCTTATAAAATGCTATTAAAAACTTTAAATTAATCATTATTCAATAAACAGCTAAATTGTATTTAGCTGTTTATTTTTTATCAATATCACTAAATGTATATCTTTATTAACTTCTTCCCCTTATAATCTTATTTTTTATTGATAAATTGTTAATTTTCAATAAATATCTTTATTTTATAAAGATATTATGATAATATGAAAATATACAAATATTTCTTATTCACTATTTATTAAGAAAGGTGGAAAACGATATGAAATATGATTATGATATTGCCGTTTTAGGAGCTGGTTCAGCAGGGCTGGTTGTAGCTTCTGGCGGAAGTGCACTTGGAGCAAATGTTGTTTTGTTTGAAAGTGAATTAATGGGAGGAGATTGCCTAAACTATGGCTGTGTTCCATCTAAAAGTCTTTTACACGCAAGTCATATCGCACAAACGGTGAGATATTCAAATAAATTTGGAGTAATTGGGGAATTAAACGGGATTAGCATTTCCAAAATCACAAGCTATGTTAAAGATGTTATTAATAGCATAGCGCCCCACGATTCTCAAGAGCGTTTTGAAGGGCTCGGAGTAACTGTTGTAAGGGAAAAGGCAATCTTTCATGATGCAAACACAATAAGAGCAGGTGATAAATTATACACAGCAAAAAATATTGTTATCGCAACAGGCTCAACTGCTAATATCCCAAATATCAAAGGGATTGATACTATTAAATACTATACAAATCACAATATATTCTCAATAAAAACTCTTCCTGAAAAACTAATTGTGCTAGGAGCAGGACCTATCGGGCTTGAAATAGGACAGGCATTTTTAAATCTTGGGAGCAGTGTAACTATTATCGATAGAAACGGAAAGTTATTTAATAAAGATGAGCCTGAAGTAGGGCCTATTATGCTCGAAAAGCTTTTAAATGATGGAATAAATTTTGAACTTTTAGCTGAAATAGAAGAAATTACTCAAAACGGTGATGAAATTTGTGTAATAATAAAAAAAGATGGTAAGCTAAAAAAAATCTATGGGGATACACTTTTAATTTCACTTGGACGAAAGCCAAATACATATGATTTAAATTTACAAAAAATTGGCGTTTTGCAAAAAAGAAACGGACAGATAGAAGTTAATGATAAACTTCAAAGCTCTGTAAAGCATATATATGCAGCTGGGGATGTAACAGGCCCTTATAATTTCACGCACACTGCTGGATATCAAGCTGGCGTTATTTTGCAAAATGCTTTGTTTGGAATTTCAAAACATGTGGATTATTATAATATAGCTTGGAGCACCTACACTCAGCCAGAAGTTGCCCACGTTGGACTTCTAGAAAATCAAGCAAAAGAGTGTTATAAAGAGATAAGTGTTTACAATATCCCTTTGCAAAGTAATGATAGAGCAAGAGCCGAAAATGACACCACTGGATTTTTAAAGCTAGTTTTGGATAAAAACGGAGTGGTGCTTGGTGCAACAATCGTTGGAAATAAAGCTGGCGAACTTATATCTTTTGCAGCCCTTGCCGTAACTGAAAAGATGAATATTTCAGCTTTTAATAATGTTATCCTGCCATATCCTACCCAAAGCGAAATTTACAAAACTGCTGCTAATAATTTTAGAAAAGATAATGCAAAAGAATGGCAGATGAAACTTTTAAATAAGATTATTAATATAAAAAGATAGTCAAATATATTTTATACCTTTGGTATAAAATATTACCACTAATAAGTATTATAAAATATCAAGAAAGGATTGCTAAATTTATGATAGACTCAAAATATAGAAAAATTTTTCAGCCGAGCTTTGATATGGCAGGAAAACTAGTTGTAAAAACACGCCTTTCACCAAATCAAATAACCTCACTCGCCCTTGCAACAGGAGTAACTTCAGGTGTGCTTATTGCTAATAATCAAATGGCTCTTGCTGGGGGCATGCTCTTATTATCAGGATTGCTTGATGTTTTAGATGGAACTGTGGCACGCCTTACTAACAAATCAAGCCCTCTTGGTGCTTTTTTAGATATGGTATTTGATAGAATGGTTGAATCAAGTGTTATTTTAGGCTTTTATTTTATATACCCTGAATTTTCCCTATCTTATCTATTGTTCTTTATTTCAGTTATCTTTAATTTCTCAACTTTTACCGTAGCAGGTGCATTATTTAAAAACACTGGTACAAAAAGTATGCATTATGATAGGGGGCTTGCTGAAAGAAGCGAAACGTTTATCACATTTATTTTAATGATGATATACC
Organism: uncultured Oscillospiraceae bacterium; assembly: GCA_964525015.1. GTDB lineage: Bacteria > Bacillota > Clostridia > Oscillospirales > Ruminococcaceae > RGIG3102. The sequence continues at coordinate 30,699 of CAZGFY010000005.1, forward strand.
CAGTTTACAGTGGAACAATCTTATTTTGTTTTACAATAATTGTTTTTTTAACTGGCATTATCCGTTCTCACACTATAATTAAATATGTCAGAGAGATGGAGGCAGTATGAAAACTGCAAAGAAATTCATACCACTAATTATAATTATAATAGTTTTAGCTATTATATTTTTCTCCCCTTTAACAAATTATCTTAATATAGAATTTTTCACATCAATTATAAATAGCATTAAAGGTTCCCCTTATGCGCCGATAATTTTTATTGCATTATATATTTTAGCAGTGGTTTTATTAGTTCCTGGCCTCGCTTTAACTCTTTTAGCTGCGCCTATATTTGGGCTTTGGCAAGGCATATTATATGTTGTGATAGCTTCAAATATAGGATGCAGTATATCCTTTTTCATATCAAGATTTTTAGGTAAAGATTTTGTGTTAAAACTTTTTAAAGGAAATAAATTATTTGAAAAAGTAAATTCTAAAATTGAAAAAAATGGACTAATTTATATGTTTTATTTAAGATTAATTCCAGTATTTCCATTTAATTTAGTAAACTATGCACCAGGAGTTACCTCTATAAAATATTCTCATTATGCCATCGCAACTTTTTTTGGTATGCTCCCTGGAACGAGTATTTACTGCTATGCAGCATACACAGCCAGCGATATAAAAGAAAACCCTCTTGGGATAATAATTGCAATATCAATACTAATTTTATTCACAGTGATAACAACTATAATTTCAAAAAAACAAAACAAAAAAGAAGAGCAAAACATCATACATAATCATACATAAAATAAAAAGACGATTTTCAAACTTAAAATTTGAAAACCGTCTTTTATATTGTAGTTATAAAGGCTTAAAGTCCATACATTCTGCATTTTCATGATTTAGCGAAATTGTTACATTTATTGCTGAGCAAATATTTTCCATATTATATTTGCAATTCCTCGCATTGCAGTTTATATCAAGACAGTTTTTAGCAGTGGTATCATTTTTTGCCATATTAGTCCCACTTCTAATATACGATGAACAGACCGTATTAACAATATCCTCAGGTGCCGTTTTTGTAACATTGATAGTATCTAAACAGCAATGAGTGTCTTTATTGTGATAGCAAGAAGAAACCGTACATTTTAAATTATTATCCATATTTTATTATTCCTTTCAATTTATATATTTTGAAAACACATAAATATTATGGGAATAAAATTAAAAACTATACCCTTTTACATAAATATAAATATAAAATAAAGAAATAAGAATATTGAAGTTATATAGTAAAAAATAATTAATTTCTTTTTTAAATCTTTTAAAAAGAGTTGATGTGTTATTAAAAAATATCCTGCAAATAATATAATATCTAAAAAGGAAAAGCTATATCTTTGCCCAATTAAAATAAACATATCATAAAGGTAAACTATTAAAAATGGAGGTACCATTAGAGCGATAATTGAGATAAAATCCCTAGCTTTAATTTTGCTTTTACCATTTAAAATATAGATTATATAGTAAACAACAAATCCGAATATACCCCCTAAAAAATTAAATATAATATCATTTATATCGCTAACGCCATTAGCTAGAATATATTGCATTGTTTCAATAATAATCGTGCTTGAAAGCGAGATAAATGCTACATACAATAAGTTTGGTTTTTTAGTTGAAACTGATGCAATAACCCCTAGTGGGATAAAAATCGCAATGTTGCTTTGAATGTCCCAAAATCCATAATTTTCTGGCATAATATCAGTTCTTATCTGCCTTGTGGTAAATGGAGATAGCATATCGCTAGCATTTGCAATACCTAAATCAACTAGAATATCATTTATAAACATAAACCTTGTTATACACAGCATAATAAGTAAAACTATATATAAAAATGCAACTAGGCGAAAATAATTTTTTCGTCTGTTTTGATAATTCATTTTATTTTCTCCTTTAATTTATAAAAAAATTCAGCTATATAATAATAGCTGAATTTTGTGTTTATTTTATGCATTTTTTATTATTCTACTTCAAAAACAATAAATAGGCTTAATTCTTCTGTGAAATCAAAAACCACACCATTTTCACATTCACTCATTTTAAATCCTTTTTCTTTTGCAACATTTTTAACATAATCAAGGCTTTCGCATAGTACTGCAACGCCTACATATGAGCTTCTTTTTGTATCTATATCCACACCGAATTTTTCTTTAAATTCGCTAGCTGTTCCAATACAAATTTCATCTGCTATATAATCTTTATCGCTTGAATCAATAAATGTGTCGTATTGCTTTTGGAATTTATCTTTTAATTCTAAAGATTCTGCTTCATTTTCTGCCCCAACATAGATTTTAGTAAATCTATTAGCAGTATTTAAATGAACATGACGCTCTTTTTGATACATTAAATCCTTTGTTTTGTGCTCTACTACACCAAGCATTGTGTATGGCGTTTCTGGGTTTGTTATTTTAAACCAATCAAATTTTGCATCACCTTTTTTTACTCCATGATCGGCTGGGCGAGCAGCGTTCATCACTTCGCCCGCATTATAGCCATTTTCAAGTGCCACTTTATGAGATTTTTGAATATCATTACTGCTCACTAGCATTGAATGAAGTGCACAGTTTGAATGAAGATACATTCTTAAATGGTCGTCATCTGTTTTTGATTCGATACATTCTATATAGCCATTATCAAACACAAAATGCATATTAGTAAATGCTTTTGCAGTGCTGATACCACTTGAAAAGGTTGTTCTTTTTCCACAAACAAACCCTAATGGCATAAACACATCTTCTGATGTTTCTATATTTTTTGAGATAACCCCTATATGATCAATTACACTTTTAACATTATACATTTTCTTTTAAATCCTTTCAGTTACTATTGAATTTTCTGTTCTTCTTCTTGAGTTCTATTTTCGATTATTTCTAAGTAATTTTTCTTTCTAATTGATGCAACAACAAACATAGCCACAAGTAAAGCAACTATTAATGCAACAAGTTCGATTGGATAAGCTAAAAATGAGTTTATAATAAACACTAGTATAAGAGCTGTGCTAACACAAACAACTGCTAGTAATTTTGCATCGCTCATATAGTATTTACTGCTTTCCCACGCTGCTTTATTTTTTCTTAAAAAGAAGTAGCACCCAACTGTTGGTAGGAATTTAATCATTAAAAACGCTCCTGAAACAACTCTTGATAATAATGATGTATCCATTCCTGAGCCAACTATAATAACTCCGATAACAAATAGCATTAATAATGCAGCTGTTGGAACACCTTGTTTATTTTCTTTTTCAAATGCTTTTGGGAACCAGCCATCTTTTGTTGAGCGATATAAGCTGTTTACGCTGTTTAAGATAGCACCATTCATAGTTGTGATAATAGCAATTAAAGCACCACCTACAACAAAGGCAACATATAAACCACCTGGATATATCTCTTGTGCAACAAGTGTTAGAGATTGAAAAGCAACTTCTTCTACTGGAAGTATACCTGAGGCAACTATTGCAACAGCTGAGAAAAGAATCATAGCTGTACCAGTTGCAGAAAAGTTTACTTTAAAGATATTTTTTTCTGGATTTTGAATACGCCCAGCACTTTCAGTTGCCCAAGTACCACCACCCATTGCAAATTGTAGCATTGCAACTGAGGCAAACATTCCACCAAATCCATTTGAGAACATATTAGGAAGTGTGAATAGGCTGTAATTTACTTTTGGAAGCCCTAAAAATAGATATGAGCCCCAAGCTAGAATTAAGATTAAATTTAAAATTGTTTGTGATGCTGCAACATTTTTAACACCGAACATATTAATTAAAAACATTACCGCATATATACCAATCGCAACAACTGTTCCACTAACTGGCAGTTCTACTAAATCCGAAAGATATGTAACAAATGTTACCGACATAAGTGCACATGAAGTGATATTAAATACACTCATATAAACAAATACTCCACCAAACCTTGGGTCAATAGATGTTGCTAAAAGATAACTCATACTTGTTTTTGGAACAACTGAGGCTGCTAGCATTTTTGGATATTCCATAATAAGCAGTGCAATCCCTGCTAAAACAAAGGCAAGTGCAACACCAACTCCAGTGTAGCCAATTGCGACACCTGTCATAGTTATAATACCCACGCCAATAACAAATCCAATACTAATTGAATATGATTCTCCAAATGATAATTTGTTGCTTTTTACTTTTTCAGACATTTTATTTCTCCTTTAAATATACTTTTTTAATGCATTTTTTAGTCTAATCAAAGCATCTTCTATACTTTTTGTTGGGCATGCAAGATTCCATCGTTCAAAGCCGATGCCTTCTTCTCCAAAGATATACCCTTCATCAAAAAATAGATGTGCTTCGTGTTTCATAATTTTTTCAAGTTCTAAATGATTAATTCCAAGGGATGAAAAATCCATCCATAATAAGTATGTTCCTTCTAAATCAAAAACTTTTACGCTAGGAAATTCTTTACTTAAAAAATCTACTATTATATCTCTATTTTTATAGATTATTTTTTTTGCTTCCTCCAGCCAAGTTTCCCCTTGTGTGTAAGCAATTGTACACGCTTCATATCCTAAGATATTACATTTTGGTACACCTGCCGTTGTTTTTATTTCGCTCATAAAGCGGTCTCTTAATGCTTCGTTTTTAATAAGAACGCAAGCTGTTTGCAAACCTGCAACATTAAATGTTTTGCTTGGCGATGTTAGTATAACACTGTTATCTGCTACTTCTTCACTAAGTGAAGAGTAAACAATATGTGTATACCCTTTATCAACAAAATCAAAATGAATTTCATCTGATATAACTAATACATTATGTTTTTTGCAAATTTCTGCTATTTTATAAAGCTCATCTTTTGTCCAAACTCTTCCAACTGGATTGTGTGGGCTACATAAAATAAGTAGCTTTGTTTTTTCATCTGATGCTTTATCTTCTAAATCTTTAAAATCAATAGTGTAATTTTTTTCGCCTTTAACTAGCTTGTTTTCTATTAAAACACGATTGTTTTTAGTTATCGCTGCATACATTGGATAGTAAACAGGTGTCATTAAAATAACTCCGTCGCCTTCGTTTGTATAAGATTTAATAGCCAAGTGAAAAGCATCAACAACTCCGTGTGCTGAGCAAATCCACTCTTTTTGTATATCCCAGTTATGCTTTGTTTTCATCCAGTGAACAACAGCATCTTTATATCTATCAGGGGCAATGGAATATCCTAAAATGCTATTATCAATAAAGCTTTTTAGCCCTTCTCTTATTTCAGGTGCTGTAATGAATTCCATATCAGCCACTGAAAAAGGCACAACATCTTCTGGAGTATCTCCTAGCACTCTTTGCACTTCTGCCCACTTACCTGAGCCTGTATTATACCTTGGTATAATTGTTTCAAAATCGTAGTTTTTCAATAAATCATCTCCCTTAATTATTAAAATCACAGTTATAAATCTCCGGAAATCCACAACCTGCAATTGTCATAATAAACAAAAAGTTTCAACATTTAAACTTTGTTGTTTACATTCTACACATATTATAATATAATAGCTCTAGTATGTAAAATGCATTTTATACACGGTAATAATAAACTTTTAGTTATAATTGAGGTATCTATGACAAACCACGAAATTGAAGCTTTCCTTGCAATTGTAAAGCATCAAAACTTTTCTCTTGCAGCTACTAATCTTTTTATCACACAGCCAGCTTTAAGCAGACGACTTAAAAATTTAGAGGCAAGACTTAAGTGCACTCTTATAGATAGGGGAAAAGGAAATAAACAAATATCTCTAACTAAAGAGGGCGAACTATTCCTACCAATAGCAGCTAGATGGCTAACACTTTTTAAGGATTCTGAAAATTTAATTCAAGAAAATTTAAACCAATCTCTGATTATTTCTGCCTTAGATGGTATTCACACCTGTGTTCTAACAAAGCCATATAAAAGCTTTATCCAAAACCAAAGTGCGCACACTTTAAAAATGATGATACTATCTTCTAAGGCTTCCTATCTTCACGTTGAGCAGGAAATAGTTGATTTATCTTTTATTGCTGAATGTCAGCTTTCTGAAAAAACAACATTGATTCCTATGTTTTCTGAAAAGATGTTTTTTGTTACTGCTTCTAAACAATATAAATCAAACACTATAAATCCTGCTTCTTTAGATATTAGAAAATGCATTTATGTTCAGTGGAACTTTGAAACCGACGCTTGGTATGATAGTGTTTTTACGCAAAAAACAAAGCCACTTGCCGTTGTTGAAAATATGATTGTGTTAGGTGAACTTTTAGAAGGAACAGATAACTGGACCATTGTTCCATCTTCCATTGCCTATTATTTAGAGCAAACCATGGATATTTATATAAAGCCACTAACAAAGCCCCTGCCTGATAGAACAATATACTGCATAATAAATTCAAAAACAAAGAAAAAAGAATTGATTAACTCTTTTTTAGAGCACACCAATTCTTATATAAAGAAAATACCTAATTTAAAATCGCTATATCAAAAAGATTAAAATAAAAAATCAGCTAAAATTTAGCTGATTTTTTTATATTTTATGCGTTTTGCCAAGAAATATCGCTTGGATTACTTCTAAAAGTTAGTATTTTTTTAACGTCGCCTTCTGCAATAAAGCCTTCACTTGCCGCCACTTCTACTAATGCATCTAAATTTGATAGCGAAACATTTTTAACATCTACCTCTTTTAATCTATCAAAGCCTTTTTGCATATTGTAAGTAAAGATTGAAACAATCCCTAATACTTCACAGCCAGCTTCTCTTAAAACATTAACAACATCAACACAGCTACCACCTGTTGAAATTAAATCTTCCACAACAACAACTTTTGTGCCTTTTTCAGCTTTGCCTTCGATTTGATTTGTTCTTCCGTGGTCTTTTTTACTGCCTCTAACGTAGCCCATTGGCAAATCCATTTTATCTGCAACGATAGCTGCGTGAGCAATTCCAGCAGTTGAAGTTCCAAAAACAGCTTCACATTCTGAAAAGTTTTCTTTAATTAAAGTTACTAGCCCATTTTCAATATCATCTCTAACTTTTGGAAATGATAAAGTTAATCTGTTATCGCAGTACATCGGGCTTTTTATTCCTGATGCCCAAGTAAAAGGATCGTTTGGCTTTAAAAACACAGCTTTAATTTCAAGTAAGTGCTTTGCAATTATTTTTTCCATAATAGTAATACCTTCCTTATTTTAATTATATAAATTCTTTTAAGCATCTTTCATACGCTTCAACTGGATTTTCAGCTTGCGTAATTGGTCTGCCTACAACGATGTAATCTGTTCCAATTTCTTTTGCTTTTTCTGGAGTTGTAACTCTCACTTGATCCCCAACTTCTCCATCGGCAAAACGAATACCCGGAGTTACAGTTAAAAACTTTTCACCAACAGCCTCTTTTACCATTCCAGCTTCGAGTGGCGAACAAACAATGCCATCAAGCCCTGCTTCTTTAGTATTTTTTGCGTAGTGGATAATAGTTTCGTTAATATCTTTATTAATTAACAACTGGTTTTGCATAACTTCCTGGCTAGTTGAAGTTAATTGAGTCACAGCGATAACTAAAGGGCGAGTGCCGTCTTCTCTTTTAACGCCTTCTAATGCGGCTTTCATCATGTCAATAGCGCCCGCCGCATGAACATTAACTATATCAACGCCTAAATTTGATAAACTTCTCATCCCACCTTTAACTGTGTTTGGGATATCGTGTAGTTTTAAATCTAAAAAGATTTTATGCCCTCTTTCTTTTACGGCTTTTACGATAGATGGCCCTTCTGCATAAAAAAGCTCCATACCTATTTTAACAAATGGTTTTTTTCCTTGAAATTTATCTAAAAATTCAAGTGCAGTTTTTCCATCTTTAAAATCTAGCGCAATAATAACATCTCTATTCATTTTATTTTCTCCTTTTAATTAACTATTATATTTAAGGCTTTCACCGTTTTAGAAAAAATTTATTTATGAGCTTTTCCAATAATATCTTGTAAATTTTCTATGCCTAGCTCTTTCATAACTCTTGGCAAATCTTCAATAATATCCTTACAAGCGTATGGGTTAACTAAGTTTTGTGAGCCAACTTGAACAGCAGAGGCGCCAGCGTACATCATTTCAATAACGTCTTCGGCTTTTGCTACTCCACCAATACCAATTATAGGAATTTTAACAGCTTTTGCAACTTGATACACCATTCTAAGCGCCACTGGGAATATTGCAGGCCCTGAAAAACCGCCAACGGTGTTTGCGATAATTGGTTTTGCAGTTTTTAAATTTAATCTCATTCCAAGTAGTGTATTCACCATGCTAATTCCATCTGCACCAGCGTCTTCACAGGCTTTAGCAATACAAACTATATCCGTTACATTTGGAGATAATTTTATATAAACAGGTTTTGTGCACACAGCTTTTACTGCTTTAGTTATATCGTAAACAAGTTTTGGATCTGCTCCAAAAGTTGCTCCACCTTCGTGGACGTTTGGGCAAGAAACGTTTATTTCTAAAATCCCAACTTGCTCTTCTTTATCTAGGATTTTTGCAACTTCTACGTATTCTTCAATAGAAAATCCGCAAACATTCGCAACAACTTTTTTATTAAAAAATTCTTTTAATTCTGGAAGTTCTGTTTTTATAACAGCTAAAACACCTGGATTTTGAAGTCCAACTGAGTTTATCATTCCCATAGTGCATTCTGCAATTCTCGGAGTGTTATTACCAAAGCGAGGCTCTAGTGTTGTTCCTTTTATAGAAAAAGAGCCAAGCATATTAATATCATAATAATCTTTGTATTCTTTTCCGTATCCAAAAGTGCCTGATGCAGGGATAACTGGATTATCTAAAATTAAACCTGAAAGATTAACTTTTGTGTTTACCATAATACCTCTCCTTTTTCTAAAACTGGACCTTCTTTACAAATTCTTTTATATCCTGCTCGAGTTTTACAGCTACAGCCCATACAGCCACCAAATCCACAGCCCATTCTCTCTTCAAACGATAACTCACCTTCAGCTAAAACATTATTATAAACGGCTTTTAGCATTGGCTCTGGCCCGCAAGTGTAGTAGTAGTCGTAGTCTTTTAAATCTTTTATTATATCCGTTACAAATCCTTTAGTTCCATAACTGCCATCATTTGTAGACACATAAACATTACAGCCGAGTGCCTTATATTCTTCTTCTAAAAAAACATCAGCTTTTGATGTAAAGCCTAAAACCACCGTCGGCTTACTACCTTTTTCAATTAATTTTTTTGCAAGATTATATAAAGGAGGAGTTCCAACACCACCGCCAATTAATAATGGTGTTTTTGTATTTTTATTTATATTAAATCCATTTCCAAGTCCAGTTAAAACATCTAGTTTTTCGCCATTTTTCATATTCATCATAGCTTTTGTGCCATCACCTACAACTTTATAAATTATAGTGATAGTACTTTCATTATAATCGCAAACCGAAATAGGTCTTCTTAAATAAAACCCTTTAATTTCAATATTTATAAACTGCCCTGGCGATGTTATATATTGAGTATCGCCCTCTAAAATCATTTTAAAGGTGTCTTTTGCTATATTTTCATTTTGCAAAACTGTGTAAATATTTCTTTTATACATAAACCCTCCTATTTTCTATTTAGTTTTTAACAAGTTTTAGTTTTGTTGCCATTAGATTTGCCTTGAATATTATTTTAATATTCAATCTAAGGGCAGTCCTTCTTGCCCTTAAATCATCTTCCCTAAGTTTTGGCAATTGATGCTAGTTAGCGTCTACTCATCTTAAAGGGAAGTAGTGTGATTAAGCATTTTAATGCTTAATCTAATGGCGCTTATATATGCCATTAAACTATCTTCCCTAAGTTTTGGCTATTGATGCTGATTAATCAGCATCAATTGTTGAAACTGGGATAGTAATCTCTTCAAGCACATCTAATAAAACATCAACTGTTGAAATTGATGTAAACACACCAACATTGTTTTCAACTGCGTATCTTCTAATTAAAAATCCATCATTACTTGAAACATTATCATCAACATCTTGGCTATTAATAACATAAGTGATATATCCTTTACTTAATGAATCAATTATATCATTACTTCCACTTGAGATTTTTTCTCTAACTTTTGTTTTTATTCCATTTTCTTTTAAAAAGCTCGCAGTACCTTGAGTTGCCTCTATATTAAAGCCTAAATTATAAAATCTTCTAACTCTTGATAGTGCCTCTTGTTTATCTTTATCAGCTATTGTAACAAACACCGAACCATAGTTTTGCACTTTTAAGCCTGAGGCTTGCAAGGCTTTATAAAATGCTCTATTTAAAGAGTTATCATATCCTATCGCCTCGCCAGTTGATTTCATTTCTGGAGATAGATAAGCATCAAGTCCACGGATTTTACTAAATGAGAATGTTGGCGCTTTAACATACCATCTTTCTCTTTCTTTTTGGCAGTATGTTCCATAGCCTAAAGATTCTAAAGAATATCCTAGCATAACTTTTGTTGCGATATTAGCCATTGGAATTCCTGTTGCTTTTGATAAAAACGGAACTGTTCTTGATGAACGAGGATTAACCTCAATTATAGAAACTTCATCCTTTTCATCAACTATAAATTGGATATTAAATAAGCCTTTAATTCCTATTCCTAGCCCGAGTTTTACTGTGTATTCAATTATTTTTTCTTTAACAGCATTTGAAACTGAGAATGTTGGATAAACGGAAATACTATCTCCTGAGTGAACTCCTGTTCTTTCAACGTGTTCCATAATTCCTGGAATAAACACGTCTTTGCCATCGCAAATCGCATCTGTTTCAAGCTCTTTACCCATAATATATTTATCAACTAAAACTGGCTGATTTACATCAATTTCAACAGCTGTTGATAGGTATTTTCTAAGTGCTGTATCATCGCCAACTATCTGCATAGCCCTACCACCTAAAACAAAGCTTGGACGAACTAAAACTGGGTATCCAATTTCATTTGCAACCTTTACTCCATCTTCGATATTTGTAACAGCTTTACCTTTTGGCTGTGGTATACCTAAACTTGTCATTATTTTTTCAAATGTATCTCTGTTTTCTGCATTGTTAATCGCAGTAACGTCTGTACCGATTATATTAACTCCTAATTCATCTAAAGCGCCTGCTAAATTAATAGCGGTTTGCCCACCTAGTGAAACGATAACACCTTTTGGTTTTTCATAATCGATAATATTCATAACATCTTCAACGCAAAGTGGCTCAAAGTATAGTTTATCTGAAGTTGTGTAATCTGTTGAAACTGTTTCAGGATTATTATTAATAATAATCGCTTCAAAGCCAGCTTCTCTAATCGACCAAATCGCATGCACAGTTGAATAATCGAACTCAACGCCTTGACCTATACGAATAGGCCCAGATCCTAGCACAATGATTTTTTCTTTATCCGAAACTATTGATTCATTTTCATCTTCGTATGTTGCATAGAAATAAGGCACATATGAATCAAACTCACTAGCGCAGGTGTCTATCATTTTATAAACTGGGAATATATTATTTTCTTTTCTTAATAGATAAATTTCATTTTCTGTTTTATTCCAAACTTGTGAAATATATTTATCAGAAAAGCCCATTGTTTTAGCCTCTTTTAAAACTTCTATATCCATTACATTTTCTTTTATTTCTTTTTCAAATAGGGCTATATTTTTTAGTTTTTCTAAAAAGAAGAAATCTATCTTTGTTTTATTGTAAATAAGATTTAATTCTAAACCACGGCGAATTAATTCAGCTATGGCAAATAGTCTATCATCTGTGCCGTCTTTGATGTATTCTAAAATAGAGTCTGTCCCCATATCATCAAACTTTTTAGAATGAATATGGCAAACACCTATTTCTAATGAGCGAACAGCTTTTAATAAAGATTCTTCAATTGTCCTTCCTATACTCATAACTTCGCCTGTTGCCTTCATTTGAGTTGAAAGTTTGTTTGATGCATCTTCAAATTTATCAAATGGAAATCTTGCAATTTTTGAAACAACATAGTCTAAAGCTGGCTCAAAACTCGCTGGAGTGTTTGCAATTTGAATTTCGTCTAAATGCATACCAATAGCAATTTTCGCTGAAACTCTAGCGATTGGATATCCACTAGCTTTACTAGCAAGTGCAGACGAGCGTGAAACTCTAGGGTTTACCTCAATTAAGTAGTAATTAAATGAATGAGGATCTAAAGCAAACTGAACATTACAGCCACCTTCGATTTTTAATTCTCTAATAATTTTTAAGGCTGAATCTCTTAGAATTTGATATTCTTTATTTGTTAAAGTTTGGCTAGGTGCAACAACTATACTATCCCCTGTATGAATACCAACTGGATCTATATTTTCCATATTACAAATTGTTATAGCAGTATCATTTGCATCTCGCATTACTTCATATTCTATTTCTTTATAGCCTTTAATTGATTTTTCAACTAAAACCTGTGTTACTGGAGATAAATCTAAAGCAGATGCAGAAACTGCTAGTAATTCCTCATCATTTTCTGCAAATCCGCCACCAGTACCGCCTAATGTGTATGCTGGGCGAAGAATAACAGGGTAGCCGATTTCTCTTGCTATTTTTAGAGCTTCTTGTGGAGTAGTAGCAATATCAGAAGGCATAACAGGCTCGCCTAGTTTTTCGCATAATTCTTTAAAAAGCTCTCTGTCTTCTGCTCTTTTAATACTATCAAAAGATGTTCCTAAAATTTCAACACCACATTCGTCTAAAATTCCTTTTTCAGCTAGCTGAACTGCTAAATTAAGCCCAGTTTGTCCGCCAAGGCTTGGAAGAATTGCATCAGGACGCTCAAAACGGATGATTTTTGCTACATATTCTAAAGTTAGAGGCTCCATGTAAACTTTATGAGCTATGTTTGTATCTGTCATTATTGTTGCAGGGTTTGAGTTTATTAAAACAACTTCATATCCCTCTTCTTTTAAAGCAAGGCAGGCTTGAGTTCCAGCGTAGTCAAATTCCGCTGCTTGTCCTATAACGATAGGACCAGAGCCTATAACTAGTATTTTTTTAATATCATTTCTTTTAGGCATCTATTTTGCCTCCTTTTCCATTAATTCTATAAACTCATCGAATAAATATTCACTATCCTGTGGGCCTGGGGCACTTTCAGGGTGATATTGAACAGAGAAAATTCTATCTTTTTCGCATTTAACGCCTTCGGCTGTGTTATCTAAAATATTAATATGAGTTATTTCAAGGCCTGTACCCTCAACTGATTTTGGGTCAACTGCGTATGAGTGGTTTTGGCTAGTGATTTCAACTTTGCCATTTTTTAAATTTTTAACTGGGTGATTTGCACCTCTATGGCCAAATTTTAGTTTATAAGTTTTTGCACCATATGCAAGGGAAACCATTTGATGCCCAAGGCAGATACCAAAAATCGGAAGCTGTCCTTTTAGCTCTTTAACTGTTTGTATAACTTCGGTTACATCTTCTGGATTACCAGGGCCGTTTGATAAAAACACACCATCTGGACGCATAGCCATTATTGTTTTTGCATCTGTATTGTATGGCACTATGATAACATTACAGCCTTTTTTATTTAAACTTCTAATAATATTCAGCTTTATTCCGCAATCTATTGCCACAACATCGTATTTATGATTTGGTGTTCTTGAGTACCATATTTTTTTACAGCTCACTTTTTTTACAACATCAGATGGCACTGCATATTCTTTTATAGCTTTTAGTGCCTCTTCTACTGGAGTACTAGCATTTGTAATCATAACCTTTTGGCTACCTTCATTTCTAATAATCCTAGTTAATTTCCTTGTGTCTATTCCAGATATAGCAGGTATATTATTTTCTTCAAGCACTTCGCTTAAAGTTTTTGTGTATCTAAAGTTTGATGGGATATCATTATATTCTCTAGCAATAAGCCCACCCATTGTTGGAACTCTTGTTTCATAATCATCCTCGTTCATACCGTAATTGCCGATTAAAGGATATGTCATACAAACCATCTGTCCTGTGTATGATGGGTCGGATATAACTTCTTGATAGCCAACCATTGATGTGTTAAAAACGATTTCATTTATCGCATCAACATCGGCACCAAAGCCGTAGCCATACATCTCCATTCCATTTTCAAGCACTATTTTTTTTGTGAATTCTTTTGCCATACTATTTTTCCTCCTGCTATTGTTAACACAACATCTCCAGAAAGTTCTTTTCCTGTAAATGGTGTTGCAAATCCTTTTGATATAAAAGTTTCTGGGTCAACTATTTGTTTTGCATTTAAATCCAAAACTGCTAAATCTGCTGTGTCCCCTATATTAATTCCGCTTTTTAGCCCAAAAAGTGTTCTTGGTCTAATGCTCATTAAATCAATTAATTTTTCTAAACTTATATGATTTTTTAAAACCATATAAGTGTACATAGCACCAAAGCTATTTTCTATGCCAACTATTCCAAATGCACTGCCAGCTAAGCCTTTTTCTTTTTCTTCTTTCGAGTGTGGTGCGTGGTCAGTTGCGATAACTTCTATTGTGCCATCTATAACCCCTTCAATAAGTGCTTTTCTATCTTCATTACTTCTTATCGGTGGGTTCATTTTCCAAATTCCATCTTCTTTTAAATCCATATCAGAAAATGCTAGATAGTGTGGTGCTGTTTCGCAGGAAACTGGCAAGCCTTCAGCTTTTGCTTTTCTAACTAAATCTACTGTTTCCTTAGTTGAAATATGGCATATATGATATTTCACTCCAGTTTCTCTAACTAAGTTTATATCTCTTTCAACTTGCTTATATTCGCTTTGTGATGAAATTCCTTTGTGATTATTTTTTTTAGCGTATTCACCTTTATGGATATAGCCCCCATCTAACAGGCTCTCATCTTCGCAGTGTGCCACTATAAATTTATCTAAATCCTTAGCTTTGAGCATTGCCTCTTTCATCATCTCATCACTTTGAACGCCTTTTCCATCATCTGAAAAGCCTAAAACATCATTTGCAATTTCAGAAAAGTTTATAAGTTCTTTTCCTTTTTCTCCAATTGTTATCGCCCCATAAGGAATAACTGTTATAACTGCATCTTTTTTTATTGCATTCAGCTGAACTTGTAAATTTTCTTTACTATCTGGCACTGGATTTAAATTCGGCATTGTTGCAACTAGGGTAAATCCTCCTTTTGCTGCTGCCTTTGAGCCAGTTTCAATTGTTTCTTTATACAAAAAACCAGGCTCTCTGAAATGCACATGCACGTCAGCGAAGCCTGGGGAAATATAATAGTTTTCACAATCGATAATTTGAGTATTTTCTAAAGCGAAAATACCTTTTTCAATTTTTGAAATTAAACCGTTCTCGATTAACAAATCTGTTTTCACAAATTCATTATCAAGAAACACTTTAGCATTTTTTAGTAACACATTAGTCATTTGTAATTCCTTTCTATCAAAGGCGACACACCAAAAGCATATCACCTTATTTTTCACACACACGCAAATAAATAGAGTAAATATTTTTCATTACAATATATTATATAATTTTTTCACTGCCTTTTGTTTAATAAACTATAAACTTTAACAAAAAAATCACACACGATTTTAATTTTCCTTTAAAAAACACACTTTTATAAAAGAAGTTTTGAATTTATTATCTTAAAGCTCTTTCGATAACGGCCATTCTCACATAAACGCCGTTTTCCATTTGTTTGAAAATCCTAGATTTTTCACACTCCACAACATCATCGTTTATTTCAACATTTCTATTAAATGGAGCTGGGTGCATTATAATGGCATTCTCTTTCATTTCTTTAACTCTTTTTGAGTTAAGGCCAAACTGCTTATTATAATCTTCCTTACTTATAACCATATCACCAGCTAATCTCTCGTGCTGAATTCGAAGTAGCATTATAACGTCCATTGTTTTTACTGCTGTATCAAAATCGATATACTCATATGTATCTTCTTTAAATTCCTCAGGCCCTGACACAAACACCTGCATACCAAGGCGTTTCATAACCTTTAAATTAGTGTGCGCAACCCTTGAATGCGCTATATCCCCAACTATGCAAACTTTTAATCCTTCAAAAGAAGAAAAGCTTTGCTTAATCGTTAATAGGTCTAAAAGGCTTTGCGTTGGATGATTTCCAGTTCCATCGCCGCCTGAGAGAATTGGCATATTAATGCCTTCTAACTCTTTATAATACTCATTTTCGCTATGGCGAATTATCGCTGCATCGCAGCCGATAGCCTCAAAACATTTAACAGTATCATAAAAAGTTTCGCCTTTTTTTAAAGAGGAGCTTTCTGCATTAAAAGGCAGGATTTGCCCACCAAGGCGCATAACTGCAACTGAAAATGAATTCATTGTTCGAGTGCTTGGCTCAAAAAAAAGGCTGGCTATAACCTTACCGTTTGCCACCTCACTTTTAGCCCCAGTGCTAAACTGCTGAGCTCTATTTAATATTTCATTAATTTCATCAGTTGAAAGGCTGTCTAGTTCAAATAAATTTCTCATTTTAATACCTTCCTCTCTTATTTATAATAGCTTAAAAACTATCGCTTATAAATTCTAGAGCTATTTAAACCCCAAAATTTACAATATTATATCAGTTTTTAGAAAAAAAAGCAAGCACTTTTTTTAATTTTCTATCTGCCAATTTATTTCTTTTTTATTATTCTCTTTTAAAAATTTATTAGCTAGTAGAAAATGATTGTTATTAAAAAATCCACGATAGGAAGATAGTGGGCTTGGGTGTGGGGACGTTAGCACTAAATGGCTTTTATTTTTAATTATTTTTTGTTTTTTAATGGCGTGTGAGCCCCATAGGATAAAAACTATATTATCCCTTTTTTCATCTATTTTTTTAATAACTTCATCAGTAAATTTTTCCCAGCCAATATTTTTATGGCTGGCTGGTGCATTTTTTTCAACGGTTAGCGAAGTGTTTAATAATAAAACTCCTTGATTTGCCCAAGAAGATAAATCCCCAAAATCTTTTGGCATACTAATATTAAATTCCGTTTCGATTTCTTTATATATATTTTTTAAAGACGGCGGTAGCTTTATCCCTTTTTGCACTGAAAATGAAAGCCCGTGAGCTTCGTTTTCATTGTGATATGGGTCTTGGCCTAGGATAACAATTTTAATATCATTAAAATCTGTTAGATTAAAAGCTGTGAATAAATCATCAAACTTTGGATATATAGTTTTAGTTTTGTATTCTTCTAAAACTTTATTATACAAATCTTTCATATAATCTTTATTTAAATCATATTTTAGAATTTCGCCCCAATTATTATTAAATACAAACATTATAAATACCAAATCTTTCTATTAGAAGTAGACACTGCAACAGCCCCAGAAGATAAAATCGAAGTCACTTCGCTTTTTTCGCTTACAAGCCCACCTGCTATAATTTTTGTGTTTTTATTTTCTGATAGAGTTTTTATAACTTTTGGCATTATTCCAGGGAGAATTTCGATAAAATCAGCTTTGGTTTCTCTTATTTGATTTAATGAGTTTGATAAGGCTAGCGAATCTAAAATAAACAACCTTTGAACGGATATAAATCCTAGTTCTTTTGCTTTTTTTATAAGGCTAGGCTTTGTTGAAATAATTCCTTTTGCGCAGGTGTTTTCTTTTATATATTCAATGGCTATATCTCTATTTGAAAGCCCTTCGATTAAATCTAAGTGCACAAAAGGGATTTTTTTAGAATTTTCAATCTCTTTTGTTATGCTAGAAATATTTAAAATATTCCCATATAAAACAAATATAATTTGAACTGGAGATTTTAAAACTTCTTTTAAATCTTCATTTGATTTCACTGCCCCAACTATCGGGCAATCATATAAAATATCACTTATCATCAGCCATTTTCCTTAACTTTAATTATTATAAATATATTATCATACTTTATCTATTTTTACAATGAAAATCAAATTTCATTTTATTTTATAAAAACCAAGGTTTCTTCATCTGATTTTTCTTTTGAATAAAAAAATCCTTGCCCTTTAAAATCTTTTACCTTTTCTATATCTTTTATATTATTCTCAGCTAAAAATCTCACCATTTCCCCCCTTGCCATCTTACAAAGAGTTGCTTTTTGAATAAGTTTATCCCCTTTAATTTCGCAAAAATTAACTGTTATAAATTTCTTATTTTTATCTAAATGTTTTTTAACTGCTTTTGAATACTCTTCGCTTGCAAGATTCAGGATAATGTCGGTGTCTTTTTGTATGTATTTTGCTATATCTTCACCCCAAAACTGATACAAATCTTTATTTTTAGCTATCTTTAATTTTGCTCCCATTTCAAGGCGATACGGCACAACCCCACAAAAGGCTGATAATGCGCCGTACATTCCAGATAAAATATATAGATTTTCATTTAAATAATTAAACTGCGAATTTTCAAAAACGCTCGCTGCCATATATTTATACTGTATTCCTTCATATGCAAGAATAGCTGGCGTTAGATTTTCATTTAATTTTGAGCTATGTAACCTGTGATAATTAAGTTTTGCTATATCATCATTACAGCCCCAGATTTTTTTAATTTCTATAAACGATAATTTTATTAAATTTTCCTTTATTTCTTCTGCTTTATTTATAAAATATGGAGTTTTAATATAATCTAGGGTATCTGTGTCAATCTGCATTTTTTTAGCAGGTGAAATTATTATTTTCATTTTAATCCTTCTTCTCTTTTATACACTTTATAAAACCACCCAATAAAAAATGGGTGGTTTTACATTTAATATTATTAGTCTTATTCGAATTATCTGAGTAATGCTTTCGCCTTATAAGTGAATTTAACGCAGTTTTAGGAAAAAATCATCCGATTTTAGGCGGTTTGGATTATGTGAGTAAGGCTAAATTAATTTCATTAAATAATTTGTCATAACAGTATTTGGAATAGTAGTTTCGCTAACTAATTTATACCCTATTTTTTGATATAATTTTGTCCCTTCTTTTGAATGAGTTTCTAAAAAGCAAGGACGACGAGTGCGTTTTGTTATATTTGCGCCATATTTTAAAAGCGCTGTCCCATATCCTTTTTGCTGAAATTCTTTTGCTACGCAAATTAAAGACAGCATCCAGTATTCATTATCCTTTATTACAATATCCCTTGTTGTATTTTTATACTGAACATATTCTAAAAATCTTTCTTTCTCCTCTTTAGTTAAATGAAGATTTAAAAAAGCTGAATCAATAGCTGAAAAAACATCTTTTTTAAAAGAAGAGTTAACCCAAACAGAAACAGCTTTTGCATTATCTGTTATATAAACTTTTCCGTATCTAATCCCTTCTTTTAATGTGTTTTTCATTAAAACATCTAAAAAGTTTTTTCTTCTTTTTTCTTCTTTAATTATAAATGAGAATATCTCTGTATCTAAAAATGAGTCCACCATAAAATCTTTAACTTTGTTAATCTCGCTAGTTTCAATTTCTCTTATAATCATAAAATATCCCCCATATCATTTTCTTATGAATAAATTATAGCACATTATATTATTTTTAAGCAAGTAAAAGGCTTTATTTATATCTCTTTATGATAAAAATTAGGCTTTTCGTTTGAAAAATCTATTACACCATAACAGCTAAATGGGTTATTTGAAGGAATAACGCTCCCAGGACAGAACATATATAACCCATCATAAAATTCAAAATACTGGCTGTGCGTGTGACCGTATAATGCAATATCATATCCGTTTGCTATACATTCTTTTCTAAGTGGAAGAAGGCTCATTTTAACGTGGTATCCATCTCCATGACATAAAAACACCTTATAGTTTTTAATATATAAAACATCAGACGTTTTTATAGATTTATTCGTATCCACATTTCCTGCAACATAATTAATATTCAAATGTGGCATTTCAGCTTTTAACACTAAAATATCTTTTATTCCATCGCCTAAAAAAATAATATCTTTAATATCATTTTCTTTTTCAATTATTCTTCTTAGATAATTTATAGTTCCGTGAGTATCACTAACTATTAGATATTTCATTTACACAACCATTCCTTACTCTTAGTTTGAATTTGTTTCTTCATTATTTTTAAATTCTTGTGCTAATTTATAAACCATACTTTTTGAAAAAGAAGTTTTTGCACTAATTTTTTTTGCTGATTCACTTAAAGATAAGTTTTCAGTTTTTGAAAGCTCTAAACATTCAAAAGCTAGCTCTTCAATTGTTTTTTCTTTTTCTTCTTTTATAGTTTTATCCCCTTCAACAACTAATACAAATTCCCCTTTTGGGTTGTTTTGATTGTAGTAGTTGTAAGCATCTATCATTGAATAAATCTTAACTTCTTCGTGAAGTTTTGTTAGCTGTCTTGCTATGGTTATACTTCTATTTTCTCCAAAATAATCGCAGAAATCTTTTAGTGTTTGCAATAATTTATGCGGTGCCTCATAAAAAATCATCGTACGCTTTTCATCTTTTAAAAATTCTAAATGCTCTCGCCTTTGTTTTTTAGATGTTGAAACAAAGCCTTCAAAGCAAAATCTGCCTGTTTCTTGCCCTGAAACAGACAGTGCCGTTATCACAGCAGATGCACCTGGAATTGGTATAATCGTTATATTATTCTCGTGAGCCTGCTTTACTAAAACTTCACCTGGGTCGCTAATACAAGGAGTTCCTGCATCGCTACAAACAGCACAGCTCTCGCCATCTAATATCCTTTTAATTATGTAATCACCCTTTGATTTTAAATTATGTTCATAATAGCTTATCATCGGCTTTTTAATATCTAAGTGATTTAATAATTTAACAGTAACCCTTGTGTCTTCTGCAGCAATAAAATCAACCTCATTAAAAACTTCTATCATTCTTTTGGTTATATCCGATAAATTCCCTATCGGAGTTGCCACAATGTATAATTTACCTGCCATTTGTATTCTTCTTTCTTATATTTTATTATATATTTTTAAAATTTCTCTAGTAAGGCTTCCGTCTTCATTTTCCATTATTAAATCAGGCAACACCTTTAGCCCAACGCCTGCATTTTTTCTAGCATCTATTAAAACAAGCCACGGCAAAGGGCTATTCTTTCTATGTCTAACAAATCTAATTCTTTTCACTTCTAATCTATTCACTTTAAAATCATAAATTATTTGAGCTAAATTATCCGGTCTTTGGCAGATACACAGCCTACCTTTGTCTTTTAAAAGGGCAAATGCAGCCTTTGCCACATCAAAATCCGTTAACGATATTTGATGGCGAAAACTTGCCTTTTTCTCATTGTCTTTTGGCTTTCCTGAAGTAAAATATGGTGGATTACAAGTTATAACATCAAATTGAATATCTGTTTTAAATTCTCTTATATCAGCATTTATAGCATATAAATTTTCAATTTTATTTTCCTTTATTGATAAATTCAATAGCTCTGTTCCCTCTTTATCAATTTCAAGCCCATACGCCTTTCCCTTATGCCCGTTATCCTTCCATCTTAGTGGAATTATTCCGCACCCTGTGCCAATATCAAGTGCTGTTTGGGCATATTTCAAATCGCAAAAATCGCTTAAGAGAAATGCATCTGTTCCAAAGCGATGAGTTTCATTTATTAAAACAGCTGTGCCATTACTTAAATATTCTTTTTGATATTCCATTTTACAGCTATTCCTTTCTTTATATTTTAAAAAACACGGATAGTAGTTTCTATCCGTATTTTTAAGCGTAATATAAATAGTATTGTAATATTTTTTGTTATTGCATGGTAATATTAATATAATCTTTTTATCAAAAAAGAATTTGTGTTTACATTATAAAATATAGTATCAACTATCTTTTAACAAAATTTTCAACCCCTTGAATATCTTGGTCTTGGGCTATATCTATTATCCAAATTCCTGTACCATCTAAACTATATTCACCCGCAAGCGAAGATATATAATTTGTGTCTTCTTCAAGCAGAACACTATCTGTTCTTGCCATAAATAGAATTTCACCATCGAATAACTCTAGTGGATTTTGAGTGTATCTTGAATAATCACTCGCTTTAAAAGACGCTAAATCAACACTAAATATAACATCAACATCTTCTTTACTTGCCACTTCTGTTAATTCTTTTGAAAATTCACTCATTTGATTTACTAATTCTTCTTCGCTCACTTTAAAATCCATTCCAGCGAGATACCCTTGGTGTGGAATTTGATAATCATTAAAAAGAATTTCTTTAAATCCTAAATCTATCGCTTCTTCTACAATAGCCATTATATAATCCCTAGTGTCTTCATTTGCAGGATTTGCCCACGCCTTACCCCCAGCTGAAAGTTCATTGTCAAGCCATCTTGAATCAGTGTTTAGATAAAAAATCGAAGTATCTCTATTAATAACAGTGATTAGATTATCTTTAAAAACGCTAATTCCCCCAACTGCCTCTATTCCATTTTCAGCTAATGTGCTAATAACTAATTCGCCATCAAGTATAATTTGATTTTTCGCTTCATTAGCATAATCATTTTCAAAATCAAAGTAGACATATCCTTGTGAATCCTTTACAGGTATTATACAATGAGTTATATTTTTCGATTTTAATACATCCACTAAGCTTGCTAAAGCATCTTCATCTGTTAGCTGATTTACATTTGCATTGTAGTAAATTTTATTATCAACTTCTGGAAGTGTAATAGCTGTATCCTCATCTTCATTTTGTATATTAGGCTGTATTTCATCTGTTGTTTCATTTAATGAGTCTTCTTGCTGTGTTAGCTCTTGTTGATTGTCTTTAGTATCTTCGCTAGTTCCCATTGAATCTAAAAAGTTTATGAACGGACCACTTATTAAAAATCCAACCCCAATTAAAAGCCCGATAGTTATAGCCCCTATAAAAACATTTTTAATAGTGCTTGAAGCTTTTTTACCTTTAGATGGATTCATACTATTTTTATATCTTTTAATTTTTACAGCTTTTTGTTTTTTCGCCATTATACAATCTCCATTTCATTATAAAATAAAACCATCGCCTGTTATACCATATATTGCAAGTGCTATTATTGCAATATAAATTAAATCTATCGAAATTCCCCTAAAAGATTCTGGAACTTTATCTCTTTGAATTCTCATTTCTTTTTCTCCGATTAATAGTAGTGCTAAAAGATAACCTAAACTACTTCCAATTCCAAATGCAATTGCTTGATAAAAGTTAAAATTTTGAGAATTAATTAATAAAATTGTTCCAACAATTGCAGAGTTTATACTAGCAGAAGTCAGCGAAGATATTATTGCTGCAAATTTTCTTCTTTGTATAAAATTTGCTAAAATAAAAACTGTACTTAGATAGCTAATCGCACAAGATACAACTATCATTACCGGCATAACAAATAATCTGTATGCCACAAGTGGCGTTGAATCTATAAGTGGCATTAATAGATACACAAGACAAATAGCCATCGTTTGAAAAAAGAAAAGAGATAGGCAAAAATAAAATGTGCTCTTTCTTTCATCTCTTAGCATTCTAAGGCCTTCTGAAACGCCTAGTCCTCGTGCAAAAATTGCATTTTGAGCAGTCATTGCCATAAGTGTGATAATGAAGAAATCTAAAATCATTGAAAGCATTAATCAGCACCTCCTAAAGTTAAAATTTTATCTTTATGCTTTTTAACATATGAGGTCCATATCGCACTAATAACTGCAACTATTAAAAATCCGCCAAAACTTTCACTTGCCATTGGCAAAAGGGACACATTTAGTATTTTAATATTAAAAACAGTGCCAAATGCTAGAATTTCTCGAGCTACACCTGTTAGCATACAAGCAGCGATAAAGCCTGTTGTATTTCGAAATCCATTAATTATTGAATATAAAAATGACTCTTTTCTAGTTTTTTCAAAATTCTTAACTATTAATGGGTCTACTATTAATATTGGCAGGTATATTGAAAGTAACAATATATCTGAGCCAAAAATCATAAATAAAAAATAATACACAGCGCCAAAAATCAGCGCCGAAGTTAATGGATAAAAAAATGTTTTAAATGGAACACTCATTCGTCTAGTTATAAAAGATGTAACCACCCTAGTTGGAGTTAATAGCATTAAAACTGCAACAGATAACATAAGGCTGTTTTTCGCAGTTGTTGCAGCTACTACTATCGGTGCTAATGCAAGCCCTTTAATAAAAACTGGATTTGATAAAAACACCTTTCTTCTTCTAGTGTAATCATCCCAGTTTTTATTTGCAAGGAGAATATTTTTTTGTTTCATAATTTAGTTTTCTCCTTCGCTTTTTTCATTTTCTTTATTTGGTGATTTTTTCGCTCTTGGTTTTTTAGTTTTTTGTATATTTTCGCCTTCACCCTTTGATTTTTTTGCCATTGGTTTTTCTATATTTATGCCTTTATCCTTTGGTTTTTTCGTTCGTGGCTTTCTAGTTTTTTCTGTATTACCGCCTTCAGTTTTAGGTTTTTGTGCTCTTGGTTTCTTCGGTTTTTCCATGCTTTCATTTTCAATTTTAGGCTTTGAATGTTTTCTCATTTTTTCAAATTCTTGTGCTAATGGCTTTAGGTTTTCCTTTTTAGTTTGGCTAGATTTAGTTTTTGCCTTTCTAGTTTCCTCTAAAAGCTCTTGCAAACTAAATGTTTGAGTTGAGAAAATAACTTCGTCGATATCATCTTCTGCTTTGCTAATTAAGTCAATTGGGAATTGCTTTCCTTGTGGCTCTTCCTTTTTAATTTCTTTAACTTCACTTTGTGATATTTCTTTAGTTTCTTCTTTTTTAATTTCTTCTTTAACTTCTTTTTTAATTTTTAATGGCTCTTCTTTAGTTTGTGGCGCTTTTATATCCTTTGGTGCATCTTTTACTAATTCTTTTTTCTCTATATCCTCTGCTACTTCTTTTTTTAATTCAGCTTTTGATTCTTGCTTTTTCACACTTTTTGAAGCAGATTTCTTATCTTTAATAAATAATCCTGCAATAGCTACACTTTCCTCAATCGCTCTTTGCATAGCATTTAAAATTAATATTGCAAAGCAAACGCCGATTTCATATGCTCCATAATATGTGAAAATTACGCCAAGAGCACCTGCTAACACCCCATAAACAATCTGTGCTGATTTTGTGTTTGGCGTTAGTGCTGGCTCACTTATAACAAAAAATGCATAAAAAACGCATCCGCCTGTTAAAACTTCTAAAATAAGATTGTCCATTAAGGATATTCCATAAATCCTAGGAAATATTAGCGCAAATATAATATAAGTCGCTAAATATGCAACTGGAATAGTGAATGAAATTCTTTTAGTTACCATTAAATAAATTCCAATTGCTATGATAACTAAAACAAATGATGTCCCCATAGCTGAGGCATAATTTCCTAAAAGCAAATCTAAAAGCGAAACATTTGGAAGTCCACCTTGTTTTATAACTGTTGTATGGGTTGCAAAGTCGACAGCTTCACCTGAAAAAAATGAAACTGTTGTAAACGGCGAAACAACCTTGAAAACTTCTTCCGTCCAGTTTACCGCTGCAAGGCAGATAGCAAGTGCTGGCAAACTAAATGGATATGCACCATTGCCACCAAATGCATGTTTTCCTATAAAAACAGTTACTGAAATCGTTACAACAACTATATGAATAGGCACACTAACAGGGAGCATTAAAACAAATACTAATGCTGCTAGAATACTACTTTTATCCGAAGTATCAAGTTCAGTATTGAAAATCATCGATGCCAAAACATCAATAACCCTTGCCGTTAAAAGCCCTATAATTGAAAGCAGTATAACCCTTGGGCCAAACATAATGCTCGAAACAACAATTAAAGGGATAACAGCAATTACCATTGCATCATAATGTTTATGCTGTGTGTCTTGTTTAATTATTTTTGTATTCATTTATAAATCCATTCCTTATTCTGAGTTTTGTGTGTTCTGCCACAGATAGTTTTAAAGTGGCAAATTTTCACTAATTATTTTAGTGAAATATATAAAACTCTTAGTTTGAATTTTTTCAAACTTATTTTTAAATTTATTTAATAGACTCTATTGCCTTTTTTATATCATCACTTTGAAAAACATAGCTTCCAGCAACTAGCATATCAGCCCCAGCCTCTTTGCAAATTTTAGCCGTTTCATTATTTATACCGCCATCAACTTCAATGATTAAGTCTTGTAAATTTAATTTATCTTTTTCTAATTTCAATGCTTTTATTTTATCAACTGCACACGGCATAAAGCTCTGCCCACCAAACCCAGGCTCAACTGACATTATTAAAACTAAATCAATATCATGTAAATACTCAAAAACTTCTCTTATATCTGTTTTTGGTTTTATAACAAGGCCTGATTTTTTTCCTGATTTTTTAATTAACTCTAAAGTTGTTTTAACATCGCTCTGGCTTTCTATATGAAAAGAGATTAAATCAGCCCCTGCTTTTGCAAACTCTTCCACATATAAATGCGGTTTTACCATCATTAAGTGAACATCAAAAAAAGCATCACTCACTTTTCTTAATGATTTCACAACTGGAATTCCAATTGAAATATTCGGAACAAAAACTCCGTCCATAACGTCTATATGCAGGGCATCTGCCCCATTATCTATAACTAATTTGCAATCTCTTTCAAGATTTGCAAAATCTGCTGAAAGTATTGATGGTGCTATCTTCATTTTACTCTTTGCCTTCCTTTTAATATCTTATCTATATATTATCTTATTATTATACATTTTTCTTACTTAAAAATCAAATAAATAGCTAAATTTTCATAAATTTTTTATTTTATTTTGAATAAAAATAAAAACGGAACTATCAATTTTGATAGTTCCATTTTGTGTTGTAATTCAAATTATCATTTTTAATATATAATTTAATTTCGTTTTTGGTGTCTATATATTTAAAATGGGCTGTTTCAATAATAGGCTCTTGAAAGTTTTGGCTAGCAATTTCTTCTACAAATAAATCTGTCCATTTTTCTGGGTTATCGCTTTTAATAAGGGTGTTGTAGGCATTTACTTTTTGCTTTTTTTGAGAGGTTAAAAGCCTTATGATTATCATAGGAAGATACACAGCACTCGCTAGCATTAAAAAATTCCCAACCCCTTCTTGGCCATCTGCAAATCTAAAATAATATCCTAAAATAAAGGTGAACAAGGCTACACTTACTAATCCAGAAATATAGTATTTATTATTTCCCATAATATATTTTTTTGCAATTTGTTTGTTTTGAGAAAATATTTTTTCTTTTAATTTTCTAGTTTTCCTATCATCTGTTATCTCCCAAGGGTCAGTTTGTTTAATATCATTATAGGATAATTTTCTATCATTTCTAAAAACATTATGCAGTTTAATTGCAATAGCAGTTGCAAAAATGCTCACTGCAATCATATATAATCCATAAACATACATTCTTAATAAAATCTGAGGAATAAAGCTAAATATAACGGTATCTAGATTAAGAAAACTTAGCACAATAAATAAAATTGATAAAACAGCCGTTAAAATTTGAACTCCAAATCCAATTAAAATAGACTCTGTATCCATTTTCGAAATATCCACCACTTTTTTAACATTCTTAAAAAACACAAGTGAAATAATAACGCTTTCGATTTTAAAAAGCGGAGTGTTTATAAGGGAAATTATCGGATTAATAACATTGCTACTTTGACTGCTAGTTAAAAAATATCCCATCCCCATAGATGTAATTAATAAAACAGCAAAAATAAGCATCATCGGAACAATCATTATCATAACAGCTGCTCCTTTTTGCTTTTCATTTTTAACAAGTGAGAAACAAACACTTAGTTGTTCGTATAATGATTTAGAAAAACCAAGAATAGAGCCTACTAATAAAATGTTGGATGCAAGGCTATTCATATTATCTCCGGCACCAATCACAGTGTCGATTGCATTTGAAAATATACTTAGATGTATCATTTAATCTCCTAAAATATTTAGTTCATTTATATTTTTTAATATATATAATAGTTAATGGTAAGAAAATAGCTGAAATCACACTGCCTTCAAAAAGTCCAATCGGTGAAAATGAAAGCTCAACAAAGTTTTCTCCTTTATTTAAGTTTGCTGATAAAAACGTGTTTAAATAGGCCGTGGTTTCAACTTTTTCTCCATTAATTTTTATCTCCCAGCCTTTATCATATGGAATTGAAGTGTATAAAAATCCGTTTGTATCAGCTGTTATAACAGCTGATATATCAGTTCCATCTATATTTAAATCAGTTGTGTTTTTATTTATATTTTCGGTTATCACTTTTAGCAGTTCTTCATTCACTATGCAAAAAACTGCCGAATTAATCTTAATTTCATTAGAATTAAAAACAAGCTTTACATCTATTTTATCACCTTGTAAATATTCGCCAATATATACACTACCTTCACTTGGCGTATGCTCAGAAGTGGGTGTGTAGATATTATCATTTATATATAAAGTGTAGTACTGGTAGCTTGCTAAATTCAAATAAACATCTCCTGATTTTTCAAGATTTAAGCTATACTCTAAAACAATATTTTCATTTGATTTAAATTGATTTTCACTTATTTTTTCGCCAGTGTAGGAAACTAAACTTAAATCAAAAATTTTTAATACATCATCTTGGTAAGGATAGATTGATTTTAAAATATTCTCACTATTTTCAAATGCATTTGAAGTTAAACTAGTGTTAAAATCTCCACTAGCAAAAGAAATCAAATTCAATGTGTATGGATTTTGATGCAAGTTTATTCCATTTTGAGAAAAAACATTTGGGTAAAAGCTTGCCGTGTTTCCTTTATTGATTTCGTATTTTATGCTGAATAAAGCATTGGTAATCGGATTCTTTCCATAATAGCTATTCCAAAAATAACTTTGTGGATTCCCTAGCGATTTCAGCGTTTGATTTATGCTATCTTTAAAAACTGAGCTATAGTGAGTTATACCTTTATAATTAAACTCTATTGCATCATTTTTACTTCTTTCAAAATCTTTTTCAGCTCGATAAAAGCTATCATCTTTTTCCATTTCTTCAACCACTATTGAAAGTGATTTGTGATAATTAGAGTAGGTTTCTTCATTTTCATATCTAAACTGATTATCCAGCCCTTTTACTTGGCTATACCCATTAAAAACAAGCTCAAAAATCAATACTATAAATAATAAAATATTGGCTTTTTTAATCTTATTAACATTTAATAAGATTAAAGCATAAATAAGGACTAAAACTCGATTTATAGCAATTAAATTTTGATTATCTATTAGTGTGCAAATTATAAAAACAATTACTACTGCTATTAAAAATGATTGATTTAGTTTATTCTGTTTAATGTTAAAAAATGATTTTGCCCCAATATATAAAAGAAAAAATCCAAACACAAATGCGTGCCTTGCAGGAAACCAGGACGGATGAGAAAATAAATGCCAAAATTCTATAAGTGGCATAACATTAAAGCTTAAAATAAAGAAAACAATCATTAATGCTGATGCAATTTTCTCTTTTAATTTTATATTAGAATTTATAAAAAATGAAATAGTAAACCCAATTGCTAGTATCGAAATATAAACACTCGCCGTGCCAGTGTCAGTTATGCTATCATAATATCCTGATAGAAAATTCGGAAATAGTAAAGATAGTGAAAAATCGAATAAATTATCACTTCCAACATTGTAGCTAAGCCTATTTTCTAATAGGGATAAAAAGCTTGGCAAAATTAAAATCATCGACATTCCTGCAACTAAAATAGTTGAAACTAGGCAGATTATCGCTTTTTTTAAAATCTTATCTTTTAAAACTGCATCTTCGATAAAAACTCTATAAGCAAAATAAATCACGCTAAAAATATACACCATATACGATGTGTAATAATTAGATAAAACTAAAGCTAAAAATGAAAATATTAAAAGAGTTGGCTTTTTATCTTCTAAAATCCTATCTATTCCTATTAAAACTATCGGCAAAAAAATAACCCCATCAATCCACATAAGGCATAATGAGTAATCAAAAACATAGCTTGATAAACTATAACAAATCGAAAATAAAATAAATCTATAATCCCAAAATTTAAATCTGCTTTTTAAAAATAAACTAAAGGTAAGGCTTGCAATACCAATCTTTAAAGCAGTTATAAAAAAGAGAACATAATGAAAATTTTCTGATTTAAAAAGCAAAAATATAATATTAAAAGGGCTACTTAAATAATAGCTAAATAGAGATATATTTTCCGTTCCCATTGATTTATTCCAAGAAAACAAGATATTCGCTTCATCACTTAAATCTCTTAACGAATTAAAAAAAGCCGAATACTGCTCATTCATATCCATAATTAAAAGGCTCTTATCTCCAAAAGGAGCAAAGCCAAATAACATAAATACTATAATACTTATAAAAAAAGCAATAAAAAAGGATAGGTTTAATATTCTAAACGATTTTTTATCTAGGTTTTTCATTAAATTAGCCTTTCTCTTTTTTATTTTTCGAAACGGAATTTGCCGTTTTTATTGTGTTATTGCCGAACTTTAATTTTAGATTATCCAAAGCCTTTTGCAAATTTTCATCTTTTTCATTAATCTCAATTTTATTAATTTCAAAGAGAGTTGTTTGTTCTGGTGTTTTTTCAGCTTTTAAATCTATCGCCGTAACAGTTATTGCCCTTATTGGGCGAAGCCCTATTAGCCAGTTGTCTTCGATTAATCTATATGCTGTTTTATAAATATCTTTGGTTATATTAGTTGATGGAATTTTTGTTTGCCTTTGCAAAACTTTAAACTGTGTATCCTTAATCGAAACCTGTACAGCATTTGCAAACAGCCCATTTTTTCTTAGGCTAAAGCCAACGTCTTCGGAAAGCTCCATAACTCTTGGCTTTATTTCGCTAGAAAGCTTTATATCATTTGAAAAGGTTGTGCCAGAGCCGATACTCTTAGCCTGTCTTTTCTCGCCAAAAGGAAGAACTGGGGATGTATCAAGCCCATTTGAATATTTATATAGCTCTCTTCCGTGTTTTCCTAGCCTATCTTCTAAAAGTATAAGTGGGGTGCTTGCTATATCTCCAATTGTGTGAATTCCCATATCTTCAAGGGTTGTTTTCGTGCTTTTTCCAACATACATCATATTTTCAATCCCTAAAGGATGAATAATATCTTTATAGTTTTCTTTGGTTATCTCGGTGGTTGCATCTGGCTTTTTATAATCACTGCCAAGCTTTGCAAATATTTTATTAAAACTAACTCCAACAGATATAGTTAGCCCTGTTTCTTTTTTCACTCTTTCTCTTATCATATCAGCTAAATCTTTTGGGGAAACTGCAAATAGATTATATGAATTTGTAACATCTAAATAACTCTCATCTATCCCAAAAGGCTCAACTAAATCCGTGTAGGAGTTGTATATTTCATTTAAAGTTTTATTGTATTTTTGATATAAATGCCTATGTGGTGGCAAAACAATTAAATCTTTGCAGAGTTTTCTTGCTGAGTAAATTGTTTGGGCTGTTTTTATTCCATATTTTTTTGCCACTTCATTTTTTGCCAAAACAATCCCGTGGCGAGTGTCTTCACTACCCCCAACGATAACTGGCTTATCCAAAAGTTCAGGATAGGCTAATAGTTCTACCGATGCATAAAACCCATTGCAATCGCAATGCAAAATACTTCTATCTTTATCCAAAAGCCTATCCCCCTTTTCATTTAAATCTAATTTTTATTTTACACTAAAATCGATATAAATATCAATTACTAATTTTAAAAAAACACAAAAAAGGTATTTTATTACTAAAATACCTTTTTTCTCTTAATATGAGCTATCTTTAGTTAATAGGCTTAGAACCAATCCAATAACAACCTGCAGCTATGACGCCTGACATAAATTCTAAAGTTTCTACTAAAGCGTCATTCACTTGTACACCTGTAATAATGCCTGAGCCTATATAAACCACTAAACAAATTACTACTGAAATAACAGTTCTCTTTATTGTTTCTGTCATACACTTTTTTCCTTCATTATATTCTATGAAACTCTAAACACCTTAATGGGGTGCTCACAAAGTTTATTATGAGCTCCCCATTAAATAATGTTTTAATATTTTTTATTTTGCTGTATCAGTTCCGATGATTTCTTTTGCAGCTGTTAGTAAACTGCCCATATTTTGCATATCGCTTGGAATGATAATTTTTGTAGCCTTACCATCTGCAACTTTTGCAAAAGTTTCTAGAGATTTTAAAGCTAGGATTTTATCATTTGGAGCCGCTGCATTTAAGATTTCAAATGATTCAGCAAGCGCTTTTTGTACTGATAAGATAGCTTCAGCTTCACCTTGCGCTTCTCTAATTCTTTGCTCTCTAACAGCTTCAGCACGTAAGATTGCAGATTCTTTTTCACCTTCTGCAAGTAGGATTTGGCTCACTTTTTCACCTTCTGCTCTTAGAATGCTTTCACGACGTTGTCTTTCAGCTTTCATTTGTTTTTCCATTGCATCTTGGATTTCGTGTGGTGGGATAATGTTTTTAAGTTCAACTCTTAAAACTTTAATTCCCCATCTGTCAGTATCAGCGTCTAGTTGAGCTGTGATTTTTGTGTTGATAACATCACGAGATGTTAAAGTTTGGTCTAGCTCCATATCACCGATGATGTTTCTAAGTGTTGTAGCTGTTAGATTTTCAATCGCTGTAATTGGTCTTTCAGTTCCGTAAGTAAATAGCTTTGAATCAAGAACTTGGAAGAACACAACAGAGTCGATTTGCATAGTTACGTTATCTCTTGTGATAACTGGCTGTGGTGGAAAATCGATAACCTGCTCTTTTAAGCTGATTTTTTTAACTACTCTTTCGATAAATGGGATTTTAACGTGTAATCCGCCTTCCCAAGTTGTGCTGTAAACACCTAGTCTTTCGATAACATAAGTTGTTGATTGTGGAACGATAACCACACATCTAAGTAGTACAATAATTGCTGCTAATGCAAACACTACAAATACAATTGTTCCTGCGCCCATAATAATTCTCCTTTTTATTTAATATTTACTTTTAAACTATTTTTTAATAGCTTTAAAACTTTTTTAAACTGTTATAGTTTCTTTTTTCTTTTCAACCACAACAGAAGCTCCTGAAAGGCTTTTAACTATGCACATTTCGCCTTTTTCAATCTTTTCATCAGCCCTTGCCATCCAAGTGATACCACTAATTTCAACCTTACCTGGAAGATTAGGGTTAATTTCTTTTGTAACCATAACTTCTTTGCCGATATTCATATCAGCATTTGTTGGAGTAAGTGGTTTTTTTCTTAGTTTTTTAACAGTTGGATATGCAAGAAGAAAACTAATTAAACTAACCCCTGCAAAAACAGTTAACTGTGTGTAAAAATTTGAGGTGAATAATGAAGCTATAAAAGCCGCTATTGCCCCAAAAACAAACCAAACACTAACTAGTGCTGCTGTTGCAAATTCTGCAAATGAGAAAACAACTATCATCCCCACCCACATAATGCTTAGAATATTATCAATTATCGCTTGTAACATACAAATCTCCTTTCTAATATATCTTGAATTTTCACAAAAAAAGTTCTATTCAAATATCTTTATCTCTGTTATAATTATATATCATAATATTATTAATTGCAATATATTAATAATTTTATGAATATACTTTAATATTGCTATGCTTTTATTATAATTTATATTCTTTTATATTTAAATAACAAAAATAGTAAATTAACCCCCTTTATTTTGCAAAAAAAGCAAAATAGAAAATAAAAAACCTAGTTTTGAAAGGAAAAACTAAATAATGAAAAAAATATTCTCTTTTTTAATTTCTTTAATAATTATACTCGCTGTTGCTTTTGGCGTTGTGTTTTTTTCTGCCTTTAATGAAGATTTTGATACATTTTCTTCAATCACCATTAATGATATACAAATTGAGGCAAATTCAGGCTTTTATGAGCAAACATTTCTTCCTTTTTTTCCACCAATAGAAAAACACGGCACTAACTATATCGAAAATCTAACTATTTTCAAAACATCTTCTCGAGATTTTAATATTGATTTAGAAAGTGAATACACAGCTAGCGTAGTATTAAATGATGAAGAGGTATATTACGGAAATAATATTAATAACTTTCATTTTTTGGAAGTTGGAGAATATGTGATTAAGGTTACTATTCCCTTTACAAATGAGAATAAAACAGGATACTATGATTATAGCTTTATAGTTGAAACTATCGAAGACCCTACCTTATCTATTTCTAATACCAATCCAAATCAAGGGGATTTAGTTTTTGTTGAAATACAGAATGTTTTTAATGAATATGATGTTGATATCTCTTCAAAATATGCACCGAGTGCTAGCATATTTATTCCACAAGAAAACAAAATTGAATTTTATATCCCTATAAACTACATGGTTCAAGCTAATGATTTTCTTTTAGAAATATCACTTACTAATGATGATACTTCTTATAATTTTTCAGAAAACATCTCAGTTGGGGCAACGGAATACGAAACAATCAGCTTTACAATGCCAGCTTCTGTAGAAGATTCAACTGTTAATTCAGCTAATGCAAACCAAGAATACCGAGATACAATCCACCCTTTATACTACACTAAGGATATGAATGTTTACTGGGAAGGAAATTTTATAAAACCAACGGATGCAACTAGAGTTTCTTCTGATTTTGGGCAGATTAGATATATAAATGGTGTATATTCTCGCCATAGTGGGATTGATTATGCCGATGCAACGGGGACAGCTGTTTATGCAGCAAATAATGGAATTATTGAATATGCTGGATTTTTACAGCTATCTGGGAACACAATAGTTATCGAGCACGGACTTGGACTAAAAAGCTACTATATGCATATGGACTCTTTAGATGTTGAAACTGGAAACTATGTTACTAAAGGAGATTTTGTTGGCACTATTGGCACAACTGGATATTCAACTGGCCCACATTTACACTACCAAGTGAGTATTGAAAATCAGCCTGTTGATCCAGTTGATTTATACACTTTATTCGATGAATAATTTTTAAAATTAAGGATACTAAAAAAACGGAGGATATTTATATGATTTATGATGTTGCAATTATTGGCGCTGGCCCTGCTGGGCTTTCTAGCGCTATTTATGTTCAAAGAGCAGGATTTAATTCAATCGTGTTTGAAGGGAATGTTCACGGGGGACAAATTATAAACACTCCCGAAGTTGAAAACTACCCAGCTATTCGCTCAATTACAGGGGTTGAGTATGCAATGAATATTTACGAGCAAGCAACAACTTTTGGTGCTGTGGTTGAATATAAGGCTGTAACTAGTGTTGATTTAGCCGGTGATATTAAAAAAATCTACTGTGGCAATGAGATGTATGAAGCGAAAACTGTTATTATTGCAACTGGTGTTGTTCGCCGTCCTTTATCAGTAGTTGGTGAAAATGAATTTTTAGGAAAAGGCGTTAGCTACTGCGCAACTTGTGATGGAGCATTTTTTAAAGATAAAATAGGAATGGTTGTAGGTGGCGGAAACACGGCACTTGAAGATGCTGTTTACCTATCTAGTATGTGCAGTAAGATTTACTTAGTTCATCGCCGTGATGAATTTAGAGGGGCAAAACACGAGGTAGATAAGGTTTTAAAAAATAAAAAGATTGAACTGGTTCTTGATAGCGTTGTAACTGGGATTTATGGCGATACCAAAGTTAATTCAGTTACAGTGAAAAATCTTAAAACAAATGAAGAAAAAACAATTGAAACTTCCTGTGTTTTTATAGCTGTTGGCTTAATTGCTCAAAATACGATGTTTGAAAATCAGATTGATTTAACTCCTGATGGCTATGTTAATTCTGGAGAAGATTGCAAAACAAATATAGCTGGAGTTTTTACAGCTGGAGATACAAGAAATAAAACTTTAAGACAATTAGTAACTGCAACAGCTGACGGTGCTATTGCTGGAACAGCAGCCTGCG
Organism: uncultured Oscillospiraceae bacterium; assembly: GCA_964525015.1. GTDB lineage: Bacteria > Bacillota > Clostridia > Oscillospirales > Ruminococcaceae > RGIG3102. The sequence goes on from CAZGFY010000005.1 coordinate 66,551, forward strand.
ACTACCTTTCAAAATTATAATTTCTAGGAGCAACACAATTAAATGAAACAAAATAAAAAATCAATATTAATTATTATAGCTATTTTTACAATAGCCCTTGCAACCGTTTTAATTATTTCGAGTTTATCGGATAATAAAGATGTGCAAACTAATAGCGCCACTTCCTCTTTAGCAATAACTGAAAGCTTAGAAAACACCGATGAAAGCAAAGACGAAATTTCGAGCCAGGAAACCAAAGATGTTATAGCTGATGATATTAAAGTTCCAAATTCAGTGGAGCCAAGTGATGTTAAAACTGATGAATACAAAGCAATCTGGCTAACTTATTTAGAATATCAAAATATGGATTTATCAACAAAGGAAAGCTTTATAGCTTCAATTGAGCCAGTTTTTCAAAATAGTAAGGATTTAGGCTTAACAACTATTATTGCCCAAGTTCGCCCTTTTGGAGATGCGATGTATAACTCTAATTATTTTCCAACCAGCCATTTTATAACAGGCTCGCAAGGTGATGAAATATCATACGACCCACTAGCTGAAATGATAATTTTAGCCGATAAATATTCGCTTGATATCGAAGCTTGGATAAATCCTTATAGAGTAAAACTATACTCAGAGCTTCCAGAAGTTTTAGCCCACACAAACCCAGGACTTAATGAAGATATAACATTCACTTTAGACAATGGTGGAATTTTTTATAATCCAGCAAGCGAAGAGGCACGAGAACTAGTTATAAATGGTGTTTTAGAAATAGTTAATAACTATGATATAGACGGAATTCATTTTGATGATTACTTTTACCCAACCACCGATTATAATATCGATTTAGACGACTATAACTCTTCAAAAACTAGCCTTTCTCACGATGATTGGCGAAGAGAAAACGTTAATATACTAATTCGTGATGTTTATTCTGCTATAAAAGCAGTAAACCCTGAAATAACCTTTGGTATTTCGCCACAAGGAAACAATGATAATAATTATAATCAGCAGTATAGCGATGTTAATTTATGGCTAAGAGAAGATGGATATGCCGACTACATCACCCCGCAAATATATTGGGGCTTTAATTATCTAACATCTTCTGGCAGAGAAGATTATCAGTTTATGAATTTATTAAATCAATGGGCAAGCTATGAAAGAAGCGAAAATGTTGATTTACATATAGGCCTTGGTGCTTACAGAATAGGAATTGGTGATGGCGGTGCAAATGATCAGACTGAATGGCAATCAGGAGATAATCTTTCTAAAATGATAACTGAAATTCACAATCACCCCGAGGTAACTGGATATGGATTATATAGATATGACAATTTATTTAACCCAAGTGAGGAATATAAAGATATAACTCTTCAAGAAATACAAAATATAAAATCAGTTAATTAAAATAATAGTAGCAAATTTTAATATTTGCTACTATTATTTTATAAAATTAAGTTTTTTGTAATAGTTTGTGTAAAAATTATTACTAAATTATGAAAATTTGTTTCTCTTGTTTGCATTTTTAACTCATTGATGATATAATAAATCTATTAATATACATATAGATTTATGTATCTCATACACACTTTATATAAAGGAGGAGGATTGTATGAAAAAATTCATTTCAGTAATAATTAGTTTCGCTTTATTATTAGCAATTATCCCGTCAATATCGGTTTTTGCAGTTGGTGAAACTATTTCGGCACAGGTATCTCTATTTGAAAATTCAGCAGCACAAGCCGTTGATTTTCAAGTTTCAAAAGATGCTCAAGGTGAAGATAATGCACAGGTAATCCTAGGTGATGGTATTAGTGCAATCACCTATACCCACACCCATACAACTCTTATAGTTCCAAAAAATATATTAGTTGATGGAATCACATATGACGTTGTGGGGATTAATGATTTTGCATTTGAAAATTTCACTGAAATAACAAATGTTGATTTATCTAGTGAGATAGCGTCTATTGGTGAAAACGCCTTTGCTGGTTGCACTAATTTAACCCATATCACTATTCCAGCAACAAGCAATTTATCTCAACTTAACACAAATAGTTTTGAATTAGGCGTTGATTTTTACTTTTTAGGAGATTACAACCCTATATTTAGTTCTGCAATATCAAATATACCTGATACATCAAACATCTACATAACAAAATCTGCAACTGATTGGGACACTGTTTCAAGAGTGAACGTTTCAGGGCTTACAGTTTCGCTTACAAACTCTAGTATGGCGAATACTAATCCAGTTAATCAAGGTGATGAAATTTTCTTAAATGCACAGCTTACACCAGAAGATAATACAAAAGAGTTTGTTCGCTGGACTTCTACTAATGAAGATGTTGTTTTTCATGATGAAAATTCAGCTGTAACAGGCTTTATTATGCCCGATGCAAATGCAGCGATAGTAGCTGTTTTTAAAACAACGCCAAATATCACCTTTAAAAGCGAGCCAATTCAAATCACATATAACGAAAATCCTGTTAGCATAGCTGACTTAACGGATGAAATAATAGGTGGTGATCCGTCAATCACTTGGTATAACGCTACTGATACAGAATTTACAAATCCAATTTCGGCACCTACTAATGCCGGCGACTATGTTGTTGCTATTTCGCTTTTAGAAAACGATACATATGCTGAGCTTGATAGGATAACAAAGGATTTCACAATAATTCCAGCAAACCAATCTGTAGCTTTTACAAGTGAAGATATTGAAATTGTGTATGATGCAAATGTAGTTGATGCTACTGACTTTACAGATAAAGTAACGATTGTAAATCAAGGCGAAGTTACTTATTCTTGGTATAATTCATCAGGTGTTGCAATTTCAGCTCCAAAAGATGTTGGACTTTATAAAATTGGTATAACCGTTGCCGAAACTGAAAATTATAGCGAAGTTTTAACCGTGATGAAAGATTTTGAGATAATTAAGGCTGATTCGAGCATTGATTTTAATTCGGATAACGTTAAATTAATTTATGATGGAAATCCAGCTACATATACTGATTTTAAATACACTAATGTTGGCGATGCCACTTTACAGTATGAGTGGTATGCAAAATCAAATCCAACAGTTGCGATAAGTGCCCCAACTGAAGTTGGTGAATACATATTTGAATTATATTATATAGATAATGGAAAAAACTATAATGCCTCCGTAACAAGGGCTAGAAAAGAGTTCACGATAAGTCCTGCAAGCGCAAAAGGAAGCATTAAAATAGATATGAATGATAAGGATTCAAATTCCAAATTAAGTTCGGGTGATATTTTAACAGCCAATACTTCAGCTATATCTCCTACTGGGCTAACTTTAAAATATCAGTGGAAACTAAATGGAACCAATATTTCAGGGGCTACTAGTAATACATACACTATGCCAAGCTCATACACAGATGGCGAAATAACTGTTACTGTTTCAGTGACTGGCAACTATACTGGAAGCTTTACTTCAAGTAAAGTTGGTGAGAAAAAAGCCGAAACACCAGTTTATAACCTAACTGCTGGAGCAATGCAAACTGTACCACAAAATTCTACCACTTTATCTTTCCAAACAGATATTCATCATAGTAATTTTGCTGGGATATGGGTTGATGGAATTTCAAGAGATGTTAATAGTATCGCCACTATAACTGAAGGAAATGTTAAAGTAACTTTAAAATCTAGCTTTTTAAATACTCTACCACTTGGCGAACATTTAATTAGCTTTATTGCAAAAGATGGCGGAATAACTTCTACTTACTTTACTCTAACAGCACCTGTTACTACCTCTGTGGCAACACCTACTCCTAAACCGACCCCATCTCCTACTCCAAGCGCTACTCCTACAATAACTCCACAACCAGTACCAGAAGCACCTACCCCACAAGAAGAAATGCCATCTCAAACAGATAGTAATTCTAGCTTTCCAATAATCCCAATAGGCGTTGGCGTAGTTCTTGCAATTGTGGGAATTGCCTTAATAATCAAAAAACGAAATGCTGATGAATAATTAAAAATTCAATAAAAATAAGCTGATACTTCAAAGTATCAGCTTATTTTATTATAGATTTATCTTTTTATTAAATCTTAATTTTTCACTTTTATTTTAATCTACTAATTAGCTTGTATTAAATTAGATATGCGTTCCTTTGTTTTTTCATTTACTTCAAGCATTTCTACTTTTTTAATATCTGAAAACAACTTAGGTGATATTTCTAAAAGTGGCTTTTGTAAAAAGTCGCTCCAAGCTTTTAAAGCCTTTATTGCTCCATTACGCTCTCTTATCACTGGCGAGTTAATTGCGTATTCAATAATTTTTTCGCCCATCTTAGGATATTTGGTAAGTTCTTGCAAAACAAAATCAATACATCGGTGTTCATCTTTAAAAGTTGTTGCAAAGCTATAATTTCCCATTCCTTTTTCCAGTTTATCAAACGGCAGGATTTCTTCATAAAGCTGTATAATCTTTTGAGCGTATTCTTTATTTTTAAATACAAGGCTTAGGTATCCACTGTGTTTTATTGGATTTTTCATTACAGCTTTAAATAAGTGATTAGATATATCAAACTCTAATCGATTTGCAGTATTTATAGCATAAAACAGCTTTGTTTCTTCATCGCTATCTAAAATATTTTCAATAACTTCTTTCCATTTAGGCATATCTTTTATTTTTTTACAAATAATTAATAACTGCTCTTTATTATCAATATCGCTATCAATTAAATAGTCTTCGATATTTAAAATTCCCCATAAATGATTTATCTTTAAATCTCTTAGTTTTGCAATATTTAGATATAGTGATAATGCTTCTTTACTACCTGCATACTCACTAATTCCTTGCATAGGGCCTTCATCTAAAAGAGCATTAATAATAATAGATATTCCATCGAATAATTCTTCATCTAAATTTTCATATCGCAATGCTGAAATTAAATCGCCATTATTTGCGCAAACAAGCCCAAGATATGAATTCATAACGCTGTTTTCACAGCCTTTACAAAGAAGCCAATCTTTTATTTCTTTTGTGCTTGGATTCAATCTATTTACAGCGTGGATTTTTCCCCAGCCGTCAACTTTTTTAGCTATATCAAAAACTAACTCATTTGAATTTTCAGTCCCTGAAATCGCCACAACTACATAAAGAGTAAACTCATCATATAAAGAGAGTGTGTAAAGTTTATCAAGTAATGGCTTATCATTTTCAAGCCTAAATAATCCATATAAACAAATCCCAAGCTTTACTAAATTTTCATCACTACTTTTAAATGCAAAGTTATTTGCATATTCTCGCAGTTTAGTTATATCGATTTTATCATTGTCGCTTCGAATAGATTTTAAAAGAACATCAATAAAAGATAAAACGCTATGCCCACAAAGTAGGTTTTCTATTAACTTTGCATCTTTATCATATTGATTATTTTCTCCTGTTTTGAATAGATTATCTTTCTTCCAAGCATTTCGCAAGATAGTTTCAAGCTGTTTTACTATCTCACCTACATCCCCACCCCCAGCGTGATAAATACTCACTCCATCAAGTGCTCCTGGGGCAAATTTTATTTGATTAGGTGATTCATTTTTCCTTAAAACTGAAAAACTGGATGGCAGTTTTCCTTCACTTGTTATGTTTTCACAGATAATTTCATATAAGCTTTGGTTGTTCATAAATAAAACTACTCCTTATTTTTCACCTTTTTACTAAAATAATAAGCCAATAAATAAGTGCCAAAAGATAATGAAATTATTTTTATTAGAATATTAACGCATATGCTATAAAAAAATTCAAGTGGGAACATATTAATCATCGTGCTAATACTTGCATCGAGTATCCATAAATCATTAGTAAAGAAAACGTGATGAAAATTAACCCAAAACCAGTTAAAATTTGTTGCAAAAACTATTCCTAATATAGCTAAAGTTACCACTGTGAAAATAAGGGAAAATCTATATCCTTTATAAAAATTTACAAAAAATCTTGATTTATCTTTTTTATATAGATATAAAAATCCTAAAGTACACGCTATTAAAAGCACCCCTAGAAAAATTAAAAAGTTTTGATATAAAATTTGAACATCAATCATATGAAGCGTTTCTCTTTCATCAAAAACATTCACCTTGTTTGAAAACTCTTCAACTTCTAAATACAATGTTTTTTCACCTGAAAAATCATTTAAATAATCAATTAAAACATTTGTTGTTTTTTCTAAATCTTCTAAAGACATTCCCGTAGCAGCCTCAGTATTATTTTTTTCATATTGATTTACATAAAAGCTAACATCATTACTTGAATGAAAAATTGACATAAGAATAAAAACTAAAGCTAAAAGAAAACTAAAAAAACGATATGCAATTTTTTTCATTATAAAGCCTCGAATTCAGCATTAACAGTTTTTAATAAATCAACTATTTTTAAGTTTTGTGGGCAATGTCCTTCACATTTTTTACATTCTATACAATCAGCAGGAGATGCCTCAAATTTTGCTACTGCTCCTTTTGCCTGTGCAGCGCTTTGGAATAATTTAAAATCATTATAAGTAGTGAAAACTTCTGGAATATTAATATTCACAGGACATGGAATACAATATTCGCATTTTGTGCAAGTGATGGTAACAAAGTTATTAATTTCATTCATCACATTTTCAATTAGTTTTTCTCTTTTTTCATCATTTACAACTGGATTTTTCGCAACTCTTATATTTTCTTCTATCTGCTCCATATTGCTCATCCCACTAAGAGTTAAAAACACTCCCTTAGTATCAAAGCAGTAAGACAAAGCAAGCCCAGCTGGGGAAACTTCATCATTGTAAGCTTTTTTAATTAACTCAATCCCATTTGGAACATTTCTTGCTAAAAATCCACCACGAACAGGCTCCATAACAATTATTGGAACATTATGTGAATTAGCTGTTTTTAATAATATAGGTGCATCTTTTACCGATACATCATAGTAGTTTATTTGCAACTGAACAAAGTCCCAGTTTGTGTATGATATAATTTCTTCAAGCTCTGTTGCAGGGCCATGGAATGAAAACCCTAAATTTTTAATTTTTCCATTTGCCTTTTGCTCTTTTAAATATTCAACAACGCCATCTTTAACAGCCTTTTTAAATTTAGTAGCATCAACAGCGTGCACTAGATAATAATCAAAGTATTCGGTTTTACATTTTTTTAATTGATTTTCAAAAATCGCAATAGCATCTTCCTGTTTTTCAACCTTCCAAACAGGCATCTTCGTTGTTAATAAATAGCTTTCTCTATCATATTTTGATAAGGCTACTCCAGCAAAATTTTCGCTTTCTCCACCGTGGTATGGGTCTGCTGTATCAAAGTAGTTAAGCCCATTTGCCATAGCATAGTCAACCATTTTTTGTGCATGATCGTAGTCGATTTTTCCATCTTCTAATGTTGGAAGTCGCATCAGGCCAAAGCCTAGAGGTAAAGTGATTTTTTTCATAATAGTATTCCCTTTCTTTTTTATTAATTTCCCATTAATATTCATAAAATATTTAAAAGGATTTATAACCCTTTAAGTGGCAAGATAAAATAATAAACCCAGTGCCTTTTGATATTAGTATTTTGGCAAAACTCTGCTTTCTGAAAAATCTTCCATATCCAAAGTTAAATTTATATTATAAAATGGGTCAAACAGTAAATTTGGGTGTTTTTCTTTTAGCCTTTTTCTTTCCCCTTCAAATCTTTCTTTTTTCTCTTTATTTTTATCACTTCCACGGGATTTTGATTCGTGGTGATATGCCATTGCATAAGGAGTGAATAGCACCTGATAGCCTTTATCTCTAATCATTAAGCAAAAATCAACATCATTAAATGCAACTTTGAATTCTTCGTCCATGCCATTAACAGAATTAAATGCTTCTTTTGTAACTAAAAGCAAAGCTGCTGTAACACAGGAAAGATTTTGAACACAAGAAAGCCTAAACATATATCCGCTATGTCCACGTTTGTGGTATTTATGGCTATGCCCTGCAAATCCGCCAAGCCCTGTGATAACGCCAGCGTGCTGAACAGTGTTATCAGGATAGTAAAGCATCGCCCCAACTATACCCACGTTTTTTTGAATAGCCAAAGAAACCATTTCATAAAGCCAGCCCTTATTTATAATCTCAATATCATTATTTAGCATTAAAAACATTTCACCATCGGCATTATTAATCGCAAAATTATTAATTTTCGCAAAATTAAAATCGCCTTTATAATATAAAACTTTTAAATTATCATACTTTTCTTCTATCTCTTTATAATACTCAAAAGTTTTTTCATTTTCTGAATTATTTTCTACTACTAAAATTTCAAAATTATCATAGATTGTTTTTTCATAAACTGATTTTAGGCATAAATCTAAATCTTCAATATGGTCTTTATTTGGAATTACAATTGAAATTTTGGGATTATTTTCAATTTTATAATCTATCTTATATGTGCTATCAAAAAGCCCTTTTTTTGCCTTTGCATTGATTCCCATTCTCTCTAAATGTCCATCTAGTGATTTAATTGCATTTTCAGTTACGTATGGCTTTGCGCCTGTTCCTGCCGAAGTTGAATTTTGATGCACTCGCCAGTAGTATAAAACTTTTGGTATATGATAAAAATTCGCTCCAATTTCATATAGCTTTAAAAATAAATCTTGGTCTTGCGCCCCATTAAATTCGCTAGAAAGTCCGCCAATTTTGAAAAATAAATCTTTTCTTATAGCTGTAAAATGGCATATGTAGTTGCAGTTAGTTAGATAATAATAGCTAAAATCAGGCTTTAAATGTGCCACAATTGGATTTTTATAATCGGTATCAAATAAGGCTTCATCTGAATACAAAACTTCCGATTTTGTTTTATCAATATTAACTGCCATTTGATATAAAGCATCAGGAGATAGTATATCATCATGGTCGCACAGGGCTATATAATCAGCCGAAGAAAGCTTTACAGCTTCATTGGTGTTTTGGGAAATCCCTTTATTTTCATCAAGCTTTTTATATATAATCCTATCATCATTTAAAGATAAAACATATTCCTTTATATAGGAATGGTTTTCATCGCTAGCGTCGGCAAGTACTAATTCTTTATATTGATAGCTTTGATTTAAAAAACTTTCAATAAATTCTTTTAAATGAGTTTTATCAGTGTTATAAAGTGGTGTAACAACGCTTATAAGTCCGTCTTTTAAAAAGCTCGACTTATATTCTCTTTGTTTTAAAAGCTCTGTTTCAGGTGGAAGAAATCTTCCTTTTTTAGCTCTTAGTCTTCTTTTAAAAAAGGCAGTTGCTCTTTTAACTGTTCCAAAAAAGCCTTCTTCTTTTATATAGCCAAAAAACAAAGCTATTAATTCTTTAAATCTTTTTATTTTAAGCATTATTTATACCCATAGTTTTCGTAAAGTAAGGTGAAGTGCGGATTATAATAAGGATCGTTATAATTAAAAAACTCTCCCCATTTTTTATAAAATTCAGCCTTCTCTTTTTCATATCTTAAATTTGGTTTATCGCTTTCATCAAGCCCCCTTGATTTGCTTTCATAATGATAAGCTAGGCAATGTGGTGTGAAAACATTTATATACCCTTCTTTATATAAATTTAAGCAGAAGTCAACATCATTATAAGCGACTGCAAAAATTTCTTCATTTAAAGGGAATTTTTCATATAATGAGCGCTTTGTCATAAGGCAGGCGCCTGTTACTGCTAGATAATTTTGAACAGTTACTAATCTGTATAAATCCCCAGTAGTACTTGCATCTAGCCCCTTATGGCTATGCCCAGCTGAGCCATTTATCCCAAGGATAACCCCGCCGTGCTGAATAGTGTTATCTGGGTATAAAAGTTTTGCCCCAACTGCCCCAACATCATTTCTTTGCGAATATGAAAGCAGTTCTTTTATTGCGCTCTTTTGAATAAATTCTATATCGTTATTAAGTAGTAAAATATGCTCGCCCTTAGAATGTAAAAAGCCATAATTACAAATAGCTGAAAAATTAAACAAGCCTTTTGCTTTATAATAAATAACTTTTAGGTTTTCATAATTCTCTTCTAATTTTTTATAAAAATCAAAGGTTTCACTTTCGGTTGAATTATTTTCCACCACTATAATCTCAAAATTATCATAGCCTGAATATTTATAAACGCTCTCTACACATTTTTCTAAATCCTCTACATTATCCTTATTTGGAATAATAATCGAAACTAGTGGATTATCTATAATATCATACTCAATTTTATAGCTTCCATTAAATTTTGAAATCGAAACTTCCCCTTTTAATCCAATTCTTTTTAAATGGTCTTGTATTGCTCTTTTTCCAGCTTCAAAGGCATATGATTTTGTGCTCATATCGTTTGCCGTTGAATTTTCGTGACTTCTCCAAATATACAAAACCTTTGGTATATGGTGAATTTTCTTTGCTTTTTCAGATAATCTAAGGATTAAATCAAAATCCTGCGAGCCATTATACTCTTTTGATTGATATGCCCCTGCTAATTGAAATAATTCCTTTTTAAAAACTAAGAAATGAGTTATATAATTTAAATTTCTTAAATAATCAGGTGCATAATCAATCTTAAAATGAAATTGTGAAAGCTTTTTTAAATCAGCCGACAGCACGATTTCATCGCTGTAAAGCATATCAGCACCAGTTTCGTTTATCGCCTTTACATTTTCAAATAATGCATTTTGATATAAAACATCATCATGATCTAAAAGGGAAATATAATCGCCCGTTGAGATATTAAATCCCTCGTTTGTATTTTCGCTAATTGATTTATTTTCCTTTAATTTTTTATAAATTATCTTTTTAGAATTATAAGAATTAATGATATTTGATAAATCTATTTTATCCGATGCATCAATTAAAACAAGCTCAAAATTTTGATAACTTTGATTTAAAACGCTTTCTATCATATCTTTCAAAAAAGCTTTTGGTGTATTGTATAAAGGAACAACAATACTAAATTTTGGCATATAATCAAATTTTGTATTCGCCTGCTCTTTTAACTCTCTTTTTAAAGGAATATCACTGCGAAATTTAAAAACTTCGCCATTTGTCATTAATTTAATTCTAAAATCAATTTTTCTAAAAGTTGCTTCAAAACCATCCCTTTTAAATGAAATTACCCCTCTTTTAACAAGAGAGGTTAATCTATTAGTATTTAAATTTCGTTTTAGAAATTTCAAAGGATTATCTTTAAGATTTTCATTCATAAAGGCTATCTCCTTATTAATATTTTTCGCTGTAAGCCTTGCAAATTTCCTGTGCTCTACCTGTCATGATAACTTTGCCTTTTTCCAGCCAAGTTGCCTTATTACACAGCGATTCAATTTGATGTATCGAGTGGCTAACTAGTATAACAGTTGTTCCTTTTGCCATCAATTCTTTAATTCTATTCTCACATTTTTCTTGGAATGTGTAATCGCCAACGGCTAATATTTCATCGGCAATAAGGATATCCGGCTCGGTAACAGTTGCAATTGCAAACGCAATACGGGCAACCATACCAGAAGAATAGTTTTTAAGTGGAACGTCTAAAAACTCATGAAGTTCTGAAAATTCAACTATATCATTAAATTTTGAATCCATAAATTCTTTACTAAATCCTAAAACAGCCCCATTTAAATAAACATTTTCTCTAGCTGTAAGCTCCATATCAAATCCTGCCCCAAGCTCAATTAAAGGTGCTATTGTACCCTCAACTTCAACTGAGCCTTTAGTTGGCTTTAAAACACCTGCAATAGTTTTTAAAAGGGTGCTTTTTCCTGAGCCATTAAGCCCCACTAAGCCGTAAACATCGCCTTTTTGGATTTCAAAGCTAACGTCTTTTAGCGCCCAAAACTCTTGAAATTTTAAGCTACCATTAAATTTTTTAATAAAAAACTCTTTTAAACTATCAACTTTTTCGCTAGCTAGATTAAATCTCATGCTAACATTTTTTATTTTAACTACGTTTTCCAATTTAAAACTCCTAAATATATAAAATAAAGTTATCTTGGCTCTTTTTAAATGTATAAACTCCGATTACAATTGAAATAATTGAGAATATACTGCAAGCGCCTATATGAATCATAGTTGGAAAATTTCCGTATAAAACAATTTCCCTAAAAGTTATAACATACCAGTATAACGGATTAAATCTATAAAAATTTTGTATTATTGATTCGTGTAAAAGGCTTTCTGGATAAAAAATCGGCGTCATATAAGTTAGCGCCATTATTAATATAGACCAAAAGTGCATAAAATCTCTAAAATACACCGCTGCTGCTGCTAAAAACAGCCCAACTCCAAGGCTAAACACAAAAAGAGTGAACATCGGAATAATTACAGCAGGTAGTGCTAAATGGAATGGTGCACCCGTTAAAATCATAACTACAATTAAAGCAACTAAAGAGAAAAGCATGTTTATAAAAGAAAAGCAAACTTTTTCTAATGGAAATATGTACTTTGGAACATAAACTTTTTTAATTAAAGCAGAGGAAACTAATATGCTCCCCATTGCATTCGTTGTGCTTTCGTTAAAAAACGTGAACATTAATTGCCCACACAGTAGATAAACTGGGAAATTCTCAATATCCGATTGGAAAAAATAAGAGAACACAGCAGTCATAACTAGCATCATAAATAAAGGATTTAAAACGCTCCAAGCTATACCTAGCGCACTTCTTCTGTATTTAACTTTAATATCTCTTGATATTAAGTTTTGCAAAAGAAACCTATATTTATAAAAATTTTCAAAAAAGGTTTTCATATTTATTAATACTCCATAAATTCTTTAAAATCTTGGTTTGAAAAAGATTTATGAAGTTTATCCTTTTCGCTTAATTTAAATTCACAGCCAATTTCTGGCCAAGTAATTCCGATACTTTCATCATTGTATGGTATTCCGCCTTCGGCAGATGGATTATATACATCTGTGCATTTATACACAAATTCTGCCTCGTCACTCATTACTAAAAATCCATGCGCAAATCCTTCTGGCACATAGAATTGCAGTTTATTTTCTTCACTTAAAACAAGTCCATACCATTTCCCAAATGTTTTTGAATTTGGACGAACATCAACGGCAACATCGAACACTTCGCCTTTTATAACCCTTACAAGTTTTCCTTGGGTATTTTCAGTTTGAAAATGCAGCCCCCTTAAAACACCTTTTGAGCTTTTTGAATGATTGTCTTGAACAAAATCTTTATCAATTCCAGCTAATGCAAATTCTTCTTTTTGAAATGTTTCTAAAAAAAACCCTCTGCTATCTCCAAAGATAGTTGGCTTAATAACCACAAGGCCTTCTATTTCGTTTTTTATAAATTCAAATTTAGACATAATATTTGTAAATCCTTTTAATTTCATATGTTTTTAAAGTATCACTAATAACATATAATACCATATAATTACCAAGTTTTCAATAAAAGAGCTGTATTTTCACTATTTTATTTCATATTTTGTTAACAACTTAATAGAAAACGCCTTTAAATAGGCGTTTTCTATTAATTTAGACTATACTATTTTTATCTTGCAAACACTTTATTTCAATATTTGCATATTTAAAATATCTTATTTTAATATAGTTTCTGGATTTACATAAACTGAATCAACTAAGATTTCAAGATGTAAATGCGATTCATCACTAAGCTCCATTGGAACCTCATTTACACTACCTATTGTTTGGCCTTTAGTAACTGTATCCCCTTTTTGAACGAATGTTTTTTCATTTAATCCACAGTATCTTGCTACAAATTCCCCATGGTCGATTTCGATAACTACCCCTAATAGTCCATCTGTGTAAACATTTAAAACTTCCCCTGCTTTTCCTGCATAAACAGCATTATCTTTGCTTGAGGAAATATCTATACCATTGTGAGTTCTATAATCCTCTAAAGTTCTATTATAAACTAGTTCGTCACCTGAAAACGGTGTGATAATTTTCCCCTCAACTGGTAATGAAAAAGAATTATCAACGACAACTTCTTGGTTTTCTTGCTCAGTTATAGTTTCTTCCTCTTTTGGAGTTTGTGTTGGCGCAGGCGTTGCTACTGGTTTCTCACTTGCATTTGGAAGCGGCACATTTTCATCATTTTTTACAACGGCATCCGCTTCTTCGCTAGGCGCTGGCATAGGGGTATGAGTTATTTCCTGAATATTCTGCTCGGTTAATTTTTGGTTTATGTCATTAATTGTTGTAAAGGATAAAACAGCCGCCACAACAACCATAACAGCCAAAATAATTCCAACGGTGTTTTCTTCAAGCTTCTTTTTTAAAGAGGCGAAAAAATTGTTTTCCATATATATTCCTCCGATTTTTTTAAACGATTTATATATATTCTTAGCAAAGTTTTCAGCTTTATTCATAAAAAAACAAAGATTGTATATTTTTTATAATATGTTATAATTTTAGTGTAAATAAAATAAAGGAGAATTGATAATATGAAAAAATCAAAAGGAATATTTAAAAAATTTATTGGAACACTTATTGTCCTTCTTGGAATAGTTTTTCTTTTTATGTTCGGGCTTGATAGTGATATCGCAATTATTTTGGGAACAATTATTTTATCTGTTGGGGTTGCAATTTATATGACGGCAACACCACAAGATTATAATAAAAATATCAGCTCTGTTAAAATGATTGAAAATCCTAAAAATCTAAGTGTTTTAGATGTTTATAATGGGTTTAAAAACGTTCCATCGCTTTTGGGCACACCGTGGGTGGCAAAAATGAAGCTAGTAAAAGGTGATGTTATAATTTGGGGGCCAGTCGAAGGACATTTTATCTACCTTCACAAGCTAGGCAGGAATTTTTGTGTTTCTAGCAATTTTATGACTAGCTTTATAAAACCTAATAAAGAAGATGAATGGCGACTTCAAAACACTCATCAGCCAGTTGATATATTTTCTGATGAGGACTTAGTTTGCTACACCCTTTTAGCACAAGGCGTTCTTGAAGATATGTATAAAACCATTGAAGATTTTTGCTTTACTGGAAATGCTATGAGATTTTTCAATCAAGAAAACCTTGGTAAAATTTATCGTTTTGATGAAGAATTTAAAATGACAGGACAAAAATTTAATCTTCTTGATTTTAATAATAATCCGATTTATGAAATGGAAGCAACACTTCCACTAAAAACATTTTATATGAGAAATGTTTCAACAGGACAAGAAGTTTTTAAAATGGATAAAAAGTTATTAAAAGTTTTGAATAAATACGAGTTCTTTTTATATGGTGAAGAGTATGGAATATTTGAGCAAAAGCTAGACATCGCCCACGACACCTTCACTATGCAAACTAAAGACGGGCTTTTAGAAATGCAAAGCATTAATGATAAAATAGGCACTAACTATATAGTTAAAATGAACGAAAGAGTTATAGGAACTATCGCAGAAAGATTTGCAATAACTTTACATAATATAGTTTTTGATAATTTTATAGTCCATGTAAGAGACGAAAAACACACTGCCCTACTAGGAGCACTAGCTGTTATGGCTGCAAGAGAATTACAAAGAGATAAAACGAATGTATAAATTCAAAAACAAACAATACTGTATAAATAGCAAAAAAATGACGACTTCTTTTGGAAATCGTCATTTTTATTTTATTATCAGTTTTTATTAATTAAACTTCAGTAACTCTGATGTGTACATCTTCTAGCTGAATATCTTCAACTTTTCCAGGTGCACCCATCATTAAATCTTGAGCAGCTCCGTTTAATGGGAAAGCGATAACATCTCTGATTGTTTCTTCTTCGGCTAAAAGCATAACCATTCTATCAATACCAGGAGCCATGCCAGCATGTGGAGGCGCACCATATTGGAATGCAGTGTATAAAGCGCCGAACTTAACTGCTAATTCTTCTTCGTTATAGCCAGCTATTTCAAACGCTTTTCTCATAACTTCAGGGTTATGGTTTCTAACAGCACCGCTTGAAAGCTCAATACCATTACAAATAATATCATATTGATATGCAAAAATATCTAGTGGGTCTTTAGTGTTTAAAGCTTCTAGACCACCTTGTGGCATTGAGAATGGGTTATGAGTAAAGTCGATTTTTTTAGTTTCTTGATTGTATTCATACATTGGAAAATCAACGATATAGCAAAATTCAAATTTATTTGTGTCGATTAAATCTAAAGTTTCGCCTAGCCATTTACGAATACCACCAGCTAATGAATCAACAACTGTTTTTGAATCACAGATAAAGAAAACTGTATCGCCTTCTTTTAAGCCAGTTAAAGAAATTAATTCATCTCTTTGCTCTGTGTTTAAGAATTTATCGATAGGTCCTTTGAATGAGCCCTCTTTATAAGTTAGATAGCCAAGGCCTTTCATTCCAATGCTTTCAGCATGTTTTAAAGATGCTTCAAAAAAGCTCTTTGGTCTGTTTGCACAAGGTGCAACTATACCGCGAACAGGCTTGCCTTTAAATATTGGGAAATCAACCCCGCTAAAAAATTCTGTTAAATCTTCAATTAATAATGGATTTCTTAAATCTGGTTTATCTGTGCCGTATTTTGCCATTGCCTCAGCAAAAGTTATTCTTCTGAAAGGTGCTGGTGACACTTCTTTATTAGTAAACTTTTTAAATGTGTTGTATAAAACAGTTTCGCCAACTGCGAAAACGTCTTCTTGTTCTGCAAAAGCCATCTCAAAGTCTAGCTGATAAAATTCTCCTGGGCTTCTATCGCCTCTAGCATCTTCATCTCTAAAGCAAGGTGCGATTTGATAGTATTTATCAAACCCTGAAACCATTAATAATTGCTTAAATATTTGCGGACTTTGTGGAAGTGCATAGAATTGTCCGTGATGTTTTCTTGATGGAACAAGATAATCTCTTGCACCTTCTGGAGAGGAAGCTGTTAATATAGGTGTTTGTAAATCTAAAAAGCCCATAGCTTCCATTTCAGCTCTTAAAAAGCTGATAACTTTTGAGCGAAGTAAGATATTTTTTTGAAGTTCTGGATTTCTTAAATCTAAATATCTGTATTTTAATCTAACATCTTCCCTTGTTTCTTTTGAAGAATTAATTTCAAAAGGAAGCATATTTTTACTAGGTCCTAAAATTTCAATCTTTTGAGCGTGAACTTCAATATCCCCTGTTGTAAGTTTTGAGTTGATATTCTCATCATCTCTTTTACAAACCTTACCAAATGCAGAAATAACAGTTTCACGATGAATATTTTTCATCATTTCTTCATTATGAACAACAACCTGTGTTATTCCAAAATGATCTCTGATATCTAAAAATATAACCCCACCGTGGTCACGGATTGTTTCAACCCAACCACTAACTCTAACTTCTTCAG
Source organism: uncultured Oscillospiraceae bacterium (assembly GCA_964525015.1). Taxonomy (GTDB): domain Bacteria; phylum Bacillota; class Clostridia; order Oscillospirales; family Ruminococcaceae; genus RGIG3102. The sequence goes on from CAZGFY010000005.1 coordinate 83,796, forward strand.
AGATATTAGATTTAGTTAGTTCATTACAATTATGTGTTCTTAACATAAAATCCTCCTTGAAAATAAAAAACGTCCCCAAGACATTTTTTAATAAAAAATAAAAAATGTCGGGACGAGTTAATATATAGTTTATAATTATTACTATATTAATTTTTCTGCATTGCAACGCAATGTTCAGGCAATTCTCTATACCTGAAAGAAAAACTTAAATTTCAATTATCTTCGATAATTGAAATTAACCCGCGGTGCCACCCGCATTGGAATTTAAAATAAATTCCCACTTTAATAATTTAATTTGTACAGCCTATTTAAAAGAGTGTCACCTTTAAATCATAAATCTATTTTCCTTTTCAGCTAATTGGAAAACTCTCTGAAAATTTATATGCGATAAAAAGGGGTCTTTTAGCTTAGAAATCATTATAATACATCATAAATAAAAAGTCAATATCTATCTACTTTTTTTACCATTTTCTATAAAAGATTATTACTAAAAATATAATAAAAAACAAAACAATGAATTGAAACAGACATTGGAACAAAAAAACGGAATTTTATTTTGCTAGTTTTGTGATTAAAAATCACCATTCCCATTATCGAGCCAAACGGCGCAAAGCTAGAAAAGAAAATTAAAATCCTTTCGCTTATTCTGCGTTTTGCTTTTATAGCTAGAAGTTTATCAATTCCAAAAATAATAAATGAAATCGAATTAAAAAAAAGTATTAGTGTTAAAAGTATATCCATTAAGTCCTCTATAAATTATGTTCTAAAAATCCTTCGCCAAACACTTCGTCGGTAGTAGTTAGTATAACAAAGCTATTCGGGTCAACCTCGTGTGCTATTTTTCTAATTGGAAATGCCTGTTGTTTATTCATAGCAGTTAGCACAACTTCTCTTTCCTGCCCAGTATAAGAGCCTGTGATTTTAATAATACTTGCCCCTCTTCCTGTGGCTTCTCCAATAGCATTTCCAACTTCTCTACCTTTATCTGTAACAATTAATGCCATCTTACCACTTCCAGTACCATAGATAACCTTGTCGCAAATTATCCCACCTATACCAACTGAAACTGCACCGTATAGCGCAGCGTCTATATCGCCAAAAGCAACAGCACCTAAAACTAAAACAAGCACATCAATAGAAACAGAGATAGTTCCAACTGAAAAATGTGGTTTTTTCTTTTTAATTGAAAGGGTTAAAAAATCTGTTCCCCCAGAAGAGCCACCATTTGCATAGATAATCCCAAGCGCTGCACCTGATAAAATCCCTGTGAATAAAGCAGCTATAAATCTATCCCCAGTATAAACTGGTAAAATGGTAAAAAGATTTAAAAACACGCTTAAAATCATCATTGTTTTAATAGTTTTAAACATAAATTTTGGCCCTAAAATTTTAAAACTGATTAAAATTAAAGGGATATTCAAAAAAAACTGAACTGTTCCGATTTGCAAATCAAATAAATAGTTTGCAATAATAGAAAGTCCATTAACTCCACCTGGGGCAAACTCAGCAGGCGTTGCAAAGCAAATAAGCCCTATTGCGTATAAGGTGCACCCTATTATATCGATTTTTAAATCATTTAAAAACTCTTTTAATGTGTATCCTTTTAAAGCTTCTTTCAACATAACTTATCTATTCTCCTAAAATATATTCTCTTAATTTATATTATCATAAATTATTCTTAAAGTATACTATAAAATATGTAACACCTGTAAAAAATATTATAAATGCACATTTATTACACTTGATTTTTAATGATAAAATATTGTATACTATATGGAGAAATTTAAATATTAAATTAAAACAGTTAGTTTATATGAAAAAGCTTTTAAAACTAGCCGTTTTATGTTTTATATAAATAAAATATAAAACATTTGAAAGGAATGGGCAAATTTATGAAATACTGTACTAAATGTACTATGTCTGATCAAAGACCGGGCATTATTTTTAATGAAGAGGGCGTTTGTAGCGCTTGTACACACTATGAAAACAGAAAAAATGTTGATTGGGATAAAAGATGGAAAGAATTAGAGGCTATTTGCGATAAATATCGTGGTTGCAATGGCGAGGGCGAATACGATTGTGCTATTGCTGTTTCAGGTGGCAAGGATAGTCATTTCCAAGTTTATATAATGAAAGAAGTTATGAAGATGAATCCTGTTTTATTTTCAGTGGAAGATAATTTTCCAATGACAGATGCAGGAACACATAATTTAAAAAACATCAGTGAAGAATTTAGCTGTCCTATAATCAGCTGCAAACCTGATATAAAAACTCAAAAAATATTAATGAGAGCCTTATTTGAAGAGGAAGGCAAGCCAACTTGGTATATCGATAGACAAATCTACACTTTCCCACTTCATATGGCTTTAAAATTCAATACTATGCTCCTAGTTTACGGAGAAAATGTTAGCTACGAATACGGTGGTAGTGATGATGAGGAAACTTATTCAGCAAAAAGCCAAATTGAAAACGGCGTTGCATCTGGAATGAGCGAAGAAAAACTGCTTTCATATGGAATAGATAAAACTGCCCTTTCTTTAACTAAAGCTCCAAAGAAAGAAGATTTAGACAGACTAGACCCTATGTATCTAAGCTACTTTTTACCTTGGAACAGCTTTAAAAACTATCAACTTGCAAAATCTAAAGGATTTAGAGATTTAACTCATGAATGGGATAGAACTCACCACGCTGAAAATTTTGATCAAATAGATTCAAGAGCCTACCTTGTTCACTCTTGGCTAAAATACCCAAAATACGGACACGCAGCAGCAACTGACTACACTTCAAGATATGTTAGATACGGACTTATGACAAGAGAAGAGGGAGTGGCTGTTATAAAAGAAAAAGACCACGCACTAGACCCATTATGCGTTAGAGATTTTTGCGAATTCTGTGGCTACACAGAAAGCGAATTTTGGACGATAATGGACAAATTCTACAATAGAGATTTATTTATAAAAGATAATTTTGGTAGATGGATATTAAAAAATCCAATATACTAAATTAATATACTAGCCATTTAACCGTTTTTTTAATATTAACCACATTTGTACTTGAATTAACACAAATATAACAGTGGGTTTACTGTTTATTAATATCCCATTATTATATGTAATGTATAATTTTAACTAGGATAGTGCCCCTGATTATATTTATATTTTATACTTTTAATTAAAATATTTATTGATAAAAATAAAGAAGGTAAATGATAAAAATGTTTAAACACGATATTTATACAGATCCGTATGTGCAAGCTTATAATGCATTAAAACTAAAAGAAGATATAGAAAAAAAAGGATTTAATAAACTTTGTATGACCGAAGTTGTTAATGCTGATTTGTCTATTGCTGCTTATGGAGAAGATGTTTATTACCATGGCGTTAAAGATGTTTTAGCGAATGTTCAGCTAGGATTAAATCAAATGGGTTTTGGAGATATAATTCATCTATATAGCTTTAATTACAAAAAATTCGTTTTAGCTGCATCAGATAATATTGCAAAAGAAGACTTCTTAGCTATTATGAAGCAGTTTTATGTAATGTTTGAATCAGCCTCTTCAGACGCTGTTGAAATAAGTGGTGTTTCTAGGTTTGTGGTTGTTTTACAGGAAGATAGGCTTATTGAAAGAGCTCTTCATGCAATGTATAAATCAAAAGGCACTACTATTGAAAATTTTATTATTGCACCTGATGAATTTGATGTTTTAGCTGGGATTCGTGAAGATGCTAAAGCTTTAGATTTTCTTAATTTTTCAATGGATGAAAATCGAATTGTGCCATACTACCAAGGAATTCGCAATAATAAAACTGGACAAATAGATAAATATGAAGCTTTAATGAGATTTATCGGTTCTGATGGACAGGTTTTTTCTCCTTTTAAATTTTTAGAAGTTGCAAAAAAATATAAATTATATAATCGTTTAAGTAAAATGATGATTGAAAATGCTTTAAATGATTTTAAAAACAGAAAAGAAACTCTTTCTATTAATATCTCAGCGTATGATATTGAGAGTGATGATTTTAAAAAATGGTTTATTCAAAAGCTAAAAGATTATCCTCATGGAAAAAGATTAGTTATTGAGTTTGTTGAAACAGAAAATTATCAAGATGGAAAATTATTTGATTTTATTCAAGAAGTTAGAGAATATGGCTGCCAAATATCAGCTGACGACTTTGGTTCAGGCTATGCTACATATACAGCTATTATAGCTCTTTCTCCTGAATTTATAAAAATAGATGGTACTATTATAAAAGATGTAGCTGCTAAAGATGAAAATCTTATTATTCTTCGTTCAATATTATTTATGGCAGAGCTCGTTGGAGCAAAAACTGTTGCAGAGTTTGTTGAAAATGAAGAAATCCAAAAGATTTTAGAAGAATATAATGTGAGCTATTCCCAAGGATATCTTTTTGCAAAACCCATTCCTTTTTCAGAACTTCCAAAATAATATTATTAAAATATAAAAATAAAGACGATTTTCCTTTGAAAATCGTCTTTATTTTTTTAAACATATGGTGGATATAAAAACCCTTCTATTAATATATAACTTGAATAATAAAGTGCTAAAAAACTCACAATACAAACTAGTTTTTTCACACTAGCACTCACTTTAGTGTATATATCACTAACAATAATCGCAAAACATATTATTATACTATATTCAAAAACAACATATGCCCTTGAGCCCGAAACTGCAATACTCGGAGTTAATCCAAGGGATACAGCGCTTGCAAATCCAGCTAAAAATATAGTTATGGCTAAAAAGGATTTTTTATTATGCCCAAGTGCTACGTATATTCCTAAAATAAGTAAAAGTGCTAAAAGGCAAAGAAAAGTAAAAAGTATGTAGGGGATTAATGAATTCATATTGCTAACATTTAAGCCAGCATTATTTTCAAATAAATCTATGATCTCTCTTTTATAAAATGCGTGATTTAATAAAATCACCATTACTAAAAGCACTCCTGAAAAGAATGTGTATATAATTCTTTCTAATCCTTTTTTATATTTTGTTACAATAGATATAAAAATTGCAAAAGCTAGAAGAACAAGAAATATATTTAAATCTAAAAAAATTGACTGTAATGAGCGATAAACTCCATTATACACATTCTCAAAAAAAGAATTCATATTAAAATCAAGATAAAACCCACTAATTGTAATTTCAACTCGTGCCTTATTCCCTGGCGACAGAAGAATGTAGCTTAAATTGGCAATTATTATTCCAATATGAGTGTATAGGCTAGTAGATATTTTAATTTTATTAAAAAGGCTATACCCCATAAAAGCAAGATAAACTATAAGTAAAAAAGCCGAAACTGTTTCAAGGTTAGCTGCATATATCATTCCAAGCGAGGATAAAATATATTCTTTTTTCGATATTGGCTTTTGGTAAAAAAGCTCTTGTACAATCGGAGTTAAGCAAATTATCCCAATAGCTAATGGCCAAAACATTATTGTTAAAGTTGTTAGCCAGCCGGCACTGTATAAATCAATCCAAGTGTATGAAAAAACAGAAATTAATCCTATCATAATTAATGCTGGATTATCTTTAATATCAGCTAATTTTAAAATAAAAACACCTAGAAAATAAATAGTTATAGTGTTTATAATTTTAAAAATCAATATATTACTACTCCCAACCAAAACAGTTATTGCCTCAACCAAACTCCTAGCCGACCAAGTGTTATAATGTCTTAGTGTAAACTCAATTAAACTTTCATTTTGCAAGATAGTAGTATAGTGGGCATCATCTCCAAAGTTTGTGTGAAGAAAAAAACTAAAAGTTGCCACAAATATAAAAAATATTAAATATAAAAGTTTATTTAAATTGTTTTTTGTCATACCCATTAGTCCTTTCTTTATAATTCTATCTCACAGCTTGATTAGTTAAAATAAGATTATTATATCCATCTGATAAATATAAAAATCCAATATTATACTCTTCAATATTTAAATCTAAGTCCTCTTTTAAAATAAGCGAAGTAAATTTGCCAAATATATATCCACCCTCATCATCTGGCAAATCAATATCAACTGTCATATCTAAAGAAGTGGGAACTTTTAGATATGTGTCTGTATCTTTATTATAAAAAACAAGATAATTTTCTATATATTCTGGCACCTCATTTAGCATAATCATATATCCTGAAATGATTATTGCTTCATCGTTTTCTTGAATATTTATATTATAATCAAAATTCTCTGGAGTTGAGATATCGTATTGATTTATACTTATGTTTTCTAATTTTCGCATATCTTGCCTTAAAACCAAGGTGAACACTAGAATAAAAATAAAACAAAAACTAAGTGCCATCACTAAAAATTTTTTATTCGCTTTATAATTCATAAAATCCCCCCTTTTAAAAGACTAATGTATTTAATTATAACATTGAATTTTTTCAAAATCAACAGTATTAATTTCCTTCTATCTTTTATTTGACTTTTCTAAACTCTAGCAGTATAATACCCTATATGCCTAAAAATGGTATGATTTTTTATCATACTTTATCAGTAATTTTTTTTTACAGAAACGGAGTTTTTTATGTCTGCTCGAACTAAGCATAGCATTGATATGACGCACGGCTCACTTTTCCCTAAAATGCTAGCATTTTCTATCCCTTTGATTATAACTAATTTATTACAGCTATTTTATCACGCTGCTGATATGATAGTAGTAGGACAATTTGCAGGGCCAGAAGCACTTTCGGCAGTAGGCTCCACTGGAGCTATATCAAACTTAATTGTTAATATGTTTACTGGGCTTTCAGTTGGTGCTGGTGTAACGATTTCTAGATATTTTGGCGCAAAAGACACTGAAAATATTGATAAAACTGTTCACACAGCTATTGCTGCTGCACTTTGGGGCTCACTTATAGCTGGAGTTCTTGGTTTTACATTATCCCGAACCCTTTTAGAAATAATGCAAAGTCCACCCGATGTTATCGATGGGGCAACTTTATATATGAGAATCTTCTTTTTAGGAATGCCATTTAACCTTGTTTATAATTTTGGAGCTGCAATGCTACGTGCTATTGGGGACACTAAAAGACCTCTTAGAATTCTCGCTTTTTCAGGAATTATTAACATCGGACTAAATCTATTTTTTGTAATTGTACTAAAAATCAGTGTTGCAGGCGTTGCACTAGCAACTATCGCTTCACAAGCTGTTTCATCATTTTTAGTTATTCGCTGTTTTATCAAAGGAGATAGCGAGTTAAAGCTTGATATTAAAAGAATTAAAATACATAAAGAACATTTTAATAAAATCATTTCAATTGGGCTGCCAGCTGGCATTCAAGGCTCTTTATTCTCACTATCAAATGCCACTATTCAATCAGCTGTAAACTCTTTTGGCTCAACTGTTATCGCTGGAAATGTTGCAGGGGCAAATGTTGGTGGATTTTTATACACTATTATGAACTGCATTAGCCAATCCGCCCTAACTTCTTCTGGGCAAAACATCGGCGCAAAGAAATACAAACGTGCTAAAAGTGGATTATACTACGGAGCTGGAATTGTTGTACTGTGCGGAATTATATGTGGTGCATTCTTTTATTTCTTCGCTGAAATCTTAGTTGGATTTTATAGTAGCGACCCGGCTGTTATTGAAGTTGGTGTTATGCGACTTCGATTAATGTCTAGCTTTTATGTGTTGTGTGGATTTATGGATTTAATGGTTGGCCAGCTTCGTGGAATGGGCTCTTCCCTTCCGCCAACGATTATTTCTCTTATCGGTGTTTGCTTATTTAGAATCATCTGGGTTGCAACAGTTTTCCCTATGTTTGGAACGCTAGAGTCAGTTTACTGGTCTTACCCAATAACTTGGGGAATAACAGCCTTTTCTCACTTTATTTTATATCAATTTGTTTCAAAGAAATATCCAAATGAGGATTATGAATTATAAGTTTTAATTAATTTTATATAATATAAAAAGAAGATTTTCCAGTGAAAATCTTCTTTTTATTTTTTTATTTCTACATTTTTTCTGGTGCTGAAATTTTCATAATTGCTAGGCAGTTTTTAATAACGTGTTTTACTGCAATACATAGCATTAATCTTGCTTTTGATAGATTTTCATCATCAGTTTTAACTCTGCAAGCGTTATAAAATTTATGAAAAGCTGCTCCAACGGTAACTGAATATTTTGTTATTTTTGAAGAATCGTAGCTTTTTGCTGCTGAAATAATTTCGCTTGGCATATATGATAAAATTCTTATTAATTCAATTTCTTCTGGCTGAGTTAGTAGTGATAAATCAGCATCCATTATATTATCGCTATCAAGCCCTTGCTCTTTTAACTGCCTTAAAATACTGGAAATCCTAGCGTTTGCATATTGAACATAGTACACTGGGTTATCACTTGATTCTTCTCTTGCTAAATCTAAATCAAATAAAAACTGGGTGTTTGGCTCTCTTAGATTAAAGAAAAATCTAGCTGCATCAATTGGCACTTCATCAAGTAAATCAGCAAGAGTTATGCTTTTACCTGTCCTTTTTGACATACGAATTTCAACTTTTTTAGGGTTTCCTTTTTCATCTAAAACAGTGTTTCCATTTTCGTCTTTTTCATCTCCTATTAATTTAACTAACTGCATTAATACAACGTCTAGTTTATTTCCATCAAGCCCTAGTGCTGTTATCGCTGTTTTCATCCTTGAAACGTGCCCGTGATGGTCTGCGCCCCAAACATTAATAGCCTTATCAAATCCACGAGTTTTTAATTTATCATAATGATAAGCAATATCTGATGCAAAGTAAGTTGATATACCATTTTGGCGAACTAGCACCTCGTCTTTTTCTTCGCCAAGAGCCGTTCCTTTATACCATAGAGCGCCTTCGCTTTCATAGGTGTAGCCATTTTCAGTTAATTTATCAATCGCTTTTTTAACATCGCCTCTTTCAAGCATTTCTTTTTCTGAAAACCATAAATCATACTCGATGTTATATTTTGCAACGTGGTCTTTCATTGCCTGTATATTTTTTGGAAGCGCATATTCAGTGATAGCTTTTTTCCTCGCTTGCCTATCTTCATTATTAAATTTATCACCGTGAAGTTCATAAAATTCTTTTGCACTTTGAATTATATCTGCACCTTGATAAAACTTTTCATCAAAAGGATAGCTTTCATCAAAAATTTGCATATATCTTGCTTCAAGGCTATCTCCAAATTTTTCAATTTGATTACCAGCATCATTAACTAAAAATTCTCTTGTAACATCATATCCTGCCCAAGTTAAACATTCAGCTAAAATATCTCCTAACGCACCCCCTCTTGCATTTCCTAAATGCATAGGGCCTGTTGGGTTTGCTGAAATAAATTCAACATTGTATCTTTGATTTTCTCCAAAATTAGTTTTGCCATAGTTTTCTTTTTGATTTAAAACTGCTTTTAAAACATCGATGAAGTATTTATTATCTAATTTAAAATTTAAAAATCCAGGACCTGCAATAGTAGCTGATTCAAAATATGTGTTTTCAAAATCTAAATTATTTAAAATAGCTGTTGCCACTGCTCTTGGATTATTCGAAAAACTTTTTGAATTAACCATAGCTGCATTGCTTGAAAAATCTCCAAAAGATAAATCAGCAGGCACCTCTACTATAAAATCTTTTACTTCACTCGCCTTTGTAAGCTCATTATTTTCAAGAGCTTTATTAATTGCAGAATTAATCATCTCTTTAATTTGATTTTTGGCATTTTCCTGCCCGTTAAAATATTTAAAATCCATTATATTTAACCATTCCTCTCTTTTAGTTTTATGCTTTATTTGTATCACATAAAACTTATATCTCTTTAACATTCACTGTTATAATATTTTCACTAACCAGCATTCCATTCGTGTTTAAAGAATACTCAAATTCTAAATCACCACCAGAATTATTTAATTGATTATCAACTTCAATTCCATTAATATCTAAAATAATGCTTCCAAACTGAGTTGGATAATTGCAAAGATTAGTTGAGCCTTCCTCGATAACTAAGGTTGACGGTTTTTCTCCAAAGCGAGTTATCGAAACGCCGTCTTCCCACGCTTTCATAGTTGTTGTGTAGCCTTCAAAGCCAGTTGCCTTGCTTTCTTTATACACTATATAGTACTTTCCGTTTTTTTCAAAAAAACTACCTGTGGTTATTAAATCAACAATATCTTCTTCGCCACCCGTAGTGATTTTACTTTTAATATTAATTAATGCATTTTCTTTCATTTACCATTCATCCCTATCTAAAAATCCCTGCTTTTTAAAATTGCAAGGCTTGATTTTCTGCTTTTTTCACCTAAGAAAATTTTTGATACATTATCAAAAGCTTCTGTTTTAGATGTTGCAAAAAATTCTGCATTTCCTTTTTCATTATCCATTTTTAAAAGATTTTTTTCCTTTAAAATATTTTTAATCTCTTTTGCGAGCTCCTGTCCCGAATTAACAAGGCTAATTTCATCTCCTAAAATTTTGCTTATCGTTTCTTTTATAATAGGAAAATGTGTGCAACCTAAAATCAATACATCAGGCGAAAACTCTTTAACCTTTTGTAAGTATTCATTTGCTTTTTTATTTATAATATCATCATTTATATGCCCTTTTTCAATAAGGGTTACAAAGTCTGGGCAGGCTACTGATAAAACTTCTATTTTACTATCAATATCCTTTATCCTATTATCAAAAACCTTAGAGTTCACCGTTGAGTTAGTTGCTATTATAGCTATTTTTTTCTTTTTAGTCAAACTAATTGCTTTTTTTACTGTTGGGTTTATTAAATCTATATATATAGTTTTTAAATTTTCAATCTCATTTTCATTAACATTTGAAGAAATAGTCCCACAAGCCGCTGCAATTATTTTAACATCTTTTGCGTTTAAAAAGTCAATATCATTTATTGTGTATTTAATTATAGTTTTTTTCGTGTTAACTCCGTATGGCATTCTTTTAGTATCACCAAGATAAACTATATCTTCATTTTCTAAAATTTCTAAAAGCTCTTTAACGCAGGTTAGCCCGCCAACGCCAGAATCAAAAACACCAATTGCCTTATTTTGCATTATTAAAACCATTCCTTTCTAATTTAAGCTTAAATTAGATTTATTTTAATGCAAGCTGAATTATCCCATCAACAAGCTGGGAATAGCTCATATTTTCATTGTGCATCATCATTTTAGGATACATACTGATATTAGTAAACCCTGGCAAAGTGTTCACTTCATTTAATAGAATTTCGCCCTTTTCATCAACAAAGAAATCAACTCTTGATAGTCCTTTACAATCAAGTGCTGTAAATGCTAGTTTTGCTATTTCTCTAATTTCATCCCTTGTTTTTTCATCTATTAAAGCTGGGATATAGCTTTTTGAATTACCTAATATGTATTTATCTTCATAATCATAAAACTCGCAACTTGCCCCTATTTCACCAACTTCACTAACATATAAATCAGGACGATTACCAAAAACAGCACATTCAACTTCGTGCCCTTTTACAAATTCTTCAAAAATAACCTTGTCATCGTGAGCTAGTGCTATATTAATTGCTTGATGCAGTTCTTCCTTATTATTTGCTTTACTAATTCCAACAGAAGAGCCTGATTTAGACGGCTTTACAAATATAGGATATTTTAAAGTTTTTTCTAATCTTTTTTCTATCTCTTCAAGATTTTCTTTTTCATAATCGTGCATAAAATCCCATTTTGCCCTTTTAATATTATGCCAATCTAAAATTTTATTTGTGAACACTTTATCCATACAAACACTGCTAGAAAGCACTTCGCACCCACAATAAGGAATTCCAGAAAGCTCTAGTAAACCTTGAATTGTGCCATCTTCGCCATTTTTTCCGTGTAAAACTGGAAGAATAACATCGATTTTTTCAATAATAATCTCTTTACCTTCCATTTTTATAAGCCCCTTAGTTGCAGCATCTGGGCTAATCATACAAGGAACGCAATCAGGGTGTTCATGCCAAGAGTTATTTAAAATTTCATCGCTAACTCCTGGAAAAAACAGCCATCTACCCTTTTTAGTTATCCCAACTTTTACAACATCGTATTTATCTTTTGGTATATTATCCACAACACTTTTTGCGCTCATTAAACTAACATCATGCTCATTTGAAACCCCACCAAATAAAACGCAAACTTTAATTTTAGCCATACAGCCCTCCTAGAATATATATTTTTTTAAGCTTATTGTAAATTCGCAAATAATAATAAGCTATTAATTTAACAATATTAATAATCTTCGTTATTTTAGTTTTCAGTGTTTGATTTATCAAACTGCGTGCAATCCATCAAGCACGCAAGGAAAACTTCGATTTATATTATCGCAATATAATATAATATAAATTATACTTATAATAATAGTATAATATTCAAATAAAAGTCAAGTGAATTCACTCTTTACATAACATTAATTATATATTCACATTTTTTACCATAAAAGAATGTGTTTTAGTATTGACTTAACCCTCATTTTATGTTATATTAATTGTACCTCTATCGCAGGTCGTTTTTTTATGCAAAAA